>JAKFVU010000034.1 GCA_021732025.1 Candidatus Obscuribacterales bacterium | reverse complement strand
AAGGTCCTAGCGGTCCTGGTGGTCCTTCTGGTCCTGGTGGTCCTTCTGGCCCTGGCGGTCCTTCCGGCCCTGGCGGTCCTTCCGGTCCTGGCGGTCCTTCCGGTCCTGGTGGTCCTAAAGGTCCTAGCGGCCCTGGCGGTCCTTCTGGTCCTGGTGGTCCTTCCGGCCCTGGCGGTCCTTCCGGTCCTGGCGGTCCTTCCGGTCCTGGTGGTCCTAAAGGTCCTTCTGGCCCTGGCGGTCCTTCTGGCCCTGGTGGTCCTTCTGGCCCTGGTGGTCCTGCTGGTCCTAAAGGTCCTTCCGGTCCTGGTGGTCCTTCCGGCCCTGGTGGTCCTAAAGGTCCTTCCGGCCCTGGTGGTCCTGCTGGTCCTAAAGGTCCTTCTGGTCCTGGCGGTCCTTCCGGTCCTGGTGGTCCTTCCGGTCCTGGCGGTCCTTCCGGCCCTGGTGGTCCTAAAGGTCCTAGCGGTCCTGGCGGTCCTTCTGGTCCTGGTGGTCCTTCCGGTCCTGGTGGTCCTTCCGGCCCTGGTGGTCCTTCCGGTCCTGGTGGTCCTAAAGGTCCTAGCGGTCCTGGCGGTCCTTCTGGTCCTGGCGGTCCTTCCGGCCCTGGCGGTCCTTCCGGCCCTGGTGGTCCTTCCGGCCCTGGTGGTCCTTCCGGCCCTGGTGGTCCTAAAGGTCCTAGCGGCCCTGGTGGCCCAAGCGGCCCTGGTGGTCCTTCCGGCCCTGGTGGTCCTAGCGGCCCTGGTGGTCCTTCCGGTCCTGGTGGTCCTTCTGGCCCTGGTGGTCCTAAAGGTCCTAGCGGTCCTGGTGGTCCTTCCGGTCCTGGTGGCCCTGGTGGTCCTGGTGGTCCTTCCGGCCCTGGTGGCCCTGGTGGTCCTTCCGGCCCTGGCGGTCCTTCCGGTCCTGGCGGTCCTTCTGGCCCTGGCGGTCCTTCTGGCCCTGGTGGTCCTGCGGGAGCTCAAGGTCCTGGTGGTCCATTCGGTCCTGGTGGTCCTTCTGGTCCTAGCGGTCCCGGTGGCCCAAGCGGCCCTGGTGGTCCGAACGGTCCTGCTGGCCCTGGTGGTCCGACTGGTCAATACACCGTCGGTGCTTAAGACCTAAGATCAAAAAGCGGAGCAATAAACAAAAACCCTGGCACTGCTCGCCAGGGTTTTTGCTTTTTGATAGTTCAGTTTTTTAGTTTTTCAGATCTTCGTCTTTAACACTGTACGAAAAATAGACTTGCTTGAAAATGTGCTCGGGTAGTTGATCTCGATAGGTCCAGTGAGTGGAGCCAATAGGCGGGATAGGAACTGAAGCAAAAACAAAATTGATACGCACAGGCCGATCTTTGTTAATGCCAGCGTTGGCACGAGCATAATATCGAGCAACAACAGGCCGGAAGCGCTTGTAGATATGGTTAGGTAGATGGTCTCCGAGAAGACTTTCTTTCTTAAAGTGAATGAAACGCTCTAACAAAGAAAGTTTCTGCATGCGCGGAAGTTCGACTGCCTTTAGCGTGCCATCTTGCATTTCGATAATGCATAAGGTGTGCCAATTACGGGAGCGCAATTCCGGAGAAAACACTCTCCAGCCCTGCCTCATCCCAATTGGAGCGCCAAGAGATATTAAATTTCCTTTGATACTTTCTGGCACCATCGGCAACTCGGCTACACCAACGATAGTGGCGAGCGATAGGAAACCAATAATTACCAGTGAGGATACTGTGCGCTCAAAAGTTACATTTGAGCCAGGTGAAGTTGCACGAAGATCCTCTGTTGGTGAGCGTTCTAATGCTTCCTCAAACGAAAGCGGTGCCCCTGGCAAAAGTGGTGACGTCAGTTTATTATCCGACATAAAGATGCTTCTGTTTTAAAACAACTTGCTTCATAGACTCAATGATAAACTTGCAGATAGACCAATAGCAACTGTCTAGTTTGAGGCAAGTTCTGGGTAAGTTCTATGTATTCAGATAATTCACATCTGAAATGCTGGAGGGGACAGTGCAATCAACATCTCCACGCACACGAAAATTTTCGTTTCGGGAAGCGTGTAATTATTCACCCTCTGCTGGATCGCTAACACCTAGTCATAAGGTGCTGGTATCAAGTTTTCTTTTGACCTTCATGATAGTAGTTGGTAGCTGGCTTTTGCCCGAATGGATACCAGCTAAAGAGGTAATCACATCCTACACTGGTCCGGTAATGTTCACTGCCGGCTGGACACAGTGGTGGACATTATTCTGTCCGGAAGTACGAAACGTCAATTATCACCTTTGTGCTCTTGTTGAATTTTCTGATGGCACGATCAAATGCTACGAGTTTCCGCGTATGGAAAAACTAGATCTGATCACCAAATTTAGACGAGAGAAGCTAAGAAAATTATTTGGCGACAATATTTCGTGGGCTTCCTTCGGGCAATTTAGACCTAGCGTTGCCCGCTTTCTAGCGCGAGCCAATAGTGACCCAAGCAATCCAGTTGTACGGGTCACGATGTTACTAAACTCAGCCGACACACCTCCACCCGATTATCAACATTGGTGCTACCGCGACGAACTTCCGGCGCACACAAGAAAAGCAATCTTATTCAGTTACAAAGTCAACCCGAATGACCTTAAATAGAGAGAGTGATGACCGAATCTCCGCCTAAAATAGCGCCAACAGAAGCTCCGCAGTTGCAACATGCACCTGAGGTAAAACACAAATTTATTGATAACTGGAATAGATTTTGGTTCGAGCCAACCTCACCAGTGGCGATGGCACTTTTTCGCATTTTATTTGGTGCTATCTTGCTCGAGAATATGCTGATACATCTGCTACCAGACTTCGATCTGTACTATGGCAAAAATTCGTTGGTACCGATCAAAGACATGATGAGTCTTTATTGGCATAGCACATACTATTTTGATCTGATGGCAGCGCTACCGGATAACGACAAATATATTTATGGCGCCTTCTGGGTCATGGTGGCAGCCACATTTATGATGATGACAGGCCTTTGTACCCGTGTCAGCTCATGGGTTACGTTTTTACTGCTGATGTCGTTCTCTCACCATTTTCAGTTAAATCAGAATGCTGGAGACAATTACTTGCGCCTAGCCACGATGTGCTTAGCGCTATCAAATGCTGGTGACGCCCTATCTTTAGACAACCTCCTCAAAGCCACACGCCAAGACTGGCGGAAGACTGGCTTTGGCGCTCGTCTTTCAGCGCCTTGGGCACAGCGGTTGTTGCAGATTCAAATTTGCATCGCTTACGGTCACACCTGGTACTCGAAGATGGAAGGCGAGAAATGGAATGATGGTACAGCGGTTTACTATGCCGTCCGCTACGACGATCTCATGCGCTTTCCGATACCGCATATTTTTGACCAATTACCTATCTACATGCTTTTGACCTGGGGGACACTAGCTATCGAGTTTGCCCTGTTTACATTTATTTGGTGGCGTCCAGCTCGTTATTGGGTGATAGCGGCAGGCATCAGCTTGCACCTCGGCATCGAATATTGCATGAATTTACCCATGTTCGAATGGTCTTTTCTCTTTACCTACCTGCTCTTCGTCTATCCAGAAGATTTGACTCGCTCATGGAGTTGGGTAAAATCTACAATCAAAAAGCGCTTTGGCGAACCATACAAGCTAGCCTTTGACGGGTCATGCATACTCTGCATTAGAACCATTGGCCTGATTCATCGCCTCGATATTTTCGGTCGTATCAGGCCCCTAGACACGACGGATCACGACAATGACGAAGAACTGACCAATGCAAAACTAGATCGCGAGCAAGCAAAAAAAGAAATTTTACTGCAAAAACGTGATGGTAACTGGCTCGGCGGCTTTAAAGCTTTTCGCTTTATTAGTCTCCGTACACCTCTTCTCTGGCCTCTGGCGCCGGTATTGTTTGTTCCTGTCGTCAGCTTCTTTGCCGAATTGATATACCAAGCCATTGCCGCTAATCGCAAGCTCATACTGGGCTCAACCAAAGAGGTAGCTCAATGACAGGGACGATCTTCAAAATACTATTGATAGTGGCAATCTTTGTTGCCGTGATCGGCACGACCTATCCAAAACAAAGAGCTGCCATAGAAGAAGAAAAGGCAAACAACTACGACAATGGCTTGTCTCTTGCCACAATGCGCACACTGCGAGATTTCGAAGCCACAGAAAAAAATTCCTCTAGCACCATAGATCAACGTCTAGCAACCGGCAATGCTTATGCAGAGGCTCTTACAAGCCAATTGAGATTCGAAGAAGCTGCAAAAATATATCAAGATCAGCTTGCCTTAACTTGGGGATTAGTAAACAACGCCTATAACCAAAAATGGGCTGATGCCAGCCTACATTTGGCCAATGCTCATCGCAATTTAGACAGTCAAGGTGCCGCTCTTGTTTGCTATGAAAGCGTACTAAAGCATGACCAACAGTTTTTGCCTGCCAATGATCCTCGCATCATTCGCGATTTAAACAATATGGGTCTGATGCACTATCTCATCGGTATGGGCAAGGATGAGGCAAGCGAGAGAATGAAAGAATTTAAGACTTCTCGCCAATATCTTGAGCAAGCCTTAGCAATACTAGACAAAACAAATCAAGGAAATACGGCAAAAGCTACTCCTACTCTATGGAATTTATTTCTTACTTGCAGAGATCTCAATGACGCCCCAGCAGCAGAACAATTTAGGCTACGTGCTCAAACCATAGATAAATCACTCAATCGCGTCTGTCGTGAGCCATAATGGATAAGGATACCCATTTATGCTTAGACTATCGGATGGCCTGTGATGCACGGAACTGCTGACTTCAATTTTGCAGAGCAAAAAGGGCTAGGACAAGTTGCGTCAGAACCTGCTCCTCAAACTAGTCAAAAACATCCTTGGATTCTTACACCAGCTCTAGACTATCTATTTTGTTGTGGCGGCTTAATGTGGCTTCTAGCCGGGGTCGAGGCCCTCGGTGTAAAACCTGATGGGCAGAGCTACCAATCAATTATTTTAGCTGGAATACTATTCTGGGGCTCCCTGCTTATTGGTGAAGCTCATGGTCCAGCCACCTTAGTCAGAGTCTTCAAAAGCAGCACCACGCCGAAATCTGTACGTATTGCAGTAATTGCCTGGGGTGTTTTGCTCATAGTGGCGGCCTACTTTGGTCTAACTAACACCACCATTGCCCAGCTAATGACTAAGATTACTCTGGTTTGGGTGATCCAGCACTATATAGCGCAGACCTTCGGCATCATAATGATTTATTGCATGAAGCGTCATTACAGCTTGAGCAAACTCGAGAGAGGCCTATTACAGTGGCAGCTACGTTTGCTTCTATTTTTTGTGATACTGCGCATGTTCACGTTGCCAGCATTCGGACATTTAGATAACTTGCTAGGAGCGGAAGTACCTTTTTGGGGGCCGCTCCCCTTCTGGCCCATGTATTTGGCCCTAGTTGGTTTCACTTTCTGCACCGTCGGCCTAATTATTGCCCTAAGCTGGCGCTTCTTGCGAACTAAAGAAATATTTCCATTGCCCGCCATTTTCACCATTGTTTCAGTGGCCGCTATAACAATGTCGCAACGGGATGCTTTCTTTCTTCTTGGCCTGACTTTTTATCACTCTAGCCAATATCTAGCCGTAACTTACGCCTACTTTGTAAAAGAAAGAGCTAAAGAACATGGACAAGAACTTAAAGGAAGCGTGGCTAAAGAGTTTCTCAAAGCCCACTCCCTAGGTTATCTATTTATTGTCGTCTTGCTCGGTATGTTCATGACCAAAGGGTTACCGCAAGGTATGATCCGAAACGGGGTACCAGAGTCAATCTGTCTTACGATGCTCTGGGCCTGCCTTAACATGCATCACTTCTTTGCCGATGCCTTAATTTGGCGCATTCGAGACAAAGAAGTGCGCGAGCTACTTCTTTAGCTTATCGACCGAAAATGGTACTCGATAGCCGAGATACTCATAAGGCATGTGCACAGCCATTTCATCACCATTGAGCGGTGAGCAAGGATCTAGGCCGCTATAAAACTTGTCGATGATTGCCGTAATGCCGTGGTCTTTGAAGAGATCTCTAACTTCACCGTCTTCAATCATAATCAAAACCGGCGGATTTCGTGACAGCGCATCGGCTCTTAGCCGCTCATATAATCGTTGCTCAAACTTTGCTAATTGAGCAACCTGATCGGGGGTGCCACGTTCATGCAAAATCTTCAGTGTGTGAAGTGGGAAACCCCAAACTAGAAAGCCCGGTTTGCGCCGCAACTGGGTCAGAAGGGGAAAAGCGGGGCTAATCTGCTCAGAATAAATCCAGACCGACTGGCGAGCGGTACTGGCTTCTTTCACTGTTTTACTAAAGAAGGAGAGATCATGCTCGAAGCCAAAGCCATAATAACCCAACTCACTGAGAGTGAAAACTTTACCTTGAACCTGCTTCAGACTAACAAATGAAGTTATGACAAAAGAGGCTATAGCGCAAATAGGCAAAAGCACTAGCATGCGAGTTCCACTACGACCGATTGGCGCAGAAAGCCAATCTTCGCATTTTCGGACAACAGCAGCAGTTATCCTTTTGCCCAAATAGAAAGAGCGAAGATATCTATTGCCAGCCAGCAACAAACCAGTGAGCGAATAGGCAATCATCAAAATGCCTTGATGGGTGAGAAGAGTTCCGGTAAATACCAAATAACTGAATCCGAATGCCGACATCACGCACATTAGTCGCGTTAACAAGCAATGACCAGCGACAGGAAGAGCTAGAACAAAAAATACTACAAATGCATAAACCAAATCGCGGCGGTCAGGAGACTTGTCGACATACGAGAAACCATTCTCATAATATTCATATGCCAACTGATTGATTTGCGAAATCGGACCTAAATACTCATGCACTACTGTTGGTGCCAGACAGAAAAGGCCAAGACATAGAAGTACTAGACTGAGAAGGCATGCCTTCAGTTCAGATGTGAGGTACTGTGTCTTGATTTTAGTGAGCGAAATGTCGCCGAGTGCAATCAAACAAGTAAATTCGACAGCGAGTAGAGCCAAGAGAAAGATGGGGTTAAGCAATAAGCCTATGGCAGCTAAGACACCAATAGCTGGCGAGCATGAGAGGCGTCTATTGTCAGTCTTGATGTTACTAATAGAGGCATAACGTTGAACTAGATAGGGCAGAAAAAGGAGAAAGAAAAGTACACTTTCTTGACCGAAATAATTGAGAAAATAAACCAAAGTTAGAGCAGTGCCTATTACGATGGCTGGCAGACAATATTGCACCAGAAGCAGTCGCCGGCTATCACCTCTGGCGCAGTTAAGCACCAGCAAAAGCGCGACGAGAGTAAGAAGCGCCACAAGCATGTTGAAAACACAAATAGGATGCACGAACACAAGCCTAGAAACGAGTTGCGGTATAGCTGCTAGGTATAGAGCATAAGGCGATGAATTATCCAAGAAATCAATGTATGGTTTTGCCCCATCGGCAATGAGAGCACCACAGGCAAGCCGCATTGCGGCTTCGGCTGGCACAAGTAGCTGATGAACAGAGAAATAACCAGTCAACGCAGCCCAAAGGCAGAGACAAATCACACTACTAAGAATGAGGTTAAAGCGAGGTCTCTTCATCTCAAATCAAACCTGCAATCGATAGACGGTATAGCCAGCCACGTCATCTATCTTTTTATAGTTTTTGAGGTATTGCTCAAATTTATAAGGAGCTAGATATTCAGAAGCCGGGTTATTCTGCATAAAAATCAGAATAGGTTTATTCTTTTCAATATCATCAATGTATTCTTTAATAATGCCATCTTTAAAAGATAGCAATCTGGTTTTCTCAGGGCTTGCTGGCCTCACGTCTTTGATGTACTGCAAGACCGAAAGAATACAACAATGCAAATGACGAGACCCTGGTTTGACATTAAGTTGAGTAGTGACTGGAAAGCCGGGAGCAACAGCATTACCAATAAAAATGATTGAGTCACGGGCCTTTGCATTAGCAAGAATAATAGTGGCAAAAGGAGAATCAATATCAGAATACGGAGAGTCACCAGCAAAGCCAATTCTACTCATTGGGAAGTTAGGTTCAGCTTTAACTTTGTCATACTCTTCTCTGCCGTTTACAATCGAAATTCCCGCTATGAGAACTATTAGAGCAAGGCAAGTGGCCGAGAAAATCGAAGAATATTTGACTGAGTTTCTTTTTGCTTTGCTGATTAATTCAAGCAGCGTTGCAATCAAGGCAGCGATGCCACCACAAATAACAATCACAGCACCAGCAAATGCTGGTATGTCTTGATAAGCCCAGCCCTTGAATTGCAAGAGGTAGGGCACCACACCAGAAAATGCAAAAGCAGCACAACAGCCGAGCAAAGAACTGCGGCGAGAAAAAGCCAGCGCCATAAGTCCTGACAAAGAAAGTAAGAAGAACACACCGCGTTTATCTGGTGCTCCTAAACTACCAGCCAATGACGTATCCCAAAACTGATAGCCGCTGGCAAAGGCTGGCACCAAGAAACCGAAATAATTTTCTCTTACAGCTTGAGGCAATAAGAAAAAATGCAGCAAATATCCTAGTGCAAAAATGAAAGCTGACATACTTTCAGTCGCAAAGAAATTAGACCAGATCTTCTTTCTTGAGGTAGTTAAAAGCAAGAAAAGCTCTACGCAAATGGCATTGATGAGAAAATAGTGTTTAAGGCAGATGCCTACACCTGCCAGCAAACCAATAAATACGGCTTCGGATTTACCGATTACGGCACCACTGTAGCGAGCATAGCGCAGAAACAGAAAAGGGAAATACAGCAAAACAAATATCTGTTCGCGTTGACCGAAATCAAAGGTCAAAAAGAAATTGAAATAAAGCAGACCAAAAATCAGACCTAAATTAGTCAGCAAGCTACTGCCACTCTCAAGTTTTGTCAAAGCTATGTAGGCACAGAGGGCAGAAGAGAGCACCATGAGTAGCCACATGAAAAGGTTGAATGACAATGTCACTGGAACATTGCAGAGAGAAGAGATAACTGCCGGCAGAACATCTAGATACCAAATCAATGGTGGATTAACATCAAACATATCAACATAGGGCAAACCACCAGCGGCAATAAGCTGAGCGCATTGCAGGTGCAAAGCAGGGTCCCATCCTATCCGCAGTGGGTGCAGCAAAATTGATGCGAGCATACGCAGAGATAAGACAACAATCAATGCAACAGCACAGAATATGGATAAGTCTAACCGCTTCACGTTGTCTTAATTCTGTTGGATAAATCGGAGCATGCGTCTATTCGGTAACACTTCATAGCGCCAACCTTGAGTGGCACTAACACCCAGCAACGGACGATCGGTGCTTGCCCAAGTAGCCCCGATACGACTAGCGTTGTCCACAAGTTGTGCAGCTACGTTACTTGTTTCAATCTTTCCTACGATCACCCGCTTCAAGCGAAATGGACGAGTAATTGTCTGACTCAAATTATTAGAATTATTGGGATCAACTGGCTTGAATGAACCTTCACCAGCGTTCTCTAAATATGACGGATCAACTTGGCGAATTTGGTCGCTTGAAAATACGCAGACACCATAGTTGTTATTCAAGTACATGTCGACGTTACGACCATCTACCAAAGCCGTGACTTTGATGTAACCATTCTCGGGTGTATAAGGTATTTCAAACTCTGCTTTTTTGCTAGCCTGTGGCACACCTCCAAGCAAATTGTACTTATCGCTCTTTGCCTGAGCAGCTTGGGCTAGAGATCTAGCTTGAGCTGCATAAGCAGGATCTATTGCCTTAAGCGCAAAATTGGATAATGTACTGGCCTCGGTACCAGGAAAACGTTGCATGACATTGCGATAAGCTGAGCGGGCTTCATCTAACTTGTTTATATGCTGGCAACAAACTGCTAGAAGATAAAGCGCTCTGGGATCGCGAGGACGATTGACAGAGGAAGTCTTTAGGAGTGGATAGGCAGCCCTGTATTTTCCATCATTGAACAACTTCAAACCACTCTCAAAGGGATTGCGAAATCCAGCCTTACGAGTGACAGTCAATGTACCTGTTGGCTCAGCAACGGTAGTACCATCGGTCTGGTTCTTCACCGGTGGAGTGTAAGCAACGGTGGCGTAATCAAAATAGTCTGCGCCGAGCACAGCTATTTTCGGTTCTTTGCTCGATATCTGCAGAGGAAACGCCGCCCGAGTCATGGTATCGAGTTTGATGTCATACAAACTGTACTCATCCTTGCTTTTAACCGCAGGATCAGGCATCTTGCTTTGTTTTGCAATATCGACACCAACAACGCTATTGGCGACATTGGTATCAACTACAAATTTTACTTTGGCACCAGAGACGAGCGCTTCTACGACGGGCTTACCGTCTTGTTCACTCACCTTCAAAACCATTTGAGCAGGCAACTTATCTACAGCTAAGGTTTTTAGCTTGTTTAGACTGCCGCCCGAAGGCGGTAGCGGTGTGCCACCTCTCATGCCTGCCAGGGCTTTCTTTGATAGGTCTGCCGCTTCACTGTCAGGGAACTTAGCAATGACATTTTGATAGGCTGTCATCGCAGCGCCCAACTGCCCCATGCGATGGTAACAAAGGGCTTCGTAATAGAAGGCACGATTATCGTAAGAATAAATAGACTGAGAACTCTTGAGATAAGGCAAAGCATCTTTGTACTTGCCCGATTTAAAAAGATTGCGACCACATTCGAAAGTACTGTTATCTTCGGCTTTGACGCTACTGAACGGCAGGCAAAAGCTTAGCAAAAGCAAGAGTGCAAGCCTAACTGGAAGACGGCTGAGAGTAGAGAGAACTTTAGGCATTACCCCTCCAACGAAAGATACAAAAGAACTAGCGAGCAGTGCCCCAGATGCGGTAATAATGATCGTCAGTACGGGGATTGTATATCAACCACTCGTTGGTAACAGTGACTCGATCGTTAGAAATACGCTTGCGAAACTTTAGTCTATTGATTTCTTGCAAACCAGGATGACCTGGATACTTCGATTCAAACCAACTCTGAGCCTCACCGACCCAAGCAGTCTTATATTGGGCTTCATTCAGAGGCTTAGCTTCATGGGGATACTTGAAACGCAAATATGCCTCATATTGTGTGCCATCAACCCGCTTACCATCAAACTCGGTAGCTCGATTGAAGGGTTCATCAAAGGCAGCAGTGAAGACCTTCTCAGGATAGAACTTCATTTTCTCTTCAATGACGGTTTTGGTGTAGTAAACCATTCCGCCAACAATCAAAATTAGAGCTGCAATGAAAAGAATCGATTTCTTCGGAGACACCAGCTGATTCCTCACTTAAAAATACAATTACAAGATTTCCAAAGACCTTTTCAGGTCATTCATGGAAAGCAACTGTAAAATTGCGCCACAGGCTCACACTGCCTAAAACAGTGTAATTTTAGTACCTATGAAAGTTTAGCAGCTATTGGCGATCTGCACTTCAAGCAAGCAAGATTTCCCGACACTTTGAATCTCGCAAGCGCCAAATAGCCCCGTCCGTGACGAAATGGTGGAAGTTAATGCAGGCTTGCACAACAGTAGCAGTCCAGACAAAACCGTATCCGTAATTTTGGAAAATGCTGGGAATACCGACATAGACGAAGATACCAGCCATAATCACAATGCCCCAATATTTCATGGCAGCAGGACTAACAAATTCACTGAGAAGGTGTCGTCCGACCTCTGACATTCGCCCTTCTTCTAGACCTTTCTCTTTTAAGTAGAAACCAAGAGATACAGCTAAATATTGACTTCCATGGAAGAAGGAAGGACCGTAAACCCAAATTATCGAATTAGCCATTCCAGTTGACAAGCCGATTCCTAGAATCGTACAAATTAGACAGAGTGTAGGCAGTGGAATAAGTTTCTTCTCAACAATATACTTGCGCACCACAACTGTGACAAAAGCAACTGTCATCACCAATAAGGCAATCTTGGTAATGCTCACCAGTTGATACGGTAGACCATAAAATGGCAATTTAACGCCGTAGAGATCATCAGGTGAAAGTTCTCGGTAACACAAGATTCGGCTAATAACGTATGCCGAAAAGGAGTGCATAAACCAACGGTAAGTTTCACGCTCCCATGGTTTGAAGAAATAACCACGCTTGTAGCAATAGATTAGTGAAATGCCAAAAGTCTGGCCGACGTAATGCTGGAAGACCCACATCAAATGCAGATAGACACAAAAACCTGCTGCTTTTGGATAAATCAAACAAAGAGAGAATAGAAGGGCGGAACACCAAGGTAAGTAATAGGCATATAGCTTGAAGCGCTGCCTGTTTTCTTCTGTTGAGTAGATTCGTACATAGGTAGCAATTGTGTGCGAATCGGCGAACAGGTAAGAGCCAAAGGTGCTGACAAAAAGTAGGAAATAAGCAGTCGAACCGGCTAAACCACCGGCGGCAGGGTCAATAGTGTCCCAGTGAAACCAATAGATCTGCAGAGCAAAAATCAGCCAAAGGGCACCACCAAAAACAAACACGGTGTCAAAGACAGGATTGACTATCCAGCGGGTATTAACAGCTTTCTGTTCAACCTTCTCTGGAGCTGGCCTAGCGTCTCCATCAAATTGAAATGTAGTGCTAACCAATTCTACAAGCCTCCATCGCGGGCGCCATCAAGCATTTCTCTACGCCAGTAAGATCTTGCGACAACGCGGATCGCGCAAACGCCAGATCGCAGCATCAGTGACAAAGTGGTGATAGTTGACACAAGCCAGCACCAGTCCGGCTACCAATGAATAATTGAAACCAATCTGCATAAAGAAGTGGGGAATTCCCACATAGAAGAAGCAACCAGAAAGCACTACTAGACCCAGATACTTCATACCTGGAGAGCCCAGAGCCGCTTGAGTGATGCCCCATGTGTCCATACCCTGCGGCATGCCACGCTCTTTGATGTAATAAGCCATACACACAGCCAGGTACTGGCTGCCATGGAAAAAGCCCGGCACATAGAACCAGAACATTGAGTTAGCTGCATCTTGACTCAAACCAAGGCCAGCCACAGTGGCGACAATCAGTACTGACGGCAAAGGCATGAACTTGTTTTCTTTGAAGTATTTACGCGCGAGTACCACTACAAAAGCAATGGTCATGCCAACGCAAGCAAAGCGTGAAATGTTGAAGAAAACTGGCGGTAAAGGGCCCCAAAATGGCATATCAACGCCAAACCAGTTGCGTGGACTCAGTTCTCTAAAGCTAAGGAAGCGAATAGTGGTGTAGCCAACCATTGAGAACATAAACCAGCGGAAAATTTCTTTCTCAAGGTTATTGAAGAAGTAGCCACGTTTGTAGCAGTAGATGAGAGCTATACCGAACGATTGAGCAACGTAGTGCCAATAAACAGTGATCAGGTAAATATAGACAAAGGCACCGGTGAGCCCAGGCAAGGTGAGGCCCATTATGAACATCGGAATAGTTGAGTAAGCCAGCCAAGTACGGTGAAACTTAAATCTGGCTCGGTCTTCATCACTACCCCAGATGCGCAAATAGGTCGCCGAGTTATGAGAATCGGCGAAAATATGCTGTGACAAGAAACCGACGGTCATCAACCACCAGGCCGCAGGACTAGTCATCACCCCGTCTGGCACTTTCCAACCAAGATAGAGATAGTTAAGAGCCAGCAGTGCTAACGCCCCACCACCAAAGACAAACATGAAATCGAAAATTGGCGAAATAATCCAGGGATAAGGCCCGCTGTGAGCGGCCTCGGTAGATTCACTCTGGCCATCGCTGGGTTGGCCAATGGCTCCAGAACTAGCAATACTACTGCTGACCAAAAGAAAATACCTCGACTTCTAAGTTGTACTGAGCGCCTGCTGAATGCATTTCAATTTGCAATTTTAGCTTCAAATTGCAACAAAATCCTTTCTTTATTCTACCCCCACAAAGCCGAGTCTAACAAACCTTTTGCAGTTTGCTACTACCCCAAAAATACTTCACGAACACTTCACGGATAGTTCACGCCCAGTTCATATTCGTCGATGCCTAAATCAGGTTTGCAAATAGTACGACGCCGTACGCCGAATAGTCTCGCTAAAGGGCGTGGGCTTGAAGTTTAGCTCGGCACTAGCCTTCTTACAGTCAAAGAAAATCTTGTAGTTAGAGAGATAAGCGACTTGCTTGGTCAAAGCAGTTTTAATGCGAAAAATAGGCAAGACTTCTTCGGCAAATTGCCCAGCAAATATTACGAAAGACTGCGGCAGTACAGCAAGCGGTGGTCGACAAGAATAAATACTGGCGAAGAGGTTGCCCGCTTCTTTATATGACAAATTGGCAGAAACGAGACTATAACGCTGCCCTGAGCGACCGGAGTCGATGGCATTTAAGTGAGCGTCGACCACATCAACAATGTCAGAATAAGGCGTACCGCCGGCTGGAACACCCAGCATGAAGCCTTTTGACATAGCTCTAAAGATAAAATGGTGGTGGGGGTGGGTATCACCTTCACCAAATATGATACCGGGGCACAGTGTAATGACGTTCAAGCCTTGCTTAAAGAACTCCTCAACCACCAGCTCGGCTTCGTGCTTAGTATCACAATAACTGAGATCAAGACCTTCAAGATTGTATGTGATTGATTCATCGCCAATGGTGCCTTCAGGCGGAATACCGAAGGCTGCAATTGAGCTAGTGTGAATGACTCGGCCGACTCCTGAAGCTAGAGCCGCAGCCATTACATTGCGAGTACCTTCCACGTTAACAGCCCGCTGCCTGACTAAGTCGGCGCTGCGATAAGAGACTAAACCTGCCATGTGAAAGACAATATCTTGATTGGCAGTGGCGGCCAAAACCTGCTCGTAGTTTGTCACATCACCGCAGATATGTGTGACGCCCAATGACTCAAAATGGGGTTTGCCACTGGTGCGGCCCAGAGTGCTGACTTGATAGCCGCGAGCTGCTAACTTTGGTACTAGGTGGCTGCCTATGAAACCACTAGCACCAGTTACCAGAACTCGTTTAGAAGAATTATCCGCCGCCGTCACAACTAGTCTCCGCTCCAGTTGTGATAGGTGGCCAGGGCCTCGCTCAAACTCGTGGGTGCCCGACCGACAATTCTAGTGAGCGCGTTTTCACTACAAATATTATCAAAACCAGTCATGCGCACTTGGTCGACACTAAGTAGAGGTACATCCTGCACACGTTGCATCAATTTAGCGGCTGCCAATGCCAGAGGCTGAGGAATATCGACGAAAGATTTTTTGATATTTAAAGCTGTCATTAGTGCCTGCACAACTTCTTTCATTGCTATTGGTTGAGCGCCACCAATCTCAAATGTTTCACTGTTAACCGTGCTATCACTAGCTTGCTGACAAAGACGTTCAACAATTGCTTCAGCTAGATCGGCGACAAAGACTGGTTGCACTAAATTACGACCACCATTGATCAACGGCACAAATGGCCTTGTTCGAGCCAGCTCTCGATAGCGCTTGATCAACTTACTATCGCGTCTTCCTACTGACCTACCAACAATCAGTGATGGCCGAAAAATGCTTGAAGCTATATGGGCTGGCTCCAGCTCTGCCAAAAGAGCCAATTCACCCTCGCGTTTACTGCGTAAATACTCACTAGCGGCATTTTGATCAGCACCAAGGGCGGTTACCATAGCAGCACGGGCAAATCCACCGACATCTCGCGCCCTCACGCACCAGCTAGCAAAAGCACTGCTTTGATCGTGGTGCAGCTGACTAAACTTTTCTCCCTTGCCTGGAGCAATAGAACCAATCAAGTGGACGGCATGAGTAACGCCAGTAAAGGCCTCTTCTAATTTGCTTCGCTGAGCTGTAGATAGGTTGCTATGAAAAGATGCTAAATCGGCGGCAAAAACTTGAGCGCCAGATTCTTGTAGAAACTCTAGATCGGAGGCCGCAATCTTTGGTCTAACTAAGGCATGGACAACCAGTCCACGGTTGAGCAAAGCTGCAACAACATGATTGCCTAAATAACCAGATGCACCATCAACCAAAACTCGAGTTAGAGCAGACACCGTTAAGCCTTTCTCCACCAAACCAGCGAGTGACTTGTAAGCGACGGTACCTTATGGCCGTTACCGTTTTTGTGGCCATTACCAGAGCTAGAAGAGCCCTTATGTGAGTCAACTCGGGCAGATTTGCTTCGGGGATCACTACCACCGAGTAATTGCCAAATCGCAGTACCACTCATGTTGGCCTTGAGGCGACGTCCCACTTTCTTTATCAGAATTACTTCACCAACTTCGTTACCTTGGCTGCGATGGCCAAGATACTGAAGGAGGTAGCCGAAGATAACACAGAGAATGCCGGTCAGTAAATTCGTACCCTGAGTGCGTGGAGACGCTGGAGAGATTAGCGACTTAAGTAGCAACCAAAAACCGTAAAATGCAGCAGGAACGCCAACGATATGTAATGCGGCGTTGACCGGGTGCCGATGACGGCGCATATAGTCGACTGTAAATCGAGATACAGCTTTGCTTACCCGGCGTATTCCTGTTCTATTTTTCATTTGTTCGATTCTTCTTTGACAGACTTCATAGTAATATCCATGCCATCTTTAAAAGATATGCGCTTGCTAGAATTATAGTCTAGAATGCGCTCCGCCTTAGCAATACTAAAACCCTGATTTACCGCAGCCAAGCGGAAAGCAGCCGGCGAGAAACGGGCAAGCTTTGCCTGGGCCTCAGCGCTCATCTTCTTATTAGCAGTGGCTGCAGTTACTAGTTGGCATACAGGCTTGACTAGCCAACGAGGCAAATCTTTTTTAACTCTTGGCATGCCAATACCATCAGCAATTGCATCAAAAAGTTGCTTCTTGCTTACCTTCTCACCGTCAGTAATATTAAACACTTGACCATAGGCGGCTTCATTCAAGATCGCAGCCTGCACTGCTTTGACCAAATTGCCAACATATACGACATTGGTTTCTCTTCTGCCACCGTCCACCAACATCGCTTGCCCCGAAGCAATAGCGCGACTAACCCGGGGCAACCAAGAGCGCTCGCCAGGTCCGTAAATGAAGCCGGGTCGCAAGATAGTGTAGGCAAAATTGTAGTGAAAATTTGTGGCATCAAACAGTTTTTCAGCTTCAACTTTAGAGTCGGCGTAGGCTTCGCCACATAGCTGAAGTGGTGCAGATTCGTCGAGATTATATTGGTCGCCCTGTCCGGTGATGACAGAGAGCGAACTAATTTGAATAAACTGTTGCACTTGGGCTTTGTCGGCTGCTTTCAGGGCATTGGCAGTGCCACCAGTATTGATAGACAATATCAGTTGGCGATCAGCTAAAGGGTCTACAAAACCGGCTGCGTGAATGACAATATCTAACCCAGTAAAAGCTTGCTCTAAGGCGGGTAAGTCGCAAACATCGGCCAGACAAACTCTGGGTTTGACAATCGCTTGAGATTCAACTGAAGCTACAAGTCTGGCCAAGGCGGAGTTGTCGCGAGCAATTGCCACCACTGCAAAAGTTTTGCATAGTTCGGCTACCAATGCCCGTCCGACCAAACCAGTTGCACCAGTCACACCGATGGTTTTAAGGTCAGTACTCATAGATTTACTAGCATCTCCAAACTGTGAGAGAAATTACCCTGCGCGCTCAATAGTGGAATTTTCACCTGAGCTTCGGGCGCCCCTTGATGAACTCTTTGTTGCCGCAGTCTGGTGTAAGTACCAGCCGGGAGGTATTTCAGGCGAGGGGGGCCGAGTCGTCTAGTCGCCCGTTTGTCTGCATATTCTGGATTTTGCAACTGCAATGATTGATCGAATGCTTGGAGGAAACTATCAATGACAGACTGCGGCAATTCACGCTCAGTCTCTGCGTAACAAAGATAATATGGTGGCAATTCCAGAGCTACTTCAGCAGTAAAATGCTTCAATTCTAGCAATCCGAGTTGATTGACGGCCTGCTCAAGAGCGGTGAGCACTTGTTCTTCCGTTAACTTCTCACCGGTGACAGAACTGACTCCGCCACCCTTGCGCACGAACTTCAATACTGGCGTTGCACCTATAATGCTATCCACTTCCATCAGGTCATTGATGTTGTAGCGGTAGAGACCGGCATTGGTAGTGAAATGAATATAGTATCTTCCACCAACAGCCAATTGATCGGCCATCAAAAAAGTAGGGTTACTTGAATCGATTTGATCTTCTTCTACGAACTCAAAGAAGTGTGAGGTCACCGCTAACGGGCCAGCTGAGCCGTTGTTAGCAATAGGCACAGTGCCACGACCTTCTGAAGCCATATAACCAAAATCACGCTGGGGCACCGGACCAAAAAGTTCAGGCAACTTTTCTAGGTAGAAAGACATTGGCCCGCCTTTCCACAACGACATAATATTGACTCGCGGCCAAACGTGCTTAGGCACCAAAGTACCGTGCTCTGCCATCAAAGCCGTGAGTTCTCGTGCTCTCGCCAAATCAGGCTTGAGAAAGCGATCGTAGGCTCTGCGCACATCATCATCAAGGGGCTCGATCTGATCTACCAATGAATTAAGTGTGCCTTTGGCAATATCTTCAATAAGCTCAGCGCTTCTCAATTTCAGTTGCTCGGCCAAAAGAATAAAGCTTGATGGATTGCAACCAAGCAATGCCGTGACATCTTGTGCCACAGCTGCGCGCAAAAGCAAATAATATTTGGCGTCAACGTTCTTGACTTTGCACAATTCATATGGGAGAGCAAAGTGCCGACGAATAATATTAGGCTGGCGCCGATTAAGAACACCTGATACTGCACCATACGGGAGACCAGCGGGGGTGCGCCCCTCTTCGTCATTACTTGAAATAATCAAGAATTTTCCAGCGGCGCCCATAGGAAAATCAACAACCAAATGATAGTTGTGCACCTGAAAGGCGTGGGTGTAGTCACGCAAATGTCCTTCAGTAATTGGAATAAATTTGGGCGTTGCCGTAGTACCACTTGTAGTGGCAAACATAAACGGCTCTTCAGCCGTCAGCTGGTTGCCTTCACCGTGGCGAAGCCTGTCAATGTAAGGCTCTAGATCTTCATAACGACTGGGTGGAACGAAATTTTTAAAGTCGTTGTAGTTATTGATCTTAGCGAAATTATGGGCACGACCAAAGGCAGTATTCTTATTGGCCTCAACTATACTTTTAAGCTTAGCCAGTTGGGTCTGACCCGGTTCCTTCAGACCCTTATAGAAACGCCTGATATGGGTGATACGGCGTAGCGCCTGGCCGGCCATGATGTCTAGGTTACCGAGTTGCATTAGACTCACTTCTCTCGCCGACTGAGACATTCAAATTGTGGTTATAGTTGAGCTGAGCAACCGCCCGCTCATTGACACTCACCCCTAGACCATAGCCTTTACTGGCACTAGCTTTAGCGCAGGCTCCTAAGGGAACAGTCATAGCTTCATTGACAAGATCTGACTTGAGCAAGAAGAGATTCATCGCCCCTTCGACATTGGCAAAATGCGGATAAGCCAGGGCTAAATGGCGTTGAGCGGCAACCAGTATGCCCGATTCGCCGACCTGCGCACCAAGATGACACTCTATATTATGCTGTTTGGCCAGCTCTACCATCTTCATGGCACTAACCAATCCACCCACTTTTGACAAGCGAATATTAAAGGCATTGCAGGCTTTGCGGTCTATTAACTCTTGTGCTTGGGCCAGAGTCGTAAGCGACTCATCAACCATTATTGTTTCGGGCACAGTGGCTGTCAGTTCACTGAGGCCAGGCAAATCAGAAGCAGCAAGCGGTTGCTCACATGAAGCAATGTTATAAGGCCTAAATGCAGCTAAGCTCCACTTAGCTTGATCCACTGTCCAAGCGCAGTTAGCATCAATGCGCAAAGTTGCTTCGTCGCCTAAAATCTGACGAGCTAACTTTACTCTGGCAACATCGTCATTGAGCGAGCCACCGACCTTGAGCTTAACGGTCTTAAAACCGTATCGTTTATATCCAGCCAAAATGAGCTTCAGTATCGCTTTCTTGCCAAATGGAATTACACCGCCATAACTCATAGACTTAGCCGGCTGCCAAATGTCTGATTGCGAAATCAGCGCTGGCAGTTGGTAAAACTTTAGAGCTTCTGCTTTAGCAAGAGCGTCTAGGCATGCCAACTCTAAGGCACAGAAGGAAGCGCCACCAGACTTATGCTCAAGGTCATTGGCGGCAAAAATCTGAGCCAAACCAGCCAACAATTCTGTAGCATTGGCGAAAAACTGGCCGCTCAGTGCTGGTGCATAAGAGTAGTTGATGGCAGCTAAAGCACTGGCTATGGTCTCGCCAGTGACATATTGCCGCGGTACAGACTCTCCCCAACCAATCACTTCACGCCCATCCTCAAGTACGACTTGTACTTTGACTAAGACATTGAGCGAAAAGTTCCGGCTAGCAAGAGCATGGCCAAAAGAAAATCGAAAAGGCAGCCTGACGGCCTGCGACTTAATTGAACGAATCAACATAAAGACAATAATTCCAAAAGCTTCGAATTCCAACAATTAGGTCACAACCGGACACTGAGCCAATATCCACTCGCTCAGCACATGAACGTATTCTTTGAACCAAGTCGAATCAAAGTCGAGTGTATGTGACGCATCTGGGAAAATACGCAAATCTTTGGTTGTAGACTTGGCTTTGGCATACCAGCCTTGCAGTTTGTCGACATCAACAATGAGATCAGAGCCAGCTTGCAAAACCAATAATGGCATTTCGATAGAAGAAGAAGCCTTCTCAGCCAGCTTGCCCAATTTATAACTTTCGACGAAGAAGCTTGCCGTGGCCTCAGTTAAACGCAAGCTGTCACGCTTTAGGTAGCCCTGAAAAGTCGGGTTATTAGTCAGCATCTCAATTTCCAGCGGAATCGGCCATTTGCGATTGCGGCCGGAATCAACAAAAGATGAATAGGCAATCTGAAACTTAGTGCCCATGCCATAATCGACTTTAGTATAAATACCGGGGCTGCACAGCACCAAACCTGCGATAGGTAAATTGAGCTCTTGGCCAGAAGTAGGTTTATAGTCGCTCTGGCAAATCAGTGAAGCCGCCTTGGCTCCCCAACAATTACCTAGAACAATTAGTGAATGTCCTAGATGATCAAAACTTACTTTACGCAAGAAAACTTCAATATCGGCAAGATATGTCTTATAGCTAGAAAGATTACCCCGATCGCGGGGATTGAGACCCGAGCCTCTGCGATCCGGAGCATAAACAGTCATGCCATGGTGGTTTAGAGCCGAGGCAGTATTCTCGAACCACTGCGAATGGCCTTCAATGCCGTGTAGATAGACGATTACAGGAAAACCGACTTTACCTTTCCAGGTGCGACACGCTAACTGCAGATCATCAGACGTGCGATGCCACTCGATTGTAGGCGCAGTGTGAACAACACCAGCGATTGGAGGCAATGGGGAAGAGCTAGAGTTTAAGTCTTTCAATCGTCGGTCTAAGGCCTAATCAGAAGAAGTACCAGTGAATGAAAAGTTTAACATCCCTGTCAGTCCGGTACTACTGCAAGGGCTCGATGTAGTAAAGTCTTGGCAAACTAAAGTAGGTCAAGCAGCTTGTCAAGCCCTGCTTTCAGCTTAGTTTTTTCCAATTCTGGAACGTTTGCTCTAGGCATCACGTCGCTTGCCGATGAACATGAGCAAAAAAACACAAAACCCACTCCTCTAAAATTTGTCCTCAACATGTAGAAGTCTTATTGACCTTCACGAGCACTGGAAATCAACACCGGAAAGCAACCAACAAATGAATAATTGCCTCAGCAAACACTTTCGCCAAATAGCTCTAGGAGCATTGGCTCTCTCTCTAAACCTATCACTCTGCTCGCCACTAGCCAGCCAGGCGGCCCCTAGTACAGCCGTGGGCAAAAGCAGCGACACCACAAGCAGTATCAAAATAGCGAGCAAAAAGGCAAATAAGTCTTCGGACCTCGGCGGCAATTTACCCAAAACAGAAAGTGCCTCTTACACAAATGGCGCTCCTTTTATTGACCGCATGCTCAAAGCAGCAGACAGCTACAAAGACTATGTCTTTGAATACGAAATGGTTAATTACAAAGGCAAGAAAGTCGTTGAAAAAGGTAAGTTCTATTTCAAAAAGCCACGGATGATGCGACTTGAAGAGGTAGGCAACTTCCGCAAAGGCTCAATAGCAGTAATGGGTAGTGGCGGCAAAATCAGGGCTAAACCAGGCGGTGCACTGAGTTTCATGACTGTCGACTTGGCTCCATCTTCTGATTATTTGCGCTCCGCCAATGGCTACCCCATGGTTGACTCTGACTTAACCTCATTGTCGCAAGCTCTAAAAACTTTTATCGAAAAAGATTCATGTGTGGCACGAGTGACTGAAAATACCGTGCAATCTACCAGCAGTGCACCCTCGCAAGTATATGTACTTGAGGTATATCACGGTACAAACTTCGACGGCGAAATCTATAAAAGGGTTGCTGTTGACCCTAAAAGTATGTTGCCTGTCGAATGGTGGGACTATATTGGCGGTAAACTGACTTCGCACTCAGTCTGGAATAATTTCAAAGGCAACGTTGGTCTCGCCGACGATGTATTCACAATCAAGGGAGCAAAAACCATATGATTTTCAACCTGCCTACGTTGACCGTGCTTGGTCTTCTAGCAATTGGCTGTGCGATCTCATTTCCCGTCTTATACAAAGGCTTTTCGAGACGAGGGAAAGGAGTTGTCTATGAATCGAACTTTTTGATTCAGCGGGCCCCACAACTGCTTTCTGGTGTGAATGTAGCTCTGATTGTCTTGAGCTATGGTGTCTTCAACGGCCATATCACTGGTATACCTGGTTTGACCCCAGTGCTTTCGTTAACGCAAACCGAACCTACTGGAGCACTCTTAGCAATATCATGGCTAGGTGTTCTCGAGATGTTGACTGGTTTTGTTTTCATGATTGGTGGCTGGTATTCGCTCGGCGAGGCCTTCTCAACTGACGCTGAGCTACTAGAAGGACAGGAAGTAAAAGATTCTGGCCTGCTGCGCTTTGTTATGCACCCTGCCTATTCAGGCATAATACAGTCGTTGGTTGGCGCATCGATAGCGGCGCTTTCGCCTCTGAGTCTTGCTTTTGCCTTGTTTGTAGTTGCTCCGCTGTGGTTGCGCCGCGCCAAATACGAAGAAGAACTGCTGGTTAAGACCTTCGGCGAAAAATACAAAGAGTACGCAGCCAAACTCAAATGGCGTCGCCTAGTGCCCAAGTTCTTCCCCATCGGCGTATAAAAGTTCTAATAAGCCAGCATTAGTACTGAGTGTTATACTCTTTGCAACCGCACACTAGGAACTACTTCAATAAAGTGACCAGCAAAAAAATCACCAAGATCACCCTTGTTTTGGCCTGTGGCGGCTTAATGGCAGCCATACCTGACACTTGCTTAGCTAAACCTGAGTCAAAGAAGATTATGAAAGAGTCTTCTGAGTTGAAGGATAAGCCAGAGGTAGTGAAGGCTTCGATCCATATAGATGCACCCAGAGAAGTAGTCTGGCAAGCTGTCCACGATGAGCGCAAGCATGACCCTGACTTGGCTTATAGCAAGGTGATCGTTCCAGGCGAGCATGAATATACTCTTGAACAAAAAATGGTTTTGATACCAGTGTTTGGCTCTGCAGTATGTGAGATGCTCAACAAAGAAGTACCGTTAGAGCGCATCGATTACAAACTGATTAAGTCAGATCGCTTCAAGCACATGGAAGGAAGCTGGGTGCTCACTCCCTCTAGCGATGGAAAGACCACTACTCTTGAACTATCAACAAGTTTAGATCTGGGTGTGCCAGTGCCACGTTCTGTCATTAACGGCTTCACTGCTAAGAAACTACAGCGACGCTTGAAGCATGTCAAAGAAAGCGCTGAGACATTGAACATCAAGCTCGTGCAAGCAAAGAAGACAATCGCTCATTAACGACAGCCAACCAGCTTAATCGGCTTGGGCTAGCGCTACGCCAGCGTCTACTAGTACTTCAAGCTTAGTCTGAAAATGATTCTCGAAAAATGATCGCTTCTCGTTCAGAGCCCAGATCTCAGACTGACAGTGAGTGTTCTCATGCAGGTTTAGAAATAGACTGAGACTGCCAATCTGCCCTTCTTTACTTGAGGCACTAACAACCACTCTCAGGTCTTTTATCACTTGCTTGTGACTGCGGTCGAGAGCTTCAGCCACGCGCAGGAATGACGCTAAATCATGGACCACTTTGCGCCCTTCTAAATCAAGGCTGTACCAAGCTTCGTGTGTAACCTTAGGCTCAGAGCCGCGATGATAGCGGGCGATGCTAGCAATCAGAGCTACCTCTTCTTCCGAATGCCCTAAGAGGCCTGCATTCTTTATAAGGTAATACGAATGCTTGTGGTGACCATTGCGACCAATGAACATGCCAACATCATGCAACATCGCTGCAGACCAAAGCAGGTGACCGAGGTCTTCAGGATAGTTGTGCAAAATTCCGCGAGTCTGGGTGAAGAGAAGCTGAGACAGATAAGCCACTTGCTGAGCATGCTCAAGGGTGCCCTGGTATTTTTCTAGCAGGTTATGCACACTCTTTGAGCGCGGGTCGCGGTGCACGGTCAAGCCTGCCTCAAGCCAACCGGTCTGCAAGAAGCGATCAACCACCACACCTTCTCGCAAGGCTGCGGTGCAAACTGAAAGTTCTTTGATACCAAGAGATATCATCGACTCAAGTAAAACTATTGAGCCAGCCAGAACAGTCTCATTTCGATCACTGCTCACTCCCTTTGGTCGCTCGCCTTTTAAGGCTGCAGCCTCAAGGTAAGCTACCAATTCTTTCAAACGATCGATAGCTATGGTCCAGCCGTTTAATTCGGCGTGAGGAGTACCACAAGTGACTCTGTCTAACTTAGCCAAGGCCTGAATTGTTCCTGACGTGCCAATCAGAGTCTCAAACCCACCACTATTGGCAATACCATTGGCAGACGGTCTTAGCACACCTCTGACTTCATCATGCAGTTCTCGAATGTACTCGCGAGTGACTACTCCACGTTTGAAGAAGCGCTGTGAAAGCCTGGCAGCGCCAAGCTTGTATGACTCAGCAAAGTAAATTTGACTACGGTCTCCAACAATCAGTTCGGTACTACCGCCACCGATATCAACTATGCAAAATCTGCCTTTCATCTTAGAGCGAACTGAACTAAGACTAGAGAGCACTCCTAGATAGATAAGTCTTGCTTCTTCCTTACCTGAAACCATACGGGCATCGATCTTGAGTTCTTGACGAATGCGCCTGAGGCATTCTTCACCATTCTTCGATTCACGCACCGCCGAAGTGGCAACGGCAACAATAGTACTGGCGCCACGCTCTTTGGCTTTTTTGCTCATATCACGCAAAATGCGCGCAGCTGCGCGCATTGCCGGTTCATCAATATAGTGAGCGGTCAAAGAACGACGAAAGAAAGGAACAGCTTCTTTGACTTTAGCTAAGACTTCGAAATGATCTTTATCAGGGCTAGCCTGACAGACAATCATGTGAAAAGAATTGGTACCCATGTCGATAACGGCAATTACTGGGCCGCCCTTCACTGTCACCCAAGAATTCTTGCGCTCAACTTGCCGGTCAGAGCTAGAAGCTTCGCGCCCCGCACCGGTTTTTGAAGAATTTGGCTGCACAGTCATAGATTAGTTATACACGCATTTTTACAAGTTGCAACTTGCAGCCTCTCAATATTTAGACTTCTTGAGCCAAGAGACGGCTAACACTTTCGGCACATTTATAGCCACTGGCTACACAATCGGGCAAACCCACACCATGCAAGTAAGCACCTCCCAAGTGCAAACCAACCACTGATGAAGTATTTTCAATATCGGCTATCAGACTCTGGTGGCCAACATTGTACTGAGGCATAGAATCAATCCAGCGGTGCACCGCTTGATAGAGCGGTCGGCCCGATAATCCTATTAGTTTAGCCAAATCAGCCAACGCTAAATCAATCAGCTGCTGATCGTCTTTCTCAAGTAAAGAATCACGTTTGATCCCACCCATGAAAGCTCGCACGATCACTTTGTCTTGCGGGGCACGTGCAAATTTCACGCTGGCGAAACTAACGGCTAGAACTGACAAATTATGCGCCAGCATCTCTAATTCAGGCACAACAACGCCAAAAGCATTTAAGCGGTGCGCTATATCTTTACGCTCAAAAATAAAGTTGCAGACTGCCGATGAAGCTGAATTGATCTTACTCAACTGAACGCTTAAATTGGCATCAACATCTTTGAGAAGACCTGCAGAAACTTTCGCAGCCGTGGCTAAAACCAAATGATCGCATTGCCAGCTCTGAGAAGAAGAAGACGAAACACTAAACCTTTCAGATTGCCCTGGACGATAAGCAATTGCTTGCACGGTAGTGTCTAAACACAGTTCAATATTTGGTTGACTTAAAGCCGCTAATAAACTATCTACCACAACCGCCATTCCGCGATCAAAGCTAGCGAATAAGCCATAGCGCGCCCCGCTAGATTCGTCTTTCAAATCTCTTGCGGCTAGCTCCTTACGTTCGACCCTCAGACCCTTTATGACACTACCAGCAGTGCGTTCCATCGCCACGAAACGAGCGGCTGCATGGGCGGCCGAGAGCTTCTCAGCATCACCTACATAGATGCCAGCCACCATGGGCTGTGCCAATTTATCAAGATGTTCTTGACCAAACCGCCGTCTCACAAAAGCGGCCAAACTCTCATCAGTTAGCTCTTTTCTAGGCGGTATAACTAAATCGAGCGCTGTGCGAAGCTTTCCTCGCAAACTAAGAACAGAACTTTGAAAGAAGCTAGACAACTTGCTTGGTGCCAGCATAACAAAACCAGGAGGTAAGGGCACAAGAGCACCATTGCTGACAATCAAAGCCCCACGATTTTCTTTGTTGACGGCGATGATACGAGATTCAATATTTAGCTCGCGCGCTAGTGTAAGCATTTGAGGCTTGTTCGTTATAAATGAGTCTGGGCCACTATCAATGATGCAATCATCGACAACTTTAGTTTCAATAATTCCACCGAAGCGAGACCTATTCTCCAACACACAAATATGGAGAAGACCGCGGGCAAACTGTTCAGTCTGAGACAGCTTGAAGGCGCAGGTAAGGCCGCTGATGCCGCCTCCTACAATCACGACCCTTGTGACCTTTGCTTGAGCCATCAACAATCTCGAGAGGACAATTCACGCACCAACTCGACTAAATATTTGACGTTATCGACAGGTGTGTCTTTACCGATGCCGTGCCCTAAATTAAAAATGTGCCCAGGACGTCCGGCGGCTTTATTTAAGACCAGCTGCGTACGCTCTTTGATCAACTCTCGCCCGCCGAGCAAAACAGTAGGATCAAGATTTCCTTGTACGGCCTTATCACCTATCATCTGCCAGGCAGAAGCTAAATCCATGCGCCAATCAACACCAACAACCGTAGAACCAGCCGATGCCACCAAATCGAGCATGCCACCAGTAGCAGTACCAAAGTGAATACTCGGTGCAGCATTTTCTATGGCAGAAAATATCTTTTTAGAATAAGGCAGAACCATGCTTTCATAGTCTTCGCGACAGAGAGTACCGACCCAGCTATCGAAGAGCATCAGACAATGAGCACCAGCTGCAACCTGAGCCAGCAAATAAGAAATTGTCACCTCGGTCAATATTGACATAAGGTCAGCGAAAGCTTGTGGTTCGCTATACATAAAAGCCTTGGTTCTCTCAAAATTGCGCGATGAGCCGCCTTCTATTAAATACGATGCCAAAGTGAAAGGTGCACCGGCGAAGCCAATGAGCGGCACTAAAGGCCGTTCTTTTACAAATAAACGGATGGCTTCAAAAACGTAGCCCAGGCCTTCTTCAATATCGAACCGGGTGAGCTTAGCAACGTCGGCAGAAACTCGAATGGGATTATCAATTACGGGGCCGTCGCCTTGGGCGAAGCGAAGCCCAGCATTGAGGCACTGTAGTGGCAAAAGAATATCAGCAAAAATAATGCCAGCATCAACCTGCAGCATATCAACAGCCATCACTGTAACTTCAGCGGCTACTTGAGAATTATGACAAAGCTCAAGAAAACTCATTTTGGCGCGAATGGCCCGGTATTCAGGTTGGTAGCGCCCCGCCTGGCGCATCAGCCACACTGGCGTGCGCTCGACCGGTTCGCGCCGCAGCGCTCGCATAAAGATGTTATTTTCGAGTGCCACTTAAACTCACAATTGATACCAATTAATTGAAAACAAAAAAGCTAAAACTAAATACCAACAATTTCTATGCCCGCAACGCAAATAATCGCTCCAAGACCTCGGCCACAACTTGGTCTGGAGTGGAGGCACCAGAAGTGACACCAACAGTGACATCTCCAGCTTCAGGGAAGAACAGCTCTTTTGTTTCTGTTTGTTCGCTGTTCTCTGATTTATACCTGATCACATTTCCAGGCCCCACGCAATCTGGTCCATCGATGTGATAAGAGGGCAAACCTCTCTTGTGGGCAATCTCTTGCAAATGTCCTGTATTGGAGGAATTGAACCCTCCAATCACAAGCATCAAATCTAATTTTTCTTCTACCAGCTTGAGCATGGCATCTTGCCGCTCTTGCGTGGCGTCACAGATCGTATCGCCAGGGCTCAGAAAATGCTGGTCAATTTGTGTCGGTCCATACTTAGCAAGAATAGTCTTTTCAAAGAGCTTACCAATTTGCTCAGTCTCACCCTTAAACATGGTTGTCTGATTGGCCACTCCAATCTTTACCAGGTCCACATCAGGATCAAAGTTGAGAGACACAGCCTTATCAAAACGCGCTAAAAAGTCTTCTTTTTTGCCACCGTTGACGATGTAATTGCACACCCATTCAGCCTGGGCTAAGTTCTGCACGATCAGATAGGTACCGGCTCTAGAAGCAGTTGCAACAGTTTCTTCGTGGTCGGGTTTGCCGTGGATTATGGCCGTGAAATCTTTCTTGTCATAGTTAACCACTCGATTCCAGACGCGAGAAACCCAAGGACAAGTAGTATCAACAATTTCGCACTTGCGATCTTCGAGTGATTTGAGCTCTTCGATTGACGCACCGAAAGCAGGCAAAATCACCACATCGCCCTGACCAATTCGATCGATGTCCTTGCTTCCATCTTCAGCCATCTGCAAGAAACCAATGCCCATTTCGCGAAGGTTCTGATTAACAATAGGATTGTGAATAATCTCATTGGTAATCCAAATTTTCCTATCGGGAAAATGCTGCCTGGCCTCGTAAGCCATAGAAACAGCGCGATCAACTCCCCAACAAAATCCAAATGCCTCAGCCAATTTGATAGTGATGCCATTAACAGTCATCACGTTACCGCTAGCTCGCAGCTTGGCGATCAAGTCTGACTCGTAGACCTTTTTTAGCTCGACTTCAACCACATCTTTGAGACCGAAGCCTTTGCGATGATATTGAGTAACAGGTTGGTTAGCAGAGTCGTCTTTGTTCGTCATATTCTTATTTTGGCCACTATGAGCATACAGAAGATATAAAAAGTTTCGCTTGGCAGCACAGTCTACCAAGAGCCTACAAGGATCTTACAGGACTGGCCGTTCTTTAGACAATTGCAATGCTATTATGAGCCACTATTGTTGATAGTTTCGATCGAGTGAAGCTTGTAACCAGTTCTGGAGTGGAGGAAATTAAGTGAACAGTTTTAAATCGCGCGCCGCTAAATTAGCTCTATTAGCCGTGTTCGCTAGTGTTTGTGGTGTTAATCCTGCGATGGCTGACGAAGCCAAATCAATGGCCAAAAACGCTGTAATGCTCCCAGTACGAGCAGCCAGTGTCGCTTCTGGTCTAGCCGTTGGCATTCCGGTGGCAATTGTTCGTCGCGCTTCTAATCGCTCGATCGAATTCAGCGGCAACTTTGCTGACAAAATCGGCGGCAAAGAACACATTCCTCCTATGATGATGGGTGCTGTACTCGGCATGCCTTTCGGTATGATCGTAGGAACTGGCGAAGGCTGCTACTATGGCGGCAAAAACGCCTTCAGCAACAGTGTTGAAAAGCCTTTCAGCAAAGCTGCTTTCAGCCTCGATACTGAACTCGAATAAATTTAAACAAAATTCGATGAGGAAGAGACACTGCTTAACAGTGTCTCTTTTTTTCTGTTTATCAGCAGCGCAAGCTTGACAACCGGCCCCCTGTTTTGATTCAGACAAAGGTTTGGCGGAGAAATTGTGGGTATATGAATCTGGGAGTTAGTGCGAGTATCCGATTTCGCATGAATCGGCAAAAACTTGGCTAGGAAAGGTGAGGATGATGAAAAGTATCGAGAGGGAGAAGGTTCTAAGGCTAAACTGTCCAGGCTTTGGCGAAGAATCGCACCTCAATTTAGGTAGGGCTAAATCTCTCGACAATTACCAAGTAATTATTGCCAACCCTGTCAGTTTGCTTCATTTATTTGACAAGGGCCCTGAACCGACTCGCAGGATAAACCAGTTACTTGAGGAAGGTGTAAACCAACTTAACGTTCCTGATGACGCATTAATACAAGAACTTATAAATGAATCGGATGCACGCCTAGAAGAGCTAATACCATTTCTCTCTCAAGGTGGCCTCTTAATCTACTTCTTGTGCAGACCGTTTGTCTTGGCCGGCCCCAGTATTTCTGTCGACAACTATGACTGGTTGTCTGTCTATGCCCCTGCCAGTAAGAGTCCAGATGGCACAGGCAGCCGACAGATGAGTGCACTGAGCCATGGTCGAGTGATCGAAAGCACCGACGAAGGTAACACGTCTGAAGTAGCTGAATATTTACAACAATCTGGTGTCGAATGGAACACCATAATTCGCACAGATTTTCTCTCTTCGAATTACTCAGTATTAGCTACCGCTGCACAAAAGAAGTGCATTGCCGCTCAGTTTTGGGCCGGTGACAATGGCGGCAAAGTAATCTTTTTACCAGCACCATACTCGCCCGATTTTGATCGCGTTCTTATGATCTGCGTCAATAAATGGTACCAAGAAGCCATTAACAAGGGCTTCATCAAAGACAATGCGGCTATTGCCAAAGAAACAGAACAAGAAAGCCCAGCACCTACTTCGGAAAAGGTTCCTAACCACACTATGGACGAAGCTCGCCTAGAAGAAATAATGGCAAATCTAGCTGCCAATCATCAAAAGAAAACAGACGAGGCCGAAGCGGTTGCCAGCGCAGCGGCTGCCCCTGCTCAAAATGAGAGCCCGCCCGCCAAACAGGCACCGAAAGGCGCACTTAAGGGATTGTTCTCATCTGACGCCCTTGACCCATTTGACGACGAAGAATTTACTAGCGCTGCCGTTCTCAGCGAGCCTAGCGCTCCTCCAGCAGCTACTGCGCCAGCGCCAATGCTCACTGCAGAAGAGATACTTAGTTCAGTCTCAGCAGAGGCCAACAAGCATCCCGAAGCCTTCCAAGAGATGGAGGCCATCGAGCTTGCGACAGACGTCTCATCAGAGCCCGCTTTTGATATTTCACAGCCTGCAACAGTAGCAGCGCCTACACCTGAAGTGGCCATGGTCAACAACTTCGAGTTAAAGAAAGCTACTGCTGAAATGGACCTTTCGCAATTTGCCGAAACAGCCAGGCAATTAGTTGAACAAGCAAATCAGATTGAGACCGCCACCCGCGATCCTAACTCAGCCAACTCGACGAATCCAAAACAACGTATTTCTGACATTCTCAAAGGCCTCGAATTTGGTGGCAGTGATGACAATGATTTCTTAGAGCCTGCGGCAATTGAAGTAACCGATGTGGCATCAACGCCTGTCAATCAATCGTCAGAAGCATCGCGTCTGATGGAGTCACTTGAAGCTGGAAGCAGCCTTACTTCTGAAAGACAGGCAGCAACGCCAGTGGCAGAAGCGAATGTAGAAAAGAGTGCACCAACTGCAGCAGAAATCGAAAGAGCCGAAATTGAGGCTGCCTCGAGAGATCTAGAATCAGCACTAAGACCCGGAACTGAAAGCAGTGACGGAAACTGGCTGGAAACAGGCCGCTATCAATTGGCTAATGAACAAGAGCCAGTGGCTGAAGCTTTAATCAATACTATTGATCAGGAAGTGGCACGAATCGCCCTCGAAGAGGAAGCAGCAAGAGAACTCGGAAAGGTAGAGGCTGAACGCGCTTCCAAGAACATAGAAGAATTCCGCCAGACCTTTGAATTCTTGACAGAAGAAGATCCAGCAGCACGAGAGTATCAACCGGAATCGATACTACAAGCAGCCCGCAATCACGATCTAGATGAACAATCAGTAGCTAGTTCGGAAGAAGGGGCAGACAGCGGAGACACTGTTCAAAATGCACCAGCAGTATCCGACCTACCAGAGCCAGAGATATTCTTAGGCAATCCTAAAATACCTGCAGTTAGCAGCGATGCCGCTAACTCCACCTTGCGCTCCCTTGTAGAAACCTTCGGTGCACCACGCTTAGAAACGCCGGTAAGCACCGAAATGACAGCTTCACATACAGAAAATCTAGCCACACCAATTGCCGCCCGTGAGGAGCCCATGAACACATCTTTCACTTCATTAGAAGAAGAGCAAAACCAAGCTGCCAGAGATCTAGCTGAAATTTCTCGCCTGACTAGGGCTGCAGAGATGCCACAATCGGCTCCAGCTTCACAAGCTCCTGAAGCACCTCCCACTCCTTCAATACCAGTGAGCGCTCCGACTCCGGCCTTTGAAGCTCCACTGGCAGCACCTGCCATGGTGGCTCCCGAGCCTGCTCCAGCACCTATCCCTGTTCCTCCATCAGCTCCTGCTCCTGCTCCTGCTCCTGCTCCTTCTCCTGCTCTTTCGACAGCACCAGCACCAGCAGCTCCACCTGCTCCTGCTCCAACACCAGCACCTATTCCAGCACCAGCACCAGCTCCAGCACCAGCCCAAAACATAGCAATGGCCACACCGGTGGCAGCAAGCACTAATGGTGATGGCAACCACAAGCCTGATATTTTACCGTCGTCTAGTGCAACAGCTTATGCCGAGGCAAACTCAGCGATGGAACCACAGTCAACACCGATACCACCAAAGGAACTGATTAAGAAGATGGAAGAAATGACAAAGGGTGCTCCTACTTGGTGCGATGAATTCTCTTTCCCCTTCATTGACCTGCTCAAGAATGAACATAGTCAAATGGCCGAACAAATCCGCCAGATGCAAGGAAGACTAGGTTCGGTAGAGGCAAGAATAAGCGCTATCGAGTCTCTCAAAATAATCTTGCTTACTGGAGAAAATGCGGCCCTCATGAGTGGCACTCAAGAAGTATTGAGCCGACTTGGTTGGCAAGTACAACAGTCACGTAGCAACACCAATGAATTGTGGCTGTCACGAGGCGATCAAGTGGAAGCGATTGCCAGAATTGTTCACAGCCCTGCTGGTGCCAATAGAACCGAAGTTGCTCAGCTAGCTGAATCTGTAATTTCATTCTGGGATGAATATGAAACTGAACCCAAAGGCATCTTGATAGCCCAAACATGGTCATCAAAACATCCAATTGAGCGCTCGGAGCCCGACTTCAGCCCAGCCTTACAAGAGTTTGCCAGCAAAAAACACTTGAGCTTGATGTCTACAATGCAACTTCTTTCTATGTATAAAGACGTTGAACTAAACACCATGCCAATCGATGAAATGCGCAAGCGCATGCTTGATACAAGCGGCAGATTGCTTGGCTTCCCGCTTGACAGCAATGTTGCTCAAGCAGCTACTGGACGTTAAAGAGTGCGTTAGATAAGGTGTAAACTATGGGCACTAATTCACCGAAAGGATGTCAACCGTGAGCATTCCTACCTTGCTAGTCTGCGATGGCGATGATGCCAAACAAGAGATTTTGGAAGGACTAGTTAAAAGCGAACCAGGCTTGAAATACATTGCCACCGTTTCAAAAAGCGACGGTAGTAGAGCAGTTGAACAAGCAATCAAAGTAGGCACCAAACTACTTTGGATAGATCTAGATGATGAGCCCGTTGAAGGCCTCAATTTATTAGCAGAGACTCGCCAGCTCTACCCACAACTTCCTGTTGTGGTGAGCAAGAGTTCACTAGATGCTGACATGGTAAGAGCTTCTGTAAATTTAGGAGCACTTGATTTTCTTGACCCGCAAAGTTGGGGCAATCAAATAAAAATTGTTGTTGCTAAATTGCAAGCACAAAATGCACCTGCAGCTGCTGCACCCGCTGCTCCTGCGGCTGCACCAGCCACAGCACCGGCACCAAATCCAGCACCAGCAGCCCCAGCTGCTAGCAAATGGGGCGACCTAGATTCTATACCTGCTCCTGGCGCTGCACCAGCGGCACCAGCACCAGCTCCGGCAGCAGCGCCACCAGCACCGCCAGCACCAGCTCCAGCACCGGCCCCAGCTCCAGCACCAATTGCTACAGCCAGCAATGCCATAGCTAGAGCTCAAGAAACCACTGGCGAAATTCACTTAACCGTTACAGCGGGTTCGCGCCCTAACCTTGCCATGCAACCACAGCCTCAAAGTGCGGCCTCTCAGGCCACAACAAATGGCGAGAGTGGTAGTAAGTGGGGAGACTTAGATTCAATTGGCTCCCCTGGTGCTGCAGCTGCTCCTCAAGCTGTACCTGCTGCTCCTGCGGTACCTCAAGCTGCTCCTGTTACTCCTCAACCAGTACCTCAAGCCCCAGCAGCAGCAGCACAACCTCCAGCGGCTACTCCTGAAGTAGAAGAAGCCCCTGGTGGGAAGAAATGGGGCGACCTCGATGCTATTCCAACGCCCAAAGCAACTGCAGAAATTGCAGTGCCTACTCCAAAGCCAATTCATGAGCCTGGAGGCGACAAATGGGGTGAACTTGATGCCATTCCTGGCCCTGGTGAAAAGCGTGGGCCTGTCGCTAATAATTCGCTAGTCACCGGTGGTGGTGGCGGCGGCAAAGGTCTGAAGCGACCCGCGCCAGAAAAAGCAGAAATGTATAACATTCCAGCTGTACCAATATGGCTGATTGTTCTCATCATAATAGCCATTGCCGGTGCCGTTTTCTACATGGCTACAAAACCACACTAGGCAAGAAGAACTGAGATTATTGCAAGGCGTCTATTTTAGCTGCCAATACAAAATCAGACTCAGTTAAGCCATTGATTTTGTGCGTCCAAATATCAACTTTGAGCTCACCCCAAGAAACATGCAGATCTGGATGGTGGTCAACCTTGTCAGCTAATTCGCCAATGCTGATGGCAAAGTTCATGGCGCCACGAAAGGTCTTAAACTTATATGACTTGGTTAAACGACCGTCTACAATATTCCAATTCGATAGCTCGGCTAGAAAGCTCTGACACTCACTACTAGAGAGAGGAGAGACACCGCCTCGACAAGGTATACAGTCACGTTCTGAAAGTGTCATTTAAAATTCTGGACTATCCTTCGCCAAATCACCAATCACAACCGTAATAGGAATACTGTGGGTTTGGCGCTCGACGACAATGTTGACTCGATCCCCCGGCTTGCTTGCCTGTGTTAGTTCACGCACTTCTCTCTTAGACTTCACTACTATGCCATTGATCTTCGAAATTATATCGCCAGCAAGCAACCCTGCTTTTTCGGCTGGACCACCGGCGGCCAGTCTAGCTATCTTTACTGCCACCGGATGTGATGGCAAAGTCAAAGAGCGAGTCCGTTCAGGATCTATATCTTCCATGTAGACGCCTAAGTAGGCACGAGGTATATGACCATCGCTAATTAATCGTCTGGCCACCTCAGCAGCAACATCAGACGGTGTGGCAAAACCAATACAAACAGCCTGGCTGCGAACTGCTGTGTTGATACCAATTACTTCGCCATTTATATTGAGCAATGGTCCACCAGAATTGCCAAGATTGAGAGCGGCATCATGTTGTATCAAATTAACGCGATTCTTAAAATCAGAAAGTGAACGATTGATGGCACTAATAACACCTACGGTCAACGTATGGTCAAAGCCCAAAGGAGAGCCAATGGCAATGGCCCAGTCACCTGGTCGAACCGTTTTCGAATCGGCAAACTTGAGAACCGGCAATTCCGTAGCATCAATTTTTATAACTGCTAAATCAGAGTAATCATCTCGCCCGATCAGGCGTGCAGCAAACTTGCGCTCATCGTTCAAAGTAACTTTGATTTCACTGTCGCGATGAATGACATGCGAATTGGTCAAAATATAGCCGTCAGAACGGACTATAAGACCTGATGCCTCCGCAGGTGGTATCGCACGGCTAGTGCCATTAACGCTTGGCTTTGACGGAGTAAACTTAATATCGATTGTAACCACTGACGGATTAGCTTTGGCTGCGACATCGGCCAGCACATTGACGGCCGAGTGTTCTGTTTTGCCATCACCGAATAAGTTAGCTAAACTCGGCTTCAGACTTGTGGTTACTGGTGCTCGCGGAATCAAATAGAACCCCAACCAGACACCAAAAGCAAAAAGGTTAACTGCAGTCAGACCCGCTAAAATTAAAATTGTGTGCTTCTTTACTGACCCAGTGGCGCTAGCTTCAGCAGTAGTTCTCGGCGTTTCCTGAATGGGCGTAGCGCCATTATCGGACTTGGCCGTCTCTGAGGTGTCCCCGGATGAATCGGCAGTCAGGGGGCGAACGTAAGGTTGCCAGGTCGCCGCCGAACGGTCTTCAAGCAATGATTCACGAGAGGACGAAATTATCTCGGCCTCACCGCTCGCAGCGCTGTCATCATCGGCGAAATCAGACGAAATATAGATTGGAACGTTATCGGGTACTTCCGGCATTTGGCTATGATACCTTAAGATGCACTCGGTGCTTGCCTGTTTCTCCTAAATCTACCCATTAATTGCTTGACAATCTCAAGCACAAAGATCAATTAGGCGCTGAACACGCTCTTGATCAAGAAAGAGAATTTCTAGCATTGCTTGGGTATTGGCACCATATCTGGCACTAGTAAGTTTGCTATCGACCTGCCTAACTGTTTCAATTAGCCAGGGCAAATTTGCTTCAAAGTTATCATCGGATTTTCTAGTTTTAGCCGAAAGGCGAACTAAAACGAGCACAGCAATTAGATGCCCAATTCCAGCCACAATTGAGAGGCCAGAAAAACCTGGGCCAAAGTACATTTTTGAAAAAATGCGCACATAGACAAAGCGCAACAACAGGTTTTCGCAAGCTTGATCAAAAGCACCAAGCTTTTTCTCGTCCAAAAACTGGACCGCCGAAAAGCTTGAGCCATTTAGTCTGAGCTTAAAACCGGCTGCTGGAGCCAACAAATTACTAGTCACCGATTGAGCGATTTGCATATCATCAAGCAATTGCCCCTTCGACTGCGGCTCAATGTAGGCCTGCCCTAGGGCATCAAGAATATATAAATCAATCTGCCTCGGTCGGGCATCAGATCCCGGCAAGCGATTGCGCCAGCTACCCTTGGGCACAAACTGTGCCAGAGACTGGCTGAAGCTTCCCAAAATTTCCAGTGCACTTTTGCCTGCATAACCAGAAGAAGAAGAAGAAGAAGAGGCGAGAACAGCATCCTCTAAATCAGCGATCAGAGGTGATTCAATCGCCTTAAATTGCTCGTAACTGAGGCTAACTCCATCAATCAACTTGAGGTGGTTAAAACCCTCACTGGTCTCTTTTTCGAGGTCAGGAAAAAGGTCACGAAAAAGACCTAGCATGGCAGCGAGTTGTTCATTCTGCTCAAGCAAAAGCTTGCCGCTATTTTGCAAAACACCAGTGCTAGCAAAACTGAGGCCAACAAAAGTGCCATCAGGGGTGTCGATAAAACTATAGGGGAAAAGCTGACACATGGCCGGCTTGGCAATATCTTGCAAGGTGCAGGCAGTCTCACTAAGATACGAACAACGGCCGTCCGGGCGTTTTTCTAAGGCACGACTAAATCCAGCCAGACCGGCTTTTTTCTCCATTGGAGACAAAAAGCTCACTGGCAGCTCTGATTCTGAACAGTTAAAGGCCTTGGTCAAGCGCTTGACGTCTGCCTCGTTCAGAGGCACCGGCCAGGAAAGGCAGCAATTGGCACACCTGGTGCACTCAAAGCGAATGCCCGCAGGAATGTGAAGTTTGTGGTTTGTCTGGCTAGTCGCCGTATTAAACAATAATCATTGCCACCATATTGGTCGTCATATGATAAACCGTTCATGCGCTCTACCGCCTCGATTGTTCATCATATGCAAATATTTGTCATTGCCCCTCCACAGAACCACTGAATCAATGAGCAATCGAAATAACTGGCCGAAATCACTTCTCATTTTGCTTCTAGCCACGAGCTTGGTATTCCTTGAAAGCATGCCGCTGCAAGCCCACGCTAAAGCCGGGGGTGCAAACCTGTCAGCTCCCATTGAAGACAAATGGGCAGTGGTAATTGGCATTGGCGACTTTATCGACCCCAGTATTCCCAAGCTCAAATATTCAAGCAAAGACGCTCGCGATTTCTACGATTATCTCGTTGACCCTGCTCAAGGTAAGTTTAAGCCTGACCATGTGCGGCTTTTGCTTGATAAGAATGCCACTAAGATCAACATCATGGATGCTCTGGGCGATTCATTCTTGCCACATGCAGCCAACCCCAAAGACTTGGTGGTCATTTATCTATCGACTCACGGCTCTCCAGCTGGCGCCGACATCCGAGGCGTCAATTACGTTGTAGCCTACGACACGCAAGTGCGCAAATTATTTGCCACCGGCATCGAGATGAACCAGTTATTGCGCATGATCAAAGAGCGGGTGCATACCAATCGTATCGTTTTGGTGCTCGACACTTGTTACAGCGGAGCCGGAGCCCAGCTTGGCCATAAGGGTATTGTCAGAACAAACGTTGACAGTCACGCAGCTGCACAAGGCGTAGGCTCACTGGTCATTTCGTCTAGTTCTCCCGACCAGAAGGCTTGGGAGTCTGATGACCTGCACAACAGCTATTTCACTCGCTATTTTATCGATGCCTTAAAAGAAACTGGCAGCAAAGCCGACAAAGAAGGTGGTAGCGGTAACGGCATCAACATTGAGCAAGCTTTTAATACGATGCGCAGCAAAGTGCAATCTACCGTACTGAAAGACAAAGGCGAAGTGCAAACACCAGTTATGGCTGGCGTTTTCTCGGGCCCCAGCCTACTTCTTTCTACACCCCCCACTGTCAACAGAGAAGCGCCCACTTCGGTACCTGGAGATGGTGTGATCGCCTCGGCCTCACCAGGCTCTCGTTCAATTGGTAGTGCTGGGGCTCTCGACTTTTCTGCTTACGTAGAGCACGTGCGCTTGGGCAATCAGCTAGTTGAACAGAATAAAACTTGGGATGCCATTCACGAATTTGAATTAGCCACCAAAGCAAACCCAGGCACAATTGAAGGTTATATAACTCTGGCTCAACTGTATGACCAGCAGGGTCGCAGCAAAGAAATGCTAGATGCGGCACGCCGGGCGGTGCTTAATGATGAAAGCTCTTCACGTGGACGGGAGCTATTGAGCTTGGCTGACCTGAGAGCAGGCAACGTAGAAGAATCATTGCGCCAAGTGCAGCTGGCTATAACACTCGATCCGTTCAATTCAATGGCCCACAATTTACTGGGCTACATCAACGAACACAAATTCAATCGAGTTGACCAAGCAGAGCAAGAATATCGCAAGGCACTAGAGCTAAATAATCTCAACACCAGAGCTTTAGTCAATCTTGGCCTTTTACTTGAAAAACACGGTCGCGATAAGGCGGAGAGCGAAACCCTATTTCGCAAAGCAATTGAGAGCGACGGGGATGACTGGGAAGCCCATCTGTCGCTTGGGCACTTGCTCTATGAAACCAGTGGCAAATTAGAAGAAGCTGAAAAAGAAATTCGCCGCGCAATAGAACTTGCCCCTGCCAATGCCCGAATTCACAGTGAGTTAGGTAATATTCTAGCTCTCGATAAAAAGCGCCTAGAAGAATCAGAAGTCGAGCTAAAGAAAGGTATTGAGCTAGGTTCAGACAAAGGCACCCCACACTATTTATTCGCCAATTTCTTGCTCAATCAACGGGGTCGCATTGATGAAGCAGAGCGCGAGTACCGCAAAGCCATACTGATGGATCCTAATTACGATCAAGCAATGGTGGCTTTAGCAGACTGTCTGCTCAACTACAAAAAAATCTATAACGAATCTGACGATCTCTACAAACGGGCACTCAAAGTCAATTTGAAGAATGCTTCTGCCCATCTAGGAATAGCTCGCGTACAAGAACTTCTATTCAAGAACTACAAAGGGGCTGAAGAAGAAATTCGAGCCGCCTTAGCAATTGATCCTCGCTATTCATTGGCCCACGAAAGACTGGGTGTATTACTGGAGAAATTAGGCAAGCCCGGCGACGCCAGACTGGCCTACCAAGCGGCTATCGACACAGACCCAGGCAACGCTCAAGCAAATTATTTACTGGCGATACTTGTCTGGGAACAATTCCACAACAGCCAGGAAGCCAAAAAACTTCTAGAACGAGCAACAGCTCTGCAACCATTAAACAGTACCTACCTGACAGCAATGGGTAAATGGACAGCGACTGAGGCCAAGCAATATAAAGATGCCGAGAAGCTTTTACGCAAAGCGACCGAGATAAACTTCGCCGATACAGAAGCACACTACCAACTAGGCATGCTATTAATCGAGAAACTCGGTGCCCGTAAAGCTGGCGAAGCAGAACTAAAAACAGCCTACGAACAAAATCCTGAAGACAAGCTAGTAAAAGCTGCTTACTCTAGGTTTGTTCGTTAGGGCGCTACTGAATATCGGAGACCTAAATGTCCTATACTTCGCAGTCTCCAACTCAGACTCAAGAATCCAAACCGGCACTGATGATTGCACTTCTGTTTCTCTCAATCATCATCACAGTATTGGTGTTCATTCTCTATCTACCAACTCTCACTGCCCCTGCGCTATACGACGAGAATTACTTACTGGCATGGTGGAAGAATCTGCTGCAGGCTGGCCTGTTCAGTCATGAAAGTCTGGCCTTCTTGAACTTTCGCGGATGTGATTGGCGCGATGGCACAGGCCCCTTTGGTAATCTTGCCACACTCATATTTGCCGCGGTTACCGGTGGCAAAATTGCTTTCATGCACTTCCTCTCGGTGGCCTTGCATACTGGCAATAGTATGCTTCTCTTTGCCGCCAGCCTGAAAGTTCAAAGCCTGGGCTCACATAATGACAAAATAGGTGGTGACAAGACAGGTTCGGACGAGACAAGTTACGGCAGCGCTACTACAGACGCAAAGATAGGAAACTTTGCCAGCTCTGCAATTGCCGCTTTGCTATTTGCGCTTAGCCCACTAGCACCAGAGGCAGTATCATGGCTGGGCGGATTTCCCATCCACTTTGGCACAGCACTAAGCCTTATCGCCTTTCTTCTACTTTCGTTTGCTACCTCAAGTAACAACAAGCGCAATATACTCTTAAGTGGATGCGCGGGCGCACTTGCCTTAACTGCTTCCCTCTGCTCGGCTCATTTAGCAGTGGTAGTGTTCTTACCTGCTCTATGCCTCTATTTTGCCACTAGAAAATTGGCCACCAATAAAAAACAGATTCAGCTAGTGCTTGGCGTTTATCTCGTTGGCGCATTGATTGGGGCGTTGTACTCAAGCGTCATGTACTTCACAAGTTCCCCTAGCGCTGTTGAGTTACCACCGAAAGTTACGGCACTTAGAGAGCATCAGCCCGACGCTCAACCTGAGGTTCAAGTACCAAGCTTACTAAGTAGCTCCCTAGGAAATATAAGCGCACTAGTAATCCCAATTAACAGATCAATAAATAAAACCTACAACAAAACTTTCAAGCTCAGTTACTTACTGATTCCGGCGCCATTAGTATTTTCGGTATTGGCCCTTGTACTCAGTGTGCAATTTCGCAATCGCATAGGCATTGTATTCGGCTTTGCTCTAGTCTACTTGCTCTTAAATAACGTGCAGGTCGAGCGCGAGACCTTGGTTGGCGCTCGTTGGCTCTACCCAATCTTGCCTACATTCAGTTTTCTTGTTGCTAGCACCCTGGCAAGCCCTTTGTTCATTCAGTGGAATAAGGCTGAAAGCAATTTAGTGAGCCGCATAATTAAAGGACTAGTTTGCGCCATACTAGTAATTCTCACTTTACTCTTCCTCATTCCTTTAACACACACTCAAATTTCGTCATACAAATCACAAGGCAAGCTCTGGACTAAGCTAGGTCATTCTCTGGAAATCCTTAGCGCCAAAGAAAAGAGCGCGTATTTGATTGTACGTAATTTGCCGCAAAGCCTAAGTATCGCTCCGATAATTTCGCCATTTGAGCCCATATTGCTTGACGCCACTGAAAAGCTGCCTAGAAGTCAAAACATATCAGCCGGCGGCCTGAAAGATTGCCTCAGAGACACGACAACAGAAAGCAGGCTAGGTAAACTTGCCTATCACTTCGAAAAACACTTAGTCGATTTGATCAAAACTGATTTCAAAGCGCCAAACACCAGTTTCGGTCAGAGACTTACGGCCCAACAGATAGCTAAGCGAGTGACACCACCGCTCGACTATTATCGTGGCACCGTCAAACTCGATAGCACTGCCGAGAATCTACTACTCGAAAGTGGCAACACAAACGGTGCGGCGGTGCGCATTGATTGTGAAGGACTGAGCCCGGTGGACGGTGATTATCTGTATGTCGAAGCGAAAATCGACGGACCACCATTGAAGCCGCATACACCCATAGAAATTCACTGGCTCACCAATTGGAACACCGACTGGGAACCACGAGATCGCAAAACTCAAGTTGATGCCATCAGCAACGACAACCAGTATCACCACTATTTCTTCCCATTGCGCACGACAGCTTGGTCTACTAATGGCTACCCCACCCACATTATGTTCGGGTTTCCTGCCGGAGCAAATGTGCAAGTAAGAGCGTTAGGTATTGCCTCCAAACCAATAACTTCTGACAGTCTAGAGACTGCCACTATGGCGGCACCACCAGCGCCACTACTAGCTGCGCAAGCAAGTGTGCCGCAAAGTCAGAAGAGGCGTTTTGCAGCCTTCTGCTTTGACTATCCAGATCTCAAAGAGTTGGGTTTGACAGCGGTTTACGGACGCGACAACACTCTAATATTGAACTATGACGCCAGCACAATCGATACAGCCTCAAGTGTGAAATTTGAAATAGGCCGGGCTGATAGCAAATTCACAAGTGACAATGCTGAGTACGCAGAAGTAAGTTCTACAACGGTTGATCAAGGCAGTGCAAAAGGCAGCCTCATATTAAAAAGCACAGACCAGCCGTTGGCCAAAGCTGCTGCCAACGGATCAGTGTTTCCAATTAGAGTATTTGCCTTAGACAAATCTGGCAAAATCATTGGCCGCTCAAGTGATTCAGTGCATTGTTTAATTGATTGGAATTTGTCAGCGAAATAGAGAGGCTAGCAGTGAGTTCAGGCACACAATCGCAGTTCGATAACTTTGATGATGAAGATGAAGATGATTATGATGACGAGGAAGAGACCTTCAAGGAAGAGCTAGTCTTTGATCTCGATGCATTAGTTCACGCCTGGCAAGATGATGCCCCAGACAATAACTACTACCTTGATACCAGAAATGGCTCGGTTAAACTTGTGCATCAAAGTTTGTATGACCTAAAGCAACTGACCGATGAAATAGAAAAGCACAAAGAGCGTTATCTATACCTACCAAAACCTGGTCCAAATCAACTCAAAGATGACCTTCGCGATTTCCAGAAGACCATAGAAAACAAAAGCCTCCAACCGATCTTAGACATGGCTTTAGAAAGCCCACATCCACTATCTGGATTCAACAAAGTTCTGGCTAACCAACCGGAAGAATTGGCTCGCTTTAAAGAATTTCGCGAAAGCAGAGTGCGCCTTAGAATTAAACAGTGGTTCGAAGCCAACTCATTGACCAACCGCTGGGACCAGCAACTTTAAACCGGCCCAGCTTTAATAGATACCAGCTGTAAGAGCTAGCTGCTAGGTACTGACACTATATTTATTCAGGGCAGAACCCACGCCCCGCTCTGGTAGAGCAGGCCCGCGCACGACTTTGATAGCAGACCAAGGCAAATAGAGTGTCTCATTTTCTCGGCGCAGACAAAGATAAGTGCCTTGATCGGCCATGGCCACCTCACCATCCACTTGCTCTCCGCTCATCAATAGAACGGTAACTGAGGTGTTCATGGGGATAGCCATTAGTGCTCCATTTACTTACGCGACTTGCTAGACAGGTGATACATTCCACACTTGCCCTAAAAAATAAACTAAAGGGCAAAATACTATATCAGAAGTACTAGCTAACAGCTCTTAAGTGCACAAGACTTATACAGTTCGACTGGTACCATTCTGACGTGAAATAACTTCATCTATGGCCCTATAGTTGGTCGAGCCACCGGTTTTCTGGCCAACTTCGTTCAAAGCATAGCCGCTCAATCCTGACTTGGCAGCGTCATCCATGGCAACAAGCTTAGGTGCAATCACACCAATAGCACTCTCTAGGGCACCTTTAGCAGCCAAACACTGAGCAAAACCAGCAAAGTTGCCACTGGTCAAACAAGCATTCATGGCAGCCACAATACTACCGTAGGCACCATAACAAGCACTGAGGTCGCCAGCTGAAACTGTGGCTGGATTGCCAGCCTTAGCCGATAGTGCGCTGGCAACGCTTGAAGCATTAGCAGAAGCGGAAGTGGCAGCAGCCTCAGAGGCTTGAACAGCTCCAGGAGAGGAATTAGATAGGCGCGTTCCATCTGAATAGCTAATGTCACCGCTCGAATTTACATGTACTTGGCCACCAAACAGTTCAGTACCGTCATTGGTGAATTTAAACGAATTGTCGGAAGCGCCATAAGAATTATCTACGGCATTGTAGGTTGAGATCACCTTACCGTTAGCGTCTAGGTCAGTGTAGAAATTCTCTGGGTCTTTGTGATTTATGGCACTCTGAGAAATAATTTGACCATCAGCGCCTATATATTTTGTAGACTCAACGCCAGCGGCATCAGGACTTACGTTGACTACTTTTTTGCCATTATTAGGGTCAACCATCTCAGTGGTCAACTGACCACTGGTCTCATCAGTCTTAAAGGACGAAACGCTGCCTTCCATTGTCACGCGGCCATCGGGACCAATGCGCAAACCTGGAACTTTCTTGACCATTTCTTCAACAGTACCGCGCTCAATTTCTTTGCCATCTTTGTCTCTATGAATGGCAACATTGTGACGACGGTCGAACGTATATGTAGATTGATCGGCCGTGATAGCAAAGGCTTTACCGCCGATACTACCGAACTGAGTCTGACCGTCTGGGGAGGTTGTTACGGCATCATTACCGGCAGTGTGAACTCTGTTTGGATTACCTTTGTACCGACCCATGTTTTCGAGTCGAAAGACCTCTTTATCATGGTGAATCAACTCAAGCTCACCGAACTTCTGAGAGACAATTTTCTTCTCAGCATCGCCTTCAATCTTGGTGCGGGTGTCACCAATAATTCTCTCGTACGAGCCATCGTTGCGTTTTACGATCCTTGTACCATCCGCTTGCGTCACCATTTGAGTGCCATCAGCATAACGCTCATAAGATGTGTTGGTAGCTTTATCGACTACGCGGCTACTTTTGGTCTCGCGGTCCCACGAAGTTTCGATTTCACCGTAGGTTTTTTTAATCCCTTTATTACCAACTGTGGTTTCAGACCCATTATCACCCTTGACTAAAATGTCATACAGGGCGTCATCTTTCGATATTTTCTCGTAAGTATATTTTGAGTCGTCGAATTTCACTTCACCGAAACTGTCTAACGCCTTATCAGTACGTTCGGCAATACCAGTATAAAAATTCTCTTTGGTCCATTTCCAGGCGTCGGCTGCAGTACTAGCTACACTGCTGGCAGCATCGCCTATCCAACCCAAGATACCACCGCCGTCTTTAGCTGGCTCAGCAGCTTTAGCATCAGTAGGCTTCTTCAGTTCTAAAGCCGCTTCAGTTTTCTTAGCTTCATAGCCTGCGATAGGTGCTCCTAGATCCAAGAAGCCCGGTGCCTCAGCCTTTGCCTTAGCAACCTCTTCCACTTTTGGCACAGCATGTGATTTATCAGGTGCTTTGATGCCCATCCATGAAGCGATACTAGAATTGCGCACTTCATCTAAAGCAAGCTCTGCCCAGCTCTTCTCAGCAGCGGGAGCCTTGGCAGCTTCTTCCGGTTTCTTCGCTACGTCTTCGGGCTTCTTGGCCGCATCTTCAGGTTTTTTAGCTTCACCTGGTTTGGTCGCATCCGCCACTTCAGTCTTCATTTTGTCGAGAGCGCCATCGGCAGCCGCTTTCTCTTTTTTAGACGCATCAGTTTCAACCGCTGGTTTAGCGGCATTATCGGTCGCAGGCTTTACAGCTTCTGGCATGACCTTGTGAAACTCCTGGGAATACTAACCGTTTTAATAATTAGTATTGGTGCTGCTTTCGAACGGACAATTGGTAAGTCTTCCTATTCTGATTGTCGCCAAATACCTTGTCAACGTGCGACTACGTATTTCTCCCATGGTTTTCTTCGTATTTTTCCCATGCAAAGGCAAGAATTAATACTATACATGCCCCTAAAACACCTCTATAAAACTGCAAAAGGCACATAAATGGGGACTAAACCGGGAATTTGACCAATCTTGCTATAGAATTGCTACAGATTATCCAATCAAGTTCACAAGGATTACCGGGATTGATGACAGTGACTACTTTTGCCCAACGCCAGCTCAAATCGACCCTAAAATCGAAGCTCAAACCGAAACTAGTCGCTCTTACTGCCATGTTCAGCCTAACACTGGCAGGCCTATCACTGACTGGTTGCCAGACTGTTAAGCTTGCTCCTACGTCAGGTCAGCCCAGTGCAGGCGGTACCAACGCCGCCTCCAATACTCCTGTAGCCGGCAACTGGCAAGTATCGTTCTCAGTGGGCGGCGACACCCAGTCAGCTCATATGAACATCAGCCAAAGCGGCAACTCATTTCAGGGTGTCGGTGTAGACGACAGCACCCAAACCAACTTCGTAATTGATGCCGGAGTTATTAACGGCAAATCAGTGACTTTCCACAAACGCTATCACGTTGATGAAAACCCCAATTTGCCACCTATCATTTATATAGGTAGTTTCGAAATGGCAAAAACGGCCGATTACAGCGGTCCGTACATGTCTGGCACCTACAAGGTCAACAAGAACGGTCAATTAGTAGAAGGTCAGTGGGATGCTCAAATTGATGGGGGCGGCTTAGCTGCCACACCAACTCAACCAGCCCAGCAGAGTGATGCCGCACAAAGTGGAGGCTCCAATCGTCGCCCTCATCTTTCAGGCAAATGGGATGCAGGATACGAATTTGAATTTAAGACTGTGCACGCCAGTATGTACCTAGAGCAAGATGGCACGAAGATAACTGGCCACGGCATGGACAAAGCCAACAAAGAGGCTTTCAACGTCAAAGGCACTTACACCTATCCCAATGTCAAAATGTGGGTTAAGTACTTACCGGTCAAAGCCAGCGGCAAGAGCAAGGCTAAACCAGAGCGCACCTTAGAATTTCGGGGAAAAGCCGAGAGCGTGAACGAAGCAGAATACCAAGGCACACGCTTGGAAGGCAAAACCAATGGTGGTGGCATGTGGATGGCAGAACAAGTTAAATAGACAAGTTAAATAAAACAAGCCCGCTTACACAATTAGTCAAAAAAAAATGGTTTCCATGGAAACCATTTTTTTTGCAGAAAAGAGATACAGGCCAGACTCTAAATCACACCTAGCTTTTTGCCTACACTGGCAAAAGCAGCCAAGGCCCGGTCAAGATCTTCGACTTCGTGAGCAGCTGATATTTGCACCCGCAAACGTGCTTCGCCATTTGGCACAACTGGGTACCAAAGACCGCGCACATAAACACCTTGCTCTAGCAACTGGTTAGACATATCCATGGCAGTGGAAGCTTCGCCAACCATCACCGGCACAATCGGATGGATGCCCTCCAAAATTGTGAACCCAAGGCGCTTCACTTCTTTTCTGAAGTAGTCAGTGTTTTGGTGCAATTTTTCCACCAAACTAGAATCTTCTTCAAGAATGTTGAGAGCCTCAATGGCTGCTGCCACTATGGCTGGTGGAAGAGAATTGGAGAAAGTATAAGGCCTAGATTTCTGACGTAAGAAATCAACCAAGTTTTTCTTACCAGCAATAAATCCGCCAGCAGCGCCGCCAAGAGCCTTTCCTAAGGTGCCTGAGATCACATCAATTTTGCCGTGCACACCGCAATGCTCTGGTGTGCCGCGACCGGTTGCACCGAGCACTCCAGTTGAGTGCGATTCGTCTACAAAGAGCAAGGCATCGTTCGACTTTGCCATTTCTACAAATTCTTTTAGTGGTGCATACTCGCCTTCCATGCTGAAGACACCATCAGTAGCGATGACAGAAATACGGTAGTCTTTGGCTTTATCTTCTGCTAGAGCCGTGCGCAGTTGCTGAATGTTGTTGTGCTTATAAGCATTGAGATCGGTAGTCTTAACTGCGATACGAGAAAGCCTGATACCGTCAATGATACTAGCGTGGTTGAGAGCATCAGAATAAATTACATCGCGATAATCACTAGCACCGAGTTGAGCACCTAACAGGGCCGCGAAAAATGCTTCATTGGCGGCAAAACACGATGAGTGTAAAATCGCTGCCTCTGTACCTAAGAATCTAGCGATGCGTTCTTCTAGCTCAAGGTGAAGGGGTTGGGTGCCGCAAATGAAGCGAACAGATGCCAGTCCGTAGCCGTACTTATCTAGACCTTTTTTGGCAGCCTCTACAATACGCGGATGATTAGCTAGACCCAGGTAGTTGTTTGAAGCAAGCATTACTTGCGAGCGGCCATTGGCTTGCACCACTCCACCCATGCGGCCTTCCACAGGCACTTCGTACTTATAAGTCTTCGCTTCTTTGGCTTGGGCAAGCTCGTGATCGAGAGCTTGGTAGAGTGACTTCACTCCTAATTTCTTAGCAACGCTCTGGCTCATGCTACACCCCTTATTTATTATCTTGTGGACTAAAGACCAATTTCATTTCTTTGCCGCTGATCAAAGATTCAAATGCACTTTGATAGTTTTCTAGCGGGTATACGCCTGGGGCAATGATGCGCGAGAGCCGCTCTTGTAGACCATTGTGGTCTTCTTTGAGCAAGTTGAGCATAGTTTCCCAGGTGTCAAACATGCGTCGGCCAAAGATACCTTTAACTGTGACGCCTTTCCAGATAACACCATTGGCGATATCAAAATTGGCCAAGGGCTTGCGAGCAATGCCAAGCAGAATGACTAAGCCACCGTTGCGAACAATTCTAAAAGCATCTGTATATGCGGGCGGTGAACCAGACATTTCCAGTACCACATCAACGCCATTGGCTCCAGTTTCGTATTTGTCGACAGCAGCGTAGAGATCATTTGAACCTTTGCCAACATCAAAACAATGACGAACACCAAAATCAGAAGCCAACTGGAAGCGGCGGTCAACGTCTGCAGCTTCAGTCAGATATATGCGTGAGGCACCAAAATCTTTGCATAGTGCAGCGGCCATGAGGCCCAATGGGCCAGCGCCAAGAATGGCTACAGATTTTCCGCGCACATCGGCTTCAGAGACAGTATGCACCGCGTTACCGAAAGCATCGAGCAGAGCACCAATGCGTGGTGGTATTACCGAAGTATCGCCATTCTTACCAAGCAATATGACATTTTTGTAAGGCACGGTGACGGCTCTAGCGAAGCAACCATCAAGGTGCACGCCTTTGACCTTGACTGACGTACATATATGCTCGCTACCGGTGCGACACAATAGACAATGACCGCAAGCGAGGTGCATCTCAGCGGTTACGTAGTCGCCTACTTCTACTCTTAGATGATCGGGAGCAGCCAAGCTACTAGCCTGTGCGCCTGCTCCAACCGCTTCTACTATGCCGCAAAATTCATGACCGACGACGATCGGTGAATATTTAGCGCTTCCTATATAGCGTTTCATCTCGTTGCGAATACCTTCGCTCTGAGCACTAGTGAAAATGCTTTTGTCGGTGCCGCAGACCGCGGTTGCAAGCACTTTGATTTTGACTTCATCGAGCTTCATTTGCGGCTCGGGATGAGCAGTCATTAAGGTAAGGCCGTCTTGGTCAAGATCTTCTTTGACTAGACATTTCATTACTTCCATATGCTGTTCGCTCTTAGACTCTTCTTTTAAATTGGATATGGCCATGAAATACGCCTTTTCGGTTTACAGATTGAAACGCAAACAAATTTACTTCACATCACAGGTAAAGCTCAAGCCGTTGATTGACGTGCTATTTACCGTATTTTCACCCCCCTTATTCAGCGCTGATATAGTCCCTTAGCGTTTCTTTAGTTGCCAAGGATGTTCTCGGCACCTACAGTAATTGCATCACCTCAACAATTTCTTCATTATTCAGAAAAGGAACAAGCAATGAATTTCGATCCAGCATCTTTCGAACACATCGATTTTGACCTCGGCCACCTCAATAGCCGGGTAAGCGCTCAAATAAATGCCATAGAGAGTGCTATCGAGAATACAGTTGTAGAAACAATCGTCATGGGTAGCGGTGGCCCAGATAACCACGAAACCACTGAAGCGGGATTGCGCTTCGTTAGACACCTGTTAGCCAATTCGAAGGCCATGCGCTTCGGATTTATGCCTAATCTCAAAGACATGAATAATATTCGCAATCTTGCTCAAGACTTCATTCGCAACTGCGGCAACGGTCCTTGTGCCCTTGAAACCATGTATCAAGTGATACAACCCAACTAGAATGGCTTAGAGATCGATTTTCAGATTTAGGCTGACGTTTGCAATTTGAAGAAAAGGCTCACCAAGGTGAGCCTTTCTTATTAGTAACTAATTGATTTATTTCTCTTCGTCTTCAGCAGCGGCAGTAGGGTGAGCAATTAGGTCTTCTAGAGCGCTCTGAAATTTATCGGGCTCCATATATCCGCTCAAGCGACCAATGAACTTGCCTTCAGTGTTGAAAACAAGCGAGCAAGGAAAACCATGCACGTGATACTTCTTAGCCGCTGCCTTGCCTTCTTTTGAACCTTCAGCATTAAGCTTGACGCAAATAAATTTGCCTTTTAGATATTTGACCATTTGGTCGTCTTGAAATGTGTCTTTATCGAGCTTTTTGCACCAACCGCACCAATCGGTATACACATCAGCAAGCACATACTTCTGCTTTTCTTTTGCCTCGCTCAAGGCACTGTCAAGACTAGCCTTCCAGCCCACACCCAGATTGAATGCCGCTGCCGAATGGCCACCAGACACTGTGCCAGGAAAAGTAACAATGGCACCAACTATGCCGCCTGCAAGAGCTGTTGAACTAGCTATAAGTAGTAAAGCTCGAACAAACAAGTTTTTTGATTTTTGCTTCATTACATCCTCTCTTCAACAGATGAACACTTCGACGACAGCCTCAATGTTTTGTTTCCACTAGCTTTAGACGGGCAAATCTAAACTCAGTTTAAATCTAGAACATCAGTCTAAATCTAGTACTTCAGTACGCACTATTTTTAGAGGGGGGAAGCCAGTTTTTAAAAAGCGATCATGAAAATCTTGTTGATTGAAGTTGGCACCCATTTTGGCTTTGTACTCTTCCTTCAAAGCAATAATTTTGAGTTTGCCTAATGTGTAAACCAAGTAGGTTGGATCCTTAGTACCACGTTTGGTTTCACGCTCAGCGTTAGCTTTTTCCATGAACCCTTCTTTGATAAAGAACTCACGGCCCTTATCATAGGAGAGGCCACGGGTATGCATCTCGATGCCAACTATATATCGGCAGACACGCAGCAAGGCATCGTGAATCTGCACTAGTTCAAGTTTCTCTTGTTCAAGTTTCTTCTCTTCAGGACTCTTATCTTTAGCAGCAGAATCACTGGCCGGCAGGCCTTGTTCGATCATCAATTGCTCGCAATAATGTGCCCAACCTTCAGCGTTCGATGAGCAGCCCAATAATTTGCGCACTTTTGACGGTGCATGCTTAACCCAAAGAAACTGCACATAGTGGCCAGGATACGCCTCATGCACGCTGGTGTTGAGCAAATCAGCATAACTAAAGAAGCGCATATGTTCTTCCACTCGCTTCTTATCCCAGTCACTCTCTACTGGTGTGACGTAATAAAAAGCTTCTTTAGCTGCATCTTCATATGGCCCAGGCGTATCCATCGAGGCAAAGGTGAGAGCGCGCATAAACGATGGGCTCTCAGCCACAGTCACCCTATCTTTCGATGGAATGGTGACAATTTTCTTTTCTTCGATATAGGCAGCAATGCGATCTAAGACATTGGCGGTTGAAGAAACTAGTTTGGCCGGCTCAGGATGATCACTGGCAATACTCTCAAAACACTCAAGGGCACTAATTTTTGGATTAATCTCATGGGCTAATTGCTTGAAACGAGCTTGCAGCCTACGCAACTCTTTGTAGCCATTGGCCAGAATTACATCAAGTTTTTCCTCTTCCATTTCGTCATATGCCAATTTTTTGCAGTAGGCTGCCTCGCCTATGGCAAATTGGCCACGGGCATTTGGTAAGACTTGTTCTTTGACAAATGTTTGGTAACTGATTAGCTCAGCAATTAGTTTGGCATTGGCCGTGGCAAACTTTTCTTTGAGCTGCGGACTGGCTGTAGAAAACGCTGCCGGAATAGTGGTTTTAAACAACTCGATTGTACCGGGCAGCTGCTCTAAGGCGACTTCTGCATATATAGCTGGCACTATATTTGGTTGAATATTTTCTCGACCAGCAGTGAGTAAAGCCGGTGCTTTTTCAATTCTGCTAATTACCGAGGCCAAACGCTCATCAACTGGAGCAAAGTTACGCTTGGCTAACGAAAAGACACTATCAGCGATGAGAGATGGGTAACGATCAGGATCGCGATTGAGCGAATGTAGTTCTTGCAAATCAAGCAAACTGGCCGAAATATTGGCCTGCACCATCGATAGGTCAAGACGCTCAGCCCGAGGCAATTGCTTAAAGGTCGGATCAGAAAACTGACGACGATACTCAATGAGAGTAGCCTCATTTTTTTTCAAAGACGCCGCTGAGAGATCCTCTAGTTCTTTATCATATTGGTGGAAGCCAACCTGCGTGCCCCAACTAGGAGCAAAAGCAAAGGCGCTGGCAAAATATTGATCGACCAATTGATTGTATCTGGCCAGCAAGGCCTGCGAACTTTCTTTAGGACTCTCCTTTGGACTTTCCTTTGTACTTTCGTTCGCGCTCTTGCCCCGGCCCATTTTGATCACTTGCACTTGCACTTGCCCGTAAGCAGGAAAGCTAGGAGCAAAGCCAAAACTCAAACTAATCTGCGCGATAGCGACCGATAAAGAAAGAAGAATGGTCTTATTCTTGGTTTTAGTCACAGGCCTAGCTGTAGTAAATGAATGTGCAGTCATATTTATCTCTATTTTCGCCCCACAGCTCTTGAAAAGCTGACAGGGAACGGGTAATTGCAAGGTGAGCTAAGGATAATCTGAAGTAATAGAGATTTCCATATAAAGAAACAATTGAGAATGCACAGCGACAAGAAATAAAGAGTCAAACTACCCCTGATATAAAGAGCTTTCGTTAAGTAGACTCTATCTCTTATTAACAAATGGGAAAGCTTCAGCCATATGTAGGTAGAATCTTTGAGTTAAGGATACCCAGAAGGTAATATGTCGGGCGGTTTAAACATTTACGTTTTGGTGAAGCAGGTTCCAGACACTGGCTCTAAAGCCGGTCTCAACCCTGATGGCACCATCGATAGAGCAAAAGCTAAACGCATGCTCAACCCCTTTGATCGCTTTGCATTGCAAGCTGCCTTGCACGCCAAGAGGTCATATGGCGGCAAAGTCACAGCCATTTCAATGGGGCCGCCACCGGCAGTTGAAATCTTGCTCGAGTGCCTTGAGCACGGCGTTGACGAAGCCTATTTGTTATCAGACCGCAGACTGGCTGCCTCCGATACCCTGGCAACTGCCTATGCCCTGCACAAAGTACTCAACTACATCGGCAAGCCCGATTTGATCTTCTGCGGACTGCAGACCACAGACGGCGACACCGCCCAAGTAGGCCCGCAAATAGCTGAACGCCTAGGCTTGCCTCAAGTCACTTACTGCGAAGACTTCCACATGGAAGACGGCAAAGTGCACGCTCGCAGAATTATTGAAGGCGGCTACCAGAAAGTTGTAGCGGAAACGCCTCTGCTTATTACAGTTGCCAACTCCTACCATCCTCTTGAATACAAATCATTCAGAGGTGCTTGGAGAGTTAGACGCTTGGCTAGAGACCAAGATGAATTGAAGAAATTCATTCACACTATTGACCTAGATCTTGTAAGCGCTGACCCAGAGCGCACGGGCCTTAAAGGTTCTCCAACAATTGTTGCCGCGACAGAAAAAGTAGGAGAACTTGGTGGCAGTTGCAAAATGCACGAAGGTCAATCAGCTCACGAATTGGTAGCTGATGTACTCAAAGCAAGCGACCTCAATCAGTTTTTAGTTGGCTCTAGTAAGTAGTTTGTAAGTAAATAAGTAGACAAAGAAATGAGTGAACAGCCTGACGTATCAGCCTTTTGTCCTAAGGGAGATGTGCTTGTCATTGCCGAGCAAATCTTAGGAGACCTCCAGCCGGTGACCCTTGAGTTACTTGGTGCCGGGCGTCTTCTTGCCGACAAGATGGAACGCAATCTTAAGTGCCTAGTACTAGGCTACAACTTAGGTGACATGCCGCAAAAGTTGATCGAAGCCGGCGCCGACGAAGTTTTTGTAGCCGACGATAAAGAGCTTTTCTCCTACCGCACACTGCCCTACAGGAGAGTAGTTGTCGACTTCCTCGACTCGCTGCCTGAACCTCCTCACACTTGTTTGCTTGGTTCAACCACCACGGGTCGTGACCTGGCACCGCGTATTTCAGCGCACTTCGAGACCGGCCTAACGGCCGATTGCACCGAACTCGATATCGGACCATACGAGCACAAGAACAAAGTAGACCCATCAAAAATCGGTCTTTATCCAAACTGTCTCTATGCCATTAGACCTAGTTTCGGCGAAAGCTTGAAAGCAAGAATTCTAGGACCATGGAAAAATCCACAGATGGCCACCACTCGTCCTGGAGTAATGACTCCGAACAAGCATGAGGCCGGCCGCAAAGGCAAAATTACCGCTATTCCAGTCAAGCTTATACCTGAAGATCATCGCTTAATTGTGGCCGATACAGTAAGAGAAATTTCTAAAGGCATCAAGTTGACTGAAGCCGATGTCATCATTGGTGGTGGCTATGGCCTTGGTAGTGCCGATGGTTTTGACCTGCTGAGACAACTGGCCGATACTTTTGAGAACTCTGCCATTGGAGCTTCTAGAAAGGTTGTGGACCTTGGCTGGATTCCTTATCAACACCAAGTTGGCCAAACTGGTAAAACAGTAAGACCAAAACTCTACATTGCCTGCGGTATCTCTGGAGCAATCCAACACCGCGTCGGTATGTCCAAATCTGGCATGATCATTGCCATTAACAAAGATCCAGACTCGCCAATCTTCAAATTTGCCCACCATGGCATAGTTGGTGACATCTATCAGATCGTTCCAGAAATGATCAAACAGTTCAAAGAAATTCAGTCAGGAAAGGGGGTCGAGGCAGTTGTCGGATCGCATTGAGTATGACCTACTTCTAGTTGGTGGTAGCCCATCCAACCTCACTCTCGCTTATCGTTTCCTTGAATTAGCCAAGGGCAGCGAGAAGCAATACACTATTGCTATTCTTGAGAAGAGCAAAGATTTCGGCGCCCATATTATGAGCGGCGCGGTATCTAACCCGCACGTAATTGAAAAAGTATGGCCCAACTATAAAGAGCTAGGTTTCCCCATCGAAGCCACTTGTACTGAATCAGAATTTTCAGTACTTGGTGCTGAGAAGAAATGGGACATTCCCCACAAGCTCTATCCTAAGTCTTTTGACAAAACTGGCTATTTGGTTTTGACCTTGAGCTATGTCGTTAATTGGATGGCCAATCAAGTTCAAGAGAAAGCTAAAGAAGTTCCAAACGTCACCATCGATCTTTTCACGGGCTTTGCCGCCCACGCTGTTGCTTTCGAGAACGGCCGGGTAGCAGGCGTGGCTGTTACTGAAGAGCCTAAGTCTGAAGAAGATTATGTCTACGGCAAGTTTACTTGTTTCGGCGACAAAGGCTTTATTTCAAGAGATGTGGTCGACCACTTCAAGCTGCGCGACAATCCACAAATTTGGTCAGTTGGTGTCAAAGAAGTTTGGCAATTAAACGAAAGTGTAGAAGGAAAAGTCTGGCATACTCTCGGCTACCCCTTGCTTGATGGCACCTTTGGTGGTGGCTTCGTTTATGGCATGAAAGACAGCAAATTGACTATTGGTATGGTAATCAGCCTCGATAGCCAAGATCCAAATATGAATCCACAGCAAAAGCTGCAAGAGTACAAGAAGCATCCATTTATTCAAAAAATGATTGCTGGTGGCAAGTTGCTCAAGTACGGTGCAGCCTTGCTTCCTGAAGGCGGCTATTACAGCTTGCCCAAGAAATTCTATGTCCCTGGCGCATTGCTCATGGGCGACGCTCTAGGCACTCTCGACGTTAAGTATCTAGCTGGTGTTGACCGAGCCATGGAATGTGGCTATGTCGCCGCCAAAGTTCTCCACGATGCTTTAGTCAAAGACGACACTTCAGAAGCTGCTCTGGCTCCTTATCAAAAGGAACTTGAAGACGGCTTTGTTATCAAAGAGTCTTACAAAAATCGTTATTTCCGCTGGGCCTTTATCGAAAATCCCAAACTGTTGGGACGCTACTTGCCAGACATGGCCAAGAGCATCGACAAGTCGAACGCCTGGATTGGCATGCTCAAAGTAGGTTTCAAGAATCCACTAGGAGCATCAAAAGACGGTATCAGATCGCTTTCACTGATTGAAGGCAAAATCGATATCGGTCCAATCAAGTATGTAGAAGACTACAAACACATCGTTCCAGCTTGGGTTCCACCTAAGTACGATGAGCCGCAAAACTTTGATAAATCAACCATATACTCAAGAGTTGATGCGGTCTTCTATGCTTCAACCAAGTATCACGAAGGCAACAACCACATTGATGAATTTAACGCTTCTACATGCGTTAAGTGCATCAGCAAGTATGAAAGCCTCGGCAAGACCACTCCTTGCGTCTCCGATTGCACCGCTGAAGTTCACCGCATCGACATCATTGAAGATGTAAGAAAACACGGTATGTCGCTCGAAAACTGTGTTCATTGCCGTACTTGTGAAATCGTTTGCCCTGAAGTCAATCTCAGAGTGAAACCAACAGCACAAGGTAGTGGACCAGACTTCCTCGGTCTCTAATAACTAGTCAGATCTTTGACTTAGTGAGATATAGGCTGCCACTGCGGTGTGTCCATATCGTTAAATCCGACTACCCTCACTCCACCAATTCTATTGGTGGCCAGTGCTCGATTAATTGCGGGCACTTGCACATCTGGCACAAAGATATGGGTGATATCGGGTTTGCGCAGGCCGAGCTTTTCGAAAAGTCCGACGCCGATATTGAGCTTATTGCTGAGCAATTCACCTGGCTCTAACATGCCAGCGTTCCAGCTTTTGGCGCCGGCAACAACATCACGTGAGATACCGAAGACCACAGGAAAATCAGCAAGACTCTCGTGCCCATGCCGGTGATAGGCGAAAGCCTCGCTAAAATTGCGGGTCATAGAGATGGCCTTGCGACCAAACTGTTCGTCAGCACTCTCACCTGCTGTTTGCTTGATACCACGCAAACGTAATTCACGAGCTGGCAACAATTTGCCTTCAGTAAGAATCGATGGAAGAGCCTGAGAGCCGGTTGCATGAAACAAATTAGTCAATTTGGGCGTTGCTTCATAGGGCATCCAAGTTGTAGGAGTACCGTAGGTTCTAGACATTGCATGATGCTCACCGGGAAGCGATAACTTCTCAATCATTGCTCTCTCATCAAAATTGAAAAATCTTTCCCGTGCTTTGCTCAAGCCCATGATGATGCTAAAAGTCTCATGCTCACCAGAAATATCGCGCGGTGCGAGCTTGGCCATGCCTTCTTCAAACGCACTAGGTGAGTAGTGATCAGTGCGTTTTAGCGATGCAGTGAGAGTTTGCCGAATGGCTTCAACTCGCTCAATACTATGCCCTTGAGCTAGTTCAGCGTTGCTGAAGGAGTTTAGGCCGGGCTTACTTGCAGTACCGTGCAAAATTGTCAGAAGCTTTTCGGCAAACAAAGCTTGTTCGTCACCCATCCGGGTATAGACGTCGTGCTTTTCACCTCTAGGCGCCGCTTCGTAGCGCTTCTCTAGTGCTTCCATATTTTTGATGTACTTTGGATATTCTCTTTCAAAAACACTAACAGGATTATTCTCGGCAGTAAGAGCCACTCTAGGCAGCTCGGGCAGCTTGATTGGACTGACAAAATCACTGAGCCGCTTAATAGGATGCTGCAAATTCAGCTCGTTAAGAGTGGCATAGTAGAGACGTTTGCCTTCAGTAGCACCTTCTTGAATATTCCATTTTGTGCGGTAGTAAGCACTTTCAACGGCCGGCAATTTAGCAACTTTAATTGCACCAGCGTTAAAGGCATGAAAACCAGCTCCGAAGGCAGCATACTGCCCAGCAGAGCTGAGAACTTCAGCTCCGGTAGCCAAACGCTGTTCTTGGGTAAAAGCATGACCGTAGGCCGAGGCGACACCACCGGCGCCACCAGCTAAAGCACTATTTAAGCTCTTGGCTAAAAAGTCGTTTTTTGGTATGAGCTTGACGCCTTCTAAGGCTTTGCTAGCTCCACCCATAACGGCAAAGGTGGTGCCTGAAACCATTGCTCCTTCTAAGCGCCCTTGCAGCAAACCCTTATCAGTTGAGCTTGTCGTGAGCACACCGCCGTCTATAGCACCAGCTAAGAACATCTTCGCGGCGCTGCCAGCTACCCCGTTGATGCTTTCTTTCATAATTTGCTTAAGGGCGCCATGGCTAGCAATAGCCAAAATACTCAGGTCTACAATTTGTCCGGCAATTGCTCCGGCTTCGGTGGCTATTGTGCGCTTAGAATCAACTTTCTGCTTTTTATCTTCGCTGTCGAGCCCGGCCAATTGACGCAAAGCATTAACAGGTTTCTCAATAGCGCCTTGATAAAAGCCCTGTGCGAAATCGACAGGATTGATATTGCTTACTATTTTGTCTGTCAGTGTTTCTTTCACTTCAATCTACATAAGTAATTCTCTATACATATATTGCGGCCCAACACGACCCATGTCAGTGGGGGAAATACGAAGATTGAAGGTTAAGCCTAAGGCTCGTGTCTAGCTTCGGGCTCAGCTGTAGGGCTAGGTGCAGAATTAGCCTCTGAACTACTGACACTGTTCTCAGGTTTCAACTCAAAGACCGGTTCACTAACAAATACAGGAATCACCGGTGGCCGAATCCAGTTAACAATGCGATCGCCACGACCGGCCCCAAACAACAAACCAAGGGCAAACCAGCCAAGGCGACGCAATACAGTAAATCGGTCTTCTACCAGTACGACTGAGAAAAGGTCGCCCCCGAGCAAAATTGAGCTAACTAATGTCAAGGCGCTAGCAGCAACAATTGCTGTTCGCACGGTAATACCAGGACGGAAGAAAAAGAGAATGGCTACGCCCAAGGAGAAACCCGCCACTGACAGCCCGGCGTGTAAAAGCTTGACCATCAGTAGCGCGTCAGATGCAGTTTGAATTTGTGCTTGCTCTGGGCCCATAGGTCCAAATTACCACATTAAGCGAAAAGTGGAACTAATCAGACCAAGGTTAGTCTTCAATGCCACTTGCATTGCAAGTTTGCATTTGAAATGAGACGTGGAGAAATAACAATGACCGGTACTATGAATAACATCAGCAACGACACCAATGTTAAGGCTGCAAACAAGCCAAAACAATGCGTTAGTGAAATGAGAGAAAGAGCCCGTCGCCATGTCGAAGATGGTGCGGTGACTTCTGATTATGCAGGAGATCGTGAAAAACTAATCGAAATGCTCAATGAGTCGCTCGCCACAGAGTTGGTCTGTGTCTTACGGTATCGCCGCCATTTTTACATGGCCCGCGGAGTCAATTCAGAGTCAGTAGCTCAGGAGTTTCTAGCTCATTCAAACGAAGAATTGGGACACGCAGACAGGCTGGCCCTTCGCATCGCCCAGCTGGGTGGTGAGCCCGATCTCAATCCAGACACATTGACAGCCAGAAGTCACGCTGAATATGTGGTCGGCAGCGATCTAAAAGACATGATCAAAGAAGATCTAGTGGCAGAGAGAATTGCTATCGAGTCATATCGCGGCATGATCGAAACCATCGGTAGCAGTGACCCAACAACAAGACGTTTGCTAGAAGATATTTTGGCAGTTGAAGAAGAGCATGCTGACGAACTTTCGGACCTTCTACAATAGACAAGGCCCATAATTTAAAAACATGCAGCAAGGCTGCAACTCTAGTTCATCTAAGGTTGTAGCTTTTATGCCTGGCTGTTTTTTAGAAGAGTATCGAACTGTCCTATCCAAGTTTCGACGTTCTCAAAATTCTTGCCATAATCAAAAACAACGTTTTTAGATCTCGGTCGGCTTACGACTTTGACTTGCCATTGGTTCTCGGCTTTGCAATTGAGCTCTACTTCCATTTCTTCGCCGCCAGAGCGCCAACTTGGACCACTTGCCGCCCTAGTAATCATGTGCTCAACATCATCAGACACTCGGGTGACATAGGGCACTACCAATAGTGCCTGACGAGCAGCATGTAAGACTTGTTTTCCGGTGCCGCTCACCTCAATTTCTCGGGTTTGCTCAAGCTCCCAAATTTGATGGTAGCGACCCTTGCTGAGAAAGACATGAGCACTGAGGTCAAGCGGCAGCAGCACTGCAATAGTAAATAGGGCAAAGATGCCACCAATAGTAAGGCCAGCCATCAAGCCATAATGAAAGGCGTTGGGCTCGTTCTTATTAGTCAAAACAATGATCATTATCAAGAGGCCAATGCCGCCGCCCAGCCCTAAAGAGCTAACTAATGCTGCGCGAAATACTCTCAATAGATAACGACTCATTATTTACTCGCAATCAGTCGTATGCTTCGTCAGTATCTTGTGACTGGCTAAGGCCGTCTTCTTGCCTAATGAACCAACGCACAAAGCGGTAAATAATATAGCCTGGTGGCACCACTGCGCTAAAAAACATGATGCGGTCTAATAAATGCAGCCAGCCTTTAGTTTTCTTCTTCCGACAACGCACAGCTATCCTCCTCGTCTGAGAGTTTGACCCCTTCCGCTTCGATATCTTGAACGTCGACCATCTCAGGCTCAAGCTCTTCCACATGAATATCGATGCCGATTCTATCGGCAGATAGCTTCTCAGATGAAAACTCATTCAATACTTCTTGCATCAAATCTGAGCCTACTTCATCGAGTAAATCTTGATCAGCGAGGGCTGCTTGTTCAGCACTAAGCTTTCCGGCAGCTGCAGCCAAGCGAGCCTGCAGCTTGTCAGCTTGAGTTCGCTTAGGATAAAGGCGCGCTCTACATTTGGTGCAGAAACAATAACTGTTTTCACCAAGATGACCAAAGTCACCAATTTTAAAACCAATAGGTAAATAAGCCTTGGTTGACACTAAACGACGATCAAGCCCCTTTAGTCTTCTCTGAAAAATACGCACATACTCATGACGACAGGCTGGCACAACCGGAGCTGGCGCAACCGTATCTGGCACAGAAATATCATTCTGTAGATTGGCGTCTGTTTTGACTGGTTCAGGATTGAAATTTTCTTGCATTTATTCAGTTATACGATTTTCTACAAACCTAATGCTGCTTCACAACCGGAAATTCTTGCAGTAGTTTTCCTTTCCAATAGATGATAACGGCAAGCTGGTGATCATCTTTTACTATGTTCGGACACGAAAAATAAAGCGTGCGCTCTGCCCCAGGTGCAAAGGCAATAGATGATGGATTAGCAACTGGCAGCCCAACTGAGCCATTGGTGCGTCTCTTTGTATTATCGTAGAAAACGGCCGTCAATGAAAGGTCACTAACAGCCTCTCCCGAAATGTTTTTGATCTTGATTTCACCTTCAGGTGTCAAACTACCTTTGGCCAACCAGTTTCTTGAGGAAATAACCGATATCGGCGGAGTGCCTGGATTCCACTTATCAGCTTTGGCTGCTTCTGGTTTGACCTCATCTTTCTTCTGCTCTTTTATAAGCATAGTCAATTGTTCAGATACTCGCTCAGCGTGTCCTTTTACAGACAGTGCCTCCTGCGCTTTATTCTCTTTGATTAAAATGGCACTCCAGGTATTAAGTGTGGTGAGAAGCTGCTTGAGAAGCGAAATCGATGACTCGGGCTTAAGTGATACAGCTTCTTCAAGTGAACGCACTGCCCCGGGATAGTTTTGCAATTTCAAATTGAGGCTGGCGAGTAGCTCGTAATTGTCGAAACTCTTTTCTTTATCAACCAGCTCAGTTAGGGCCTCTTGAGCGCGAACAAGGTCTTTTTTAGCCAACAATAGCTCAATTAAGCGGTGCCTTACTTCTAGATTGTTAGCATCTTGCTTACAAACTATTTCGTAATTAGCAATCGCTTTACTTGCGTCTTTGCGCTTGCTATAGAGGGCAGCAAGAGCAATACGAGTGCCTGGTTCGTCACTCACGGTCAGACTCTTCTCGAGCATGGCGATAGCCTGCTCTTCATCTTTGTCTCTAGTTTCAGCCAAAGCTGCTAATTGGCGGTAGCACTCGGCCAATCGATGGGGCACTTGTGATTTTAGGGGTTCATCTAGACTGTCGGCATACTGCCAAGCTTTGCTCAAATGAGTCACAGCGCTGTCAATAGCACCATTGGCTAGGTTCGCTTCCGACCAGCGCAAATACATTCTTGCTCGACTATTAGCTAGCTCGGCGGGCTTGACTACCTGCAAGGCCGAGTTGTAGAGACGCTCAGCTTCTTCATAATGATTGTGATTTTGGTAGTAGGTCGAATAGCTATCAACAACGGGAGCCAAGTTGACATCTTGACAGCGCACCCTGAAAGCCGTGTCTAAAGCGGTACGACCCTCGGCAAAGCGATCGGTGGCTAAGTAGGCCTGTGCTAACCAGGGGTAGACACCGACATCGGCCGGGTTCTGCTGAACCAACTCTTCAAGCAAGGGCACGGCTGACGCTGCCTTATTTGAACGAACCATGCTGGCCGCTTTTCCTAGGGGCGTTTCTTTCGGCGTAAAGACAATGTAACCAATCGCAAGAAGAGTGCAAACTATCAATCCAATTACAACGAAGGGAACACCCTTGCCCTCTTTAGGAGCCCGAGCATGGTCATCTTCTCCTGGGGGAGTAGATGATGAAGATTCGCTTCTAGAGCCGTCCTTACCGAACATTGATTTTCCAGTGACTAAAAAGGGATTCGCGTGAGACTAGACATCTTAAGTGGTATCAGAAGCTATAATATCGCTCAGTTATGACACAGGATATTAAGCTCACTCCGACTTGTTCATTCGTTGACATCGTCCCACGATCTCAGCCTCTGACTCAAGGCGAAAATCACATGATTAAGGCGCGCACTTGGGGCTCGTCGTCAGATTGCCGCGCCGCTGTTTTGCTTGTACACGGGCTGGGCGCCCATAGTGGCTGGTTCGAAGCACTTGCCAGGCGCTTAAAAGTGAAGAGAATCTTCGCTCTTGCCTACGACCAAGTTGGATTTGGCAAACGCACTGACCAAGTCTTGATGATGAAGCAACAATGGCTCAATGACCTTAAAGACGCCTATGAACACCTACGAGACACCGTCGGGGACCGCCCCATCTTTGTCATGGGAAATAGCATGGGCGCTGTGGTTGCCCTCAAAGCTTTGAGCCAAATTAGCCCCTCTGGCCTGGTCATGTTTTCACCTGGCTTCGATGGTCATCCTGACATGTTCAAATTGACATACAGGCTGAAAGCCATAACCACGGCTCTTCTGCAACCTGACAACGAAATCACTTTGCCTTACACCACAGATCAAATCACCCGCGAGCCCCAGGTGCGCAACTGGCTTGCTAACGATCCTGATCGCAAATTTGTATTGACCGCTCGTACATTGTTAGAGCTACTCAAACTCACTCAAGAAACCAAGTCTTCACCACGCAAAATTTCTTGCCCTGCCTATATGTTCACATCGGGTCAAGAGACCATTGTGAACAATACCGTCAGCCAAGCGATCTTCGATCGCCTCAATGCTCCAAGCAAACGCCAGCACTCCTTCCCTGAAGCTTGGCACGACCTAATGTTTGACCCCGTTTTAGACGAGCTAGTCGAACTGCTATCTACATGGATGGACGAAGTCTCTAAAGAAAGATTGTCAGTCTCTTAAAAAATGAGCAGCTTATAATGCTGCTCATTTACTGAAAAATTGCCCAATTGAAGCCTTAGAACAGGCTTTCTCAGGCGCAGATAATTTAGGCTTCATTCGGCATACTGAAAACCTATTATAATAACGCCTGCTGGGAATCTGAGGTGCTTTACATGCTCGTGGATCGGAAGATATCCGATAGTATTACTGATCGCAATATTGCGGCAGTCTTCTTTGCTCGTGCCAAACAGCTCGACCATCTCAACTGTGTTGAGTACAAAGAGAAAAAAGAACCGTATCGCAGCATGAACTGGCGTGAGTTCAGCAAACTCGTGCAGCAGATTGCACTTGGCTTGATGACCCTGGGTCTCAAAGCTGGCGAGAAAGCGGCGATTTTTTCATCCACCACTCACTACTGGGTTGCCGCCGACCTTGCCACCATATCTAATGGCGCCATCTCGGTACCTGTATATCCAACTTCTTCAGCTAACGACATTGATTTTATTATCAATAATTCGCAAGCAAAAGTACTTTTTGTCCAAAACGAAAGTCTGCTCAAACGGGCTCTAGCAGTGAGAGATTCTATTCCTACAGTGCAAAAAATTGTGCTGTTTTTCTTACCTGCTGATGTCAAATCGGTGGACGAATTAGCTGTCAAATACAATTTGCCCAACGGTCTTCTTGCTGACATTGAATCTGTACGCAAGCTAGGCGCCAGCCTTGATACAGCTCACTTGAAAATTCTCGAAGACAGAATGAAGAGCACACCAAAAGATGGCGTTGCCACAATCATTTACACCTCGGGTACAACAGGAGTTCCCAAAGGTGTGGCTCTGACCCATGGCAATATCATGGCCGTGATCGAAGACATGAAGCCAATTCTTTCTGAAGATGAGCGCGCGGTCTATCTTTCATACCTGCCTCTATCACATATATTTGAACGCATTTGCGGCGAATTTTACTGGCTCACCTATGGCGGCGTCTGTGCTTTTGCTGAAAGTATAGAAATGATGGGCCGCAATATGATTGAAGTGGAGCCAACTACAATCTTAGTGGTGCCAAGGGTTCTAGACCGCATCTATGCAAAAGTCAAAAGCGGCATAGACGGCGCTTCTGGACGCACTCGTAAAATGATCGACTGGGGTCTAGCAGTCGGTAGTGAAGTGGTTGAATGTCACGGTGAAGGCAAGAAAGTGGGGCCACTACTCTGGGCCAAACACAAAATTGCCGACAAATTGGTATTGGCCAAACTACGGCAGCGTATCGGACCGAATCTAAAAATCATTGTTAGTGGTGGCGCTCCTGCTACCAAAGAAGTACTGACTTTCTTCAATGCAGTTGGCATCAATACTCTTGAAGGCTATGGATTGACTGAAACTTCAGCCCCAACTAACGTCAATCGTATCGGCCATGTAAAAATTGGCACAGTCGGCCCCGCTGTCGACTCTGTTCATCAGAAGCTAGCTGAAGATGGCGAAATCTTGGTTAAGGGTCCAACTATCTTTAAAGGCTATTACAACAATCCTGAAGCTACAGCTGAGGCCTTTGAAGGCGAGTGGTTCAAAACCGGTGATATCGGCACAATAGACGCCGATGGCTACCTGAAAATTACCGATCGCAAGAAAGATTTGATCATCAATTCTGCCGGTAAGAACATTGCTCCACAAAAAGTCGAAGCGGTATTGAAGACGGTGCCATTTGTCACTCAAGCAGTGGTATTTGGCGACAAGCAAAAACACTTGGTCGCTCTCATTACTCTTGATGAACAAGCGGCCTGCGACTTTGCTCGCGAGCGCAATTGGGAGTTTGATTCTTACTTCGATTTAAGCCGCTCTTCTAGTTTGCTAGGCTTCCTCAAGAAAGAACTACAAGCCCGCTCTAAAGACTTGGCCGACTATGAGCAAGTAAAACGCTTTGCTATTCTCGCCAATGAACTTTCAGTCGAAGCTGGTGAACTGACTGCCACTCTCAAGATCAAACGCAACGTCGTTGGACGTAATTACAAATCGCTAATTGATCAAATGTATAACAGCCACGACCCAGTAGCAGCTGAGCACGAAAGCCGCGAATTAGCAGCTCTCGCTAAGTAAGCAAGTAAGTCCGGGGTTAGAGCAAAATCGTAAATACAAAACAGTCAGATTTTTTGTAAAAAATCTGACTGTTTTTATTAGTGCAAAATGACAGGCTGTGAACTGTTTTACGAAAGAGCTTTAGCCGATTCACTGCGTTCAGTTTTATCCAGAGCAGCTACTTTAAGCACTCTTGAGCGACCAGCTTCAAGCACGAAAAGCGCGCCGTCATGGCCGAATGCCACACCAGTTGGATTAACTAAACCGGTAAGGAAGGTCTCGGCACGTCCTTCGCGATTAACGCGGATGACAGTGCCGGCACGTCCGGCAGTGATGTAAAGCCGATCAAGGCTATCCATCGCTAAATTACCGTCGTAACCATCGGCAAAGTTGAAACTCTCGGACTCAGCTACCTGAATACGAGTTACCTCACGTCCATCTAGTGAACGTTTGACTACGCAACCTGAGGCGTGTTCTAGACACCAGAGGAAGCCATCACGTTCAAGTAGTAGACCTTGAGTACCGTGGCCAGGGCCACCGAGCAATACTTCATACTCACCGGTCTTGTCTATCTTGAAGACACCACCAGTATTTGAAGGGAAATTGGAAACATAGACTTCTTCGCGGGCACCGATGGCGATATCAGACAAGAAGGTGCCGCCGCCCGTGAGATTGCCATCAAGCTGAGCGAGAATGCGACCAGACTTGTTGGGGTCAATTTTATAGACTGTGCCCTGAATAGTAGCGACGTACAGAACGCCTTTACGGTCGAAGCGCAGGCCTGAAATCGTGCTGTTACCACGAATGCGAGCGTACTCGCTCAATTGGCCATTACCGTCGATAAACCAAACAGAACCGTCACAAGAGAAGTAAATTCCGCCAGGACCAGCGGTCATACGTGAAAAGCGATTGGAATACTGAGAATTAAGCTGGGAAAGTATCCGTACAGCGTATCCACGGGGAGCATCAGGTAAGTCAATTACGGAAACTGACGAACCGCTCCCCTTAGACTCCTTTTCGGTGACTAGCGCTCCTTCATCATCTTCACTGACCTCAGCAGAGGTTATGTCGATGTGCAAAATTAAGTGCAACGGAACTAGTATGCGGCGAATGTGAATTTGGCCGTCGCTCTCATGCGAATACGACTCAACGTCAATGTGGTCATGGTCAACAGAAAGCACTCGTCCAGTGACGGTGTTATGGCAACCCATACCGTACCAGATTTGAATCTTCTGCCGGCTATCGACGAACCCCTGTAGCCTGGTCCTAAAGCTCATAGCAAATGTCCCTCAAAAACGCCTCAACATATATCAGAGCAAAAATTACCCTACGCTTATTCTTCTACCCATTCTTGGCGATCAACAATCAATGCGTGGTTCCAGAACTGCTCGATTTTATAAAAGCTTCTCTCTTTTTCTTGCAGAACGTGAACTATCACAGAGCCGTAATCTAGTAAGACCCAACGGGCTTCGCTCATTCCCTCAATAGACTTGCGCTTGAAATCATGGCTTCCAAGAGCCTGGTCTACCGCATTTGCGATAGCTTTAACTTGTGCAGCCGATTCTCCACCGGCAAAAACAAAATATTCAGCTAACACAGTTACCGAGGCCACATCGAGAATCACTGTTGATTGAGCTAATTTGCTCTCACAGGCATTGGCGGCAAGAAATGCTGCCGTTCTGGCATCTATGGTTTTACCGTCAACGCTAGTTGGTCCCAAAGGAGCCCCACTCAATGGATTTGACACTATCTTTGTTCCCTTAATGACTTCTCTTTACGCACCAAGCAGTATATTTCACATTTTGGGCTAATTTCGAGCTTTAATGACATCTCTGCAAAAACCGCCTGGCAAGCGGCATCTATACAATTATGACGGCAAATGCTTATCAAGAGCGACAATTTATGCCAAGTCTCTTGTGTCAGCCTTACAGGTGCTGTATCTTTGTCCCTCACGTGGTTATTAGACCGCCCAGAATACACTTTATGTTGTACTTTTGAATTTAGGACCGGATACTAGGAGGAATCTCTGTGAACAAAGCAGAACTGGCTGCCGAAATCGCTGCTCGTACAAACACAACCAAGAAGTCCGTCGAAGAAATGCTTGCCGCTTTCACCGATGTCGTGACCGAAGTAGTAGCCAAAGGTGATCGTGTCACCTTGGTAGGTTTCGGAACATTCTTGCGCCGTGACAGACAAGCTCGCGAAACAAACAATCCACAAAAACCTGGCGAGAAAATCAAAGTGCCTGCCAAAAAGGTACCTGCTTTCCAACCTGGTAAAGAATTCAAAGACACCGTCGACAAAAAATAGTCTTCGGCTACTGAGAAGTGGTTTCAATGAGCTAAAGGGGAGGGTCAAACCTCCCTTTTTCTTTGGCCATTACACGCATATAGCGTAAGACTGCTGCCTAAGGCATTTCCGGACTAGTCTCTACTGTGGTCTCTGGATTAGTCTCAGTAGGCAAAGTCTCTGGTCCTACGGCTTTGGTAGGCGCTTCAGCATCTCTTTCAAGAGTGGGCTTGTAACCGCCCATGAAGGTTGAAAGAACCGTCGATAGGTCATTAAGCCTCGAATCGTGGGGGCACTCTTTCAGCCCTTCCTTGAGCCAATTCATGGCCAATGGCAATTGCCCTTGGGTGGCAAGCAAGCTAACAATTCGTAGATAGGCCTCAACATAGTGCGGTTTGGCCCGTAAACAGTGAGCATAAGAATCGCGGGCGAGAATGACATCGCCATCGGCCTCGGCTGCCAGAGCCAATTCAAAGAAAATCATTGCCTCTAAGGTTGAGGCTCCACCATTGTGTTGGTTACTGCGGGCTTGGTCGAGCAAATTAACTGACTCTGCCAGCTTGTCAGTAGACGAGCCAAAGTTTCCGCGGAGTCGCTCATTAATACCCTGATCATAGAGGGCGTAAGAACGTGCCAGAAGAGAGTAGTTACGCACTCTGGGGCCAATGCCCATATCTGGCGCTTGCTCCACTGGAGAGCTGATAGCCCTGCTTACATGAGCGTGTGGGCGAGAATGAGCACTGCCATGTGCATGTACCCGGCCATGACGGCCGCGGGAGCTTATTGAAGCACGCGAAGAACTACGGGAAGAACTTCGTGCAGAACTACGCGAAGCAGAGCGTGTCGAAGCACGCCGAGATCGAGAAGTTGAATGGCTAAGACGTTTACTTGTAGAAGCCGAAGAGGCACGGCTTGCGCCATGCCTCTTGCTTACTTTAGATCGCGAACTAGCGGCCTTGCCCCGAGTAGAACCCTGATGCGAATTCTTGCGAGTTTTGCTGGAACTGGCATCAACTTGCAAGCAAGTCAATACCAGCCAGCAAGACAGGGCAAGGGCGGTAGTTCTTGCAAAGTTACTGACAAAATTTGCCAATAGCTTTTGATTATTCCTACGGATTCTGTTGCTCACAGAGTGCTTTCTCTTCGTCGCTGACGCCTTTCATGGTCAAGTTGACACGATTGCGTTCGTCAATTTCTTTAACTTTGACTACCACTTTCTGGCCCACTGCCACAACGTCTTCAACTTTTTCCACGCGTCTATTCTCTAGTTGAGAAATATGCACGAGTCCTTCTTTACCAGGTAGCACTTCAACGAAACAGCCAACAGGAATGATTCTAGTGACGCGGCCGGAGTAAACTACTCCGACTTCGATGCGCTTTACTAGGTTAACAATCCAGTCGCGAGCGGCTCTTCCGCCTTCTTGGTCAACTGAACCGATGCGAACAGTACCGTCATCTTCAATATCGATGGTGGCACCGGTCTCTTCGATAATGCGACGAATCATTTTGCCGCCAGGTCCAATCACCGTACCGATATCTTCTTGGTTGATATGAACGGTAATGATGCGAGGAGCCCAAGGTGACATTTCTTCACGAGGAGCAGGCAATACAGCTTCCATCTTATCGATGATGTGTACGCGACCGCGCTTGGCTTGGTCGAGAGCTATGCGCATGATCTCAAGGGAAATTCCCTCAATCTTGATGTCCATTTGCAAGGCTGTGATGCCATCTTTAGAACCAGTTACTTTGAAGTCCATGTCGCCAAGGAAATCTTCAAGGCCTTGAATATCAGTAAGAACGGCACAACGGTCGCCTTCTAAAATCAAGCCCATGGCGATACCGCCGATTGTGGCCTTGAGAGGCACACCGGCATCCATCAATGATAGAGAAGAACCGCAGGTAGATGCCATCGAAGTCGAACCGTTAGATTCGAGCACTTCGGACACAACACGAATTACATAAGGAAATTCATCTTGGCTCGGTAGAGCTGGAATCAAAGCACGCTCAGCAAGAGCACCGTGGCCGATTTCACGACGACCTGGTCCACGCATTGGTTTAACTTCGCCAACAGAGAATCCAGGGAAGTTGTAATGGTGCATGTAGCGTTTTTCAGTTTGTGGATCAACTGAATCAAGTCTCTGTGCATCAGAGCCAATACCCAAAGTAGCTACTGAAAGCACTTGGGTTGTACCTCTGGTGAACAGGCCAGTGCCGTGGGTGCGGGGCAATACGCCACACTCAACAGTGATTGGTCTAACTTCATCGCAACGGCGGCCATCAGCACGAATGCCAGTATCGAGCACTTTGGCTCTCATCAATTCGGCTTCATAATTTTCTAGATACTCAGCGATTTTGCCGCCGGATACACCTTTTAATTCATGGCCTTCTTCAAGCTCAGCAATTCCATCATTGATGGCCTTAATGGCAGCATCGATGTGGCCTTGGCGCACCATCTTGTCAGTAACGGCATTCATAGAAGCTTTGAGAGCTTCGGTGGCTTTCTCAGCAACCAACTCTTTCAATGATTCCAAACAAGGAGGAGCAACAAACTCTTTAACAGTACGGCCAACAGCTTTGACCAACTCTCTTTGAGACTCTACTTGCTTCTTGATAATTTGGTGAGCGTAATCAATGGCAGCAAGAATGTCTTTTTCGGTAACGAAGTTACAACCAGCTTCAACCATCATGATTGATGATTCAGTACCGGCAACAACTAGGTCTAAATCTGAATTGTCGAGCTGCTCATATGTAGGGTTACCCACAAGTTTGCCATCAACGCGACCTACCCGAACAGCACCAATCGGGCCGTTAAATGGCAAGCCAGCTAGCTCAAGGGCGAAACTGGCACCAAGCATGGCAAGTGTGTCAGCAGGGTTTTCCATATCAGCACTCATAGTGGTAGCCACTATTTGCACATCATTGCGATAGCCTTCTTTAAATAGAGGGCGAATTGGACGGTCGATCAAACGGCTTGTAAGGATGCACTTATCAGGAGCTTTACCTTCACGACGACCGAAAGATCCTGGTATACGACCGACTGAATAAAGCTTCTCTTCGTAGTCAACAAGCAAAGGGAAGTAGTCGATACCGTCTCTAACTTTCTTACTCTCAGTGGCTGTTACCAAAACCATGGTCTCGCCGCAAGAAATCTCTACAGCACCACCAGCTTGTTTGGCCATGCGACCAGTTTTAACAACGATAGTCTTGCCGTCAATGACAATCTCGGTTTGACGAATACCGGCACGTTCTTCTACTTGCACTTCTTCTTTTTCCTCTATCTTCTTTTTCTGCTTATACAGCTAGTGCCTCTTCACCTGAAGGGCACAAAATTCATATCTGGATACCAGTGAAAGTTCCCTTTACGAGAACTTCACTAAAGCTAAAAACAAAAACGTCAAAAACAAAAAAGGCGAGCCAAAGGCCCGCCTTTTAAAATTAAGCTATTAGCGTCTCAGTCCAAGCTTTTCAATCAGCTTGCGGTAACGCTCATTGTCTTCCTTCATCAGGTATTGAAGAAGGCGACGACGCTTACCAACCATCATCAAAAGGCCACGTCTGCTGTGGAAATCTTTTGAGTGAGTTCTCAGGTGGTCGGTCAATTGGTTAATTCGGTCTGTGAGCATGGCGACCTGCACTTCTGGCGAACCAGTATCTTTACCGTGCGTTTGGTGGCCTTGGATGAGCTCTTGCTTACGATCAGCTAAAAGTGGCATTACTTCTTTTCCGTCTTTTTAATAGATGTTCTTACGATTTTTTGGCGTTGGTAGATAATAGCATATACAAACTCGAGTGCTTACCGCCTGCGGGTCTCAGCCCACTTGAATTCTCAAAAATTAGCCAATCTTTTTCTCATCTAGTCAAAACATACTAAAAAGGCAACCCTTGAAAAAGTTCCGAATCAAAGACCTGTTCTTGAAATACCCCCTTCTTGACAAGTGGCGCGTGCTCGGCCTTGCAGGCATCTTTAAATATGGAATTACGGTTTACGACCTGTCATATAGAGTAATGGCGATCATCCCAGAGGCTAGCAAACCCTATGTCAGAGCCGGTTCAGCCAATTCTGCCAAAGGCGACGGCCTCGATAGCCTGAAGCCAGCGATATATGCGTACTTCCATGGCCAAATGTATGTATTGCTTGGCCTCAGCCCAAGAAGCCGCATGTCACTAATTGCCAGCAATTCACGCGACGGCGAAATGATTGCAAGAGCAGCCGAATTTATGGGCTATGAAGTTGCTCGTGGCTCCCGCACCCATGGCGGCGTCAAGGGCGCCTTCAATTTGATCAATGCCGCCGAGAATAACCGCAGCGTACTATTTCCGGTTGACGGCCCCAAAGGCCCATTCGAAGTAGTTAAGGCAGAAGTTATTCGCTTAGCGCAAATCACCAAACTGCCAATCATTCCAATAGTCTCACAGGCCCGAACCCGCGACCTGATGAAATCGTGGGATCGCTACAACTGCCCGTACCTTAATACAAAGATGGTTTATGTTTTCGGCGAGCCATTAGAAGTGCCAGCTGATGCCGACGACAGTGAAAAAGAAATGCTACGAGTAGATTTGCAAAACTATATGGTGGAACTCAAAGCCAAGACCAGCGAGTTTTTCCGTTATGCAGAGGCGAAGACCTAGTAAAGGACTAACCCTTGCATTCTATCTATATGTATATTCACTTAGAGACGTTTATCCCTGGGTGAAAATCAAATACACTTCTATAAATTGAATTGATGGTGAAGGAGAAATTTGGAAATGGCTGATGTAAAGGTCAACGTATATACACCGGCTGGGAAACATGTTGGTTACTTTGTTAATCCAGAAGTAAAAGCATACCCAGATGGCGACTACGAAATAAACGGCGATTTCTTCGAGCCCACTGGCGAAAAGCCAACCCGCATAGACTTCAACCCAGAAGCAATGCCATATACCGCCGACTTGGGCGATTGCTGCAACAACAACGCCAAAGTAAGCCACAAAAAGCTCTCATCAGTTTATGTTCAAAGTGGCCGCCAACCAATCAGAATGAGCGGCCAGGGCAAATAAAATTCAAACGAAAGAGCAGCGGATCGAGGGTACCAGCTGCTCTTTGGTTTATAACTTGTGGGCCTTACTTCGCTACTAGCCTCAGTGCCTAATAAAGTATTAGGACCTAACGATGCATGGGCTGGGGGGCTTGGTGAGGGTCAGGGTCTAAGACTGTAACAATGCCCACAAGTTTGGTGTCGTTTCTAATTAGTTTGACAACATCGGGTTGCCGAACCTCATATTGCAGTTATACCAGCAGCTTGGAGGGTGCACCCTATAGGTGGGAAGATAATTCAATATAGGCTTTCTTATGTTAGCTTGATAGCAGGCTCGCCCATGATCTCTAAACGTTGCATGACAGAATGAATAAATTGATGAATGACTGAATAAGTGGATAACAAACTTGGAAGATGAAAAACCAACAGCAATAGAGCCGAAGGCGGAAGCATCAGAAGCAGATATTGCCGTGCAAATTCATAGAGAGCGCCGAGTGCTCTTAATAGAACCAGTTGAAAAAGACCTGCTGCTCGTACGTAAGGCCATTATTTCGCAGTCACCCTTATATGACGTCGATGCCGTCGTAAGCGCCAAAGAAGCATTAGCTCGCATCAAGACAACTTCATATGACGTCTTGGTAGTCGATAACGACCTACCCGATAGCAGCGGTGTCGACCTAGTACGAGCCCTCGTCGCCCACGCTCCCAACTCACCGATCATCGTCATCACCAGCGTTGATTCGCACGAATTGGCACTGAAGCTGCTCACAGCTGGTGCCAGTGACTATCTGCCGAAAATTGGCGAGTATCAAAAGTTTTTACCGCGCATGATTACCACCAACTTGCAGCGGGCCATCATTGTTGAAAATCTGAAAGAGATGTACGACCGCGTCGAAAAGTCATCAAATGACGAAGCTCTCTTCAATCGTTTCGTTGTAAACGTGCACGGTTCGCTAGACCAGTCAGACATATTAGAACGGGCCACAGAGAGCCTTCTAAAAGAGTTTGATGCATCTAGAGCACTCATTTGCTTAATCGGCGACCCTGAAAATACCATGCGCATAGTCAGACAAATGACCACTGACAGCATGACTCCGATTTCAGACAAGAGCACACTGTTTTCTAAATATCACGATCTCCTGTTAGATGTTGGCGAGCGCCGGCCACTAATGGTGGTGCAGGATGATACTTTTGCGTTCGCTAAAGATGTGCGCTCAGAACTGATCAACTACAAAATTAAATCGATGGTAATGGTGCCATTGGTCTATCGCGGCAAGCTAATGGGCCTGCTACACCTTGATGCCCACACCGATTCAAGAATGTGGACAGTACGCGACATCAACTTACTGTCACGCATCGCTAACCAGCTATCGATTGCTCTTAGCCAAGCCAAGCTCTATCAAATAGTCGAAGCGCAGAGTACTTCAATTAGCAAACTTACCGATTTGTGCAGTCAGCTCACCCAAGTTGTACATAGCACCAAAGAATTGACTGAACGCACAGAGAGCCGCGAGAAAGTAAGAATCAAACTCAGTACTAGAGAAATCGAAGTGCTGAAACAAGTAGCTCTTGGTTTATCAAATAGAGAAATCGCCGAAGAGTTGCACATTACCGAAGGCACCACCGAAGTGCATGTTTCAAGACTGAGAAAGAAACTAAACCTAAGTACTCGGGCGGCTCTTGTGCGCTATGCCTATGAGAACCATTTGAGTTAGTCTACTGAACAAATTGCTCATCAGTAGCCTTCTTCTCGGCCATAGCTTTAGTTAGATCACTTACTCTTGTTTACAACAGTAAAGTCACTGACTGTACGCCCGGTGGAGACATTCACACAATATTGCTAAGAAGTTGCCGAGTTGTTAACGTCCCCAAAATCTACACAGGTTTAGAAAGCCGATGAAATTACCCAAGCGAAGGCTAAACCCCTGGGCGGTTCTGACAATGGCAGCTATCGCAGGCAGTGCCGCAGTTACTGCTGGCCATACGAGTCCGATAGAGTCGAACCGACCAAAAAGTATTTTCGTTTATGCCACAAAAGTCATTCCCGAAAATGCTGTTATCAAAGACGAAGACCTACAGGAGACCTGGCTCTACGATGGCAAGAATCCGCCACACTCAGTGCCTTGCCGCAATTTTGCAGTGGGATACTGTGCCAAATATAGAATAGAGGAAGGCCAAATCTTAGTGGAAGAAATCCTAAATCGAGGACTCCCAGTAATTAAACCAAACGAGCTTAACCACACAACCTGCAGCAAAACCTTTACCGTTCGACCCAAGAGAACAATTGCGGCCGGCTCGACTATAGAGAAGAGCGATCTTCGCACAGAGTCGATTAATCCATACACTGATCCGAAAAATTGCGTGCCTCGCATAGACGCTGTTATTGGGGCAAAAGCAAAGGTAGTAATAAAAGAAGGTCAGATCATCACAACAGAGTTGATCGATGGAGGTCGCAGGAAGTGAATAAGAGCATCTTTCCTCGCTCTCTGATTACGCTGCTAGTGCTGGCTGCATGCTGTTCTGAAACTCTCAAGGTACTGGCGCAGGCATCAGATAGCCCAAATGAGCAACAGATAGAGCAGCGCAAAAGAATTCAAGCACTAGATAATGAATTGGACGAACTCAATCAAGCAATAGTGAACGCTCATCCTGCCAATTCAATGGCGTTAAGCATCCGGGCAGAAGGCCTTGCTAGGCAATATTTCAATCTACACATGCTGCCTTCAAGTGACAAGGCTTGGGCACTCGCTATAAAGTCCTCCTCAAACCCCTTCAGACAATCGGCCATCTACACGCTGTGGTCGAACCAAGAAGGTAAAGTCGATCTAAAACACGTAGCTCAGTTGAAAGAATCTGCTCTCAAGGTTTTAGATAAAGAGGCTATTGCTCTACCGATGAAGCAAGATACCTACCGTGACCTTATCAATTTTTATCGAGCACATAATGAAGCAAGCAAAGCCAACAAACTCCAAGCCCAGTTCGCTAAACTCATGGGCACCGATGACCCTAAAATTCTGTTTCGAAAAAGAGCCATCTGTCTCGGTTGTGGCATGGGCTAAAGCTACCCAATTAAGTGAGACGCCAAAACTGCGTGAATGGAACTTTTAGAAGTGCGCTCAGTCGCTGGGACGGTCAAACGAATTGTCCCTATAAAGGTAACCATGATGCAAGAGTCACAGAACTTCGAAGAAAATAAAAAGAAAGTCTTCAAAATGATCAAGGCCATGGATGTTGGCATGTTCACAACCACCCAAGATGACGGCTCTCTACGCAGCAGGCCGATGTCAGTTAATCGTCACGTAGAAAGCGACGGCGACTTGTGGTTCTTTACTTATGGAAATTCGCACAAAGTTTTGGAAGTAAATGAAAAACCCCAAGTAAATGTGTCGTTTGCCGACATCAAGGGAAATAGCTATGTTTCCGTTTCGGGTACAGCAGAGCTTGTTCGCGACAAAGCTAAAATTGACGAATTATGGCTCCCCGAACTCAAGGCCTGGTTCCCAGAGGGCAAAGAGACCCCAGATATTGCGCTCCTAAAAGTAAATGCTCACATGGCCGAGTTTTGGGATGGACCGTCTTCTATGGTGGCCCAGATGCTCATGCTCGTGAATGCCGTATCTGGAAATTCAATTCCTATTGGAGAGAATGAGAAGGTCTTACTGTAACGTGGTGAATCCTTGCTTACTGTAGATGAGAACCTACGCACAGGAAAAACCCTGTGGCGCTCCATGCGCGTACCCCGCATTCCCACTGAAAAGCTAACCAAAGATCAGAGGGCCGATGTCGTAATCATCGGTGCCGGTATCACTGGTGCTATGGCAGCACGCGAGTTGAGTGCTGCGGGATTTTCTGTAATCGTGCTTGATCGCCGAGGTCCACTGAAAGGTGCAACCTCAGCAACAACAGCACTACTGCAATACGAAATTGATCAACCAATCACAAAGTTGCGAAACCAAATCGGCGAGGCCAATGCTGTGCGCGCTTGGCGTCGTTCGAAATTGGCCTTAGATAGCTTAACGGCAAAGATTCAGTCGTTAAAAATAGAATGCGAAGCCAAACAAGAAACCTCACTTTATTTGGCTGGCAACGTGCTCGATGCAGAAGCTCTGAAGAAAGAATGGCAGCTTAGAAACACGATTGGCTTGTACACCGATTATCACACTCGAGCATCATTATTGGATAACTTCGGCATCAGGCGCAACGCTGCTCTTCAATCATATGGCAACCTGACTGTAAACCCACTCCGCCTAGCCGGTGGCTTCTTGCTAGAAGCCGTTAAGAACGGCAGCACAATCTTTTCTAAAGTCACTGCTGAAGACATTGAGTTTGCCGCTAAAGGAGTAATACGTTTACGGACAAAAGAAGGCCCCACGATTACGGCCCGATACCTCATCTATGCGTCAGGTTATGAGATTCCATCGTGCGTGCGCACCAACAACACCATACATTCAACGTATGTAATAGCCACGCGCCCACAACCGAAAAAGCTTTGGCCGCAAAAGTGCCTCATCTGGGAAGCATCAGATCCATATCTCTACATGCGAACCACCGAAGATGGTCGGGTTATCTGTGGAGGCGAAGATGAAGACTTTGAGGATGAAGAAAAACGTGATTCGCTGCTTGCACAGAAGACAGCTAAGCTTGAGAAGAAGCTTAGTGAAATGTTTCCAGAACTCGATTCTCGAGCTGAATTTGCTTGGTGCGGATCGTTTGGTGCTAGTAAAACTGGCTTGCCCACAATCGGCGAAATTCCCGGCATGAAAAATTGTTTTTCAATTATGTCTTTCGGCGGCAACGGCATTACTTATAGCTGTATTGCAGCAGAACTACTTACTTCGCATCTGACCGGCAAAGCTGACCCTGACGCCGATCTATTCGCGTTTTGAGTCAAAATCCCAATAGAAAATTTGTGAAATGCTTCCGTCGCTGATACCATATATCTTGCTATCAGAGAAGCCGCTGAGGAACCAATGTACGTCAGACGAAACATACGCCCGTCTTTGATTCTGTGGTTTTGTTGGAAGGAAGTTATTTTCTTTATTGCTCTAAGCTCAATTGTATACTGGCTTTATTCTCACATGCATTGTCAATGGCTTGCAGTGCCTTTTTTGCCAGTAGGAACTATCGGAACAGCCGTGGCATTTTATATCGGCTTCAAGAATAATTCGTCTTACGAAAGACTATGGGAAGGTCGCAAAATCTGGGCATCAATCACCAATCTATCAAGATATTGGGGAATGCTGGTTTCGGCTATACATGACGACGAAATCTCGCCAACCGTTTTGACAAGCATAAAACAAAGACTTATTCGTCGACAGTTAGACTGGTGCAACGTACTGCGTCTGCAGCTTCGGCAAACAGCAGATTACTGGAATCCAGAAAGACTTCCCCCAGAAGCACAGTTAATGAGAGCTGTCGGCCTCAGTGGAGAACCGCAGCTCGACTACAAAAGGTATTTGGCAGACACAGTTCAACTATCCGATCGTCCTAAACTGCAAGTGAATAGCAACCCCGCCAGCGCACTGCTTCAAATTCAGCTTGAAGATATTCTGCAATTGAATCGCGAAAATCAGCTTCCTGATCTTCAAACTGAGCAAATGGCCAACGTCATTAATGAATGCATTAAGGAACAAGGTAGTTGCGAACGAATCAAGACGTTTCCTTTTCCCAGACAATATGCCTATTTCAGTGGAGTGTATGTTTGGATTTTTCTCTTGCTTCTGCCGTTTAGTTTATTAAGTGAACTGCCAAAATCAGGTGCCGTTCCTGACTGGATGATGGTGCCTTTTAGCACACTATTATCTTGGATATTTTTGACAATGGAACAGGTTGGAGACACTAGTGAAGATCCATTCTCAATGAGCCTGAATGATGTACCAATAACAGCTATTTGTCGCAACATTGAAATCGAATTGCTAGAAATGCTTGGCGAAACAGAACTACCGCCAAAGGTCTTACCCACAGCTGACATACTTTTATAGAATGAAAACCAGGAAACACAAATGAGCACTTTGGAAAACGCTGACCTTATTTTCTATAACGGCAAGATATCAACGCCATCGGATTTTGCATCTGCAGTGTCAATCTCAGGAAATCGCATTAAGGCAGTTGGCAGTGATAAAGAAATTCTCGCCGAGCAAAAAACTACTACTACTACTACAGTTATTGATTTACAGGGCCGCACAGTAATACCCGGGTTAATAGATTCGCACATCCACTTAATTAGAGGTGGTCTCAATTACAACCTAGAGCTACGGTGGGATGGTATCACGTCTCTTGCTGAGGCTCTAACTCTATTGAAGCTGCAGGTTGACCGCACACCCGCACCGCAATGGGTAAGAGTCGTTGGTGGCTGGTGCGAGTTTCAGTTCAAAGAAAAGAGACTACCGTCACTTGCTGAAATAAATAAGATTGCACCAGACACACCCGTGTTCTTGTTGCATCTATACGACCGGGCAATTCTCAATGGTGCTGCACTAAGAGCTGTAGGATACAACAAAGATACTCCCAACCCGCCCGGTGGCGAAATACAAAAAGATGCAGCAGGTAACCCCACGGGTTTACTCATTGCCAGGCCGAACGCTCAAATTCTCTACGCCACACTGGCTAAAGGGCCAAGCTTGGCATTTGACGACCAAGTCAATTCTACTCGCCAGTTTATGCACGAGCTAAACCGATTAGGTGTGACGAGTGTAATTGATGCTGGTGGCGGGTTCCAAAACTATCCTGATGACTATAAGGTAATCGACAAACTACACGAAGCCCAGCAGATGACCGTGCGTATCGCTTACAACCTGTTCACGCAAAAGCCAAAGCAAGAGAAGGCAGATTTTGAACGCTGGATAGAAATGACCAAACCGGGCGCTGGCGATAACTTCTTCAAAATGAACGGCGCGGGAGAAATGCTGGTCTTTTCGGCTGCCGACTTTGAAGACTTCTTAGAACCAAGGCCAGACCTAGCTGGAACAATGGAAAATGAGCTAGAAGAGGTCGTCAGTACATTAGTCAAGTCGCGTTGGCCGTTTAGACTGCATGCCACTTACAACGAGACCATTGAAAAAGCGTTAACCGTGTTTGAAAAGGTCAACAAAGATATTCCATTTAATGGTCTGCGCTGGTTCTTTGATCACGCCGAAACCATCTCAGACAAGAATTTGGAACGAGTAAAAGCACTCGGTGGCGGTATTGCCATTCAGCATCGCATGGCCTTCCAAGGCGAGTATTTCGTAAATCGCTATGGTGCAGAGATGGCTGAGCACGCGCCTCCAATTCGAAAGATGCTAAATTTGGAGCTACCAGTTGGAGCAGGCACCGATGCCACACGTGTTGCTAGTTACAACCCATTTGTCGCACTCGACTGGCTTACTACCGGTCGCACCGTTGGCGGTACTAAGTTATACACTAGCGACAATTTGCTCTCGCGCAGCGAAGCGCTAAGACTCTACACCGAAGGCAGCGCCTGGTTTTCGACAGAAGAATCTGACAAGGGCAGAATTGAAGCAAACTATCTAGCTGACTTGGCTGTACTCAACAAAGACTACTTCACCGTAAGCGATGACGATGTAAGGTCACTACAATCGGTCCTCACGGTCGTTGACGGCAAGATTGTCTACGCCAGTGATGACTACAGTCATTTGTGCCCAGCAGCCCTTCCAGCAAGTCCAGATTGGTCTCCTGTCAATCTCAACAGAGGCGAAGGTCATGCTCACAAAGAGCAATCGACCTCTCTCAAGTGTCACGCCAATCATCTAATAGAAGAGATGAAGGTAATGCTCAACCCTACCGCATGGCACAACCGCGAATGCGACTGTTTCGTGTTCTAGACGTGCTAGCCGTTAACTCAGTACTTGCCGAGGCATAACATAATAGAGACGGTCTGTCTGGAAATTATTAATGAAGCCAGAAACCAAAGCACTAATAGAGCAAATCAAGATATTCGAACTGTGGCGCAAGAGCAGCCAGCAATATGCTTTAGAGCAGAAGACAGACTATCCGCACTGGCTAGACTTCTCAAAAGCTTTTGCAAACCTTCTTTGTGATATTAAGAAGAGCGACCGAACTTCAGATGATGAGCAGGCACTAAGAGTAGTCTGTCGATTATCTGAGGCGGAAAGAGTAGAACTTCTCATTCATCCATATCCAGATTTGGGCGAGCGCATGTTTATGCTTGTTCAGGCTAGAAGCTGCAAAGCAATCCAAACCGAGGTTTGCCTCTGTTTTTTTGAAAATGATCCGAATGAAGCAATACGTGATGAGGCTCTCATTGGTCTTGCCTCCGCAAAATGGCCATATGCTGAAGACCATGCATTGAAACTGTGGAAATCACAAAAGACAGTGAACCGAATGGTTGCTCTAGACTGTCTCAATGCGCTTAACTCACCTCTTCTTTCCGAATACTTAGAAAAGGCTGCAAAATCAAGAGATGGAAATGTGCGGAGATCAGCTCTTGCCATTTCATCCATAAGAGACATCGACAAAATGAATTGGCCTTTAAACACGTAACTGGCTGCCATGACAGCAAAGCATAAATCAGCTCGCAAACGAAATCTGGGCTATGAACACAAATGAACCAATGCGTTATCACGAACAGTCAATAGTTTCGCTCATCAAATCAGCTCTATCTGACGATTGCGCTGAAGATACTTTCCAACAAATTCTTTGGCAGCTTTGTCTGACCACAACAGCAGAAGTCTTTGAGTCGGCTCAACAACTGAGCCAAGATACAGACCCAGCAAGGCGAGAATTGGGCGTTTTGATTCTGGGACAGTTTGGAATGTCTGCGCCCGTTCGAGAAATGCAAGTAGTGAGAATTCTTCTAGACATTCTAGAGAAGGAAGAAAACCTTGATGTAATATCTTCCATTGGCTGGGGCCTAGGTCATAGAAGAGCACCTGAGGGAGTCGCCCCTCTTGCTAAACTAAAATGCCATCCAAGCTCACAGATCAGGCTGGCAGTGGCTGGCGGTCTTCAGTACCAGTCATCAGACCTAGCTATCGAAACACTAGTTGAATTATCGCAAGATGCCGATGCCGAAGTGCGTGGGCTGGCAACAGTCATATTAGGCAGCCAGATAACAGAAGACAGCAAAGCAATTCGCGAAGCCCTATTCGCGAGACTTACTGATTCAGATTTAAAAACTCGCAGAGAAGCTGTGCACGGGCTAGCACTGCGCAAAGATCAAAGGGCAGCAATTCCCCTTTTAGAATTTCTCACTGCCTCGCAAGTCATTTTCGAAGACATTCAAGCGGCTCATAGACTTGCCAATCCTGATTTGATAGCTGCTCTCTTTGCTTTAAAAGGTTGCGAGAAAGTGAGCGAATCTGAAATTGACGATGCCATAGATCGGTGCAATAAAGATCTTGAGCAGTTCCATAAAACTGTGTCATACGAGGGGTACCAGCCACACTTTGATTTCGAATATTTCATTGGTTTGTTGGGACAACCGGCGACTGAAGAGACGATATCCCAGATTATTGAAAAGCTTGATGAAGCTCCGAAAAACACCATTGGAAATACAGCCAGTGAGCAAATCTACTTCGCCAGTATCCTTGACCAAATGCAAGTTTTTCGCAATTCGGGGCTGAGTATATTCATCGAGAACGCTCGCTTCTCTACAATAACGCTCCATTTGCACCACACAGTTACAAGCACAAACGGCATGAGAACTTACACGGGAACTCTTCCTTATGGAATTACACGCCACGATTCAATCGCGGATATAGCTCAGAAACTAGGTCTAGAGCCTCAGCACCGCGGATTGTTTGTCTTGCCAGAATATTTTTTCTTGTTTGACTACGATGAAGTTTCGGACAAACTGATTTTGTTTAGCATTTCTGAACTGCCACGAGACACATCTCAGTGATGGTCAGGACCCTTTCCCAGCCATAGGCAAACGCACATAGAATGACGTGCCCTTGCCAACTTCACTAGACACAGTTATTGTGCCGCCGTGAAGTTCAGTCAATGCTTTTGCAATTGACAAGCCTAAGCCACTACCTTTTTTCTTGGTGGCATCAGTGGTGCGTACTTGGCGATAGCGATCAAAGATAAAGGGCAATTGATTCTCGGCAATACCGATACCTTGGTCTTTAACCACAATTTCAATATCAGAATCTACTTGCGATGCGTGCAAATGCACCACTCCACCGGGCTGTGAAAATTTTATGGCGTTAGTTATGAGATTGGTCAAGATTTGCTCAAGGCGATCGCGGTCGGCTATTAGTTTAAGGCCACTGTTGTGATGCTTTATGATCACTCGGGCCTTTTGGGCAATGGTGGTCATCATGCCAGTGATACCAGCAAACTGCTGATCGAGATCAACTTCAGTAAATTCCAACACCAGCATGCCGGCTTCGAGTCTATCGAGTGCTAGCAAGTCTCCAGTGAGGTTCAACAATTGTGCGCAGGCTCTCTCTCCACTTTGCGTTAGTTCCAGGGCCTTAGGGGAGAGGGCTCCATAAACTCCCATTTGCAACGAAGCAAAAATGACGTTTATGGTTGATAGCGGTGAGCGAATATCATGACTGACCATACTGACGATTTGACGACGCATGTTCTCAGCCAACTTACGCTCTGAAATATCTTGCACAACGCAAATCCACACATTCTTGTCTTTCGACCATTTGATCATCCAAAAACTGTCTATCAAACTACCGTTCTGTGGCTTAACTGGAATTTCCAGCACCGATTCTGACCCGGTGTAGCGCACTTGGTACAGCGTTTCGAGTAACAGCTCCTGACCTTCGGTTGTGAGCAATCCTAAAACTGAACTGCCAATTAATTGCTGAGGGGTGAAACCTAACAATTTTTCTGCAGCAGGGTTTATCGTATCGATGATAAATTCGCCATTGATGGCGCAAATAATCGAAGCGGCGCTTTCAATTAAATCGCGCTCGCGACCAATTGCCTGATTCAGTGCTGCTGCCATTTCATGGAACGATTGATCAAGGATAGCTAGTTCGTCGTCACCACCCTGAAGATAATTGAGCTTTTCCTGTCGGCGAAACCTCTCGACATTATCGGTGAGAATGGCGAAGCGATCGCTAATATCTTTACCGAGCTGTAGACCGAGAAATGCTACCAAGCCGAGATTTACCAGCAAGCCACCGCCCACGAGCAGAGCCAACACTTCTTTTGTGGTGTGGAATTCGACGATACTTTCCATCTGCAGAAGCCAGAAGACAACAATGCAAGCAATCACTGCCTGTAGGGCCAGAGGCAAACAGACAAGAAGGATAAAGCGTGATTTTAGGCTGGTTTTACTTTCCAATGGCTACGAAAACAATCTAGAGTTCTGATCTGAATATAACTCTATTTTGCGTCTACATCCTCAGGTTCGATAATAACTTTTCGGGCTGGTTCTGGAGAGGGATATTTTCCCGTGGCCAAGATTACCCAAGTGGCGCGCTTCAATTCATTAATGCGGCCCGGCTGTGGGGTCTCTTTCTTCAAAGTTTGGGTCATTTGTACAAATGGCTTCGCTTTGACCTGTTTCTGTTCCACCCAATCTTGGTAGCGATACCACTGCTGGGCTTCTTGTCTCTTGAGGGCCATGCGATAGAGCAGGGCGTAATCAGGATTATCAGGAAATTCGGTGGTTAACTGATTCAGTGCGCGCATACCGCCTTGAACGTCTTGGCCTTTAAGCTTTTTGAAGGCAATTTCAAGAATCTTTTCTTCACGGTTGTCGACCGGAACTGCGGCGTCACTCAGGGGTTTTTCAGGCTGCAATTTGGTCGGAGTGGCGCTCGAATGATGAGGGGCCACCGATGGAACTGAAGCTGGCGAATGGCTGCCAACATTGCCTGGCACAGAGTTAGGCGGGTGCGGACGAACTTGAGCTGGCGGAGCAACTTTGGGGGTTACTACCGGGGTCGGTTCAGGACCATCGGTTGGCTCATTCTCTTGATATCTCGGTTTTTGCCGAGGGGAACTTGCCAGGCTATCTGGCAGTCCATGAAAATAGGTGACGAAGACAAGTAGAATAGGCGAGAGCCAAAAAGCGTTCGTTCGAAATCTAGAGAATCTGCTACCTGACACAAATAGACCCTTTTCTTTAGTTAATCTGCAAATTACCTAACGCTGCAATCTTAGACAGCTTACGGCAACATCTGGCAGTTAGCATAGTCATACCACCGCTAAGAGTAGGCAACATTTGGTTGAGACCAAACAATTAGAAGAGCACGTCAAAGCAGAAGCTTTGATGCGGCCGCGTTGGCTAATTGTAAGGTTTTTGCTGGGCTGGTTGTTCTCGATTGCAGTACTTTTCATCCTCGCTTTAATGATCAACATCGACTGGGCGAAGCCCAAGCTCGAAGCAACCATGGGCGAGGCATTGCACCGCAACGTTCACCTTGGGCACCTGAGGTGGCATTTTGGCTTAAACGGAATTACGGTTCTCACACGCTCGCTGAAAATCGATGAACTTGATGGCTCACCCTTCATCGTGGCCAAGGGCAGCAATATTGGTGTGGCATTCACGCCTTTGCTATCGGGCAAACTGATTGTCAAGTTCGTCCAAGTTGATCATCCGGAGCTTTATGCAGTGAAGCTCAAGCCTGGGGCCTGGAATTTCGAAGACCTCTTGCAGCAGACCATTGATGTGAAGTTTATTCAGGCCGACTCTGGCACAGTTCATATATCTGATCGTAGCAAGACCGCTATATCGAAAGAAGTGGTCACACTGAAAAATGTTGATTTAAAACTCAACTGGCCAGCCAAGGGCAAAAGCATGCCCTTCTATCTATCGTTTAATACCGATTCTAATGGTGGCCAAAAACCAGGATATGTTCGAGTAGATGGCTTGGGCAAGGCTACTGACACAAGCTTTGAGAATACTAATTATGCCTTGTCAGTCTTTGCCACCGATATTCAGGCAGCTGAAATCAAGAAAATATTGGCTGTTGTGGGTGATGACAAACGACTCAAAGATGCCTTAGACGCCAAATCACAAAATGTCGTTGTAAAAGGAATACTGGGGCTCAAGGCTATTGTTCAAGGGAGCCTGAGCACCGGCTTTAGTGCCGATTTAAACACCCAGGTGGAAGACGTAAGTATCTCTTCTAAAAATATGGGTCAGGTCAAAACTAAACGTGCCAGTACTGGTGGCAGTTTGCAAATGACCGATTCTTTAATTGGCTGGAAAGATTTAGATCTATCCTTTGGCTTACTAAATGTCAAAACCAATGGTGAACTGCGCAATTGGCAAGACAAAAAGGCCAAGTACGATTTCACTGCTAATAGCCACCTCAACGACTTAGGCAATATCAGCAAGTCAATTGATGTATCTAAACTTGACCTCGGCTCGAAAGAAGCAGACCAGTTAGTGCATGTAATCAAAACAGCGACACTGAGCGGCAAAGCATTCTTTGACATTAAGATGACAGGGGTTGAAACTCAGGCCAAGATTCTTTCTAAGTTGAAAGCAGAAGGTCTCTCTGTTCAGCAGGTTGTGCACGAAGTAGCACCAGAGTTAGGACCTTATTTAGCCCTAACGGGTATTGGTGCTCATTCGGTTATTACCGGCAACTTTGAGACCTTACCGGGTCGGCGGCTACTTATTAAAGAAGGTCAAATCACAGTTCCAGACTCGGCTATCAAAATTTCTGGCGAACTTGATTTGCTTAAAGATTCATTCGATCTCAATATTGATGTCGACAAGCTATCTCTTAAAAAGGCATGGGCAGCAGCGCTCAAAGATCCTAAGGCGCGAGAGGCGATATCAACTCGTATTCGCCGAACCAACCTTAACACTCTTTTTGTTGATGGCATGGTGCGTGCATCGGGCAACATCAAAGGCAATAGCCGCACCCAAAGAATTTCTGCCAATGTCAAAGCCCATTTAGACAATGGCGGTTTTGCTACGGCCGACCATACTCTCAATGCAAACAGCATCTCCGGCGACTGTCTCATCAATGGCGAGACACTTCAATTCAACAACGTGCAAGGAAAAGTTGGAGCAACAGGCAGGTTCACCCTAACTGGTGGTGCTGTCAAACTATTCACACCACGGCCTGACATCAACCTTACTTTGCGAGGCACCAACGTAAACTTCGAAAACCTCAGTACAATCATGAATTTGTTTGAGTTGAAGTTCCCTGCTGTTACAGATCAGCACTTGACCGGCAAAGTAAAAGACTTGCTCATCAAACTGACTGGAAACCCTGACAAACCACAAGTTTATATGAGCGCGTCGCCTGACGATATTGCCTATCGGCCACCGGGTTTGACGCGACCAATCAGAGCGGTTTCTGGCAATATCTTGTATGAGCACGACAATGTCACATTGACTGATGTGGGCATCATAAGTCGAGGTATGAGGCTAACAACATCAATTCGCATTGATGACCTTTCTCATGCTGCTGAACTTCGTCGCGTACACGTTAAAAGCGACGGTATCGAGATTGGTGACATCGACTATTACTTAAGTTCACCTGTTTTGCCAACACCGCTTAGAACAGCCTATAAGAAGCTGCTCGATACTTACAAAATCAAAAATCTGCATGGCAAAATATACGGCGACGTTGTTGTTATGCCGAAGAACAAGAAAGACTTCAACCTAGAGGGCGTACTGGGCTGTTACAGCGTCGGTGCCACAGTAAGCGCCTTAGAAGTACCTTTAGAGCGTATCGCTGGCATTTTAGCGGCCTCTGGCGACGAGCTTCTGATACAAGATATGAGTGGCTATGCTCGTTCTACACACTTTGACTTGGACGGCTACGTCAAAAATTATAAGTCTGACATGCCTAGCTGGAAGACTGAAATGCGCTCGACCATTGCCCCTCAAGAGTTTCTTGATCTTGTGCCTGCCCTCACTGCCAAACTGATGAATGGTCAGGTAAAGATTAAGTCAGCTGGGCCATTCCAGCTCAGGGCACAAATTGAAGGCAATGCCAAGAAAAACGAAATTATCTTTTCAGCCCATGCTGACGCTGATGACCATTTAAAGCTTAGTGTACCGATTCTCACTATCAATCAGCCGATTGGTGAAGAGCTCAACATTGATGGCTCAGTCACTGTTACTGATCAAGAACTGAAACTACACAGCACCAATTTATTACTAGGTGATGCTTCGATTAAAGCCCAAGGCAATTGGAATTGGAGCACACCAGAACAACCGGTTTCACTAACCATGATCTCACCTAATCCGGTGCCAGCAAAAATTCTAGTGGGTCTGATTGACCCAACTTTTGATACTAAAAATCTTACTGGAACACTTGACGGTTTCATCAATCTGGATGGCCCAGTAAGGCATCCTAAGCTCACAGGAAAAATCTCTCTCGATCGCTTGAGCAACCCTGACTACAATCTCTTCAACCTTAGCGGCGTTATTTCTACCGATAACCTCAGTACTATAAAGAATGACCCATATTCGCTTTCTGTAGCCCGCGTCGATATCAATTATTTGCGACTACGCAAGCTTTCGGTTAATGATATTGGCGGCGTTATACAAATGGAAAGCCAAGAGAGCAAAGACGGCAGAACCTTAGCCCCTCGTATTGCACTAAAAGAAGGAACAGCTCGGGTCGCTGGCGGCTTGCTCAAAATGGACGGCTACGTCGACTTAGAGCGCCGCCAGGTGGTGTTCAACAGCAATATGACCCAAGTACACATGGAAGAAGTATCAGATCGATTGCTAGACACTCCCGGTGAGCTTACTGGTGCTATGGACGGTGACATTCACATTACCGGCTCTGGTGCTAATTACAAAGACTTCTTGACCAACCTAGAAGGAACAGGCGCATTTACCATCAAAGATGGCATCGTCGCTCGCTTTGGCCAACTGCAAACCAAGCTCACCCAAGCTAACTTGCTACAGCAAGGTATTCTTGGTTTCAATTTCAACAACCTTATGCAGAGTGTGGTGCCAGTCAGAACTGGCGAGTTTAACGAACTCAATGGGCGCTACTCTATTTATCAAGGCATGCTCAATATTAAAGAGATTCGCTTTAGTGGAGACGACTTGCGTATGTGGGGTGCTGGCACAGCGAACCTGCCTCTCAACACGATCAACTTAGAAATTGCTGGCACTATTCCCCGGGTTACCAAATCACGTCTTGGTGGCATGCTCGGTGACCTATCTAGACGTGTCACCATCTCGAAGTTTCTCAACAAAGTTACCTTCGGCAAGCTAGAAAACCTTCCCTCTCTTCCACTCATTGGAGACATAGCTGCTGATAAACCAAGAACATTCAGCTTCGTCTCAAATGCCAACATGGCTGATGCTAAAGCAATAACAAAGTCGATTGAAAAGACATTCAAGTGGTTGCCCAACAAAGCTGCAGCCAGTGCCCACCCTGTTCCTGGCATATAGTCTCAGGAAAGCAGATTTAGCCCAAGCCGGCCTTTATCCGACCGATAAATACTAGCTTTCGCAATTAAACAAGCGCCACCACCGGTGAGGCCTTATTTTGCTTGCCTTAAGTGTATATATGTGTATGATATATGCAATGACAGGGCAATTGAATAATTACTCCGGGCTGACTCCCATCAGCCCTATATCTATCTCTACGCCTAGGCTTGCCAATAGCTTAGGTGGACAGAGCATGGCCAATAAAATTGCCTCCTCTGAGACAAATCTAGTTTTGTTCTTGGCACCATATTTAGAGCACATAAAAGCAGAGCGCAGTCTTTCGCTCAACACAGTCATTTCATATCAACGCGATCTTACTTTCTTTACTAACTGGTTTAAGCTCGAGCAACAGAGTGGGCGCATAAGCTCGCGAGCAGGCACCATGCCAACTCGTGGTGAGGTGCTGCGCTATCTTTCGTCACTCAAGGCTAAAGGCCAACAGCCAGCCAGTGTTACGCGCATGCTAGCAAGTCTTAGAGGGTGGTTTGGCTGGCTCAAAGACATGCACTTAGTAGAAAAAGATCCCCTTGAGCATTTCGAAAACCCGCATCGCATAAAAAAGCTGCCTCAGGTTCTAACTACTGCTGAGATTTCGTTGCTTTTCGCCGTCACCAGTACAGCTCGCGAGAAAGCAATCTTGGAGCTGATGTACGGCTGTGGATTGCGTGTATCAGAACTAGTAGGTCTCAATATTTCTGATTTAAATATTGCCCAGGGTTATATCAAGTGCTTTGGCAAAGGCTCAAAAGAGCGCATTGTACCTGTGGGCAAAGAAGCAATTGCAGCACTAGCAATTTATCGCAATGAAATAGAAGAGCTAAACCAGGCAAAAGTTTTGCAAGCACAACTATTGCGCGAAGCCAACTTAGGCAAGCCCCGCAAACGTGGTAGGCCAAGAAAAGAAATGCAACCAGTGGTGGCCAATAGCAAGATCATCGCTTCGCGTTCGCGCCGTGCTGTAAAAGAAGAGCCTCTTTTTAAAGACGAACAAGGGCAAAGATTGTCGCGCTTGGTGGTCTGGCAAATTGTAAAAAGACTGAGCCAAAAAGCGGGAATTATAAAATCGATTTCGCCACACACTCTCAGGCATAGCTTTGCCACCCACCTACTTGAAAACGGTGCCGACTTAAGAGCAGTGCAAGAATTGCTCGGTCACGCCAATCTGGTTACCACTCAGCTTTACACCCATGTTTCACGGGCTCACTTGAAATCAGCTTACACACAAGCACAACTCAACTTCGGTGTCGGCTTATAATAAAGGCCCTTTCGAAGTGACCCCATGCGCCTTCAATCTAAATTTACGCCACAATTGGTCTTACTCCTGTCAGCAAGCTTGCTGCTCGGCCTTATAGCACCGATTGCAGGTTCAAACAGCAACAGTGCAGCCTACGCGCAGAAATTTAGCAACAGTAGAGAAATTGGTGTCTTTTACGCCACCACCAGACAGAACGACAGCCCCAGCGGTCGCCCACTCTATGGTGCTGCACGACATTTAGATATTGGTTTGGGGCAAGGATCAACAGAGTACGGTGTCGCGACTTTTCTCAAACCAGATTCAAATATTCCAACCATAGCGAACAGTCCGAACTGGAATCAGCTGCGCAGTGAAATGGCAAAGCGCGACACTTATTGGGTCGGGGCAAAAGTCGGTCAGATCAACCGTTTGTCTGACACTGATTTTTTCAATCGGCTCAAGAACTTTCATGGTCTGATTTGTATTTATATTCACGGTTATGACATGACTTTTGAAGAGTCAGCAAGAGAGTTAGCTGAGCTTGCCGATGAATATGAGCGCAGAGCACCAGGGCAAGATATTTTACCTGTGCTTTTTGCTTGGCCCTCTACCGGCAACAAAGCTGACTACACCGGTGACGAGGCCAGCTTAGAATGGTCAGAAGCACCATTTCGCGAGTTTGTTAATAGGCTCGCTCGCGAGAAGAGTTACGACACCTCAATAGATTTAGTCGCACACTCAATGGGCTCTAGACTGGCATTTTGGTATGGCACAGCCCAAAGTCAATTGCCCCCAGGCTCATCTGGTGCCACTCCATTTCGCAATGTCTTTCTCTCTTGCGCCGATATCGACTATCACACAGCCGAACAACGCAAAGGTGATTTGCAAAAGTGCACAGAGAAGAATGTGTTTGTTCTTACTAACGACAATGATGGTCCTCTCTTAACTTCGCAGGCACTACACGCCCAGACTCGCCTGGGCAGACCAGCTGATGGCGGTATTGCCATTCGTCAAATTGCCACCACAGGTAATCTCAGTGCTTCTAAATCAGCAGATTTACTGAGCACCGTGAACAGTCTGTTTACAGCAAACCCTAACGGCAACGACAAAGATACCAAGAGCGGCCTAGCCAAATTTGCCCTAGACACATTCTTGCAAAAGAAAAATTCGCAAAACAACGCTGCCAATGGACTAAGCCAACCAGCAGAGGCAGCAGATATCGCCGCATGGTTAGCCAAAAACCCTTATCTCAGCCGCGAGTATGGCCCTAAAGCACAACTTATTGATGACACTGGCTTGGTCACAGTCAATATGGGTCACCGCATCGCTTGGCCGCTGCTAGCTGGTCTGATGCTGAGTCAACCTAATCTTTCTCCATTTGCGACCAGCGTGGTTCATAAGCGCCCTGATGCCTTGCTGCTAAGACAGATGGGTAACACTCCTACTTACCTTTATCGCTACAACAAAATAAACCTCGACCGCCTAAGCCGGTGAGGGCTAAACAAAACAATTAGTAACAATTAATTGGCCAGCCAAGATGTCATTGCTTGGGATGCGATACCTTATAAGCAGGTTTTTGATATCTAACAGTGATGTCTAATAAAATAGAGCAGTTAGAGCGTCGCAAACCCCGGCTGAAAGTATTTAGGTCGTTCATGATTGAGTATTGCTGGTCTTAGCAATACTGCCAAAGCTAAAGCTCAAGAAGAGCTAAGAACGATTTATGCATAACTTGTATGAGTAAGCCACAAACATTTTCCTTTTATTTAAACAAGGTATTTTGATGAGTCGAAGCAAGGTAGAGGGCACCAAAATTGCCCAGGCTGCAAAAGATCTCAATGTCACTAGTGTCACCATCAGACGCTACATTCAAGAGTTCGAAATCGAAACAGCCACTGACGAAAACGGTATCAAAGTTCTTCCAGCCCAAGCGCTAGAAGAGTTGCAAGAAATTCGCAAGCTCAAAGAAGATGGCCTCACTAATCCAAAAGTGATGGAACAGTTGGAAGAGATGCGCTCTGGCAAGCCCGACGAGAAGCCGAGCAAGGCAAAATCTCGCGGCAAAGCAACCAAGGTTGTTACTTCAAAAGCTAAAAAAGCAGTTGTCGAAGTTGACGACGAAGAAGCTGAAGAAGAAGAAGAGGTTAAGCCTGAACCAGCACGTAAAGTGCGTGCTACTAAAGTAGTCAAAGCTCAACCTAAAGAAGACATTGATGAGAAAGAAAAAGAAGATGAGTCTTCTTCTGATTCTGAATCTAGCGATGAACAGTCAGCACCAGGCGAAGGCAGTGCTGATGGCGAAAAGTTCATGCACGCTCTCACCTGTCAAACATGTGCCAAAACATTCGAACATAACAATCCTCGCTTGAGAGACTGTCTCGATTGTTACCGCGCCAAACGCAAAGAAAGAAGACGGGGCGGCGGCGAGAAGCACAAGAAAGTTATTGAGAATCCGCTTGCTACGCAAGTCTTGAGCAAGCAATCACCTTTGGGGTCAGCCCAAGCCGGAGTTGAGGCCAAAGATGGCGATAGACTAGATCGTCCAGATAGGCTCGAACGGCCTGACAGACTCGAACGTCCTGATAGACTCGAGCGCCCCGACAGACCAGAGCGGCAAGATCGCGCAGACAGACCAGAACGTACTGATAGAGCAGATCGCGATCCAGCAGCACGAGGCGATCGTGAGCCACGAAGAGATCGCGAACCACGTGATCGTGATGGCAAAGATAGAGAACCAAGAGAGAGACAAGGTCAAGACCGCGTCGCTGTTGCAGCAGCTGCACCAGCCGCTCAGCGCAGTGCTGAGCCATCTTCATGGGCACAAATGCAAAAGCCTGTGCGTTCTTATAGAAAAGCCATTGAAGAAACTCGCTTGATCACTGGTTCGTTAAAACGCAGACTAGAAAGACCTGATCTTCCAGAAGGCGAACGCCGTTGGTTAGAGCAAGTCTATGCTTATCAACTTATTCTGCACCAAGGGTGGAGGCACCTGGCTGAATACAAGTCTGGCAGCCCAACTCAAAAGCCGCAGCAAGAAGACTAAGCCCAGAGAGCTAAAGCTCAAAGACTAAAACTAAAAAACAGAATTGCCAGATCTAATCTAAAAAGGATCTGGCAATTCTTTAGGCAATATTGGAGTTTGCGGCACCATGTTTGTTTGTGGTGCCATATTTGTTTGCGCCGCATTACCATTTGGTGCGTACATACTTTGCGGTACTTGAGCAGAAGTATTGGGCGCAGATGCAAATGGATTTGCCAGTGGCTGACTGGGAGGAGCTGTAGGCGGGCTCATCTTAGTTAAATCAATAGTGCGAGTAACACGAACAGGAACAACCTCTCCTTCGCGCAGAAGAATATCTTTGCCTCTATTGGTTCGGGCACGAATAGCACCAATACCAGAAGTGAAAGAACCAAACATCGATCCAACCGAAGCTGTGTAGTCAGACATAGACATACCAGGACCACGACTGACCGGCGGCTTCTTCATGTTGTGCGCAGGGTTACGCTCAATAAAACCAGTAAAGGCAATTGAGCGACCATCAGGAAAAACAAGAGTAGTCAAACCAACTTCTACATTGCCGGGCATGGCTGTGCGCTGGCCAGCAGCAGGAGCGGCCATGACAATCTTGCCGATGATACGCGAGCCCCGCGGTATTAGCTCATGACCATTTTGACTATGGCCATCTACTAGAACTACCGAAAACAAATCTCCAGAGTGGCTACTTTTCGATGAAATATCATCACCAAGCACACCGGTCAACATCGAGCCAGCGCCGATGCGCGACACTAACATTTGTTGAATAATCTCATCAGGTATATGACGCTTACCACCGTAAGCTGGCACGCCAGCATCTGACCCAGATGGAGCACCGAGGCCGGGTGCGAGAAGCCCTGGGGCCATACCAGTGCTGGATTGACTGCCAGCGCTGCTACTGCCACTGCCAACTAATCCTGGTACTGAACCCGGAGCCGCCGGGACCCAACCCTTGCCAACCGGTCCAGTGGGCGGCGCACCTTCAGGGTGCTGCATCTGCCACTGTTCTCTGGCATGTGCCGGACTGGCGCCAACGCCGATAGACAGCGCGCCAATAACAACTGCGCTGCATAGACCCACACTTACGGTGAAAGCCTCGAATATGCGCGCTTTCCCAATAATCTGCAAGGGCCCCTCCAAAATAAGCAAAAAATCATAACCATTCAATCTAAGGTTATTCTATGTGGATTTTAAGGTAATTAGCAAATTATTGCGTAATACAAGCCCCAGTACCAATTATTGCAAGGTATGGCCGTGTTACGATCTCGGGTTCGTAGCAAGGTAATATCATACGTAATTCCGAGTAACTTCGAGTTTCGAGTAATCCTTTGCCTGCCGAGCAGGACGTTTAGACCATAGGGGATAAAGCATTGGCTGAATCTAAAAAACAAAAACAGTACGAATCTGTTTTCATCGTTAGACCAAATCTCGATGAAGATGCTGTAGACCGCACCATCAACGCTGTTGAAGAGTTCATCAAAGCGCAAGGTGGAACGGTTGAAGCAGTAGACAAAAAAGGCCGTAAAAGACTGGCCTACGAAGTAGAAAAAATGCGTGACGGATACTATGTCCTCATCACTTTCACAGTTAAGACTGAGTCTATTTCACCGTTGAAGCGAATGATGGTGCTCTCCGAAGACATTATCCGCTCACTTATCGTTGTGTTAGAAGAAGAAGCGAAAGCCGCCCAGTAATTGACTCTAGAGTTTTCTAGAGGGGTAACTTTACACACAAAGTAAGTAAGCAGGTATGCCATGAGTTTGAGCAAAGTAGTCATTTCAGGGCGGGTAGTGAAAGCACCAGAAAAGCGCTTCACTCCCAACAATAACGTTGCGGTTACTGAATTCACCATTGGGGTTGATTCACCTAATCGTCAAGATGGTGGAGTAGACACCAATTTCGTCAAAGTGATTACCTGGAGAGACCTCGCTGAGCGTTCCGCTCAAGAGATCAAGAAAGGCGATTATGTGGCAGTTGATGGACGTCTGCAAATCAATAATTACACCACAGCCGAAGGCGCCAAACGCCGCGATGTGGAAATTGATGCAGTAGCAGTAGAGAATCTCTCTCTCACAGTGGGTGGAGAATCTTCTAAAGGTGGAGACGACGAAAGTCGCTTGGCTACCGTTGCTAGTCGTCCAGCTGGAAAAGCAAAGAACATAGTTGAAGGTAAAGAACCGGAAGATCTCGACGCTATCTTCTCTTCAGAAGATGAGATTCCGTTCTAAATTGCATTTTTAAGGAGTTAGTTAAATGGGTAGAATGTCCAACGATTCAGCACCACCACGTCGTCGCAAGACCTGCGGCTTCTGTGCTGACAAAGTAGAATTTATTGACTACAAAGATCCAAACCGCTTGAAGAAGTTTGTAACTGAGCGCGGCAAAATCTTGCCACGTCGCATCAGCGGCAACTGCGCTAAGCACCAACGTTCTTTGACCGTTGCTATCAAACGGGCTCGTGACATCGCTCTTATGCCTTACATGGCTGAGGGATAAATCGAGGCTCTTTGACCACCGATTTACAGTTTATGGTTCATGTGGAGCAAATAGTCTTATTGTTGTAAGATTATTTGCCTACGCCGAAGTGGTGAAATGGCAAACACGCTACGTTCAGGTCGTAGTGAGAGCAATCTCTTGGGGGTTCAAGTCCCCCCTTCGGCAGACTTTCTATTATTACTTGTCTATTATTTAATCCTTGATAGATACACGAGGTACGCTTGAGCACAATCGATCCCCGTCGTCCGGACGCAAGACGAGACCTTCCCCCTCTAAACGAGCGCATTCGCGATCGTGAAGTCAGGCTCATTGATGAGGATGGTAGTCAGCTGGGAATTGTGCCTACTCGTGAGGCTCTAGCTGCGGCCAAGGAAAAAGGTCTAGATCTTTTACTAGTTCAGCCAGATGCTAATCCGCCTGTGGCACGTATTCTTGACTATGGCCGTCACAAGTTTGAATTAGAAAAACGCGCGCGTGAAACGAAGAAAAAGCATCACATCCAAGATGTTAAAGAAATCAAGATGCGCTACAAAATCGAAAACCACGATTTCGATGTGAAGTTACGCAGTGCGCAAAAGTTCTTAATTGAAGGCGACAAGATAAAAGTGCTGATTCTCCTGCGTGGACGCGAGATGCAGCATGCTGACATGGCTATCGATCTGATGAATCGTTACGCTGAAGCCCTGAAAGATTTATGTTTGATTGACAGAGAGGCCAAACTAGAGGGCAAGAGTGTTATCATGATTCTTTCGCCCCTTCCTTCAAGGGGCAAATCGCCTGCTTAACTGGTTTTCAGCTAGCTGATACCTGCAAGCAAGCTCTCTAAATAGTATTTTTTCACTAAGAGTAGAACCGAAATGCCTAAGATGAAAACCAACAAGGCTGCCGCTCGCCGTTTCAAGATCACTGGAACCGGTAAAGTAATGCGCACTCAAGCTGGTTCACGCCACTTGAATGAGTGGAAAAGCGCCAAAGTAAAACGCAATCTGCGAGGAACTGCAGCCGTGCATCCTGATATCGAGGAACACGTCCTGTCCATGTTCCCTTACAGAAAATATCTGCGTTAAATCACAAACGAGTCCAAGGTCAGGTCCACGGGATTACTCCTCTCCGACGACCGGCTGATGTTGATCTCCAAAAGAGAACAGCAGTAAAACTTTCACTTCGAGAGAAGAAGGAGCAAAATGCCAAGAGTAAAAAGAGGCAACGTCCTCCAAAAACGTCACAAGAAAATCCTTAAGTACGCTAAGGGTTTCCGCGGTTCAAAATCCAAAATATTCATCGCTGCCAACCAAGCAGTTATGCAAGCCTGGAAGAATGCATACCGTGACCGTAAGAAAAGAAAAAGAGACTTCAGAAGCCTCTGGATCGCCAGAATCAATGCTGCTGCCAGAATTCATGGTATGAGCTACAGCGTAATGATGAACGGCCTCAAGAGAGCTGAGATTCAAGTTAATCGCAAAATGCTAGCTGAACTAGCTGTGACTAACAAAGAAGCTTTCACAAAGCTAGCTGAATCAGCAAAAAAAGCGGTAGCTGCGAGCAAATAAGACACGGGAGTGATCATGAGAATTGTCACTCTCACCTCAAGCTCAAATCCGCTCTTAAAAAGGATTCGCTCACTTCATGAGCGCCAAGCCCGGCACAAAGCCGGGCTTTTCCTTATTGAGGGCGAAAAAGTTTTGCTCGAGGCCTTTAGCAAAGACATCGAAATTGAATCAGTAGTTATGGACTCCGCCTACTTCGAAAGGGGTTTTCCAGAAACTTTTGACGACAACTTGCTTGAATTGAATGTGGTTGATTCGTCTCTGTTCAAGACTTTGAGCACCACGACTTCGCCTTGCAATGTCGTCGCCATTGCTAAGACCAAGCAAAGCCTCTCAACCAGCCAATTATTGGCTGAGTTAGATCAAGACAAACCACTAACAGTAGTGCTTTGCGAAAACTTGCAAGACCCTGGCAATTTAGGCACCATTATCAGAAGCTCTCTGGCCTTTGGCGCCAGCGCTCTTATATTGAGCAAAGGTTCAGTCGACCTTTATAATCCTAAGGTTGTTCGCTCGGCCATGGGAGCCCTCTTTGATTTACCAATATCGAGCGGCGAAAATATTGCAGATATTCTCGCCAGCTTGAAGCAAGCCAAATTTGAAGTGATTGCTCTAAATCCTGAGGCAAAAGAGTCATTTCTCTCGCTAAAATTTGGCCCCAAAGTAGCCATAGTGCTTGGCAATGAAGGTAATGGTTTAACAGCTGAAGCCGATGCTATAACTACAAAAGAAGCTCACATTGAAATCTCACCCCAAGTAGAGTCACTCAATGTCGCTGTAGCTGCCAGTGTTGTGCTATTCCATCTAAACCAATCATCAAGAACAGCTGTCAAAGCTTGAATTAATCAATCTAGTAATAAACCAATCACTCAATGGCCGACAAAGAACCGAACTCTGATACCAACTTCGAACCTGATCTTTCAGGCAGTCAGTTTCGTGCCATTACAACAGACAAAACCAATTCAGACGCAGCTGGAGACGCTCTAGACCTGCAAGACAGCCGCTCCACAGAGCTAGTACCAACTTCTCAAGCCAAGCCTCAAGAACAAGCTCCTCAAGACCCCCAAGACCCTCATACTATGAGCGTGGTCGAACATCTAGACGAGCTTAGATGGCGCATCATAAGAAGCGTCGGCTATCTAGCAACAGCTTTCATAACGGCACTATTTCTCACTAAAGATGTATTGCGAATTTTGCAAAAGCCAGCAGGCAATATGGAGTTTCAAGCTCTTTCGATAGAAGAGCCGCTACTAGTGTTCTTTAAAGTTGCATCCTACTTAGCTTTGATCCTCGCTTCGCCTTTCATACTATTTGAAATCGGCCGTTTTGTGGCACCTGGTCTAACCAGACAAGAGAAGCGCATTGTCTCACCCGTTGTCTTCGGCAGCCCGCTTCTATTCTGCTGTGGTGCAGTTTTTGCTTATTTTTGCCTGCTGCCACCAATGCTCAACTTCTTTGGCAATTTCAGCCAAGGCATCTCACCAATTAATCAAAGACTCGATTATTACATCTCTCTTGTTTGCTCGATTTTGCTCTATATGGGCCTTTGTTTTCAAATACCAATTGTCATTTTCACATTAGCTATGGCTGGTCTAGTCAACTCAAAACAATTACTGTCAGTGTGGCGCTATGCAGTTTTTGGCAGCGGCATGGTGGCCTGTGTTCTAACGCCAGACCCTACAGCTTTCTCTATGTTAATAGTGACCACAGCACTAACAGGCTTATACTTCATGTCAATTATTCTGCTAAAACTTTTCGGAAAATAATTTGAGTATGGACTGGCAGCTTATCTCTCACTACATTCTAGGCGTGGTCACACTGCCTGTTTCTATCTATACAGTGAAAAGCGTAGTAGACAATGTCGGCACACTATTCGATGAAGACCTAACCATAAAAGATCGCAATTTGCTCAAGCAATTTGCCTTTTTTGTACTGCTACCAATGGTGGTGCTCTTCCACGAAATTGGCCATGCCCTTACCGCTCGCTATTTTGGTGCCACCATAACGGCCTTTCACTGGAGCATGTTCTGGGGCGAGGTTGTCATTGATGGCAAACTCACTCCATTTCAACACTATGTAGTGGCTCTCGCTGGCAATCTATTTCAGCTGGCCACCTGCTTCTTTGCTCTCGGGCTAGCTTTTTTTGAAAGCGCTCCTGCACTGGTGGCACTGTACATATATTTCTATCTCTTTAATGGCCTTGCCTGTCTCATCGGCTATCCACTGCTTTCTTTAACAGCCTGGAATGACGATTTTGCCGTGATCTACAGCATGCCGAACCTTCCCATTGCCATCATCACCGGTATCATCCACGTTCTTCTAATTGCGCTCTTTCTTTATACCTTCTTTAGCACCAGATGCCGTCTCTGGTTTGTCAAAAAGACTAGACCAACCTGGTTCAAAGAATTTTCAAAAGTTTTGGCTCGGGCCGAGCAAGAAAATGATGCTATCAACTACCTTTCTGTGGCTTGGCAATATTACTTTGTTGGTCTAGATCGTCTTAGCCAAAAAACCCTCGATAAGGTGCAAGAACTAGACAGTCAGTTAATGGATGTTTGGCTTCTACGAGGCTATATTAACCAAAGTAAAGGCCGCTTCGAGAGCGCTATTTTGTGCTTTAAAGAGATCACCGATAGCTCCTGCTCAGACCAAGTGCTCGTGGCTCGTGCCTGGATGGCTTGCGGCCATTGTCAAGCACAGCAAATTGAAAATTCGAGGACGGCAAAGCCTGACTGGCACGAAGTCTTAAAATCGTATAAGCAAGCTTCTTTCACTGATAGCAGCCTGGCCGATCCCCATTATTACCTTGGTGTAACACTTATAAAGGCTGAACTTTTGAAGGATGCTGAGGCCGAATTGCAGCTCTGTCAAAACAATCAACGAGCCGGTAAAGAGGCATTGACCTGGCTCGACCCTATGCTCGGCTCAATGGTGCAACAAGAGATAAATGCCATACGCAGCATTACCCGTGCCAAGCAATAAATTTATCTCAGGCTTGTCAGTAGATTACCTCCTATAATCGTCGAGATCCTGCAGATTACCAATATAGGCATCCATTTTGAATCTCAGCGCAGTCGCCCAACAGCTTCTCTGCCATCCCTTCGCTTCCTGGTGCCTGGTGGCACTAGCGGTAATGCTGGCAGCTGATACTTGTATTAGGTTATGGACAGAGCGCCACAGACTAACCAAAGAAGCACTGAACGATGACGATCGGGCATTTGCCTGGCGCTTGGTACTTTTTTTGGTGCTGCCTTTCTTGATTCTGATCGACTGGCGCGCCTCAGATATACAAGCATTGCATTCGTACTCTGGCTATTCAGGAGAGATTCTGCAGATACTCTTCGCCCTAGTCTTGATACCAGCTTTAGTGATGCGCCCCCACCCTTTTCTGGCTACATTCTTGGGCTATACCATCGTCTTCACTCTAGGCCTGAACTTCATTTTACATCCGCTCTTAGCACTCTCTGGTATGGCAAGTTTTGCTGGCCACCCTGCGCCCAATTTGGGCACTGCTTTTGGTGCCGATCTAAACAGTATCAAGAACGATGGTTTAGTGGCATATATGGTGACCCACGGGGCACTTGCTCTTGCATATATCGCCTGCCTCAGCAATTCGCACTTGCGCATGTGGTTCTCAGATTTGAGCCGACCACATAGCTCAAAGCAACTGAAAGAAAGAATGTCACTTTGGCAAAACCAAAAAAATGATGCCAATGCCACCCTCCACCTTGGTCTGCTGTATACCAAGGCTGGACTAGGGCGACAATCAAGAAAAATGCTCAAGCATTTACAACATCATTTTCCTGACAGCATGCAAACTACTTTCCTCAAAGCTCTGCTCGCCTTTCGCCACCGTCAATATGCCGCCAGCAAAGCTGGCTTCATTCAAACTTCTGAGTACCAGGGAGTGGACGGTGAGCTGAGAGCGAGTTTATTAGCGGCAGCTGCATGTGCTGCTTTTGCCGCCGGCGAAACAGTAAACAGTCTCAACCTCTGTGATCGCGCTCTCGAATTTGAAGACGCCTGTTTAACAGCAAGGATGGTCAGAGTTGACGCTTATCTCGCTCAAGGCAAGAAAGAACAAGCGGCTCAAGAAATTATGGTGGCCATGCACCTAGGCCTAGATTTTGACCTGAAAGACAACGTGCCCTTAGACATTGAGAAGGCTTACAAAGAAATTGTGGCGTTGACGCCAACGGGACAATCACAAAAAGCTGATAGCGACCTGATTCTAAAAAACTAAATTGAAAAATTCTTTGCGGGTAATACGAAAAATCCCTTTCCTCTTTTTATATAAAGCCTATAATGCAGTGAGCAGGAATCCCAAAATACTTTTAGAGGACCTGGCAAAAGCGTGGTAAGTAGCGGCAAAGTAAGATTGAATATCCGCTCCCGAATGGTGATACTGTGCCTCGGAGTAGCTGCGCCATTGCTTGCTATTGGCAGTTTTTCACTTTTCAAAGAGTATCGTACCCTCAAACTTGAAGCAGAGCGCGCCACCACTCTTCAGGCAGCAACTGGCGTGCGTACTGTCTCTAGCTGGATTGAATCGCAGCTCCATTCTCTTTCAGCCCTAGCATCTCTCAGTGCTAAAGGCTCTTTGGCATCTAATGCCCAGACCAACAACACCTTATCTACAGCTTTGGTGGCCCAGCCATCGTGGAGCAAACTATTTTTGACCTCTCCTAATGGAGAACAAATTCTGGCACAGGCGGAACGCGACAACCATGGGGCAGTTAAGAGTTTAGCCCAGTCGACAGCCATGCGCGCCCTGCTCTCCTCTATCAAAGTGACGGGCAAGGCCACCATGGGTCCAGCCACGGTTTTTGACAATCATGGCCACTCTTATCTATTAGCTTCTGCACCGGTGGTGCAAAATGGCCAGACCAAGGCGCAACTGGTCGCTGTTATCGACCCCAAAGCAGTTCTCAATCTATTTAGCGGCTTAACTGGCGTGGCCGATCAATCAAGTGCAGTAATCGCCGTGGTTGACACCGAAAAGCGGGTGATAGCGCGCACCATAGAAAACGATTTCTGGCAGGGCAAAGATTTTTCAAACGCCAAAACCGTTCAGGCCGCTTCGCACCGGCAGAAAGGAACGCTTGAAGCCATTGGTATTGCCGACCCAACGCCGCGTGCCTATGCCTTTGATCACGTTCCCAATACCAATTGGCAGCTCACTGTTGGCTTGCCCACCAGTACTATATATGGAACGGCACACGACTGGCTTATTTTAATGATTTCGCTGGCCGCTTGTGCCATCGGCATCTCCTTTGTCTTGGCTTATTCAGCCACATCTCACTTCACCAAGGCTATCAACGGCTTGGTGCGCGAAGCTTTATCGCTGGCCAAAGGTGATTTCTCGAAACGAGTGGAAGTGAAATCGAGTGACGAACTTGGTCTACTCGCTCGGGCATTTAACGAAATGGCCAATACTCTAGAGCTAGACCGTGATCAAAAGAACATGGTCAAGCGCATCTCAGATTCAGTTAGACAATCACTTGATCTAGACGAAATTCTCAATACTACGGTCAAAGAGTTGGGTCAGAACCTCAACGCTAGCCGCTGTTGCCTTGCTCTAATCGACACTCATCAGACTGCTGAACTAGAAGACGACGAGCTATCTTTTGACTATGTTTGGTGGAACGAAGAGTTCGCCGGCAACTCACTGACTAATCGCAAAGTATTGATTTCAGAGAACGATGTATTGCGCCGCATCATTGACCAAGGCTCAATTATTTGGCTCGATGTTTTAGACAATAAAGATCTGCGCGAAGTTGAACCTGTCATTAAGGACAGCGGCACTGATGCTGCCGATTGGCGCTCAATCAAAACTTTGATTGCCTGCCCGATTCAAGGATCTTCTGGCATTCTTGGTTTGATTTTAGTGCATCAATGTGATCAAGTAAGAGCTTGGTCGCCTTCAGAGCTTGAGCTAGTAGAAGCAGTTGCCAGCCAAGTTTCGCTCGCAATTGCCCACGGACGCCTATACAGCCATGCCAAAACATTGGCCGAGAAAGAGCAGCTAATCAATCATATTGTGCGTTCAGTGCGCACCTCTCTTGATGTCGATACTATTCTCGATACAGTCACCAGTGAGCTTTCGAAGGCATTGGGCGCAGATCGCGTACAAATCGCCCAGCCGCGAGCCGAAGGACCGCTAATTGTCACCCACGAACATCACGGTGACGCCTTAGAATGTCACAAAGGCCTCAGTCTATACGGCAGCAGCATAGACTTTCATCCCAATGCCAAAATCAATAGTATCGTCACCGATGCTGGTAATTCAGTATTGGGCATTTCCTTAAGTCAGACTATCAATCAGCCAGACTCTGAGCCTACAGTTACAGTAGACTCGCTAACAAAGCTTACTTTCGAAACTTTGCCAGCATCGCCATCAGTGGTCAATCAGGTAGAAGGCGACTTTAGATGTGCGGCCTTCAATGAATATCTCACAAAGATTGGCTCACAATCTTTGATTGCGGCACCACTCTTGAATGAAAATCAATTGATGGGTGTTCTAGTTGTGCACCAATGTGAGAATCAACGTCAATGGTCCGAGCATGAAATTCGCATGGTATCAGCCATCGCTGACCAACTAGCCATGGCCATAGCCCACGCTCAACTCTTTGCTCAAGTGAGACACCAAGCCATCACCGACGGTTTGACTGGTCTATACAACCACGTTTACTTCAAGAATCGCCTCACCGAAGAACTGCGTACCGCCGAAAGAAAAGGCACGCCGGTGTCTCTGATTATGATCGACCTCGACAAACTAAAAGTGATCAATGACACTCATGGTCACCCAGTCGGAGACGCAGCTATCAGACAAATCGGGGCCATACTTAAAACCCTCTTGCGCAGTGGCGACACAGCAGCCCGTTACGGTGGAGAAGAGTTTGGCATTATCTTGCCCGAGACTTCACTGCTTGAGGCAGCCTTGATCGCAGATAGACTTTGCAGTCAAATTCGCAATACTCATGTTCCAGGACTGGGCAAAATCACTGCTTCTCTTGGTACAGCCTGCTATCCTAAACAGGCACGAAGCTCTTCTGAGTTAATTGAGAAAGCCGACAAAGCCTTATATGTTGCGAAGAACAGCGGTAGAGACCAGGTGCGAGTCTTCGAAGAAGACTACCAATCAACTACCGGGCCAACATTCACCAATGTCACCCGTGAGATGGAACGGGCCTTAAAGAAAACTGGTCTAGAATAAAGACCGGTCTAGAATAACCACAGAGAACCCAAAATTGAAACGGCTAGTACTTTTTGACATTGACGAGACCATGATTTCTTCTAACGGAGCCGGTCGCAGGGCCATGGCACGCGCGCTCAAAGAAAGTCATGATATTCCAGAAGAAGCAACTCGAATTTCAATGTCAGGCAAAACTGACCCGCAAATAATGCACGAGATATTTGCCAGTCAGGGTCTCGATTTAGGTGGCGAAAAAGAAGCTGCTAAAAAAGTGAACGAATTAATTGACCTATATTTGAGCTATCTAGATCAAGAAATGTCTGCGTCGAATACTCTGATTATGCACGAAGGTGTTGTCGAGATACTAGATCGCTTACTGGCTGACAGTCAGTGTTTCCTTGGCTTGCTCACTGGAAATGTTGAGATCGGTGCTCGCAAAAAACTACATTTCTTTGACCTCAATCGCTATTTTGAAATTGGCGCATATGGTTCAGACTCGGCTAACCGTCTTGATCTTCCTCACTTTGCTGTGACCAGAGCGAAAGATCATTTTGCCAATGAGTTTGCACCAGAAGAAGTAGTTATTGTAGGAGATAGTGTCAACGACATTGCTTGTGCCCACGGCTATGGTGCTCAAGTAATAGCAGTCAACACTGGTAAAACACCATGGCAAGACTTGGCTGAGAGAAATCCGCAGCACTTATTTAAGAGCTTGGCCGATACAGACGCAGTCTACAAGGCAATCTTCAACTAGTTCTGCTGGTTGCGACTTTGTATATAATCTAAGATCGCTTTGCGCTGTTCGCGATTGAGCGAAGCGTCCCAGTGCAAGGCCTTGTAGCGAATTGGTGGCATACTGCCTTCTTCTACCACGGTAGAAATTTTAGCAAGGTCAATATTAGAAATTAGCTCTGTGCCTGCGATTTGAGCCTTGGATAAAACAAAGTCTTTTTGCCCTTCTAGCATGTCGCGGGCAATTGTATCTTTGGCAATGGGAAATTTTGCATAAAAAGGATAGGCGACAAGCTCTGGCGAAGCGCTATGGCAGTCAACACAACTGCTTTGCAGAATTTTTGATACCGGTGCAAAAGCAGCATTACCACTTTGATCTGGCACCTTGACCCTGACAATGAAAAAGTTTGAAATGGGAAAAGACAGGCCGAATATAAACACTCCGGCAAGCACAATAAATGGTAGCAATCGTCCTAATGGAAGCCTGCCTTTATTAGAAGTTGGTTTCTCAGAAGAAGATTGCATGAGGTCGCCTGAAGACGTGGAGTTAACCGAGGGTCATACTATAATTGTTCTGATCAAAATACAAATCTCAGTTGCAAACTAAGGAATCATGACTGTGGAAAGAAAGTTGCGCGGCAACAAAAGGAAAGTAAAAGCCTATATTGGCCTTGGTTCTAATGAAGGCGATCGATTGGGCTATGTGCAGCAAGCCATGCAATTTCTCAAAGACATTCACAGCATCACCGTTTTTGAATGTTCGAGCTTGTATGAAACTGAACCAATAGGCGATGAATACACCCAATGGTTCGTGAATGCGGTGGTCGGTATCGAAACTAGCCTCAGTGCTGAAGATTTGCTAGACGTTTGCAAAGACATTGAAAAGCGGCTGACTGAGCTGCACCGCCACAATAGCCATCAAAAAGTTAGAGAGAGAATCATCGATCTCGACATCTTATTCTATGGCGACAGTGTGTTAGAGAGCCCCAGCCTCAAACTTCCCCACCCTAAAATACATCTCCGTTCATTTGCTCTAGTGCCTCTGCTCGAAATAGCGCCTGACATTCGTCACCCTGGACTAGAAAAAAGCGTGGCCCAACTCCACGAAGAATTGACCGAGCCTGAGCAGGTCTTTCTCTTTGGCACCCGTACAGCAGAATTGCCTCCAGAGCTTTAGAGATAGCCATGCAATTCAAAATCGGCTCTGATATCTGTTCAATAAAACGTGTAGAAGATGTCTACAAGCGCTTCGGTGCTCGCTTTTTAGAGCGCATTTTGACGGAAGGTGAAAGAGCCTATGTCATGTCCCGCCCCAAAGATTTTCTCTCTCGTGTGGCCGCCCGCTTTGCTGCCAAAGAAGCAACCTCCAAAGCTCTGGGCACAGGCTTTATCGGCGTCGGTTGGAAAGAGATTGAAGTTGTGCGCTTGCCGTCAGGTGCTCCGACAATTGCCCTGCACGGCAAAGCGAAAGAGCGCGCTCAAAGTATTGGCATGACTGGTTTTGAGCTAACAATGAGCCACGAAAAAGAGTATGCCATTGCTTTTGTCTTAGCTTATGGTCCTGGACCAGGCTGACCTACGGGCCTACCGATGGCCATAGCAATCATTAGACACTGGTCGACCTTTTCCATCACTTCTTGAGGGAAGGCGCCAATTTTACTGACTACAAGAGTCTTAGGTATGGTGGCAATAACAGTGCAATCGATAACACTATCGAGTCTAAGTCCAGCGGCTTTGCCCTCTGGAGTATTCATCAGTACTTCCACTTGTGTGGGCTCGCGCGCCGCCCTAGAAGTATTGCTGGTCAAGGGCACGAGCAAAACGTCATCTAGGCGGGCATTGTTGTAATCATTTGAGATCAGTACAGCTGGTCGACGCTTAGTCTGAGTCGATCCGTCATCGGTGGTATACGGAAAAGACACCAAGACAACGTCACCTTTGCTGTACGTGGTCGGCTTCGAATTCATTGGTTAAGGAAAAGGTTCCTTCGGTATAGTTCCGCTAGTAAAGTTGCTCGTAAAAAACTGCTAAAAGTAAACAGCCGCCCAGGTTAGACCTAGACGACATAATTGTAGCAAGTTTAAAAGTTTTTGCAGCGGACAGAAAATTCCCAACACAAAAAGGGCCCTTTCGAACCCTCCTTACAGAGTGCCAATCTTAGCGGGTGAGGCTAAGCGTAGGCCCGATCTGTAAGATCGTCATTGCGACAAAGAGCCTGTGCTGATGCTTGAGGAATACCCTTGACTGTAACGTCGCGAGCTTCTGGCATCATTGACATGGCCAACTCTTTAATCCCATGACGCATTTCCCAGAAGCTAGGCGCTCCTTCGAAAATGCTCTTTTCAGTTTCATCGTTTGAGAAAAAATTATCCACTGATTTCCGTCTCCAGTTGGAGATGAGTTACTTGACGCTAGTATAACAGGCTTTCAAGAGATAAGTCCAGCAGAATTAATCTGCAAAACTCACTATTAATCACATCGATTTTTATCGGCTGTTATGTCCACATTTTTGATATACCCGGAATGACGCCCCTCGATAACGGTCTAGGTAGGCCCCACCCATGAAATTAATATAGCGGCTGCGCCTCGCTCTGCCAATGGTGGTTTTACGATGTAAAGCGGACAGGCTATGGCTTTTAAGCTTTAATCGCGACCAGGAAACTTAGTGCGCAAGAATTCAATAGTGCGTACAGTGGCTCCGCCAGGCACAAAAACCTCGGCTATTCCTTGACTGAGCAAAGAGTCTCGATCTTCATCCGGCATAACTCCACCGCCAAAGACCAAAATATCATCAACGCCCTGTTCTTTTAGAAGTTTGACCACTTTCGGCAAAAGGGTAAGATGCGCTCCCGACAGAATCGAAAGCCCTATGGCATCAACGTCTTCTTGGATAGCAGTTTCGACTATTTCTTCAGGAGAGCGGTGCAGCCCTGTATAAACAACTTCCATACCGGCATCGCGCAGCGCCCTAGCTATTACCTTTGCGCCCCGATCATGCCCATCGAGCCCTGGTTTGCCGATTAATACCCGAATTTTGCCCTTACTCATCTTGCCCCAAAGTCTTTTGCTATATATAGGTAAATAGTTTAGACCACCGCTTTGGCAAACTCTATCTATTCAAGAGCCTCAGAAGGAAGTTTAGGAGCCAAAAGGCCATAGAGCTCATTGAAATTGGTGATGTCGCGCCTATTAATCAAATAAAAACCTCTTTTCGTCCTCAAAACGGCCCAAACCAAATAATTAGGGGCTGTCAGGCTGACAATATCGTCGAACTTGACCTTTACCGGTAGCAGCATGGTTTCAATTTTGAGGCCGTCATTGCTGAAGATAATGCCGTTAACCTCAAAGAAAGCTGAAGGCAAAATCAAGGCATTGATACCAACGATAAAAAGCAAAAGAAAAAGCTCAGAGCCGAGATCAATATGCTGATGCAGCTGAGCGCGCTCAACAAAGCTCATGGGCATTGAAACGCTCAAACCACAGAGCATGAGCAAATAGAAATATCGCAAACAGTGTTTGAATAATCTCCGTCTAAAAACGTGCTCTACCACGGGGCCGCTAGTCATGGCCGCGCTAGACGCTTTAGAAGCAGATTCGCTAATTGATTCGGGTGTCGACATCTGCAGATATTATACTTCTCCAATATGACAAAAGGCGCAATTGGAGCTAACCTTAAGTGTTTGCAAAACGAGAGTGAATGATGAAGTTAGCCGATTACATCTTTGAGCGCATTGAGAAGACAGGTGTGCAGCATACTTTTGGCATACCTGGCGACTTCGTTTTACCTCTCTATGCAGCCCAAACGCGCAGCAATTTAAAAACAGTCGTGCTCACCCACGAACCATCTGTTGGTTATGCCGCAGATGCATACGCCCGCCTGCGTGGTCTAGGCGTGGCACTAGTAACCTACGGTGCTGGTGGCCTCAATATGGTTAACCCAGTTGGCTTAGCCTACGCCGAAGAGTCGCCCTTGCTGGTCATTAGTGGCGCCCCAGAAACTCGTTTTCGCAAAGACAAACCGCACCTGCACCACTGCGTCAAAAATTTCAACACACAGCACGATGTCTTTGCCCAAGTGACTGAAGCAACAAGCATAGTTGACAACATCAAGACTGCTCAAAGCGAAATTGATCGTGTCTTTGATACCACTCTCAAGTTATCCAGACCGGGCTATATAGAACTGCCCAGAGACATGGTCAATCAAGAATTAGAACTGAGCGAGACTAAGCTGCCCGATCTAGCCGCCGTTAATCCGGCCCTCAATGTCGCAGTCAGTGAGATAGCCAATCTTCTCAAACTGGCTAAGCAACCGGTTCTAATGGTAGGCGTAGAAGTACGACGCTTTGGTCTGAAAGACAAAGTCATAGCTTTTGCTGAAGCTCTCAACTTACCTGTTGTCACCTCTATTTTAGGCAAGGCCACCTTCCCAGAAACTCATCCCAATTTCATTGGCAATTATTTTGGCCAGTTTGGCAACCCCAAAGTCAAAGAGTATGTTGAAGGTTCTGACTGTGTCATCGCCCTTGGTGCTGTGATGACTGAGATGGAAAGTGGCGGCTACACTGCTAAATTGAGCCCAGAGATTCTGGTGCAAATCAACAATCACGAAGTCATGGTTGGATACCACCACTACAATGGCCTCAAGCTCGATCAAGTGCTTGACCTTCTACTTGAGGCAACCACGGCCAAGCTCAAACCGACAAGTCGCTTTACTGTGCCCTCTATTGATAAAGAAGTAATTGAAGCACCAGCCGGCAGCAAAAATTTGACAGTAGCAGCCATGATTGGTGCTCTCAACGAAGTTTTAGAGAACAGCAATGAGTTTTCAGTGGTCACCGATACTGGAGACTGCATGTATGCTGGCATGAGCCTGCAAACCGACATTTTCTTAGCACCGGGATACTACGTCAGCATGGGCTTTGGTGTACCCGCGGCAATCGGCGCTCAACTAGCAATGCCAAGCCGACGGCCGATCGTATTGGTGGGCGACGGCGCCTTTCAGATGACCGGTATGGAAATTAGCACGGCTGTAAAAATGGGCCTTAACCCTATTGTAATTGTCTTCAACAACGCCAGCTATGCCATGTTACGCTTCATCGACCAAGAGCGCGATTATTTCGATCTTCCGCGTTGGGACTACATCGAATTAGCAAAAGCAGTGGGAGGCAATGGCATGCAAGCCACTTCTGCAGCCGATTTCAAGAAAGCTCTAGTGGCCGCTCAAAAAAGCGACAAGATGTTTTTGATCGATGCAGTAATCGAAAATGACGACATATCACCTACTCTCAGACGCCTTACAGACCATTTCGGCAAGAAAGTAAAAGCAGCTATTTCATAGGTGTGAAGTGAAAGAAAAGAGCGCCCACAATTATTGTTTTAGTCTGACACTAGCCCTAACACTAGCAATGACATTAATTGCAGCAGCACCAGCACTAGCTGAAAAATTAGAAGACGAGGTCAATCTCAATGACTATCGCATCGTCACCACACCAGATACTGAGCCTGCCAAACCGGCAAAACAAACCACTGAACCAGTAAAAGAAGTGACAAAACCAACACTAAAGCATCGCTCTGCTTTAGGTTTTTTAGCAGCGCCTAAGGCCGTCGGTGGGGTTTTGATGGGCATGACCGTGGGTGTGCCTGTGCGCATTGCCAGGGACATTTCGCATGAAACTCTGCGCATGCGCGATCAAATGACAGACGATGTATCTGGCGGTGACAGGCCCGATCTCTTTGCCCGCACCGTGGGCTCTTACTCGGGCATGGCTTATGGTGTAGTTAGCGGAGTAATCAAAGGCTCGATAAAAGGCACAGAACGTGCCATCGATTGCGGCGCTCGCAAGCCATTTTCTAAAGAATCGCTCAGTCTACAAGACCCCAATTAAAGTCTTTTTGGCGATAAATCAGTCAGATAAAAGGGTATGAAGCTTGGGTGTGCCCGAGGATAACCCTTGCCCATTGAACGCAATCAAGAAGCCAAGGCCGCTAGCCCTGAGACCAACGGTATGGTTGGGTCTTTCTTGCAGACTGCCGCCTATGAAGGACTACAGGCACCCATCAAGGGGGTAGCCCAGATAGTAGATCAGGCTGCCGGTACTAAGCTGGCAAGCAACGTCACCTTTATGGAAGCACCGCTGAAAGCTGAATTCAATTCAGCCGCCTGGTATGGCCAACAGTTCGGCTCAGCTGGAAAATTAGTGCCCTTCATTGCGGCCTATGCCGTTACTCACAAAGCCTTTGGTGCTGCTGGCCTAACTGCTGAAGTTAAAGCCGGTGTAGAAGGTGCGAGCAAATTATTCGGAAGCAAGAGTTTATTAGTAGCAGAAACAGCGGTAGCCGGTTTTGGCACAGAGGCAATTTTCACTCCTCTGCAAGCGAAACATGGACAAACCGATTTGCAGCTGAGCAATAGCGAATTTTTGAGCGCCCGCCTCAAAAACGGCACTGTCGGCGCCATTACTTTTGCTTCGCTCACCACTGGTACCTTAGGCCTGAGACAACTAGGAATGGGGCTAGCTGCAGAAAAGCCCTTGCTCGGCATATTACTGACCAACAATGCCTTTGGTGCAGCAGTGGCCGGCATTCCCACTGGGGTGATTAGTGCTGAGACCCATGCACGAATAATCGAAGGGCGCAGCGCCACCAATCAAGAACGTGCTGAGGCTGCCTATTCAATGTTTCTTGTTGGCGGTGCCCTGGGTGGCTTGATGCCAGCTGGCAAAGCTGAAAATTTCAAGGGAGAAATTGCAAAAGTAGAAAGAGTAGAGAGAGTAGAAAGTCCTCAATCACCAGAAAGCTCAGCGACAATATCTGCCAAATCTTCCAGACCTGCCTTTGAGGCTATAAGAGAAAGCATCCAGCAAAAGATTGGCTCAAGTTATCAGCGCTTTGATCAGTTTATGGCTTCTATCAATCCACTTTTGCAAGTACCAAAACTAGAACCCAGTTATGCTCACAGCAATGGTAGTTTAGGAAACCGAGCTATGCAGTCGACTCTAGCTGAGCTGGGCCGTCCTACACATTTAGAGAACCGCACCCTTAGTGTCAGTCACAGCGCCATCGAGGGCGGTGGCATGCAAATTGGCAAAGGAACTAAAGGCAGCAGAGAAATCAGTAGAGATAGCAGTAAAAAGGGAAACTCTCAATTCTCCGATGAAGCCTATGATCGCGCTACAGCCTCAGTAAGACAAGAAGCAGCGGACAAAACAGCCATAAAAACTGCTGAGATAGTTAAGGCCAAACCTGCCCTAGATAAGGCCTCAACCGTCTTAGAACAAATGGGCCTGAGTGAAGTAGCACAATTTGTCAAAGGTGATCGGGTCTTAAAAAATCAGACTGTAATCAAAAGCCTTGGTCATGGCAACGATTCGCCGGCAGTCTTAGAGCTTGCACCCAGTGCTCAATTTCCTGAGGGTGGTGCACTAAAAGTAACCATAGCCGAAGGCGGCTGGGAGCCAATTTGGGGCAAACGCCCTGGAGACGCCAAGATTTATGGCAAAGTTCATGAAGTAGAACTAGCTGGTAGCGGGTTCTCTGGCACGGCAAATTTGTATGTGCAAGAACTAGCCATGGTAGGCAAGCGCTACTCACCCGACTTAGTAGATGCTCTCACTCAAAAACTCGAATCAAAAGGTCTAGAAATCACCGATGTCGGCTCAGGCATTGAAGGACAAGTTGGCGTCAGCAAATCAACTGGTGAGCTTGTGGTCATCGACTATCCCTCAGTCAGTAGGCGCGGTCAGGGCAACGAAACACTAGAGGCCATACGGGGCGGCAAAGAGCGAGTAGAAGAAGCCTACAACGCTGAGAACGAGGCTATTAAGCGCGGAAAAAGTGAAGTTGAAGAAGATACAAATGGACATCGCGAAGTTAACGTCGATGTTGAAGTTAAGCGCCAAGATGCCATGCGCGGCGACAAATTTACTGCCAAAGAGAAAGATATTCTTGAGCAATTTACTCAGGGCTTCTCACCCAAAGAAGTGCAGATGATGACAGCATTGGTAGAAGGAAAATTTGACGCCAAAGGCAATCCTGACCTTAAGGCAGTTAAGCCAATGGTAGATGCAGTTTTGAAACGAGCCAGGGCGCAAGGTTTAATCGAAAGAACGAAACGCGCCGACAATTCGTCTAGAATGAGCGATGATGATCCATTCGCCGACTATTAAATAGAAAATGACAAAACACATTGGTATTGCTGCCTGTAGCGCTGAAGGCGCATCTCTTTGCTACCGCACCATTTGCAGCGAAGCCCAGTCTATAATGGGGCGCCATTGGCACCCTGAAGTCAGTCTCCATAATCACCCATTGGGTCGTTATATGGAAACTCTAGAAGGCAAAGGTGGCTGGCAAGGTGTTGCCCAACTAATGATTGACTCATCTGTGCGTTTAGCCAGCATGGGTGCTGATTTTATTATTTGTCCCGACAATACAATTCATCAAGCATTTGATACCACTGTCGCTAGTTCACCAGTACCCTGGTTGCATATTGCCGAAGTGGTGGCAGGCGAAGCTAAGCAAAAAGGCATGACAAAAGTTGGTGTGCTCGGCACTCGCTACTTGATGGAAGGACCTGTTTATCCACTCAAGTTAGAAGCAATAGATATTGCCTGGGAGACACCATCAGACAGCGACAAAAAAGAAATCAATCGCATTATCTTTGACGAACTTGTTAACGGCAACTTTAATGAAACTTCGCGACGAATCATGCAAGAAGTAATAGATGTATTAAAGCGTCGAGGCTGCGATGGTGTAATTTTGGGCTGCACTGAAATTCCTCTATTAATTGAACAACACGATTCGGTCTTACCGGTGCTTGATTCAACTAGACTATTGGCTAAAGCGGCTTTGCTGACAGCGATGAAGAAAGGGTCACTAGCCAAAATCAATAAGAGAAAATAGTGACCACTCAGCCAAAAGATGTAGATTCACAGATAGAGGAAAAGCAAAAGCAACCGCTGATAACGGGTAATCTTTGGCGCGCTATCTGGATCATGAGCTGGCCACTGCTGCTCACAACTGTTGCCAATTCATTTGTAGGAATTTGTGATGTATATGTAGCGCGCTTTCTCGGCTCGAACATACAGGCTGCAGTAGGTTTAGCTGAACACGTACTCTTTCTCTTTTTGCTCTTTATTCTTTCTGTTGGTGTGGGCTCTACGGCAATTGTCTCTCGCGCTTTTGGCGCCAACGACAAAGCGGCCATGCTCCATGCCACCGGACAATCTTTTGCCCTCTCCATTATCCTCGGCCTTGGTATGACCACAACAGCAACACTACTAGGCCACTATGTTCTGCCGTTCTTCACACCCTCAGATGACGTCTTAATTCCCGGTCGGCAATACTTAATCGCCTACAGCTTTATGCTCATCCCCTTTAGTTTTACAGCCATTGCCAATGCCGCATTCAGAGCCATTGGCGACAGTAAAACGCCACTGTATATAGTCTCAGTGATGACTGCCATAAATATCACTGGCGATTTACTCACAGTCATCTATGGCTGGCCCGTACCTAATTTAGGTGTGCTTGGTATTGCTTATGCAGCATTATTGGCGAGCACTGTTGGAGCAATATTGGCCATAATCGCCATTTCTCGCTCACCTCTAAAAGATAGCCTCAAAGGCATTTATCCATTCGACAAACACGAAATTATGCGCATTGCCCGCATAGGCATTCCCTCGGCACTACAACGTTTGGCCTGGTCGCTCTCGGTATTCGTCATCTTTTTCATCTTGGCGAAATGCCCTAATTCAGTCAGTGCGCTTGCATCTTGGACGATTGGCATGCGTGTTGAATCGTTTATATTTATGCCGCTTATGGCCCTGAGCTTATCAGTTGCTTCAATTGTCGGTCAAAATCTTGGTGCCGGCGAAATAGATAGAGCCTTCGAAGCCGGTTGGCGCGTAACTTGGATTGGTATCTGGTCGATGGTAGTGCTCGGTGTCGTGCTCTACTTTGCCGCTACCCCAATTGCTCGGGCCATGAGTGACGAGGCGGGCACAATCATTTACACAGCCGATTATCTGCGCATAAACTCAGTGGCCGAGCCATTTCTCGCCCTAGGCATGGTGTTGACAGGTGCGCTGCAAGGGGCCGGTGATACCAAAACCCCGATGTGGTTCACTCTTATTTGCAATTGGTTGATTCGCATTCCTATTGCCTACATTTTAGCCATAGCACTACATATGGGGCCAAATGGTGTTTGGTCGGCCATGGTATTTTCGATATTCATTCAAGGCTTTCTTATTGCTTGGCGCTATCAATCAAAGGGTTGGCTTGATCTTCGCGTTTAGCCTCAGGTATGGGCCTAAGCAATAGGGCAAGCAAGAACCATTGAATCAATTTGACTTGGCCACTACCAAAGTTATATTCAAAGAGACCGGCCACAGATAGTGAAAGCATGGCGCCGAGAAGGCCCAAACCAATGGAGCCATAAAACTTATCGGCCTGGCGTGCTTGGCGGTAAGAAGTAAGCAGAGTCGTCGCCAATAGTACTAAAAAACTAGCGAAGCCAAAGATTCCTGTGGTCGACAATATTTGCAGATAGTTGCTGTGAGCATGATTCAAGTCTTTAGAATGACCTGGCACAATAGCCTCAGGCAAATCAATGCGGGGAAAATGCAAGACCCCGACCCCAACTAAAGGGTGCTCCTCAAAAAGATGCCAGGCCTTTGACCAAATGCTGACGCGAGCAGAGACACCGACATCACTTTGGGCATTAAGCAAGGGGCTCAAACGGGTTTGTACAACCGGCACAGTGAACCAGGCCAATGTAGCGAGAAGTGAGAGTGCAACTATACCTTCCAAAAATCTTCGGGGCGATATATAAAAACAAACTGATAACAGGGCGAAGATCATGCCCAACCACGCGCTACGTTCGCTGGCGAAAACTAGGCCAAGAAAATTGGCTAGCACAACCGCTATAAATGAATACTTACCAGCCAATAGAGGCAGTTGCTTATAGCCACCTTGAACGAGAAAACCAAGCGCTAAGAAGCTGGTCAGTTGCATGAGACCGGCAAAAGACATGGGTTCGTTGAGAAAGCCCGTAGCCTGCAAAAAAGGATATGTAAAAGGGTGAAAATTGAAGACCTGTTGAATTAAGCCAAAAACTCCTGACACCGCGCCACATAACAAGAGGCAACTTAGAGCCGGAGCGGTACGGCCACTTGCAGGTGAAGATGAGCGCTGATCATAAGCAAAAAGTTGGTAAGCCACCAAATAGGCTACAAGAATTCCCCGCAGCGATACAAAAGCTTTCCATCCTTCTGAAAAAGACCCAGACGGAGCAAACAAACCTGAGGCAACCACTGCCAATGCATAAAGAGCGATGGGCAATAGAAGTGGTGCTGTTTTCAAAGCGACAAAGCGCTCGAGTCGAGCCTTATCTACTAATGCCACGAGCAGCAGGCCAATCAAGCAGATCCAAGAGCCTGTCTGGGTAAAGCACAAACAAACGGTAAGTGCCAGGACCAAGAAGCGCTCAATATTATTGCTGCTTAGAATGGCTGTTACCAGTTTTATTTATTACCAGTTGACCATGCCCATGATATCGCGCACTTCTGTAAGCGTTTGACTGGCTACCTTGCGTGCCTTCAAATTGCCGTGCTCAATAATCTTGCGCACTTTTTCTGGATCTTTCGCCAGCTCTATGCGCTTCTCGCGAAACGGCCTGAAGTAGTCATTGATATGAACGGCCAATCGCTTCTTACAATCGACACAGCCAATTTGAGCCGTTTCACATTCGGTTTTCACTTGAGCCAGGTAATCTTTGTCTTTAGCAAAAACGTTGTAGAGCGGCCAAGGCACTTCACATAGGTCGGTATGGCCAGGGTCGCTTTTAGCAATACGAGTGCGATCGGTAATAGCTTTTTTCACTTTCATTTCGGTATCACTATCGGTATCAGCGATTTTGATATCGTTATTGAAAGATTTGCCCATTTTCTGGCCGTCAATGCCTTTCAGCAATGGTGTTTCAGTAAATTCTGGCTTGGGCTCAGGAAAATAGCTAACGCCAAATAGGTGATTAAAGCGACGAGCGACATCGCGAGCAAACTCAAGATGTGATTCTTGATCTTTACCTACCGGTATAAGCTCACCCTTGAAAGAGAGAATATCAGCGGTCATTAATACCGGATAACCGAGCAGACCATAGGTGATCTTGTCATGAGCAGCATGCTCGTCAGAATCGAGCATTTTCACCATATCTTTCAAGGTGGGTTCACGTTCGACCCAATTATGGGGCGTGATCATCGACAGCAAGAGATGCAGCTCGGCAATTTCAGGTATGGCTGACTGCACATATATTGTTGAAACATCGGGATCTATGCCCACGCACAACCAATCTAGAGCAATCTCCCAGATATGACCTTGCACTTCTTTGGTATTCTGAAACTTGGTTGTCAGAGCGTGCCAATCAACGATTGAGAAATAGGATTCATAGCGGTTCTGAAACTGTATCCAGTTTGAGAGTGCGCCAAAATAGTGTCCCAGGTGAAGACGCCCTGTAGGGCGCATACCCGACATTATTCGCTTTGCTGTCATCTTGAATTCTTACTATTTACCAGACTGGGACTTAGCAATGTTTTCTCTAACGATTGCTTTCTTTCTGTTCACTTTAGCTTTGCGGCGAGTCTTCTTTTCGCGGCGATTGTACTTATCGGTCATATATCCTCTTCTATGATTTAGCTACCAGAAACTGAGTTTACCTAATAGGCGCTCTAATTTCAGGAAATTTAGCGAGGTGCAAACCTTTCTTTTTCTTGATTGAGGCGATCCCAGTCAGAATCGGTCATGAAGCCCATTTTAACTAAGAGCTCAACGAGCTTAATACCCTTTTGCTTGGCCATCTCAGTAACATCTCGCAATTCGTCACCATTGAGGCGTCGACGCTGCAATAGGTACTGTTCTAGCTCTACGCGGCCGAGTAGAAGATCTGCCGTCAAGCTCACCACTTGGTCTGGGGGATCGATATAGCCACGCTCTAAGGCGTACTTACATGTATGTAATATTTGAGCTGGGTCATGTCCATGACCACCGTCAGTAGCAACATTGATAAATGTTTTACCTGACTTAAAGGCCGATACGATTTTCTTCATATCGTCGTCAAGAGCATTGTTATTGAGCGCTACCTGACCGAAAGGGGCGACATGAAAACTGGTTTGGAATAGACGCTCGATATCAATTGCCACCAATGGCAGTGGGTCTGTCCGGCGAATATCGAAAGGACGCTTGTCTGGCTCTGCTTCTATAACTTCAGCTTTAGGCTTTTCTAGAACCGTTGTTGGTGTTTTGACAGCTTCTGCTGCTCCAACATGCTGGGCTTTAGTCATTAACTCCATAAATTCAGGACTACCCACGGCCGGTAGGCTATCAGAGGTAATTACATCTTCGCCCATACTAGTTCCCATACTAGTGTCCATACTAGTGTCCATACTAGTTCCCATACTAGTGTCCATACTAGTGTCCATACTAGTACCCATGCCCGAACCGGCTGGTACTGGTGGAGGAGCAAAATCTTGTACTACAGTTGCTTGACTAACTTCAATGGCTACTTTCTCAGCACTGGCGGGCGCTTCTTCTACCATGTCAAATTCGGGCAACAAGTCAGGTTCAGGAGTTTTTTCTTTAGGAACTGAATTATTCGTAGTGCTAGAACTGGTACTACTAGTAGAGTCAGACTTTTTCGCCTTGCTCGGTTTTTCTTTTACTGGTGTTTCAATAACAGGTTCCGGCGCAGAAACAGGTTCCGCAACAGCAACAGGTTCTTGTACAAGCGAAGTCACTGCGCCTTCTTCTTTTATTTCAGCCTCTTCTAACTCAGCTACTAACTGCGGCCTAATACAATCGACTGAACCAGTACTTAAAAGGCGAAAAAGTGAACTTGTGGCCTGCACTACATCAAAGTTGAATTCACGCATGGCTTGGCGCATGGTGCGGCCATCGGTGACCCAACCGAGGACAACATAATCTTCTTTATAAAGAGGCAATTTCTGCAAAGCCTCTTGCCATTCTTGCGTGCCAAATTTAGGCGACGGAACAATTTCGGTATTTAAACCAACGTTTGCTTTTTGCAAAAAGAGAATTTGGTCGGCAAAGCTATTGAGCTGCCGTAAAGCGATAGTGAGGCTGCGACTAAAGGTGGCATCGTCAGCAAGGTCAAAGCGTTCAACCTTGAAGGCACCTTCTCCCCAAAAAAGAAATTCAGTTAGGGCATCGTTGCCTTCTAACAGACCAAAATTAGCGGCCAAAATCTCGCCTTCGCAGACGATTAGTTCGCCCTTCTGCGGACCACTTACCAGTTGCACCCGGAAGCTCTTGTTGGATTCGGTGGCAAGGCATTGCAGTAAGCCCGGTAGGCTGACATCGGCCAAATCGCCTTCAATCATGAATGAATCCCTTATCTCCGCAGTACCCGTACATAGTTAGTCCCTTATAGTTGTCGCCGGTTCGCACACTGGAGCACCAAATTTACAAAAGTTAATCAATCTCTTGACTGCTTAGAGTTGACGGAGATTTGGGTAAATAGCAGGGAGAGATGGGGCAACGTTCGAATTGTCCTCTGCGCTCTCAAGTGTACAGCCGTTTTTTCGTTGTAATGATTGTAATTCTTTCCTGCATTATGGAGTTTACTCGCGTTGGCCGCAAAAGTTACCGATGACCTTTCAGAGGATTATGCCGACGTCTTTGGTGCCGGAGATGAGCCGGAGGCCGATGACGAACCGGAGGAGAAGGAAGTAGAAGCCGCAGGCTTTACTGAAGACTCTGTACGCCTATATTTACGCGAAATTGGTCGCGTAAAAATGATCAAACCTGATGAAGAAATTGAATTGGCGCGGCGCATTGCCAAAGGCGATGGTGAAGCCAAAAAGAAGCTAATTCAGGCCAATCTGCGCTTGGTTATTTCTATTGCCAAAAAATATTTGAATCGTGGCCTGCCTTTTCAAGATCTTATTCAAGAAGGCAACCTCGGTCTCATTCGCGCAGCAGAGAAATTTGATCATACAAAAGGATTTAAATTCTCGACCTATGCCACCTGGTGGATTCGTCAGGCTATCAGTCGCGGTTTGGCCGACAAATCGCGCACGATCCGCGTACCTGTACACATGGTTGAATCAATCAACAAGCTCAAGAAGACTAGCTCTAAGCTTTCACAAGAACTAGGGCGCAAGCCCAACGAGCATGAACTTTCTTCGGCTCTCGAAATTCCAGTAGGCAAAGTACAAGAAATTATGGCCGCCGACCGTGAGCCAGTATCAATGGAAATGCCGCTGAACCGCGACGATGAGACCTATATTGGCGATTTGATTGAAGACAACGAAGCAACCAGACCTGATGCCACAACGGCAGAAGAGCTTATGCGTCAAGATCTCAGTCGCATGCTCAGCCAATTAACACCCCGCGAACGCGACATCATGCATTTGCGCTACGGTCTAGAAGACGGCCGCCAACGTACTCTTGAAGAAGTCGGCAGACTTTTCAACATCACAAGAGAACGAGTAAGGCAGATTGAACACAAGGCTTTTCGCAAATTGCGCCAACCAAACTGGTCATCTCGCTTGGCTGGCTATCTCGATGATTAGGTCGCTAAGACCTGCTAAAGATAGCTAATGATTGCTAATTCGCTCTCATAATCGCCTTCTAGTCTCTCAACTGTTAACTAATTAGACGAATGCCCTTCTGTCAACCTCTCAGGCTTGGTAGGGTAATGGCTATGACAGAAAAGCAGCTAATAGCGCCGAACGTTTTAACGGAGTTGGTCGATACCGGCCAACGCCAGAAACTTCGTTTGCTGCTAAATGACCAGCACCCTGCAGATTTGGCTGAATGTTTTGAAGAATTGGGACCGAGCTATCGCATCTCGTGCTTTCGCCTGCTTGACCTTGACAATGCCTCGGCTCTACTAGCTGAGCTTGAGCCCGATGGTCAAACCGAGTTATTGCGCGACCTAGGCGACATCAGCATTGTCGCTCTAATTAGCAACATGTCGCCCGACGACGCCGTCGACTTACTCTCTGAAATGCCCCAGGACAAAGCCAGAGAGTTGATCAGCCAAGTCTCTGACGTCGAAGCCCAAGAAGACCTGACGCAGCTCATGACCTTTAAAGAAGATACTGCCGGTGGCATCATGTCTACCGACTATCTAGCTCTGCACGCGGGGATGACAGTGGCTGAAGCTCTGGTCTACCTGCGCGAAAAGTACGAAGACCTAGAAGAAGAAATCTACGACGTTTACGTGGTTGATGAAGAAGAAGTGCTCGTCGGTGAAGTCACCCTCAAAGAGTTACTGACAGCATCTCCAGAAGTTTTGGTAAAAGACGTCATGGACGAAGACTTAGTCTTTGTTCAAGCAGACGAAGACCAAGAACACGCAGCAGACATCTTGAGCCGCTATGACTTACTGACCCTGCCAGTTGTTGACAAGCAGAAAAAATTGCTTGGTATCATCACCGCCGATGATGTCATCGACGTTTTAAAAGAAGAAGCGATTGAAGACATTTTTCAGTCGTCAGGTATTACCACAGGCCCAGAAAATCAAGACGTCCTAAATTACAACGTGCGCAGCGCCTTCTCCGCACGACTGCCCTGGCTCATCATCACACTATTAATCGAGAGCGGATCTGCCTCAGTGATCACGCACTTCGATTCAGTAATTCAGCACATGGTGCAAGCTGCGTCGTTTATGCCGCTCCTGTCAGGCGTCACTGGCGGAGTAGCCACTCAAAGTACGTGTATTCAAATTCAAAGTAGTGGGAAAACTGTCCTCAGTCTAAAAGCTGCATTGCGCAATATTTTCCACGAGCTCAAAGTAGGCATGTTGCTTGGCCTCTTTTGTGGCTTTGCCACTTATATGATCAGTCGCTTCTTACACCAATCCTCTTATCAACTAGGAGTGGTGGTCGGCGTTTCTCTTTTCATCACCATGACCTTTGGCGTGGTCATTGGCACCCTGATGCCCATACTATTTAGGCGCTTTGGCGTCGAGCCAGCTCATGCCAGTGGTCCTTTTATTACCAGCATTCTGGATGTCTGTACAATGTCGATTTACCTTACAATAGTGCACTACTTCTTGGTCGCCACAAAAGGCATTGCCTTCTAACCGGTTGTTTACATCTACTAACCATAGGGCTATTTTCGATGGAAACGCTTAAATCAGACCCGAACAAAAAACTGCAAGACAAGCGCTCAGAGGCTTGTTTCGTAGACAGTTCAGTCAAAGAAAAACGACATGAACGTGGCATTTTAATGGCTCGAGAGCGCATTGAACAGTTAGTTGATGAAGGCAGCTTCTTAGAGATTGACCGCTATGCTGTGCACCAGTGCCAAGACTTTGGCATGGAAAGCAAGGTTGCACTGGGCGATGGGGTTATAACAGGCCAAGCAAAAATTGACGGTCGTCCTGTTTACTTATTTGCCCATGATGCCACCTTCGTTGGTGGTGCCCTCGGATTAGTCTTTGCCCGCAAAGTTTGCAAAATTATGGACTTAGCCAAGCAAGCTGGTTGCCCGGTAATTGGCTTGAACGAAAGTGGTGGTGCCCGCATCCAAGAAGGGGTACATTCACTAGCTGGCTACGCTGATATTTTTTATCGCAATGTCAGCTGTTCTGGGGTCATACCACAAATCTCAGTGATCTATGGTGCCTGCGCCGGTGGTGCCGTATACAGCCCGGCAGTTACCGATTTTACAATTATGGTAAAAGACAAAAGCTATATGTTTGTCACTGGTCCAGAAATTGTGCGCACAGTGACGGGCGAAGACGTCAGCTTGGAAGAGTTAGGTGGTGCCATGACCCACAACTCGCGCTCGGGTGTGGCGCAGCTTTTAGCTGAGGATGAAGAAGACTCATTCTGGTTGACACAAAAGTTGCTCTCTTATCTACCTAGCAACAACCTTGACGCCGCGCCCCAAGACGATTCTGACTGTGAGCTACCACCCGATATGGAAGCTCTCGATCAAGTGGTGCCAGTAGAGTCAAACAAACCGTACGACATGTACGACGTGATCAAACGTATTTTTGACAAAGGCGATTTCTTTGAAATCTCACCACACTTCGCCACCAATATCATCACTGGCTTTGCCCGTTTGGGTGGCAGGTCGGTAGGAATTGTAGCCAATCAGCCAAAATGTTTAGCCGGATGTCTCGACATCAACGCTTCAGTTAAAGCCGCTCGCTTTGTGCGTTTTCTTGATGCATTTAACATTCCTGTTCTGACTTTCGTCGATGTGCCTGGCTATCTACCAGGAACATCTCAAGAATTCGGAGGCATTATCAGACACGGAGCCAAGCTTCTCTATGCCTACTGTGAAGCGACAGTACCAAAGCTCACTGTGATAACGCGCAAAGCTTATGGCGGTGCCTTTGACGTAATGGGTTCGAAAAACGTCGGGGGCGATTTTAACTTTGCCTGGCCCACAGCTGAAATAGCAGTTGTTGGAGCTGAAGCCGCTGTCAACTTGCTTTACCGCAAAGAGCTGAAGCAAGATAGCACCGGAAAGCGCAGTGCCGAGCTTGTAAGCGAATTCAGAGAGCGTTTCGCCAACCCCTATATCGCCGCTGAAGGGGGCTATATAGATGATGTGATTATGCCAAGCGAAACTCGCTCAAAACTGATCGCCGCTCTAGAAGCTCAAGCCAATAAGCGCGTAGAAAGACCGCGGCGCAAACATGGAAACATTCCACTCTAAATCTTGCTTCGAGTCTACTGAAAGCTAATTTGCACAGGGCTCGCTTTTTCTGAATCGTCTTTGGCAGCAGTCTTTTTGACGCGCAACTGCGGATGAAGCAATTGCATGCGCCCGGTAACGAGGCCACTGCTTGATTCGTTAATGTCTTCGGCTTGAATATTGCCGTGCAAATTGACAACCAAATTAATGTGCGCCTGATATGGCGGCGGCAAAATTGAGTCAAATTTGGCCACTGGATCTTCAGCTCCAGTTACCTTTTCGACGTAGGTCAAAATGGCCGGAGGGAAGGGCGAATCACAGACTACAAATACTCCAGTCAGCTGATTGCCAGATTGAGCCTGTATTTTCGCCACCTTCGCCAGAAAATCTTTCAGTAGATCCAAATGATTGGCGCCATAAGATGGCTCTATAACTAAGGCTGCAATCGGAACTTTGCCAGTAACAGTCTTGAATAATAATTCGTATACAGGCAGAGTCGTCTTTTGGAAGAAGCCCTTGGTCACCTGCTGAACATCGACTAAAGCTATTTTCGAAATAGTCTCCCACAACCTCATTTGACGGTTGTAGAGCCCGCTCTGGTGAGCATCTGTGAAGTAGCCAGTGATAACAAATTTGATTGCAGCTAAAACCAAATCAGGAATTTTGTTGTCAGAAGACTCGAATACCAAGTTTTCGCAGGCAGCGGCAAGGTCTTGAGCGGCGGCAACCCGAGGAGCTTGAGTGACGGTGCCCAGATTAAATGCCTCTGGTTCGGCGTTCTTTACAATCACACTAAATCTATTTACAACAGACATTGCCGATTTATCAGTCCTGTTAGGGGTTAGCACCATGCAAACGTGGTACATCTAAGTTAGCGAGTTTCATCTTGAGACATGCTAGCACTCAGTCGGCAGGGAGGTGCACAAAAGTTCAAGGGTGAATTTGCAAATAATCTGCGAAAAGTACAAATGTACAGATGGACAGATGTACAGATGTACAAATAAGTAAATTCGGTGCAAATCGAAGTTGTTAGATACTTTCGTAAAACCGTATATCAGGTAAACTGGTAATTAGGCGTCTTGGCGGTTGCACCTAAATTTCAGAATAGTGGCAATCTAGAATAGTGGCAATTATTCGCGGGTGAGGGCTCAACCAATCTTAGCGGCTACATTCTCAAATCACACTATTTCACAGAGGCAGCCTTCAGGCACCGCGAGGTAACCTGAGCACGCACGTCTACTTAGCACCTGTGGGATGACCATAAAGTATGCCTCTCCTTCCATCGAAGAATAGCTCCAAAGAGTTTGATCAATCTGCCGTTGCAGTGCTCACCGATTTAAAAAAAGGTGGCAATGACAAGCGGAATGAATTTATCTGGGTGCACCAAGAGCGTATCTACGCAGTGGCCTTACTAGGCACTGGCGACCATGAGCACGCTTCTGAAGTGACAATCTCATCGTTCAATAATGCCTTCAGTGCACTGAACCAGGGTCTGCCGAAAAACCCTGATATGTCTATCTGGGATTGGCTTTCTCAATATGTTGTTGAAGCCATGGGTGAATATCACAGTCAGAACAGTGGCCCGCCCGACGAAGAAGACACTGACCCAGCTCAAGATGGCTCAGCCAGCATGGACTGGGAAACCACGGTTCTACTTGGTGTGCAGAGAGTAAAACGCTGTATTGGCTCATTACCGCAAGAATTGAAACGCATTTTCCTTCTTCGTCACAGCCTTGATCTCAACTACGAACAAATTTCGATAGTAACGAATCAACGAGTAGAAAAATGCATGGCCCTGCTCTACCGTTCACGAGTGCAAGTAGTCAAATGTCTAGGTCGCGGCTGATTAGGCAATTTTGGGTGAGATCGAGTGATGACGAATGACAAATATAAGGTTGCTATCTAATGTCTGACGCCGAGTACAGATTACTTATTCAAAGATCGTTCGATGAAGAGCTCTCTAAACAAGAGCATCGGGCTTTCGTCAATCATCTAGAAACTTCAGATTCAGGTCAGAAGTTTCACCACCAACTCGATCAAATGATTCAAGCCGCTCAGGACACCCCACTTCCTGACGATTTGCGGCCACAGAACCCGGAAGCTCTTGCGAGAATGATCATGGAACAACTCCCTCAGAAAAAAGGCTCAATTTTTGCAATGTTCACCAACTTGTTTGGTGGCGGGCAACCAAAGGCTAAAAGCAGTCAGGCCAAAGAAAGTGGCCGTGGTGCAGGCAAAGCCGGCAAGGGCCCAGGCAAGGGTGGACAGTCTGACAATGGTGAGAGAAGAGGCAGCCTGAACAAAGGTGCCAAGAAAGGCAAAGAGTTTGACGAAGATGAAGCAGAGGCCCCAAGCGAACGACGCAAACCTGGTGTCAAATTTGGGCGCAAGGACAAAGAAACTGACATATCGGCTGAAGAACGCGAAGATCAGATGGGGACATTCTCCCGTCTCAAATCGATAAGCACAAGAGCTAACGATGCTGCTGAAAACCGAGAAAACCAATCGACCACCAGATCTCTCGGTGAAAAGTTTGGTATGCCTGGCGGTGCCACATCCAACCCTCTAGATGAAGCTCCACTGACCCTTGCTGAGTCGATCAAACGCAAGGTCTCAGAATCACAAAAACTCTCTCCTTTAGAGATGGACTCTGACGACTATTCAAGTCAAGAAATGCCAGCCACTGGCGGGGATTTCGGCCGTCCATCAAACCCAGCCATGGAAGCAGCCGATGCTGACTCTAGCTGGAGCGCACCCACTCCAATTGGCCTGCCAATTAAACAGAAGATGGGCGCACCGGTAACAGCTCAGGGTTTAGACTGGAGCGGCGCTCCAGCAGGCTCACCAGCTAGCTCGTTTGAACAACATCCCGGCTCGGCCATTGGCCTCGCACCACCTGGGCAAAAACCTAACCAAGCCGCTCCCGCAGCTACTTCCGGAGGAGGTCTCGATTGGGGCTCTGGAAGCAGTGCTACTAATTCTCAAAGCGGTTGGGGCAACGCAGCGCCGGCAATGGAACCTACAGCAGCACCGGCTTTCAGCGCTGCCGCAGCCCCTGCAGCCCCCAGCCCAACAGCAAAAGCGGATGGCGGTTGGGGTTCTGGATGGGGCAACGAAAGCCAACCAGGTTCGGCAGCACCCGCTGCTGGCGTTCCGCTCAAGTCTTCCGATTCATGGGCTGTTCCTGGCTCAGAAGCCGCCGACGCTTGGGGCCAACCGGCCGCTGGTGCGGCTCCAGCCAGTGCACCAGCCGCTCCAGCTAGCCCATCGCCTGCGGCCACTCTACCTGTAAATCCGCCACAGAGTGGACAAGATCCATGGGGAAGCGCTAGCGTAGCCGGTTCTGGAACTTCATCAACAGAAGGCGGCGGTTGGTCAGCAATGAACAACAGCGCTCCACAAGCTTCTCCAGCAGCTGAAGGTGACGCTGGTAATTGGGGTCAGGCAGCCAGTTGGGGCGCTCCCAACACTCCGCTACCATCAAGCACCTCGAACTCTTTGCCTTCTGCAGGTTCCGCAGGTTCTTCAGGTTCAACCTCTCCTAGTGACCCTTGGGCCCAACCCGCTCCAGCCGCTGCTTCTGCTGCTCCTACAAATGACCCATGGGCTGCTGCTACTTCCGCTCCGGCTGCATCTGCACCTATCAATGACCCGTGGGCTTCCGCAACTGCAGCTCCAGCAGCTTTTGAAACGCCGGCTGCAGCACCTGCAAATGCTCCTATAAATGATCCGTGGGCTTCTGCACCAGCGGCAGCTGCTACCAACGACCCATGGGCAGCCGCTGTCACTCCTGCACCAACAGCAACACCAGCACAAAATCTAGAGGCAGCTCAACCAATTAACGACCCTTGGGCTCAAGCTGCAGCCGCTCCGCAAGCGATTGCTGCACCAGTTACTGAGTCAGCATGGGGTTCACCAGCTCAACCGGCGGCACAGCCAGAACAACCGCCAGCAGCAATGGGATGGGGCCAGTCAGCGGCTCCGGCACAATCAACAGAACCAGCAGCTTGGGGCTCACCAGCACAAGCCGCTGCACCAACTGCGCCAGCGGCACAGGCATGGTCACCAGAAGGTGAGCAGATGGAGACTGGAGTTTGGAAGTCATTTACACCAAAAACTGGTCCACTCGCTCCCTCAGCTCCCGCACCAGCACCAGAGCAAGGAGCCGCCGGTGGCGACCGTTGGGATCAACCAATTCAAGAGCGCAAAGACCCTGCCGCAGGCGCTGCACCTAATACAGATAGATGGGATGTTCCTATACAAGCCCGCAGCGCCAGTGCCGAACTTCCAGCACCAGCACCAGTTGCTGCAGTGGGTACATCAGGGATACCGGTTAATCAAATTGTAGAGAAGATGGGTGTTGTCCTTGGTGGCAATGCCGGAGCAGCTGCAGCCGACAGTCGCTGGGATGTACCAATACAAGCACGTTCTACCAGCCCTGAAGTGCCAGCACCAGCACCATCAGCAATACCAGCACCAGCAGTTAGCACATCCGGTATTCCAGTTAACCAAATAGTCGAGAAAATGGGTGTTGTTCTTGGTGGCAGCGCTCCAGCCGGAGCCGATAGCCGCTGGGATCTTCCGATTCAAGAGCGCAGCAAAGAAACTAAGCCTGAAGAGACCTTACCTATTTCTGCAAGCGCTCAACCATCTCCAGCATGGGGTGAAACTCCTGCACCAACTAATACTTGGGGCACTCATCCCGACCAACCGTCTACCACTCCATGGGGAGCGGCCAGTTCACCGGCAGACGGCCAATTACCCTCTGCCACGCCAGCAGCAGACGCCATGGGCGGTTGGGGCGATGCCCCGGCAGCTTTTGCACCGGCTGCCGATACACCAGCGTGGTCAGCTCCTGCTCCAACTCAAGCGGCTCCTTCGCCGACTGCGTGGGGTACTGAGGCACCAGTTGCTGCAACACCAGCATGGGACACCGGAAATGCCGGTGCATCTGCATCAACATCTGCACCAGCACCAGCGGGATGGGGCACCGAACCACCGCAGCCTCAAGCAGCACCCGCAAGTGAGAGCGACCAGTGGGGTCAACCACCAGCATGGGGCCAACCTCAAGTACCGCAAGCAGCTGCACCGGCATTTGCCCCTGCACCGTCTGCAGAAGTAACAGACAAAGCAGCTCCTGGTGGCATGTTTAACCTTGGTGACCAAGATATCGACAAAATATTCGGCGAAAACCTAGGAGTCAGTGAACCGGTTGGACGCACTCTAGTCAATAATGGTGCGGAACCTCAGGCTGCAAACAATGCTCCCGCTCAGGCGCTTCCGCTGGCTCAACAACCAGCCCAAACCAATAACTTTGCACCACCACCCGCGGTGCCCAACCTAGCAGCAGGAGACCCAAATGCCGCTAAAAATGGACTTTTCCAATTAACTGACAACGACCTAGACAAATTGTTCAGTAGCAATCTTGGTGTTGACGAACCATCGACTCAAGTCAGTCCACAACCTTCAATATCTCCAGTACAAGCGGCCCCCGCTAATAGCTTTGCCCCTCCTGCAGCCGCCACTGGTGCTGCCGGATGGAACACTGGCACAGCTGGAGCCGGGGCAGCTGCCACCGGTGTCGATCAGGCTGCTCCATCGGGCTGGGGAGTCACAGCTCCCACTCCTTCTCCAGTCGCTGCCGCTGCAAGCGGTTGGTCTGGTGCTCCACAAGCACCAAGTGGATGGGGCATGGATGCAGGTCAACCACCCGCAGGCGGCCCCAGTGGTTGGTCCGGCGCTCCTGCTGCCGAAGCTCAACCTAGTGGTTGGGGCGCACCTACGGCACCACCAACACCGGCATGGAATCAACCAGCTGCAGCTCCTGCTCCGGCTAGCTTTGCCTCAACTCCAGAACCTGCCAAAGGTGGCTTGTTCTCGGTAGACGACAATGTTATGAACCGCATATTCTCTGACAATCTTGGCATTCAAGAAGATGCTAGCTCTAAGCCAGCTGATGCCTATGCCATCCCAGCCCAAGCTGGTGAACAAATGCCACCACCTAAAATCGCTGGTATTGGTCGCCTTGATGCTTCCGGAGATCAAAACCAAGATGCTGGTTCAGGCCGCATCGCTTCAATCGGTAAGTTCTTGCTCGATCAAAAAGATCTAGACAAAATTGGCAAGTTGACTAGCTCCGATTTCAACGAAGGCAAAATGCGAATTCTCACCCTTGAGGCCTCGCAAGACTTGCAAGCACTACTCAGTCAGATTGGCACTCAACAAGGTGTGATTGGCTCAGTAATCGTTGGCCATGATGGCCTACTAATTGCCAACACCATGCCTGGTGATATGGACGCAGAATCAGTAGGAGTATGGGCACTAGGTGTTTATATGAATACCGAACACGTCACCAAGAAAATGGGACATGACCGCGTGCACCAAGTAGTTTCAAGAACTCCTCGGGGCTATGTAGTGATTGCCGATTTCGGTGGCGGTCTGCTGGTAACCGTCACTGACGGAAGAGACACCGATTCGTTGATTCCGCTGATGAGAACAATTACTCAGCTAGTCAACTAACATAGTTAGCGGCCCTGAGATAATACGTAGTTACTCAAAGTTCTAGCACCAAAACCGGTGCCGCCTTTGCATATCTCATCGCGTTCGCGTTCAGTCCAGCCCACTCCAGCAATATCAAGGTGAGCCCAGGGTTTACCTTCTGCGAACTCTTTGAGAAACATAGCAGCAGAGCTTGAGCCAGCTTCGCCTCGCGACCCAGCATTCTTCAAATCGGCAATGTCACTCTTTAGGCCCTCTTTGTATTCAACAAACAATGGTAACTGCCAGAATTGCTCACCACATAGTTTGCCGCTGGCAATAACGTTGTCTACAAGAGTTTGATCAGAACCCATAATGCCAGCAGCTACTCGACCTAAAGCTGATACCACAGCGCCAGTGAGAGTGGCAATATCAATCAATTCGTCGACGCCTTCGCGCAGGGCATAGGTAATGGCGTCTGCCAATATCAATCGCCCTTCTGCGTCAGTATTATTGACCTCAATTGTCTTACCGTTCATTGACTTCAAGACATCGCCAGGGTGCAAGGCATTTGAGCCAGGCATATTTTCGGTGGATGCTATCACAGCTAAGACCGATACATTCGGCTTCAGTTGGCCAATCACTTGCATAGCAGCAAGCACAGCCGCAGCTCCGGCCATGTCATATTTCATATGCTCCATGCCCACTGCAGTTTTAAGAGAAAGGCCACCAGAGTCAAAGGTGATACCTTTACCAATTAAACCAATAGTTTTCTTAGACTTAGCGGCCGTGTACTTAAGCACAATCAAACGCAAAGGCTCTTTAGCACCTTTGGCCACACCCAAAAGTGCTCCCATCCCCAGCTTTTCTACTTGAGCAGGATGGAGGATTTTCACACTTAGATTGTTGTCGGTGCCTATGCGCTGAGCTTCAGCAGCCAATCTTGTTGGTGTCATATACGATGGCGGCTCAGCAATTAGAGTGCGAGCCATGTTTGTGGCACTAGCCATGGCAATGGCCTTCTCTACCACTTTCTTGAAGATACCTGATTCAACATCGGTCTGAACATTGAGAGTGATAGATAAGTTGTCAGACTTTTTACTCTCTTTGTCGTCGTCTTTAGTTGATTTGTACTTCAAAAAAGTAAAAGAGCTTAGAATCCAAGCTTCGATTATAGATTCAAGAGCAGCGGCTGCACTAAATACTGCATCCGCCTTTTTTGACTGACCCTTTCCTTTGCCCTTAGTCTCTTTCAGACGGGCAACGCGCAAACAAAGTGAGACACTAGTGGAGCCCTTGGCCTTGCCCGAAAGTGAATTTCCTTTTATAGCAATTACACGCTTAGCCGCTTGCACGCCCAGTTTGCGAAAAGAAGAAAGAGTAACTTCGCTGGCATTGCCTAAACCTACCAAGAACAAGCGCTTAAATGGTGCTTTATCATAAGTCGGCAGACTCAGCTGTTGACCGGCACGACCAACAAAACCTTCTTCAGCCGCCATGTTAGCCAGAGAATCTAATAAGTGTTTATCCGAGATGGTCAATTTAGACTCGGCCAAGACATCCTTGATGTTCTCTTGGGCAAAAACACCAACAATCAACAAATCTGCTTTGATTGAGCCAACATTGCTCGCCAACTTTACTTGCATGAATGATTCCTACTACTTAAGTACTGGTACTAATTACACGAGAAACAATTTCGTCCACAACTTTGGCATCCACTTGCCGACGGCAATAGGCTAGATAGGCTTCCATCCATCTTCTTAGTTCAAGCAGAACGGCTGATACTGGCACACCGGCTCGCTTCATTTGTGACAAATTAACTGAAATGCGCCCTTCATGATCAATGTGAAAACGTGCTTTAGCGGGAGAGTCACCGTGAACATAGTGCAGAGACGAATGGAGCAAGGCTTTATTGTCTTCGCGCCCAATTAACTCTTGCATCTCTGAACCAATCTTCTGCAAGACAGTGAGGGGGCGGAAGAGACTAGCCTGCTGGATATTGGCTAACTTCAGTTCGACCAACATGTAAAGAGCTTTAATAATTTTATGGGTGGGCCAGTTATCAAAAGCTTTGATTACTTCATCTAACGTCGACAAGCCGTCAATCTGAGCAGCCAAATCAGCGATCATGAAGCGTTCGTCATTGCTGAGAACAGTCTCGTCCATGAGGCGCAGGGGCATGCCTGCCATCTGTTGCCAGAGCATTTCGAAATTCCAGACTCTCTCTAAAATTGAATCGCGCCCTTGGGGCAGAGTGGCAAATATTTGACTGACTTGATCTTGGCACAAAGCCGAGTCAAGTAAGAGTCGCTCAAGAGTTTGGGTAATGCGGCAACCGTCATCGAACTCTTGCGAAACACCTTTGTCTCTAAATACAAAAATGCCCTCGCCCCACATCGTCAAAAACTCAACCATGGCGTGATAACCCAATAGTTTGTTCATTTTTGCATGGGTTGGTTTACCATCAACGAAGGCGACAATCAAAATTTTGTCGCGATCTTCTACAGTCAATAAACCGGTTTTCTTGGCCGTGGCTAGAGACTGCAATAAACCAGCCGTGTCGATGGCACCAAGGCTACCAATCATCGAGTCGCGCATGGTCTCAATATTGACTGTACGCGAAACACCAGGCAGTTCATCTTCTGTGCGGCGGTGGTAACCACCATAGAGATATTGATCGTCAAGTAAGACTTCTAATTCACGAGTATTGATATAACCAGCGCGCACCGCCAATAGACCTAAGAAAGTACGCTGCGATTTACCCCAGCCTTCTTCTTGCTGACGCTCTAGTAATTCTCTTAACTGTGTTTCAGTGACAATGCCGCATGCCACCATGTAACGACCAAGGCGAAAGGGCTTGCGGTTGTGGTAACAATTAGAGAGAAATTGAATGCGCGAAAATACTGGGAAGATCAAATGCGCAGCTTCTAGCTCTTGCAAAATTCGCAAGGCCTCATCTGAAGGTAGCTGGTGATGAGACTCTACGTTGCGCACAATCGACTCGACTGAGGCGTAGTCTTCAACCATCTGCATGACCCAGTTTTGCGGAGCCGGTAGGGTAAAGTCGCCCTTGATCTGCTTGCCATCGCTGGTTAAAACCGGTATTGATGTCGATAAAATATGATTGGCAAGCGTACTACCGCCCCCTTTCAACCTTCGGCGGTCGATACCACTGACAGTGGCACAGGCATAATCGGCGAGCAAAGGATAGCGAGTGAAAATACCAAAGGGACTGTCGTAAATATTGAAAGTAAGACCCCCTGCTGGGTCATCTTTGGTCAAAGTGATAGCGCCATCACCTTTAACGAAGAGCAGCACACCTTGTGGGTTTAACAGCTTCTTAGCGTACATTGAAAATTTCACGAGGGCGTCGAGCGGTAGCGAAAACCCCGTCTGCATCAAATCAATAATCAAACCATCTAGACTTTTTCCTTGCTCAACAAGCTTGTCTAGTTGGCTATATAGATTTTCGCGATAAGAGAATGTGAGAAAAGAGAGTGACGAATTCAGATAGCTTTCACTCGACTCGCGCTCAGTGTTAGCGCCAGGAGAAACTCGAGGTAAATCACTAGGTGAAAAGTCAGCCATGTCCTCAATTCTTAGGCGCTGGCGCAGTAGAACTTGATACACCAGTGGATGCAGCAGGGGCGGCCGGAGTGACGCCAGCAGGCATAACCAAGGTGCCACTGAGGCGCTGAGCAATCGCATCGGCAGGGGCAACGAATAGTGCGCGAATGGCTAGCTGACCTTTCAAGCGACCGGCTTGCAAAATTCTTCCTACTTCAATTATCAAATCGTTCTTGCCCGAAGTAACCAAACGATAGCGGCTAGCTCCTGCTGCATTTGACATTGCCACTAGGCGCATTGGCGGACTAACTTTTCCAAACAAACCGAGATACTTAGGAATTGAAACAAGTTTACTATCGACCAACCAAGACTTTGCCAGCTCTGGCTTAGCAGAAGCCACGGCCTGAGCGAAGCTGAGGGCAACTGAAAATGGCGCATCATCCGGCGCGTGCCCAGAAAGGGTGTATTTACCACCGACAAATTTAAGCACTACTTTGTAGCCAGCTGTACTGGCGGCCGCTGCAGGCTTACTGACAGTGTCTTTAACCACACCAGCTGGTTTTTCTTCTTCTACCTTTTCTTTACGAACAACAGGGGGCTGAATCGTTAAGACAATATCGTTGCCAGCAAAAGCAGCCTTACCAGTGACATTTTGAGTGAAGAAGGCCGGCAATGAGCTAAACAATTCAGTAGCTTCTGGCATGCCTTCGACTAATTGAAAGCCTTTAAACCAAAGTGTTCCACTGGTGCGGTCAGCTCCAATCAATACCAACGACTTTGGCCCTGTAGCATGAACTACATGTACTACGTGGGCGACTGGGTGAGCAGCAGCAACTGGCCGTCCTTTCAATTTACCTTTGCCGGTAGGTGTTGGCTTGGCATGGGCAACAGGTGCCGCTGGAGCTGCCATGCCACCGCCTACAATTCTTGCTTCACGAAGTGAAACTGTCTGAGGCAATGGAATAGCAGTGGTACGAGCTGGGGTCTGAAAAACCACAGCGTGGCTTTCGGCTATGCGGGGGAAACTCCAAACTCTGAAATTGCCAATGCCGGTCTCACTAACTCTTACTTTGAATTCAGAAAGGGAGGGATTGGCAGCAATTATTTGCGCGGGCTCAGCACTGACATATTGAGGAAGTGCTAACAAATCTCGCACATAGGTGGCATAGCGGGCCCAGGTCAGCTCATCAGCATTAGCGCGATAATCGCTGGCTAGTTGGGCCAAGTTGCCAGCTGCAAGTGAGACAGCTGGGGTAGACGAGGGCTTCTCACTGTCGCCAGCAGGGGGATGGCTCAAGCTGTGATCAAGAGCGCAAGTAACAGGGGCGCCGAGTATTCCCACCAAGAATAAAAATGCCAGCGACAGGCTTGAGTTTCTTATTTTCACAAACATAACCATCCCTACTAAATTACTGGGAATTTTAACCGCTTGACCTCAAAAAACGTAAGTGAGCCTCTCTCAAGTGCCCGAGAAAGGACGGCGAAGATAAATCTTTTGAATATTATGCAGTTTCTCGCTCAAAACCGTGGGAATCCTCCCATGGTCCCCATGGACAAGCGTCGAGCCCGGCTGTAGATTGAAAGAACGGCTTGCAAGGATTCACCGATGTCATCCCTCGAATTCAGATCTTCAGAACCACTCGACCAGGCAGCTAGCCAGGTTAACTCAGGATCAGATTCGATTGCCCGTGAAGTGCAAAACCAATTTTCATCAGTAGCTTCTGTTGGCAAAGACGCCGCTATGGCAGCAATGCCCGGCACAGACGCCATGGCCGGCCTGGGTGCACTGCCACCTGGTGGCGATCAAGCAGTCTCGCCTCTCATTAATATGATTACAAAGATGCCCGGTCACATTGGGCTATTCAGCAGTTTCTTTGAAGCTCTCGGCGCCTTCTTTGGCCCACAGCTTGAAGCCCTAAGTCAAATCGGTACTCACCTAGGCATGACCCTCGGCCTAGACCATTCACTATTGGGCAACCTAGGCGGTAATCATTTAGCTTCTGCCTTGAACTCTTTCAAAGCTGAACACTTCGGCCTCAATCTTTCATTGCTTCCAGGCAACGCTCCCTTCTTCGGTCAAATTGGCGGAATTGGCGGGCACCTTCCTGGTCATTTGAGCGGCAGCTTTAATTCAGATTTGCTCTCAAACAAATTAAATACCTCACTTGGTCAAGGTGGCGAACCCTTCTCGCAACACGCATTCGGCCGCAACGCCCTCAATGTCAGCGGCTCTGGTAGCATGGCCAAATTGCAGTTCGAAGGTCAAGGACACTTATCTGGTCCTGGCTTGTCGACCAATTCGCCGGCTGCACAAATTGCCGGAAACAACCGTCTATTCAGCGATAGCATTGGTAGTGCTGGTCACAACCTCAACGCTCAGAGCATGGCTCAGTCGCTACCTATGCAGACTCCGAATAATGCCTCTCTCAATGTCGGCAGCTCAACTTTTGGTGAGCCTCTGAACAACGATTTATTGGCCATGGGAAATCAATCCGATTCGTTCCAATCTACTGTCGGCAGCGCTAAACCAAGCCTTGATATGAAAAGCAATGCTGACCTTGGTGGTCTCAAAGCTAAGTCACTTAGCCTTGATGGAAACAACGGCAATCTTAAAGCTGAAAGCCTTGGCGACAAGATGGCCGTTAAGCATGATCTAAAACATGACGCTAAACCTGATACTTCGGCGAAGCACGAAGTTAAGCATGATGCTAAGCCAGAGCAGATTGCCAAACACGAAGTTAAGCATGATGCTAAGCCAGAGCAGATTGCCAAACACGAAGTTAAGCATGATGCTAAGCCAGAAGCAAAGGCCGAGCGCACCCACAAAACCTTTGACCGCACTACTCATTCTGTCAAACCTAGCCACCACAATGCTAGTCAGACAGCTAAAGCTATGCCAAGCAGCAAACCCTCAGTGCAGGCTGAACAAGTTCAAGCTCAACAGCAACCACAACAAATTGAACAACAGCAGCTTAATCCGCAGCAACAGTTTGAACAACAGCAAATGCAGCAACAACAAGAAGTTGCTCAGGCTCAAGCTCAACCACAAGATGCAGGCAGCTTAGAGCCTCGCAGCTACACCATTCGCTCGGGTGATAACCTTTGGAATATCGCCAAAGATAATCTCGGCGACGCCACCAAATGGAATGACATTTACAAATTGAACGCTGATGTTCTTGGTGCTAATCCAGAACTAATTAGACCAGGCACGACTATTCAATTACCTGGAATGCCCGGAGCTCCTGGCGCCGACGTTGCCTCCGCTGCAACCCCTGGTGCTGGTGCCGGTCAATATACAGTGCAATCAGGCGATACACTTTGGGACATCGCTCACGACCAACTCGGTGACGCCACCAAGTGGGGCGACATTTATAAAGCTAATAGCGAATTGATCGGCTCAAATCCTGGCATGATCCATCCTGGTCAACAACTTTCACTAGGTGGAGTAGATCCATCAGCCCAGCTTGCTAGCGATCCGACTGCTGGACAAACTCTAGCTGCCACTCCAGCTCAAATGCCAGCAGCTCAAATGCCGCAGTCTAATGTCAATGTTGATATGCAAGCCCAAACTCCAATTGAGAGCTATGGCTCTGAAGCTGGCATGCCACAAGAAATGCAAACTCAAGTGCAGCCGCAGCAAATGCAAACTACTTCAACAATGAGCAACTATGAAGCCATGCCTGTGCAAAGAGTCAACAATTTGCCAGACCCAGCCAGCCTTGGTGAAAAAGTTATTCCAGCAAAAGCACAGCCCGATGTCTTGATTCAGCCAGCCCATGCAGCTACACCTGGTCAATTTGAAGGCGGCAAGTCAGCGGTCAATACTAATTTAGCCAATGATATGCTCAATTTCTTGAAGAAGCGCCGCTAGAGCCAATAATTAGTTGCGCTGCTGACCTGACACTGTCGAGAGTAGCTTGATTTTGACTTGCCGTTGTCAGAACTGCTGCGAACAATTGCTCTTGCTCTGGTTCTAATTGGCAGCAGGCAGGCATGGCTATAACACTTTTTCCGGCGGCTTGAGCCAATTTTAAAATCTCTCCAGTAGCCTTGCCCGCCAGCGACTGGCTATCTAAGCAACCTTCGGCTACAACCACAAGATCGCACCAGTTGAGTTTTTCGGCTAAACCTGTTTTTTCAGCCAACCAGTGAAAACCAGAGGTGAACTGAGCGCCCAGCCCGACAACCAGGCCGAAGCCCGCTCCGCCAGCGGCGCCAGCTCCAGGATGGTTACGCCAGGAAATATTGCTTTGATTGCTCGCCGCCTCAAGAAGTGCGGCAAAATGTTCGAGAGCTTTTTCCAAATAGACAACTTCTTCAATACTGGCACCTTTTTGTGGGGAGAAAACTGCTGCGGCACCGAGGGGCCCCAGTAGTGGGTTGGTGACATCAGTGGCGACGAGGAACTTTATTCCAGCAGTATTGGTGCGCAGGGCAGAGAGGTCTATACGCGATACCGACAGCAAACTACCGCCACCACATATAGCACCATCAGTCATTCTTACGTCAGCAAAGTCATAAAACTCAGCTCCTAATGCTGCCAACACGCCACTGCCACCATCGGTAGAGGCGCTACCGCCCAGCATAATCACAACTTCGGTGGCACCATCGGCAATTGCTCTGGCGATCACTTGGCCGGTACCAAAAGTATGTGCCCGCAGCGCGGCAAGCTCACTATGCTGTAAATAGGCAATACCGCTTGCCTGCGCTAATTCGACCACCGCCAGAGATTGGCGCCGCCAATAGGCAGCTTCAACAGGCTGACCAAGGGGCCCGATCACAGAGTTATATACAAGATCGCCGGGGATAGAAAGTTGTAAACAGGCGAGGGTATCATCACCGCCATCAGCCACCGGTGCCAAAGCGATTTCTATATTGTCACTTGGTTGAGATTCCTTAATTCCTTGAGCAATAGCCTGGGCCAAATGCGAAGCTTCTATGGTTCCTTTGTAAGCGCAAGGAGCAACTAAAATTTTCACTCTGTCCTCCTTAATTTCGCTTGTCCTAGTTTATCCGACACTGCTCAGTGGAAAAGTATAGATAGAGCGTTGAATTGAAAGTTGAGATTAGGGAGATTTAGTATGCCAAGGCAAGAACAAGTCAAAACTCTTTTGACTAAGATGAACGCAGCAGTCAGTCCTGACTCACTACATAGACGTCTGGATCTCGCCCCCTACAAAAGTAGCCAAGCCTGGCCAGGTAAACCGTTTTTACTGGTAGGTAATTCGTATAATACTGAAAAACGCGTACGCGGCAGTGCCCAAAAGAGGGCATCGGCAATTGCTGCATTGCTACAAGATTCTCATGGCGCCTACGGTAAGAAACATTGTCTGACGCTAAAAGACGCTCTGGCAAATCAACGTTTTGTTGATACCCTGAGCCGTTTTGAAGCTGATTGGCTCAGGCGCGAACCAGCCACAACTTTAATTGGCCCCGCCTACGACGACGAGGGTAATTTATTGAAAGATAGCTTTGCTGTATGGCGCCGCTTGCAGCCCACTAAGGCACCACTTTCAGTACCAGCTGGCAGTCGCTAAAATTGATGATCTTCACCAGCACGTGAATGTTCAATTTTGTCAATACGTTTTTGGTGGCGACCACCCTCAAATTCGGTGGACAACCAAGCGGCGATAATATCTGCTGCGAGGGCAGCTGATGTCGTGCGCCCAGCTAGACAGAGAACGTTGGCATCATTGTGCTGGCGGGACAGCACAGCAGCTTCTACTTCGCCAACTAGGGCCGCTCTAATATTGCGTACTTTATTGGCAACAATTGAAATGCCAACTCCTGAGCCACAAACCAAAATACCTTTCTTGAAAGCACCACTGGAAACAGCCTCAGCAACCTTTCTGCCATAGTCAGGGTAGTCACAAGAATCAAGCGAGAAAGTGCCAAAGTCTTCCACGCTTAAACCTTGACCGATAAGCAGGTCTTTTATCGATTGCTTCAGTTCAAAGCCAGCATGGTCACTACCGAGAGCGATTGCTCGTGAATTATTTTGATTAGTCATCCCGATCCTAATTTAGAACTGCTAGTAAATCTTACAAGCAATTCTACGAGTAAACAGGAAGACGCTTATAACTTATTTGACTGACATCTTTTGGTGCTTCAAAAGTTTCAGCTGTCTCAACTATTTCTTTGATGCGATCGACCCTGAAGAGCAGCAGCTCACTTAACTCATGGCAGTAGGCCACCATACGCCAATTAGCTTGGTCTTTGATAATCACCAGTGGGTTGAGGGTAATGGTATCAACCGACTCTCGAGCAAAGCTGTAGTACTGCACTTTGACACTTTGGTGGTTAATCATGGCGTTTTCGAGCACAGGCAAGGTCTTGTCTGTGGCATACATAGGAAAGTCAATCTGAGCGTACTGGGCCGCATCTAAGCTTGATTCTGGTTCAAAGAGATTGAGCTGTCCGGCCGAACGCTCAAAGGCAAAATCGTCAAGATTCAAGTCTCGTTCTGCGTCCTCAGCAATTGACCGGCGCAATGACTGAAGCTCTTCTTCTGAGTAAGTATCGAGAAAAGAGTCACCTTCAACCAAATTGAAGCCCAATGCATCCGAAACGTAAGAGTAGTCGTCTTCGAGCTCATCGGCCCCCATAACAGAATCAACAATTGCTTCTGCTAGTTCGCTAGAAACCTTCGAGACTTCAGGGGAAACCGCCCCAGCCAATTTTTCGATAATCTCTTTGATTAACTCATCCCGTTCCTGGGCGTGGATGGTAACTCCAGCCACAAGTTTATCGAGCAGTCTGGCACTAGTGAGAAGGAGCATGCCTTCTTCTTTGGTGAATTCTAGGGTGAACTTCTCGGAAAGCTCGTCCCTGCCGCTATCGCGGTTATTGTTCTCTGCCCTGTCGTGCATTTAATCGCCTTTTGGATGAAACTAATAGATGCGAGAGCCATAGCTCTAGCCTAGCACCGGATGCCAAGACCGTGAAGTCCTGATGAAAATTATCTGGCCAAGAAACCATTTTGGACCGATAAACCTACATCCGCTCTGGAGCTGACACGCCTATTATGCCCAGTGCGTTAGCTAATACCTGCTTAGTTGCAAAAATTAGTCCTAGTCTTGCTTTCGAGACTGATAATTGATCTGTTATCACCCGTGAAACTTCATAGAATTTTTGCAAATCATTGGCAAGGTCATAGGCAAAACGGGCAATACGGCCAGGATTGCGGGCAACAACAGCCTCTTCGATTTCGCTAGGGAAAGTTTCTAGACGGGCAATTAAAGCTTTCTGATGACCGGCAATAACCGCATCAGGGTCAAATAAATCGTTGAAAACTTTTCCTTGCTTGTCTTCTTTGTATTCTTGCAAGAATGCTTGCCACTGCTCGGCAGAAATTGGCGGCTGTTCAACTTGACCGCTTTCACTATTAGTAGATGGTTCCAAAGCTTTGCGCAAAATGGCACAACAGCGTGCGTGAGCATATTGAATATAAAAGGCTGGATTTTCCCGACCAGTTTTCTTTGCCAAATCAAGGTCAAAATTAATCGTATTTTGCGGGCTCGATTCAGCTAGATAATAGCGAGTAGCGTCGGCGCCAACTTCGTCGACCACTTCGCTGAGCATAATCACAGTGCCAGCGCGCTTGGACATTTTGACAATTTGACCGTCGCGACTAAGATTTACCATTTGCGTCAAGATCACTTCTAGCTTGCTTGGATCTTGGCCCAGTGCTCGCACTGCCCCTTTAAGCCCAGGTACTTGACCGTGGTGATCAGCGCCCCAAATATTGATCATGAGATCATAATTGCGACCATACTTTGTTAGGTGGTAGGCAGCATCGTTAGCTAAGTAAGTAGTGGCACCACTCGATTTACGCAAAACGCGATCGCGCTCGTCACCAAGTTCTTGCGCTTTGAGCCAATAGGCACCATCTTTTTCATAAGTAAAGCCGTGTTTGTCGAATTCTTTGAGGACATCAACAACATTGCCACCACTGTGCAAACTGCGCTCTGAATACCACAAGTCAAATTCAATTCCAAGGCTCTTTAAAAGCTCGCGCTGGTTTTCGATAATGAGGTCTTTGACCAAATCACCAATAACACTAGAACCATCTTCGTCGCTGACTTTTAAATACTTATCGCCAACACTATCTACTACAGCTTGGACAAAGTCACGCAGAAATTCTTCAGGATATCCCTCAGTTGGATAGTCAACGGTCAGACCAAGCAAGCGTTGATAGAGAGCCCAGGCGCATCTACCTAACTGTAAAATTTGTTCGCCGTAGTCATTGATATAAAATTCTTGGTCAACTCTATAGCCACCAAACTTCATCAGATTGGCTAAGCAGCTGCCAAACACAGCGTTGCGTCCGTGGCCAATGTGCAGCTCGCCCGTTGGATTAGCCGATACATATTCGACCAATACTTTCTTACCAGTGTCTGCTGAGCGGCCATAGTCAGGGCCCAGTCTATGAACTGCACTAATAGTTTCAGTGAGCCAAGCCGTGCCAAGAGTAAAATTGATAAAGCCCGGTGCTGCTACTTCAACCTTTTCTAAGTAAGTGGCATAAGCCTCACTCTTTGCAATGTACTGGGCCAAAGTTTCAGCAATGCGCAAAGGGGCGCTCTTAACTTGAGAAGCAAGCTTAAGGGCCACTCCGCAGGCAAAATCTCCGTGTTCGGCAGACTTTGGCTTATCAATAACTATCGCGACTGCACAATCGGCTGACGATTTGACTGGCCCCATGGCGCCATCGAGGCGAGCTGCGGAAAAAGCCTGCTGCACAAGCTCGGCCAATTTCTCCTTGATCATCTGCCACCTCAAATGTTACTAGGGCTCATAATATTACATTCATGGTCGTCGTCCAGCTTCCGTGTAGGAGCTTGAAGCACTATTATTCAAATATGAAAAAGATTGTGATTCTTGTAACCCTGCTAGGCCTCGGCCTCACCAATTTAGTCTCTGGCTCAAGTTGTGCCATAGCACAGGCAGTCAAAACATCCACACCGATTGACCCATCGGTGGTTGACCCGGTTGGTCAACTACAAAAAATTTCCGCTCAAGTAAAGGCAAGCAGCGCTGAACTTGAGACCATCGCCGCTGAATTAGACAAGCTCAATGGCGAACTCGACAAACTAGAAGGTAAGACGGCAAAAAATATCGACCGTAAGCAGTTTGCTGCCCTTGAGAAACGTTTTGACGTCACCCTTGCACGCAGCGCAGCCGTTGAGAAAAAAGTCGGTCTCTCCCTCGGCAAAAGCCTAAAAGATATCGATAACGTACGCGCCGCATTGAAGAAAGTAGAACATGATCGCCAAGTGGATAGACAAAAAGGCAAGAAGCCGATAGCCATACTAAGCGACAAAGATTTAAAAGAATGTTTGAAAGACTTGGCCGACCTCGACAAAACCGTGCGCGAACTGCAAGCGAATTTGAAAGACAACCAAAAGTAGAGTCAATTTATAAAGTGTTTAAAGTAAGACCGCCGGCTCAATGGCCGGCGGTCACACTTTGTTCAAGAGTATTTAGACAAGGCGTAGCTCTTGTCTAAACTCCTTCAATTTCTTTCAGTAGACTAAACACTTGACTGAGAGCCAGGTCATAATCAAGACCATCCAGACAATAACCAGTCTTACCGCGATTCTCGATCACATCAAAGCGGGCAGTGTGTTCGCTTTCATTGATAGTGATAAGCAAACTTGAGCCACCAGAAAAGAGACAAGCAATCTCAGTTAACTCGGGCAAAAATGCCGCTGTTGTTTCTGATTTGCGCGAAATGCGGCGCACATATAGGTTCTTATTACGCCAGTAAGACTCAGTCTCTAGGCCACGGTTGATGGCACCTGGTTGGGCTTCACTAATTTGGCACCACTTTTCATAGCGGGCTGAGATATCGCGTTTCTTCAAGGCCAACAGGCGAGCGCCGTAACGCACAGCCAAATCAATCAATTTTCTGTACTTAAGCTCATCAACAGCTGGTTCGCTCGCTAGAGCGATGGTGCGGGCGCTAAAAGTAAAAGGTAAAACGTTGGCAGGAGCCAGATATTCAGTTTTGGGTGGGAGGGCCGGAGCAATACATGTGGACATTCAGTTCTTCCCTTGTTCTTTTCGATCTTAATGGTGCTTGGAAATATCCAGGTCAAAGAGGCGCTCAACACTTCCCTTGCTAACGCAGGAGTTGAGAGCGGATATATCTTGTAGAGGAGCGGATACCCAGCTGTAACAGCGGCACGTCCTATTAACAGTGAATCATTATACGAGATTAGTTGCATGGTGATCAAAGGGTCAGATCAGTTTTAATAATAGGCACCACTGATGGTGTTGCATCGCCAACTATGTAATTGATCTCTATCGCCAGCAAGGCCTAAAATAGGCATTTAGCATACGCCATTGAAATATATTCGTTCGCCAAAATTAGCTGCAATGTCCAAAAGATCTTCATATTTAAAACGAAGAAACATCGATCGCAAATCGATCAGATATAGAAACAGCCACTAGAGAAAAACTGGTCAAAAAGCTGATGAACTGCCACTCATGATGGAGCACACTAGGAGGTGGTGCTGACAACAAAACCTCGATTTGGTTAATGAGAAAACCAACAAGGCAAGAGGTTTGGCAAAACAACGAGATTCTATATATGTGTTTCAACGCAAAAAAAATGGTTTCCAGGGAAACCATTTTTCTAATTCTATTTAGAGGCCTATTTAGAGACCTGTTTAGAGACCTATTTAGAGACCTATTTAGATTCCATTGGCAAGATCTCGCGCACTTTTCTCATCAAGTTCTGAATTTTGTCGGGCATGACTTCAGTCTGTGAACCGGGATACATCTGCGCTTTGCGATTACTAATCAGCACGCGCATCATATCTTCCAACTGTTTCTGCTGTTTTTCATCAAGCACTTTGCGCTTATTCAAATAGTTCTGCATCGCCGCATTACTCAACTGCTCTCTTCTTCTAGCAATTGATTGCTGCAAAGCCATTACTTGAATTGGATCGGCATTATGGTCAGATAGTAATTTCTGTAATTTCGATTGCTCATCGCGAATTTGCGGGCTGAGTTCGTTGAAATCTTTGTACCACTGCTGCTCTAGTGTTTGAATCTGTGCACTTTGTTGAGGTGAAAGATTGAGCTTAGTCCAATCAACATTGCAAGACGTTGCCTGTGCTTCTTGGGCCATGCTCTCGGGAGGAAAGGATACTTCTAAAGCACAGCCAGCTGCTAGCGAAAGAGCAGCCGACATCAGCCCATTAGCAGCACTCTTAACCCCATGCGAACTACTCTTCATAAACTACCGCCTCAGCCTTATCTGCTGGTTGCAACAACGATGAATCAATCAAATAACCCTCAGCAGAAACCTGCCGAACATTTGACTGCTCAGGACTGTTGAGCCAGAAAGCTCCCAATCCAAAAACTAGTACGAACACAGCCGCTACTGCTGCGAGCGCATAAACCCGCCTATCAATCACACCTTTGACTTTGCTGCTAGTAGCAGCCTGCGTTTTCGGAGTGAAGGGCACGACCTGCAATTTGCTCTTGATACTTGGCCAGAGGTCGAAGTCATCAGGAATATTAGGCTTATAAGAATCGCGAATAATATCGCCTACATTAGTGAGCTTGCCAAACTCGGCCTGACAGTTTGAACAGTCAGTGAGGTGCTTGGTGATCTCTCTATGACGTAGAGTCACTACTTCTTGGTCTAAGTAGGCTGAAAGCTCATTATCAATCAAGGCACAGTCAGCACTAAGGCGCTCTTTAATTGACGACCATAGATTTACTTCAAGACTGGAGGGCAGCTCTAAACCTTTTGCTAACAAGCGATTGGTCTGATTCAAAGCAGTGAATTTAGCTAAACAATCAGCACAATCTTTTAGGTGCTGATTCACCCCTTCTTGGGCAGGAGAAGTAAGCTCACCGTCAAGATAGGCCGAAAGATCATCGACAATAACGTCGCAAACCGACGGCATATCGAGGGCAATTTTAGACCAGATATCAGGCATTTCGGCGTCGGCCTCGAAGGCCTTGCCAAGTAATTTACTTACAGCTTTGAGCGACTCAAATTCGACTGTGCACTCGGTGCAGGCCTCAAGATGCGACTCAATTTCGCTTTTCAAGTTGCTGCCAACCTGATTGTCAAGCAATGCTGAGAGCTCATCCTTATATTTATCGCAAGTAGAGTCAACCATCACTAGAGACCTCAGTTACCGATTGTGACTGTTCTATGTATGGTTTAAGCAACTCTTGCAGTTTAGTCCGGGCCCGGGCAATCCTAGATTTCACCGTTCCCATCTCTGTCTGTGTTATCACTGCAATTTCGTCGTAGCTTAAACCCTCCACTTCTCTCAAGACGATGGCTGTACGAAACTGTTCCGGCAAACGCAACATTGCTTGACGTATGACTTCGGAGACTTCTTTGTTGAGAATTTTCTCGTCAGGCAAGATGCCTGTATCAGGGATATCTCTTGTAGACCCGTCAGATTCACCGTCTTCACCGCCACGGGAATCGTCCATGGAGACTGTTGGCAGACGGCGCGGCCGCTTACGCAATTCGTCATAGAAAAGGTTGGTAACAATTTGCGTTAGCCAACCGCGAAAGGAGGCCGGGTTTCTTAAATTGTTAATAGAGCGCCAGACCCGTATAAAGACTTCTTGGGCCAGGTCTGCGGTATCTTCCCAATCGGGCGCCAATTGGTAGAGCAAAGAAAAAACTGTGCGTTGGTGCCGTTTTACCAGCTCTTCAAAAGCTTGGGGCTCACGCTTCTGACAGGCTAAAACTAAATCACGGTCACTTTTCTGAGAATATGCGGTTGGCATCCAATGTCCCGTCCAATAATAAGTTCCTTAATATGGTAACACTTGATAGATCTATTTCAGTATCATCAAAAAATGGTAGCATAGCAGGTTCAGCTTTCTGAAAGCGGCTTCGCTGCGGCTTTTAAAGCAAAGCGTTTGGTATGGCTCAAGGAGTTATTCAGTTGACCAACAACTATTTATTCACTTCAGAATCAGTCACTGAAGGTCACCCAGACAAGGTCTGCGACCAAATTTCGGATGCAATTCTAGACGCTATGCTCTCCCAGGACGTTAAGTCTAGGGTGGCAGCAGAATGTGCTGTGTCTACTGGTTTAGTGTTGGTCACCGGAGAAATAACCAGCAAGGCCAATGTAGATTTTCAAGAGCTAGTACGTTCAGTAATTACTGAAATTGGCTACAGCGGCGAAAAGGGCGGCGGATTTGACGCTGCTTCTTGCGCCATTTTGACAGCGCTTAACAAACAATCTCCAGACATCGCCTCAGGCGTTGACCGTGCTCTCGAAAGCCGGCCAGCGACCACTAGCGGCGAGAGCCAGAGTTCCGATTTGGGCGACGAAACCGGCGCTGGCGACCAGGGAATGATGTTCGGCTTTGCTTGCAATGAAACCCCCGAAATGATGCCTATGCCCATTTCAGTTGCCCACCGCATTGCCAGACGCCTGACCGAAGTTAGAAAAAATGGCACCCTCGAATATTTGAGACCTGACGGCAAAACCCAGGTAACTATCGAGTACAACGGCAACACTCCTGTGAGAGTCGACTCGATTGTAGTTTCAACGCAACACGACCCTATAGTTGATGGCATCGAAGACAATGCCAAGCTGCAAGAGCGTATCGCTCAAGACTTGAAAGCCTATGTGATCATGCCAATCTTCCAGGACCTTTCAATTAAGCCTGATGATCAAACAAGATATTTGATCAATCCCTCAGGTCGCTTTGTCGTGGGCGGCCCCCACGGTGACGCTGGCCTGACAGGTCGCAAGATTATCGTCGATACTTACGGCGGTTATTCAAGACATGGTGGTGGTGCATTTTCAGGGAAAGATCCAACAAAAGTAGATCGTTCCGCTGCTTACGCTGCTCGTCACGTAGCCAAGAACATTGTTGCCGCCGGACTAGCAGAGCGCTGTGAAGTGCAGATTGCCTACGCCATTGGCGTAGCAAGACCAGTATCCGTGCACGTCACCACTTTTGGCACCGGTAGCTTGCCAGATCACCAGATCACTGAACTGGTGAAAACAACTTTCGACCTTAGACCAGCAGCGATCATCAAAACTTTCGCACTGACTGAGCTACCAAAGCTCAACAATGGTCGCTTCTACCGCAACGTTGCTGCTTATGGCCACTTCGGTCGGCCAGATCTCAATTTGCCGTGGGAGAAACTCGACAGAGTTGACGACTTAAAAAAGTCTCTAAATAAGGCTAAGACGGCCAGCGCCTAAACTCTTTTCGCTTTCCGCTACGCCTTGTTACAGTGATTCTAGGGAAATATAAGGGAACTACTTTTGCTGTCGATGCCTCTACTAGTGAAGACATTTATCGGTGTGATTCTATGAGGACGGGCACCCTGACGGTAAATCCGGACACGCCGGAATCATACATCGTCGAGCTTACTGAGGGCGAGGTCCTACAAATTGGACGAAAGCCGGCCTCAGGTGGAGTTAAAAAACTAGTATTGCCCTATCCCGAAGTATCGGGTCAACACTCAGAAATTCGTTGTAAAACCGAAGGCTGGACTATCATTGATGCTGGTTCGACCAATGGCACCATGCTCAACGGTGGTCGTCTCACACCCGGCAAAGAGTACCATTTGCATTCTGGCGATCGTGTCAAAATCGCTCAATATGAGCTTCTAGTCAATCCACCAGAATTCGATCATCCGAACCAAGATGACGACACTGACGATTCACAAGACCGCACACAGTTCCGTATACAAATGATGAATGCCACCATCTTAGTTGGTGACATCAAAGGCTTTACCTCTTTAATGGAGCACCACGCCAATCAACCAATGTTGGTGATGGAAGCCGCTCAAAAAGTATTCGACAATCTCAATGACGAGATCAACAAGAACTATGGACAACTAGAAAAAATTGCCGGAGACGCCATCATGGCATACTGGCAAGGCAACGACGCTAAGACAGGCGGCGGTTTATCTGCTTGCCAGGCTTGTTTCACAGCTCTCAAGTTGAAGATTCTCACTCTCAAACTAGCTGCCGACAAAAAAGTATGGCCTTTCGAAAATCATCCGCTGATGCTCGATATGGCTTTAGCCACAGGACCAGTAGCTTCGGGCAACCTTGGTTCAAATGCTTCAAATCCGGCTCTTTTGGGCGATACAGCAAACCTCGTATTTCGTCTAGAAAAACTAATTGGCGACGATCGACCAGGTGACGTAATTGTCGAAGGTGCTACCTATGAGTTAGCAAAAGACAATTTCAAATTTGACTTCCTCGGACAATTTAACGTCAAAGGGCGGCAGAAACCAGTTGATGTCTATCGCTTAATTGCACCAATCTCTTAAACTACTGAATTGAAAAATTTATCCACCGAACAATTGGCTGGCAGACTGGTTATTGGTCGCTTACCCGGCCTTGTTCTCGACGAAGAGCACAGGCTTGCCTTAAACCAAGGCATTCTGGGTGGTATCACTCTTTTCAAAGAAAATGCCAGCGATCTAAAGCAACTTTGCACTCTCACTAAAGCTATTGTTGACGCCTGCATGCACAGCCCAGTGCTCACGGTCGATCAAGAAGGTGGAGCTGTGCAGCGCTTTGATCATGTTCTTACACCCTTACCTTCTCCGATGGCACTCGCTGCTATCAATGACACGAAGTGCACGAGTGAGATAACAGCAATCAGCTGCCGCCAGCTCAAAACCTTGGGCTTCAACTTACTCTTGGCACCCACTCTCGATTTGCTTACTAATCCATTAAATCCGGTCATTGCCACCCGCGCTTTCAGTAGCGAAACGGGCCTGACAAGCTCTATGGGGCGAGAAGTGATTGAGCAAATTGAGGCTTCAAAACTGGTGGCCTGCCCCAAACACTTCCCTGGTCACGGCTCCACTAGCCAAGACTCGCACCTTGAGTTGGCCATAGTCGACAAAAGCACAGACGAGCTTGCCGCCTATGATCTAGCGCCGTTTGCCGCAAATATTAAAGCGATGCAATCTATTTTGATTGGTCATATATGGTTGCCGCAATTAGAGCAGCAACAGCGGCCAGCGACATTATCACCACTGATAGTGACTAATATTTTGCGACACGAGTTAGGCTTTGATGGTCTAGCTATTTCAGATGATATGACGATGCATGCCATCACCAAAGCCTACGGACTTGGTGAAGCCTGTGTCATGGCCATTGAAGCCGGTGTAGACCTTATTTTGGTCTGCGGTACCTTTAGTCAATCCCAAGAAGCAGTTCAAGCGATTGCCCAAGCAATTGCCAGCGGTCGCATTTCGCAAGAACGCCTGGCCCAATGCCTAGAACGCCTCGACAAATTGTTCAACAAACGGCCTGCTACCCTCGATGCAGATAACAAACAAGAATTGGCGGCCTTCGCTAAAGTTATCGAAAAAGACACAACTACTAGCACCAAATTTAGTACTACGTCTGCGGCAGTTATGAAAGGCAGTGACCACTGCAATTGGCAAGGGCAAGAATTAACTGTCGTTGCTCCCCAACATCCTCGCTACAAACTGCCACTAGCAGCCGAACTTGAGGGGCAGGGCATAAGTGTCGACGAGCTGCGCTATAGCCTCAATCCTAATCATGGAGAGATTGCCTCAGTTTGCGCAAATCTAAAAGGTAGCAAGAAAAGAATTTTGTACGTGACTTTTCGCGCCTTTATAAATAGTGGACAAATTGAACTAGCCCAAGAGTTAGCAAAGTTGCAAGCTCCTGAGTTGGTTCACATAGCTGCAGACACGCCCTACGATATTCTCAAAATGCCACAGGCTGTTAGTACATCTCTAGCCACTTTTGACCCCAGCGATCAAGCCCTGGCTGGCATAGCTCAGATAATCGCTGGCAAAACCAAAGCCCAAGGAAAGTGCCCGGTAGTGCTTGCCGCGGCAGATAAGGGCTTATAATAGAAACAACTATGAGTGAGGCTTAAAATGGAACCTAATTCTGAGCCCGAGCAAAATTCGCAAAATATCGATCAGGCAAGTGCAAATCCGACGCCTATCACTGATACCAAAAGTCTCTACCCCAATGACGTTCTCGCTAACAGCGAACTGACAGACAAGCTCAGTGGGGTATTGCAAAACCCACAAGTTTCGCGCTATCTAGGTAAAGCTACCAAGATAGTGGCAGCTTGCGCCATTTCTGGCTGCATCTTGTTGGTCATTGCAATTTTAGCTGTGGTCAATCTGTTCAATCAGATCACCTCACAGATACCGCATTAGATCAAAATTTATTTGATGTCGCGATAAAGAGCTATGGGCATTGCTGCTCGTAAAGCCGCCGCTTTTGCTGCTTCTGCTGCCGCTAAGAGTACACCTAAATCTAGACAGTCTTCAGGAATACAGGCGACACCAAAAGCAAGTGACAAATTAGAGCTATCAACACCTGGAGAAAGTGAAGCACTCCAAATTGCTTTTGCCACTCGTTGGGCAAAAGTATTGGCACCGGTTGTCTTAGTGTTGGGCAAGAGCATGGCATAGTCGTATTGATCGTAATGGGCAAGCAAATCGATATGTCGCTTCAGTCGGCTCACTCGCCTTACTACTTCTGCCAATGCCGGTGTATCGAGCGGCTGTCTTTCAAAGTTAGGCGGGCCACTAATGACACGCATTTCCATTACCATTACTGAAAGTGGACTACCTGAGCGGTAACCTCTGAAGTATTCTTGCTCTAAGAAATAGAGAAACGCTTCGTAAGTAAACATGCCGGTTTCAGGGCGTCGCAAATTCATCATGACGCTATGAATTTTTGACTTATCAATTATTTTCGGCGCTATCGTCGGCTTTTCTTCTTTGACGCCGATGTAATCATTAGTGAAAGTAATTAAGTCAGCGTTGAGCAGAAGAGTGATCAAAGGCACCCACTGACTGCGTGAAAGCCTGGTCTTATCTACTAGGTCTTTGATCGATGTCTTATCATCAATAACCGAATACAGTGCCTTGAGCATGTGCGAAGCAACAGTAGGGTCATGAGCAGCTAAATTATCGAAGTCATATCCGGCCACACTTTCGTGTTTTCGAATCAGTACAGAATCAGTCTGCAAGCCGACGTTACGCAAGAATGTCACTTTATCAACTAAGTGAACACCAAGAATTACAAGGCTCTCTATTGGTTGAGCCACATTGCGTTGAGTCACTCTGACGCGCGGCTCAAACTTGTATTTTCCTTCGCGCCAGGTCAATAAATCAAGAATTCCTTCGTCGCCCAAAATGCCGCCTACATCAGCGTGCAGGGGTTCGCCGTCGACAAAAAATATCTTGCAGTGCAGACTGCCTTGGTCGACGTCAAGTCGCCCAGTCATTTTGGCCAAAAGAATTGATTGTAATAGCCGCGAAATCTCTACTAGCGATAGATCACCAGTGGGCGGCAAGGTAGAGCGAGACCAAGCATTGTCTTGGGTACCGACAGAAGGATTGCTCTTCGGATCGGTGGCGTCCATAGTATTGGCAGTCTGCATAAACAATGTATCGCGCCGTTTGGACGAATCTCTGAACGACTCATTAACGGCTAAGACACCATCGGCCTGTACACTCTGATGCACTTCACCGCAAGAGGAAATAATCAAGTTATAGACAAGTAGTACATCGCAGCTTTTGTAGTCCCAGACTACGCGCATATTCTTGCCAACAAAAAGCTTCCACTCAGTGTCACCACCACGCCATGGGCAATGAATATTGAGAGTAAAATCAATAGCGCGATCGGGAGTGGACCAGGTAATCTCTACTTGCCGCCCTCGGTGTTCCATAGCTACCGAGAGGTAGTGGTGGATTTCAGACAATCCCGGCGCGGCCGGCAACTTCTGAAGGGTTTTAGGGATCGGACCAGATCTCCGCAGCATAATTACCATCCTTTTCCAGCCTGTATCTACAGCAATAGGCCTTGCAACCTAACTCGATACAGTTAACGCCTCACGTGTCGATATATGCCCGGCCCTAAACAAAACTAACCGTTAGCATGGGTGGTTCTTCAAGCGGGCGCCCGGTCAACAGTCTTATAAATTTCCAAAACTAGCAAAAATGCCACTATAAATGGTGCGTTCTATTGATGAAGTAAATGCCCTAGAGCCAGATACATCATCAGCAAGAACACCCCATTGATCGCTAATGCTACAGCAAAGAGGCTTGTGCCCACCATCAACTGCCAGCAAACCAAGGCATGGCGGGGGCTCATTACGCGCAAAATACCGAAGCGTCCGACAATATATATGACTAAAGCAATGAGAAAGAAAGTATCGGCTGCAGTCAGACAAATGATTGCATATTTTGACAAACCCGCCAATGGCAAGAACAAGAACATCAATGCTACTAGAACCGAGCCGCGCAACAGACGAACACTTTGCTTATCGGTCTCTCGAATAGAAATGGCCTTATCGGCAGCGGCTTTGCGAATGTGAGCAAAAGACTCTAAACATGCAGCAAACTGTCCAATGCGCTTGTATTCGCGTTCACCGGTCGAAGTGTCAGCCTTATTTGGCTCTGACTCAATAGGTTTAAGAGGTTCACTGGCGCTCATAGATACTCCTGGCACTACATGTCAAAGTACCGCAATTCGGCACTTTCCAAACCTGGTTTATGTTTTTACCGCCGCCTTATTAGACAACAGCACTAGGTAAAGCCTCAAGTTCGCAGCCTATCTCAAAAAAGGTCTGGAACATGCGCTTAGCTTCAACCACAAGGGCTTCAATCTCGCTAGGGTTGAACCCCTGTTCGTTCATCGTTGCCTTAAATCCAGTCCAGCGCTCACGCTGCAAATCGCCGTAGCGATCGAAATATTTAGCGCCTTGTTCTTCTGGCAAATTAAGCCCTTTTCGTAGAGTCTTCGCCATAAACTTAGCGCCATTGGTCGAGCCTTCTAAGACGTATAGGTGGCCCAAAAGCGAATATGGGGATTGCCGAGCCAGTTCATCCATAGTACTGAGAAGGCCGGCTGTGGCAGCAAGGGGAACCACAGTGTCAGTGGAAACATCAAAGTAAGCTAAATCACCGACTACGGCGCTAAGGTCACTATGGTATGGAGCAACAACAGCGGCGATGCGAGGGTCTGACGCGGCTGCCCGGGGCAACAAATCGGCTAGATGTTTGTGCATCAGATAGAGTTGGCCTAAATACTTGACATAGAGGTCTTGCCTAACAGTTCCCGAGCCCAGTTGCTTCTGAAACTCATGACCTTCCGTATCGGCGTGCAATTCTTTGGTAGATTCGCGTAAGGCATCCATAACCAAAGACTGAGAACCTTGCATAGTAAACTCCTCAAATAAGAGATAAGTCTATTACAAATCTACCCCTAATTTACGACTTAGCGAACAAGTAATGGGAAACCATCCATTGTTCACCGTCGCTATAGCCCCAAAGCTCAGCACAAGACATGAAGAAAAGCCGCCAGAAGGCCCACCAACGAGTGGCTTGGTCGGCTCCATAAGTATTCACTAAAATCGGCATTATTTCAGCCTTGTGTCGGTCCATGTTCGCCAGCCAATGGTTAGCTGTCTTTTCGTAGTGCTGGCCGTTGACGGTATAGTGCTGCTCAATTTGCAAGTCTTTCTGAAAATATAAGAGTAAGTCGTTAGACGGCATTATCCCGCCAGAAAAGAAATTACGCGTCATCCAATCACTACCGTCTTTATCTTCATAGTGGTAGCAAAGTTCCTTGTGGCTGAAGATATGAACAAAGAGCTTGCCTCTATCGCTCAACCAGCCAGAGATGCGCTGCAAGAGTAAGCGGTAATTTTTCATGTGCTCGAACATCTCAACTGAAACCACCCTGTCAACTTGTTCATAAAACTGAAAATCATTCATATCGCATGTGATCACTTCGACATTGGTCAACTGGCGCTTGACGCACTCTGACTCAATATATTGCCTTTGCGTTTTAGAATTCGAAACGGCTGTGATTTTGGATTTGGGAAAATGCTCGGCCATGTAGAGAGTTAGGGAACCCCAACCACATCCAAGCTCAAGCACGCGATCGCCGTTACTTATCTCTGCTCGCTGCACTGTCAGCTGCAACATTGCCTCTTCTGCTTGATCAAGACTGTAGCCCTGTTCGTAGTAAGCACAGCTGTATTTAAGACGCTTGCCCAAACAAAGCTTGAAGAACTCAGTGGGAACTTGATAATGCTGTTCGTTTGCCGCGGCAGTTTCAATGGCAATCGGAGCAACCGATAACTCTTTGACCATCTTAAGCAAATGAGCTTGCTGCAAGTCATACGAAGCATAGCTCTCTTCTTTTAACTTGGTCTTAAGCATATGCCTGATACCAGCTCTAATGAGAAAATCAGGCACCATATTTGTCGCCAAAATTTCATAGATAAGCGCTTCTGACTGAGGCTTACGCAAGGGGGTAACCCCAGAATCAAAATTAGAAACAGAACTGCCTGCAGTATCATTATTTTGCTCAGCTAAATCTGGAGTCGACATGATTTTCCCTCTTCGTTCTGTTCTTACCTACGAGCGTTTAAACCAAGGCACAAAGGCACTAGTGGTGCGCTGATAATCAATATAGGCCTGCCCCTTACTGCGTACAGCTTGCTCTTCTGTGGCCTTCACTCCTGTTACCTTGGTCAAGAAAAACAGCATGAGCAGAGGGCAGTAAATTGAATAGATCCCGCCAGGTGAGCCCAGTGAGAAGCAAAAGAAAGCCAACCAAACCAGCCATTCAAAAAAGTAGTTCGGATGTCTTGAATAATTCCAGAAACCGACTTGACACACTTGGCTTACTTGATTTACTTCATTTACTTGACCGGCGTGGCCTGCCTCTAGCCTCCTACTCTTGAAGCCTTCCAGTTGCTGATCTGAAACTGTTTCGCAAACAAAGGCTACTAACCAAATGACAAAACCAGCGATCTCAAAAAAGTTAATTTGCTGATTGGCATTGGTAAGCGCCAGAGCGAAAGGCAGGGTCAGGGAGGCTAGTAAAATTGCCTGCATCTCGAAAGCAAGAAACAATCCTAAACTGGCTCTAGCGCCCCAATCTTGGCGATATTTCTTGTATCGCCCATCTTCTTCTGGCCACATTCTCTTAAACCTAAAGGCCAAGAAAAAGCCTAAACGCAGACTCCAGAATGCCACCATAATTAGTATCAGGGCACTACGACTGAAATTACCCCAGCCATGCAAGTAGGCCAACGCCGCATCTACAAGTGCTACGACAGCAAAGCCGAAACCCCAAGCCACATCAACAATTCCGGCATTGCCGATACGCTCACTTACCAGCCAAATGACAAACATCATTACAGTGGTAGTGAGAAAGGCAGCAATCATCAAATAAATATGGGGCTCTGGCACTATATCTCCTCAAGTACTGGCTTAGGCACTGACTTCGGCGCTGGCTCGCGCCAAGCGATCTCTAACACCATCCCAAGGGCTACCATCAGGAACAGCTTCAACGAAAATGCGATCGAGTTTGAGCTTATCGAAACGACGCAGCTGCTCATAAAGAGCCCGAGCATATTGATCGACTTGATCAGGAGCCACCACTAAAGAATCAAAAGCCAGGCCAGAAAGATTGGGCCTTAACTTAGCCACAGTAGAATCAAAGGCAAAAACAGCAGCGCTTCTCTCCATGGCATTGAGCTCAAGCACTAGCTCAATCAGCTGCTCGGAGGAAGCGACTGTCAACTTGGTCTGGGGAGCATAATGACTGGGAAGCGCACCAGGAACACGGGTTTCGCCAGCAGAAACAGAAGACCCCGAGCTAAAGGCTTCAGCACCAACAACTTCAGCCACAGAAGCAGCATCAATCATGCCAGGACGTAAAATTTTTGCTTGGGAGGAGAGCAGTGAAATAATAGTGGACTCAATGCCCACATCACAGGGGCCACCATCAAGCACCATGGCCACTTCATCAGACGAGTCAGGCGAATCAGCAAATTCGGCCTCTACGGCTTGAGCAGATGTAGGTGAAAGACGACCAAAACGATTAGCCGATGGTGCAGCCAAACCGCCAGCGAATGCCTTAAGTAGCTTAAGTGCCACTGGGTGCGAGGGGATGCGTATACCAACTGAATCTTGCCCACCAGTAACCTGACTGAGCACATGATCGGCCTTTGGCAAAATCAAAGTCATTGGCCCTGGCCAAAAGCGCTCAGCCAGTTGGTAAGCCTGAGGAGGGATCTCCTTAGCCCAATCGGTCAACTGCTCGACAGTGGCAATATGAACAATGACAGGATGCGATGTGGGCCTTCCTTTGACAGCATAAAGGCGCTCCAGAGCAGCAGCACTAGAGGCATCAGCACCAAGGCCATAGACAGTCTCGGTGGGAAAGGCCACCAGTAAGCCGGCCTTAAGTTTACTAACAGCAAGTTGAATAGATTGATCAATATCAGCAGTCATAATTGTTTTCCTAGATTGGCTAGGCAAAACGATTTAGCAGCTCAGACCGACTCAAATTGAGATTGTTCGGCCTGGTATAAATCGTCTGCACCACTGTAATGTTGCGCATAGCAAAAGCAGCAAAACAGTAAGACAAATAATAGCGCCATTTACGCACAAAAATTTGGTCAAAGCCAAGAGCTTCCACCGCTGGCAACTGAGCCTCAAAACGCTCCTGCCAGAGCCCAAGAGTCTTAGCATAGTGATTGCCCATGTCTTCAAGATCGTGCACAAAAAGATCGCTCTGGCAGCGCTTCATTGCTTCGCTGACGCGACGATGGGAGAGAAGCAAAGAACCAGGGAAAATATGCTTTTGAATGAAGTCGGTGTTCTCTCGCAATAGGTCATAGCGACTATCGGGACAAGTAATCATTTGCAGAGCCAATAGCCCGTCTTTAGCTAGCAGACGGTCACATTGCTGAAAGAATATATCAAGATACTCATGACCGACGGCCTCAATCATTTCTATCGATACGATCTTGTCAAACTGACCAGTAATCTTGCGATAGTCTTGCATACGCAACTCTACTTTGTGGCTAAGACCAGCCTTTTGGATACGAGCCACGGCATAATCATATTGCTCTTGCGAGATGGTCACACCAGTAATGTGACAGCCATAATTAGTAGCGGCATACTGAGCAAACCCACCCCAACCACAGCCAATCTCCAGCACACGGTCGCCTTCTTTTAAGGCCAGTTTGCGACAAAGATTCTCATATTTAGCCGCTTGTGCCTCTCTTAAACTAATCGACCAGTCTTTAAAATAGGCACTGGAATAAGTCATAGACTCATCCAGGAACAACTTGAAAAGATCGTTGCTTAAATCATAGTGATAAGCAATATTTTTACGGCTATTTGACTCATTGTTATGGCGCAACAAATGCAGCAGCTGATTGCCAATGCCAAGCAAATTGACTATCTGAAACTTCTTGCCATTACCTTCGAGAAGTGGACATTGACTGATATTGAGAAGAGCCCAGGCAATTACACTGGCCACGTCATTGGTCTGCCATTGCCCGTCCATATAAGCTTCAGACAGTCCGATATGACCATAAACTACCAGGCGGCGAAAGAAAGCTTCTGACCTGACATCGATTTCAGCGCAAATACCACCGTCAACTGGCTGCGACTGACCAAACCAGATTATTTGACCTTCAGGCAAGGTCAGCTTTAGTCGACCTTCTGTCATGGCACCAAGAGCGGCCAATACAATTTTGCGCCAAAACTTCTGCGCTACTGTCAGAGAGGTTTTAGCAGCTGTCTTTTTATTCTCAATTTCAAGCTCTAAATTGGCCATCTTGTTACCTTTCATGATTAACTCTCTTAGCGCTGTTAGTCTACAATTCGGGCCATTGCTCTTTATAGAAAAACGGTACCTTCTTCAGCCAAAGCAAAAGAGCATGCCAGTGAATTAGCGATATGACACGTAAAGTTACCAGTGGATAGCGGAAGAAGAGCCGCAGTAGTTGCCTATCCGTCAACGGCAGAGCGACGCCACTGACGCTGGTGACTAAAATCTTTTTGCTAGGATCGTCACCATCAACAGTATCAACACTAAGTTTCAACGCTTGATTGGGGAGAGGCAAAACAAAATGGAATTTATCCTGCAATTTGCCAAAAGGTGAAACATAAAAGTGCTTAGTGAAAACTGCATCAAAAACAGATGCAGAGCTCATTTTAGTAGCATCCATAAAGTAGACTTTCATCTCACTAAAGGTATTTCCTACTTCAGCAATACAAGCTAAGGGTTGGTCCTGACGATCGAAAACAAAATAGAATGACACCGGATTGAAAACATAGCCAAGCACCCGAGGATAGGTGAGCAGATAGGCCTTTCCCATAGGCTCAGAGATGCCATGGTCGGCAACTAAGCGCTCCAAGCGTCCGAGCAAGGAGCTATCTGTACCAACTGGCTCGGAGCCGAATAAATGATCACTGTCATAGAAGCTGAACAAATTGAAACTATTATGATTAAAAAGACGCGAATGCTGAGCTAAAGAGCTCAGTTCTCCCAATTCTAGATAAAGCATAAAAACGCCATGCTTGAACCGGTGACCGCTGGGCAACAAGCGTTGATGGGCCACTGAGCACTCAAATAGTCTAGACGTCATTGCTAAATCAGGCATATCTATTGAGCTGCTCCAGCTAAGCTATGCACAGCCAAAGTTGAGAGAATCGCACTCAAATCATAGGCAGAGGCTAGAGCATCTTCGTGGAAACCATAACGGAAGTAGCTGCCGCAGAAATACAAAGCTTGCTTAGGGCTGACCGAATTGAGCTGCGGTAGCTGAGGCTGAGCCTCAAATGTAGCTAGATCAAAAAGCGGGTGTGTATATTCAAGCTGGCGCACAATTTTACCCGGGTCGATCAAGCTTTCGCTGTTTAACGATACAAAATAATCTTCCTGGCATTTTAGGCCTTGCAGATTATTCATCCAATAATGAGTATTAGACTGCTCAGCGATGCGATAGTTCCATGATGCCCAAGCCTTGGGCTCGGCAGGCATTACCCGGCGATCGGTGTGCACCGTTACCGAATTGTCCTGGTACTTAAACGGGCTTAAGAGGCGAGCCTCTAAAGCCGTTGGCTCACTAATCAGGGCGAGGGCTTGATCTGCGTGACAGGCAAATATCACCTTGTCAAAATCGCTAAAGCCCCTCTCTGTATGCACTCGAGCGCCGTTAGCAAGCCGCTCGACCCGTTTCACCCCAGAAGAAAATTGAGTGATAGGAGCAAGAGCCGCTACCAAGCGCTGAACATACTCTCTGGCACCGCCATCGACTGTGTACCACTGAAAATGAGTGTCTAGGCCCAGGAAACCATGATTATGGAAGAAGCGAATTAAAGTGGCAATAGGAAAGTCTTGCACTTTATCTGGTGGCGTCGACCATACAGCAGAAGCCATCGGTATTAAATACCAATGCAAAAAATCCTCGCCTAGCTTAAAGTGGCGGACATAGTCGCGCACCGAAAGCCTGGAGACATCGGTGGATAAATCGGCACTATCCATGTGGAGCAAGGCATTTTTGTTGAACCAATCTAGCTTTAGCAACATACGCCAAAAGCGCGGACTAATAAGATTTCGTCTTTGAGCAAAAATTCTATCTAAACCAGCACCATTCCATTCAATTTTATCGGGCAAATATTGCACAGAAAAAGACATATCGGTCTTCTTAGTGGGAACACTGAGTTCGCTGAATAAAGCCGTCAAATTTGGATAAGTAATATGGTTATAGACCATAAAGCCAGTATCAAAGGCAACCTTACTGCTGCCAGCCACATCAATAGTATTGGTATGACCGCCAAGATAAGAGTTACTCTCAAAAATAGTCAGATCGTATTGGCGGCTTAACTTGTGGGCACAACCCAGTCCAGCAATTCCCGCCCCGACGATGGCAAGCTTTTTCATTGCATTGCCTCGCCCGAAGTTTTAAGCGAAGAATGACTGTAAGCTTCCGCAGGGACTGGCCTTAGCTGCCAAATAATACCGAGGGCAGCTAGGAGCTTAAGCAAGTAAAAACTAAAATCAACTTCCCACCAGTAAAAGCCTTGCCTGGCTGCCCCAGGGAAGTAATGATGATTATTGTGCCAGCCCTCACCCATAGTAACTAGAGCGAGAAAGAAGTTATTGCGGCTTTGATCTCCAGTTTTATAGCGTTGTGAGCCAATCATGTGGGTCAGTGAATTGATTGAAGCAGTACCGTGGAAGAGCAGCACAGTGCTGACAAAAAAGCCCCAGACGAGCATCTGCAATGGGCTTGTTCCTAATTGAGGATAGAACAACTGCAGGCAGTATCCCCAAACCAATAGACTGCAACCCAGGAGCACAGGCACGAACCAATCGAAGCGATTCAATAAGACAAGCTCGGGATAGCGGGCCAGATCTGGAATCTTTTCATAATCAGTCGGCATATTGCAGTCAGCTGTTATCCAACCAATATGCGACCAAATGAAACCACTAACTGAAGGCGAATGTAAATCTCCATCTTTATCTGAGAGTTTGTGGTGAGCACGGTGGTGAGCCGCCCACCACAATGGCCCGCGCTGGACAGCCGAGCATGCCATAAAGGCAAAGATAAACTGCGCTAGACGACTGGTCTTAAATGTACGGTGCGAAAAATAGCGATGTAGAAATGCCGTTACGGCAAACATTCTCAGCCAATAGAGTGCGACAGCTGTGCCTAGAGCAATCGGTGACCAGCCAACGAAAAGAACAGCAAATAGACCAGCGTGGAGAAAAGCAAAGGGAAACCAACGACTGAAACGAGTTTTAACGGGTTTGGCTCTGACACTCTCTGCCCCATCGCCAAAATGGTCTGAATCAAGCCAGCGCAAAGCAGCAGGCAGCGTGAAATAGCATTTGCCAGCGGCTGAGGAGCCCATAGATATAGGGCCGACTTTAGGTTTAGTGCTATTGGTCATTTTTATCATCATGGCAGCGCCATCGCACCTTTTCCCCAAAAACACGAGTTAAAGAGCTTTTCAGAAGCTAGAAGTGCTAACAATTATAAGTTTGACCGAAAAGGTCTTTTCAGTCAATAGCCCAATAGTCATGTTCTTTTAGCCTGTCCCTCAAGACCGGGACTAACAACGCCACCGTTGACCAAAAGTCAATTGTGCTCAGGAAGATGAGATGATGAAAATGAAGTCCGAAACTATGTATTAGAGGATTGGTAATTGATTCCCGTAATATCGAAAGCTGACTGGAACAGATGGTGTGTAAAGAACAGCATCGACCTGTCTGACGCTGAATTTGCACTGGATGGTTTGCCATCTCTCCCAATCTACTCTTAGATAGCAGGCGAAGATGCAGCAGTTATTAGGCGCTATACGGGTGTGTAGACATTGTGTCTTGGATTCAAGGCACTAATGAGAAGGTCGTCACCAAGGAAATTAGCACCCGTAATTTGCCACTCAACGCTGTCAGCAATCAATCTAGTATTAGCGGAGGCCACCACAGGCAATGCCTCTTTATCGACCAGCATTTTGGGAGCAACGAACCAGTAGAGTTCATCAACTAAGCCAGCATCAATGAGACTGCCAGCCAATTGACCGCCGCCTTCGCACAATACTTTCTGACAGCCCCGCTCTAACAAATACTGAAGAGCGCCTTGGCAGTCGAGGCGACCGTCCTTTGGCTCGGGTAAAGCAACAAGTGAGGCCGAAGGCGGATAGTCACTTTGTCGGCTCAACTCTTTTTGGCGGCAGAAAATAATTGTTTGCCCTGAGGCAGCGAAAATTCTTGCTTCCGGCTTCACTGTGCAGTTAGGGTCGAGCACTGCCCGCAGCGGGTTTCGATTAGCATCTGAATCATCAATGCGAACATCTAACTGTGGGTCATCTAGCCTGGCGGTATTAGCACCAATCAATACAGCATCATAGGCAGCACGCAAAGCCATGACAAATTTTCTAGCAGTGACACCAGTAACATAGCGACTAGCAGCAGTGCGATCGGCAATGCGACCATCGAGGGTTAGTGCCATCTTGAGCGAGAGCCAGGGCAGATTTTCTTTGATGGCTTTGAAAAAACCGCGATTTAAGTAACCACACTCGCTTTCTAATACACCAACTGTCAGGTCAATACCAGCCTCACTAAGCTCTTTCAAGCCACCGCCAGCCACCTTAGGATTGGGGTCAGCAATACCAACCACTACCCGGCCAAGCTTGTGTTCTATGATTTTCTTCGAGCACGGTGGCGTGCGGCCAAAATGACAGCACGGCTCTAAATTGACATACAGCGTCGCCCCAACACTCTGGTCGCCTGCTTGATTAAGGGCCTCAACTTCGGCATGGGCAAGACCAGGAGCATGGTGGTAGCCTTCGCCAACTATGCGACCGTCGGCACTCACAACTACGGCCCCAACCATCGGGTTTGGTGCGGTGTAGCCCTCAGCTTCTTGGGCCAGTTCAAGGGCCCGCCGCATAAAGTGCTGGTCGACCGTATCGAAACTATCCAAAGAACACTTCAGCCACGTTATAAAGCTCCATATCGAGAGTCTTTAAGCTGCCAGTCGCTTCTTCAATAGCTACATCATGTAATTTCGAACCAGAAAGTGCCACCATTCGTCCATACTTTTTATCATGCACTAGCTGTGTCGCTTTAACGCCAAAGCGTGTGGCCAAAACCCGGTCGAAAGCAGTTGGAGCCCCGCCCCGTTGTATATGGCCAAGAATTGTCGCTCTCGTTTCAAAACCGGTTTCTGATTCGATCAATCGCGCCAGTTGATTGCCAATACTAGTATTGTCGGTAGGCGAATCACCATTCGATTCACTTGGTTCATTTGACGCTTCTGGTGACTCAAAGCGAGCGCCTTCAGCCACTACAACAATTGAGTAGTCGCGGCCACGTGAGTGTCTAGTTTTGATAGCTTGTACTACTTCTTGCGCCTTGATTGGCTTCTCTGGCACTAAAATAAAGTCAGCACCACCAGCAATACCGCCATAGCAAGCAATCCAACCAGCTTTGCGTCCCATTACTTCACAGACCAGCACACGGTTATGTGATTCTGCTGTAGTGTGCAGGCGATCTATTGCCTCGGTGACAATGTTGATGGCAGTGTCAAATCCAAAAGTAAAATCGGTTGCGTTAATATCGTTATCGATTGTTTTAGGCACGCAGACAACGTTTAAATTATGCTCTTGGTGCAGTCGATTGGCCACACTACAAGTATCGATGTCGCCGACAGCAATCAGGGCGTCTAGGCGGTTTTTGACAATATTTTCAGCGATGCGCTCTGGGCCGCGATCAAGCTTAAAAGGGTTAGTGCGCGATGTGCGCAAGATTGTTCCGCCACGGTGAATCAAACCGCCTGTCGACTGCATGGTCAACGGCATCACCATATTTTCAATGGGACCGCGCCAGCCTTCTAAGAAGCCGACAACTTCTGATGAATACTCTTTGACGCTCGTTCTCACCACCGCTCTAATCACGGCATTCAAGCCGGGGCAATCCCCGCCACCAGTCAAAATTCCAATACGCATTATCGTTTCTCTTTTGAATTTCCCATGCCAAGCGGCAACAATCATTTTAGATATAAGGGCCATCAGTATACTGAGGAGCCAAATCGTCGGGCGGAAGGCTTAAGAATCATAAAGTTCTAAGGGTTTTGGCCAGCTGTGTCTTACATTTATAGACTGCCATTAAGAGGACACAATCTTGAATCTCTACGAATACGAAGCCAAGCGAATTTTTGCCGAAGGGGGCATCAATGTACCGCCTTCTCAGCGCATCACCAAGCCAGAAGAATTGGCCAAAGTCCATTTGGGCTATCCACTAGTACTAAAATGCCAGGTCTTGGCAGGCGGTCGTGGAAAAGCCGGCGGCATCAAATTCCCTAAAAATCTAAAAGAAGGCATGGCCCTTGCCAAGGACATGCTTCAGCTTTCAATCAAAGATTCAAAAACAGAAAGTCTTTTGGTTGAACCAGCTATGCCCATTGCCCGCGAACTCTACCTTGCTGTCACCTTAGACCGCGACCGCGGCTGCCCTATTTTCATCGCCTCTGCTGAAGGCGGAATCGAAATCGAATCGTCATCTAACGTTTTGACCGAGCCAATTCCAAACCCTTATCATCCCTTCGTTGGCCGCAACCTCGCGCAAAAACTGGGCTTGAAAGGTGCTGTACTCAACAAAGTGGCTGACATTGCCAACAAGCTCTACAAAATTTTCGAAAGCAAAGACCTAGACCTTGCTGAAATCAACCCACTAGTGATCACCGAAGGCGACGACGTTGTTGCTCTCGATGGCAAAATCATCATTAACGATGACGCCATTGACAGACAGCCACAGTTCAGAGGCTGGGAAGAAGCTCACCTTTGCGACCTTTCAGTAAGAGAACGCAATGCCAAAATGAATGGCCTCAACCTCGTTGAGCTAGACGGCAATATCGGTATTCTTTGCAACGGCGCTGGACTAACCATGGCTACCATGGACATGGTCAAAGCTTTTGGCGGCCAACCTGGCAACTTCTTAGATGCTGGCGGCGGCTCTGACCAAAAGAAAACACTAGCTGCCCTTGAACTAGTTAACGACAATCCCAATGTTGATGTCATTCTGCTCAACATCTTGGGTGGTATCACAGCTTGCGACGAAGTCGCCGGTGCTTTGGTCGAATTTATGAAAAAGTATCCAGAGCGCGCCATGATCGTAAGACTGCGTGGCAATAACCAAGACATTGCCGAAAAAATGCTGGCTCAATCTGGCCTCAAGCTTTATCCAGACCTGGAAGAAGCAGTTAAGGAAGCGGTTAGCCGCTCCAAAGCAGGTAGTTCCAAAAAACCAGTTGCCGCAGGCAAAGCCTAATAGGAGATTCTCAAGTGATTCTTGTCGACAAACATACAAAAGTAATCGTCCAGGGCATAACTGGCAAAATGGGCGCAGCCCACACCAAGCGCATGATCGAATACGGTACCAACATCGTTGGCGGCGTAACCCCCGGTAAGGGCGGCGAAAAAATGCACGGCGCTCCTGTGTTCGATACTGTCAAACAAGCAGTAGAAGCAACTGAAGCTACTTGCTCTGTCATTTTCGTTCCTCCATACCTGGCACTTGATGCCGGTTGCGAAGCCCTTGATGCCGGAATCAGCCTATTGGTATTAATTACTGAAGGCATTCCACCACTAGACACTGCCAAATTGGTAGCTCAAGTGAAAGCCAAAGGCGCCAAGCTAATTGGCCCAAATTGCCCTGGTATCATCACCCCCGGTCAATCGCTAATCGGCATTCTTCCCGGTACCATTTTCAAATCCGGACCAGTAGGCATGGTGAGCAAAAGCGGCACTCTAACCTATGAAATCGCACTAGCTCTAACAGAAAGTGGTCTTGGTCAATCAACTTGTGTAGGCACCGGTGGCGACCCCATCAAAGGTCTTGATTATCAAGAATGTCTGACAATGTTCGAAAACGATCCAGCCACTGAAGTGATTGTTATGATCGGCGAAATCGGCGGCAACGCTGAAGAAGAAGCCGCAGCCTTCATCAAGAAGACAATCAAAAAACCAGTGATTGGTTTCATTGCTGGCCAAACTGCACCTCCCGGAAAACGCATGGGCCACGCTGGTGCCATTATTTCTGGTGGCAAAGGCACAGCCGAATCAAAACTCGAAGCTTTCAAAGCTAACGGTGTGAGAGTGGCTATGACCCCAGCAGAAGTCGCTAAGCAAGTAGCAGAAGCTCTTAAGCAACCAGCTAAAGCCTAAGCTGAAAATAGAACAGTCATAAAAAAGAGAGGAGCGGCTTAATTAGTCGCTCCTCTCTTTTACGGTGGAGGCTTGCCACCCACGAGCAGGTGACATAACATAGAATAGTTAAGAGTATGATTAGTAAGAATCTTCTTTAAGGTCGCACTATGGCATCCGAACAAATCCAACCTCCGCAACGGCCAATGAGAGCTCTAGTTCTGCCAGGCGGCGGCGGTCGCGGGGCCTACCAAGTTGGCGTTACCAAAGCCTTCAAAGAAGCAGGAATAGAATTTGACCTGGCCTTCGGCACTAGCATTGGTGGTATTAATGCCAGCCTCTATGCCCAGGGCAATCAAACTCGACTTGAGGAGTTATGGTGTTCTATTCGCAGCAAAGATGTATTTAGCTTGCCATCAGCCCATCAAATAGGTCGCCTAGTGCTAGGACACAAGCTAGGTCTGTTAGATACTTCGCCTCTAGAAGAGCTCTTGCGGCGCGAACTGAATTTGCAAAAATTAAAAGCCAGCACAACTAAAGTAGGTTGGTGCACCACTGATTTGTGCAGCTTAGAAACACGGCTAATAACTATCGATGACATCATGTCTACCAACGAATTGATTGACGTCTTAATGGCCACCTCTGCCCTTCCAATGGCATTTCCACCGCGACACATACATGGTCAAGGCCTCTGGATCGATGGTGGTCTCGTGCGTAACACGCCAATGGAAACGGCCATACATCTTGGTGCTGATGAAGTCTATATGGTGCTTTTACACCCTGAGCGCATCAATGTTTGCCCGGTCAATATGTTTGAAGTATTAGTACGTTGCCTTGATATTGTTTTAGATGCTTCGGCTCGCAAAGAAGTGCAGTCGGCTGAACTATTCAACCGTCTCATAGACGCCAATTCAGTAGAATCTAGAGGGCGTAAGAAAGTTAAAATCAGAGTCTTCCAACCAAAGCAAGGCGTCAATGTCACATTGCTAGAGATAGATCCTGAGCGCTCACGTCGACTTATTCGTCAAGGTTACGATGATGCTCGCGAGCAATTGGCTCAAATATTTAGAGAAGAAGCAGAACTGAAAGCACTTTCAACCTAATACTTAAAACCGTCTTTGCGCAAATGAGTCATGGGCTCATCTTGGCCGTTTAGCAGCTCGCCATCGATTACTTCACCAACAATAAGCTGGTGATCGCCGGCTTCGTTAATCGATTTTACCAAGAGATCAATGTAGGAGACCGCCTCGGCAAAAACAGGACCGGCACCGGTTCCTTCCTTTATTGCTAGACCATCAAACTTGGCGCTGTTGTTGGGTTTAGCAAAAGCTTTGAAAATATCCATATTGCGATTTGAGAGAACATTGATAGTGAATTTATCACCCAATTTCATTGACTGAAGAATATCGCGCTGTTTATTGACTGACACTACCAGTGATGGCGGTTCAAAACCCGCTTGGGTAATCCAAGTAGCTAACATGCCGTCTGCATTACCATCAACTGAGACAGTGACAATATAAACACCACTGGCCAAACGACCTATGGCTGGACCAATTTTTTCTTTCAAGGCTGCTCCTTTTACACTATAATTTGCGGCCAAGCTTGGCCAGAGGGGCATCGGCCACGGTAGCCGCAGCACTAGGCGGTCCAGAATTATTATTAGGTGGCTTGGGAACCACTAGCTTACGCTTTGCCTTATAGCTGAAGAACTGCATAATCACTTCAGCCAGTTTCGCTGGATCATGATGACTAGCGGCTTCCTCGCTAACTAGCATCTTACGAAACGGCATAACACCTAACTCTTTAAGTCGTTCGGGATCAAAGCGCACAGGCTTAGAACCCGATGGCAAGACTGGTGCGGCTTTGCCATAGTCGTTAACCAACACGCCTTGCATCAGCCTTCCAGCTGCACCAGGGGGAGTCTTGGAGTGGCTAAGTAGAACTTCTACATGGTCGCCCACCGAATAATCAGTGGTTTCTCCCGGCTGCGTCATAACATTACATACATAGATTTTCTTTGCTCGCGAATTGCGCACAGCATCAGCAATTCCTGGCACTATTAAATTGGGAACCACCGATGTATAGAGGCTGCCGGGGCCAAGCACAATCAACTCAGCTTCCATAATGGCAGCTACGGCTTCCGGCACGGCAACTGGCTCAGCCGGTTCACTAAAAAGCCTTTTTATGCGTTTGTTTTGTGAGTCTTCTGATATATGTGACTCGCCGCGAATAATGGTGCCGTCTTCAAACTCGGCCATCAAGGTCAAACTATCAAGAGTCGATGGCAGAACTTGGCCGCAACTATTAAGAACACGACTAGCAGTACGCACGGCCTGAATCATATCGCCATGGGTGACCGCACAAACAGCAGTGATAAATAGATTGCCGAAGCTATGCCCTTCTAAGCCCTCGCCCGAATCGAAGCGGTAGCGGAAAAGCTCAGTTACCAATTTGTCTTCATCGGCCAGCGCTGTAATGCAGTTGCGGATATCACCGGGGGGCAATACACCCAGCTCTTCGCGCAATCGACCGGAGCTGCCGCCGTCATCACCGACAGTAACTATGGCAGTGATGTTATAGGTGTGTTTTTTCAAACCACGCAGCAAATTTGATAAGCCTGTGCCACCACCAATAACTACTACTTTGGGCCCGCGACCGAATTTACGGGCGCGGTAAAGCATATCTGGTATTGACTCACGCTCGGGCAAGTAGGCACCCAGAACAAGCTGAGTAATGCGCACGATTGAAACAAATACAGCCACTGAACCAGCCGTAATCAAAATTATGGCATTTAGCTGCTTGTGCATGACCGATGCTACTTCAGCGACAACGGCTCGAATATCTTTCAGAGCCCAGATAATCAAACGAAACATCTTGTCGACAGGGTGAACATCGAGCAAAGTTAAGACACCAAATACAATGGCAATGATTGCTAAAATGACAATGCCAAGATAACGCTTCAAACCTGGCAGCATCCAACTTTGAAAGCGATAGTCTAGCGATTTCTTTGGTTTCTTGGGCATCTAGCCCCCTTCTTGCAGGGCTAAATTCTCTTCGCCCTGGCAAGTGCTAGTCATTTGATCCAGCTCGCGGTGAGAAAGTGAAACCTTGTATTGAGGATAGCTCTCCTTAAGAAATCTAGCCACTTCCTCTGCCACAGCTACTGAGCGGTGCTGCCCACCGGTGCAACCAAGGGCAATAGTGAAGCAATCAATATTAGCTTGGTTTACAAACATAACCGGTATCACATGTGACACTAGAGCCTTAAGGTTGCCCATGAACTCTTGGGCGGAACTTTGCTCCATAACGTAATTTCTCACTGGCTGATCGCGGCCCGTAAGTGGCCTCAACTCTTCCACCCAAAACGGATTCTTGAGAAAGCGCACGTCCATCACCACATTGGCTTGAGGAGGGTCGCCATTCTTAAAACCGAAGGAAACAACGTTGACAGTGGGATTTGCTGGTTGCTTATTAGCGCTCATTTAATTGTTTCTTGTGACTGCTCTCTAGCTTCATACTTTCCAGAGTCGGCAAGGTCTGACTCCATTCGACTATCTTCACCCTCTGCAGTATCACATTATCCGCTACGGCCGAGCAAGCTGCAAATTGGTAGGAGCCCAGCTCACTGGACAAGATAGCAAAGCCACAAAAGCGGCAAGTCAAAGGCTGCCCTTGATCGTCTAGGGCAGACGTCAAATTTAACTCCGGAAATTTCTTATTTAAGCTCTGTATGTACTGCAACGTGTTCTGACGCAAAACCACTCGGGCAGTTAAACGAGAGAGATGTTTCAAACCGCCGATATTCTCGCGCAGGCTCCAAAACATTGCTTAAAGCGCTACTGGCTGATTGGCTGGGGCAAGAGAGATTGTGTTAGCTTCTTTCTCAAGCTCAACTTCTTTCTCTAGCTCTTCAATGTCACCTTCACGGAAGCCCGCTTTGGTCAATTCCAAATCAGCCTTCAATTGCGAAACGGCACGGTCGATGAACAGTTCACCATCGAGGTGATCAATTTCGTGTTGAATGGCCCGCGAGAGCAGATTGCCATCGGCCGTTAGCTTGAGGGTTTGACCCTTGAGGTTTTGGAACTTAACTACAACCTTAGAAGCTCTCTTCACTTCAAAAAAGACATCTGGGAAACTGAGACAGCCTTCTTGGCCGGTCATTTCACCATCTCTCTCAATAATTTCAGGGTTGATAAAGACTATAGGACGTGGAGTTTCGTCTTCACCGCTGACGTCAATTACCATCAGTCGTTTCGAAACGCCAACCTGCGGAGCTGCTAAGCCTACCCCATCGTTGTCGTACATTGTGTCGAGCATATCTTGAGCCAGCTTACGCACCGAAGAATCAAAAATTGTGATCTTTTTGGCCTTAGCCTTGAGCACTGCATCAGGGTAGTATCTAATCTTCAGTAATGACATGATTGCTGCCTCGTAGGAAAACCGGCCTCCATTGCCGAATTTCTAATATGTACTAAATCTCTCACACCCCACTGCACGGGGCTCTTAGCCGATATTATCACACCCTTGCGTAGTTTTTGTAGACTATTTAGATGCCTCTAACTCCACTCTACACATATTTCTCCCAAATAGCAGCATACAGCAGGCCCAACAGAATCGCCCTCAAGCCCTTGCCCTTGCTATTTCTCTTAACTTTCAGCACCATCGCCAGTGAAGCGCTTGCTCAAGATTGGGGCTACGAAGATAAGCCCAGCCCGAGTAAGAGCACTTTGCCCCCTCAGGCCCCGGTCAAACAAGCTCAAACGCCGGTGAAGGGAAAAACTGGCACGGGCACGCCAGCAGCCTTAAAAAAAGCTCAGGTTACCCCAGGTGAACCGACAGTCACCCTTGACGACCCCCGCTGTTGGCTGGAGATTTTTGCTCTCTGCGCCTCTAGCGCTAGTGATGACGACCGCAAAGAAGTGCTCGATGTAGCCACCCTCTCTTTAGACCAGAAAAACCGATTAGCAAAATTAGTGGCGGGCAAATTGGCCACAGCTAACAATAACTACGCCGGAATAGCGCCTGTGTGGGCCACTCTACGGCCGAAAATATTGCAAGAAATGGACGTAAAAGAGAGTTATCGTCTGCTTTTTCGTGCCTTAATCCGCCACTATCTCAGCAAAAACAAAGTATCTTCCAGCGACGCCGATGGCGACGCCAAGGTCAACTTTGAACTGCTGCAAGACCTTCTTGGTGCTGTTCGCATTGCCGACCCAGGCCCGCCCATACTGACTGAAGATGCCGTCAATGCGTATTCAGATATGACATGTTTTCTCTATCAAAAACGCAAACCAGACCGTTCAGTCGATGGCGACGACAACCGCCAGACATTTGCTTTGGTGATCAAGGACCGCTTTGTCAGGGCGCCCAACCTAGCCGCCAAAACGGCCATGACTAACTTTGACCTGACATGGGCCTGCTTTCGCTGTCGCTTTCTCGATGTCGGCGCCGAGCAGCAAGAAAAGCTCAGTGCTCTGATGGCTTCAGGAGACAGTAAAAGCAGTGCTCAATTGAAAGCTGAACTGGTCAGCCCGACCATGCTCAAAATCTTTGCCCTCGGCCCTTGGAGTGAGAAAGCCAAAGAAATACCTGTATTGAAAGAAGAACAAGCCAAGGCAGAAAAGCTGCAAATTAAATAGGCAACCGCCACGAATCGATGGTGTGAACTAGCGCCGCAGCTACCCTAGGCAGCCAACCATAAACCACCGAGATGCAGGCTAGGAGCCAGAGGATAATAGTATATTGAATGGGCCGGTCTTTGAGGAGAACCTCCTCGGGACTACCAGTGTTATTGTCTCGCACAGACAGAACTTGATAGCGCAAAATTCCATATAGCACCATCGGTAATGTCACCATCATCCACTGACCATACTGAGATTGAAAGCTATAAAATGCATAGGCTGTAATAAGACTCGGCACAATAGCCGCTTCCATACGGTCGAGCAACTCGACGGAGTATTTACCTAACACCTTTCTGTGACTACTGGCCTGCTCACCGAGACTTCTGATTTCTTGTCGCCGTTTCTCTAAAGCAAGAAAGAGCGCGCCCAGTGAAGTGCAAAGCAAGAACCAGGCTGATAGCGGCACATGAGCAGCTGCACCACCAGCCAAGGCGCGCAAAACAAAACCAGTAGCAATGCAAAACACGTCAAGAATAATGCGATGCTTCAATTTGAAAATATAAGCAATCTGCAGCAATAAGTAGGCAAGTAAGACCAAGCTAAGAGCTGGCCTTGTAATGTAGGCAATGACAAAACTGGCAACCAGAGCCAAGGCGGCTACGATGGAGGCAGCTTTTACACTAACCAAATTAGCTGCAATCGGGCGCTTCGATTTTGTTGGATGTTTGCGATCAGCTTCAACATCAACAATGTCGTTGAAGACATAGACAGAGCCTGAGATCAAACAAAGGGATACAACACACATAGAAACATGCAAAAGTGCATCGCCATCGAGCATGCGACCGGCGAATAATATTGGAGCAAAGGCAATAAGGTTCTTGGTCCACTGTCGCGGCCTTAGCAACTTTATTAATACCCGGCTTGAATTCATAAATACATTATGCCCGGACGCCCTACAACCTCACAGCAACTAGCCCATCACTTCAGCTGCAGACCCAGTCCAGAAATAGCAACGAACACCTGCTCAGAACGCGCGGCAAACTTCTGATTAGCAACACCGAGAAGATCGCGGTAACTGCGAGCCAAATTGTTATCAGGCACTATGCCCGAACCGACTTCATTAGTGACCACGATAAACTTAAGATCGTCGCGCTCAAACATGGCCGTGAGCAAGTCTTCTACCTCGCTCAAAATATTATCTTCTAGCTCTCTGCGCACACCGCTGCTCTCAATCATATAGGGCATAGAGAGCATAAGATTTGAAACAAAGAGTGAGAGGCAATCAATGAGACAAAGAGTTGGGGCGTTCACTTCAAGCTTTTTAATCGCTTTAGCTAACAGCAAAGGTTCTTCAATAGTCTGCCACTGAGGCGAGCGCCGCTCAACATGCAGCTCTATTCTTTCTACGACCTCTGCGTCAGAAGCAACCTTACCCATAGTTGCAAAGTAGACCACAGGCAGCTCGCTTTTCTGAGCCATCCCTTCAGCGAGGTAAGACTTACCCGAGCGAGCACCACCAGTGATGAGAGTTAGTTTGGCAAGATTTTGCACTGCTATATACCTTTAGAGCTGTTGCCAGAAGCGGGTAAAACCCTTAAGCTAACACAATCGCAAAATAATTATGCCACTACTAACAATACCTGTATAAAAGTGACAGCAGACAACAGATTTCACGATTATAGTAGACGCACAGCCAATCTGGAGAAATCAAAGGCCAAGGCCGATGACCAACCAGGTGAAAGCCCAGACGGTATATCAAAAGCAACCCTAAAACTATATAAATCGTTTATGCAATCCTACGTCAAGCGCATAAATGATGCTACCTTCAATGTCACCATTGGAGGTGTGAGAATTGGCTCAGCCAAATACACCAGACTGGCTCAAATTAACCTTAAAACTAAAGTAATTACATTCTCGCGCTTCGCTATCGAAAACGTTCCCGAGCGTGGCCGTCGCTATCTGGTGCTGCATGAACTAGCCCATGTACACGAAGCCAGTCACAACCAATATTTCTGGAACTTAGTGGGACGGCATGAACCAGATTACAAAGATATCGGTATTGATTTAGATAGAGCTTTCAAAAAGAATGTGCAGTCTCACGAGCGTTTAATCCGCCGCCGCAAAAAAAACGGTGAAGAAGGCACAATAATTTATCAGAATGAAAATTTGATCTGGACCCCTGATCATGGTTATGTGGCTTCGGGCAGTCAACAGTTTGGCTTGCACAAAGACCCAGTTGAGAACTTCCTCAAAGGAGTTGACAGCCGCTCTGCTGAGGAAGCTTTTAGAGCCTATGTCGACCTCAAATTTGAAGATGACAGAGACTATGGACTAGAGATTGACACAGAGATAGAAGAATCTGAATCAGAATGTTCAGATATTGAAAATAGTGATGATCAGCAATGCCATTTCTTTGAAGAAGACGATTACGACAGTAATTTTGGCACCATTAGTGGTGGCGAGTGCTTAGTCTAAATATAGTATCCAGTTCGCGACAGAACCTAAGCCTTGCCTGTCGCTGCCAAGAGAATAATTAATTATCAGTTAGGAGCTGCAAACCTAGCATTACTGGCAAGCGCGCTAAAATGGACTAGTTAAGTGAACTAGTTACTACTTATATATACAAGAAAAGTGAACCAATGAGCGAGCGCAGGGTAGTTATTACTGGGCTGGGGATGGTAACCCCGGTTGGCATAGGCAAGGACGAATGCTGGGAAGCGCTACTCGCTGGCAAGTCGGGAGTTGCACCGCTTACTTTATTTGACCCTGCCACTGTGGCGTTAGAAATCAAGATCGCGGCAGAAGTAAAAGACTTCAACATTCAAGATTTTTTTCCAGACAAGCGCAAAGTCGGCTCCATGCTCAAAGAGATGGATCGCGTCACCTTATTTGCCATGGCAGCAGCTAAATTAGCACTTGAAGACGCCAACTTTGATGTTAAAGCAAACAATCCGGAACGTGTTGCAACATTTTTAGGAACTGGAGTTGGTGGTCTAATAACAACAACTGCTGACCACATCAAATTACTTGAAGGCGGAGCGAGAAAACTTGGATTACGCTCAGTCATAAGGTTAATGCCAAACGCACCGGCCGGACAAGTTGCCATCGAGTATGGTGCTAAGGGTCGAGCCAAAGCAGATTCAACGGCGTGTGCCAGTGGTCTAGACTCGCTGTTTGATGCATTTATGTACATCAAAGATAATCGCGCAGACGCAGTAATTTCAGGCGGATGCGAAGCCGCAATCAATGCCTTTAGCATGGCTTCATTTGGCAATATGATGGCCCTATCAAAACGCAACGAAGACCCAGAAGGAGCTAGCCGCCCATTTTCAAAAGACCGTGATGGTTTTGTAATTGGCGAAGGGGCCATCGTTCTCATTCTAGAAGAGCTTGACCATGCTCTCAAACGCAATGCCCGAATCTATGCTGAGATTGTCGGTGGTGGTGCCACCTGTGATGCCTACCACATCGTTGCCCCCCATGAGACAGGCGAAGGAGCAGCAGCGGCCATGCGCGAGGCCATGCGTGACGCTAAAATTGAACCAACTGACATTGACTATATAAATGCTCACGGCACATCGACTCCACTTAACGATGAGCGCGAAACAATGGCGATCAAACAAGTCTTAGGCGATCACGCTTACAAAATTCCTATCTCAAGCACCAAATCAATGGTAGGCCACTTACTCGGTGGCGCCGGCGCAATTGGCACAGCCGTAGCAGCTCTAAGTATCTATCATCAAAAAGTGCACCCGACCATCAATCTCAATGTTCCAGACCCAATGTGCGATCTTGACTATGTACCGAATAAAGGCCGCGATGCCAAAATTAAGTATGCCATGATCGAGGCCCTCGGATTCGGTGGCCACAACACGGTTCTCATCTTAAAAGGCTATACGGCCTGATTGATCGGTTGCCGTTTTTTGGGTGGTCCAGGCAAGACTGTGCGCGGTTGCACTTGCGGATCGGTATTGGTGTTAGCAATACTGCTGGCTTGACTTACAACTGGCTGGGCAGCGGCGCCGTTGTTAGATTCTGAGTCATGGTCATCGTCGTCGGCCAAGTTGGCACCATTATTAGTGGCACTAGTACCAGTGCTGCCTTGCTCAAGAACATCAGCCTCAGTACGTTCCTCACCTTCGGTAACCTTACCGCGGCCACTACCACCCTCACTAGCAGTAGATGCCAATGCCGAGAATACTTGTTTTGTATCAGAAGAGTTTCTCGTTCCTGTGACACCCTGACTTGTTCCTAAAGGGCCACCAGCATTGGTACCATAAGGGTTCAAACTGTTATTTCTACTTCCGGCACCAGAATTCAAAAGCGACATAGGGCTAGTCAATGACAAAGCTGGGGCAAGCACAAAGTTATCTCGTGCAGGTTTCTCAAAGCGCATACCATCAGCGCGCACTGCACTACCAGTTTTCATATTGAGTTGCTGCGAGGCCATAAAGACGAGATTATTCAACTCAGCTGGGGTTGGTTCAGCACCTTTACCAATGAAGTGATCTGCTCCGTAAGCAGCCATCAAGAACTTTTTATGCTCGTAATCAGGATCACTCAACCGGATACCAAAGGCTCCGATCTCAGGCTTAGCGACACCTTCTCTATTGAGTGCAGCAGAGCGAATAATTGGAGAAAGCGAAAGATTTGCAGCACCAGCTGGGGTGGCACGCTGACGCAGTTCGGCTGAATAAGCATTGCGTACAATGGTTTGACCAGTGCTACTAAAAGTAACATCAGGTTTACTAGCAACCGCCTGCGCGCTCACCGGAATTACTTGCAAATCATCATTGTCAGCGCGTTCTCTAGTCTCGCTCTTGGCCTCAGTTGGCCTATCGCTTGCTTTAGGTTTTTCATCAACACCTGGTTGCGACTTCGCATCTGGTGAGAAATTCTGTAGTTCCGCTTCTCTTTGTTGGTCACGCACGTCAAGCATGCGACCACTAACAGCCATGGTACCTAGGCCTAGTGTCATGGTTGCGCCACTCAATGCACGAACCACATTCGGATTGAATATAGCAGCTCTATTTAAGGCGAAGATATCATCACCGGCAGACAGTGTTCGCAACATTCGACCGGCATCGCCACCGCCACCAATCAGTGGCACCATATGACCGCGTACAGCGAAGAAGTCTTTGAATGTTGTCTTAAATCCGTCAGAGGTCAAGCCAGCAAAGAGCAGCTTGCCAGCGGCAACGGCATCACCATTTGCAGCCAATTTTATTAGCGATTTGCTGTAAGCCGCAACTTCTAATTGATTGGCAGCTACCACCAAAGTCGACTGTGCTTTTTCTAGTTGCAGAGTGATTTTCGCACCTGTATCACCACCGAGATAACGCAAAGTTTGAATCTCAGCGGCTGTTTGCCTTATCAATTCTCTTTGCACGGTAGAGCTACTAGAAACACCAACCTGACTCAAGAGATTTTCAACCTGAGGCAAACGCTTCTCTATAATGCTTTGAGCAAGAAGACCAGCGTCACCAACTGCTTCCGTAATGACTCTGTGGCTTTGTTTAAGAGCATTCAGTTCAGTAGTTACTTGGTTAGCTGGAATCTTCAGTCCTTGGATCTCGCGTTCTATGACGGCCAATTGCTGTTCCATTTGCTTAACAGCAACCGAGCGTTCTGAACGCACAGCAAGATTTTCAGCTGCCTTTGTATATTCAGTCACAGCTTGCTTGAGCTGCAAGTTATTGCCTAGTGTTGTCTCTTTCACTACGGCTTGTTCAAGACCCTGTGCCGCTTTTACAACAGTAGGAGCCTGGGCTTCAATCTTGATAGAAGTTTGCTCGAGAGCCCGCACTTCAAGATTTTGCTTGAGATTATTGACGCCGGTCTTAAGCTCATCTAAAACCTGCCGCCCTTCTATCGATTTGCCCAATGAGCTTTGCAAGCGTGGATCATCGATTTCACTGCTCAATCGCTTCAAAGCACTAGATTGTTGTTCAAAAGTCGTAGCGACCTTAACTTCAGCAACTGCTTTTTCAACATTGGCTAAACGTTGAGTCACCACCGCATCACTACGCAATGCAGAATTTTCAGAGATGCGGCCAGTAACACCAAGCATCTTATCGGCTTCTCTAACAATAGCCTGAGTGCTGTTCTCAAAGGCACGCAAACCTTGAGCTTCAACGGCAGCTCGATCGAGGGCAGCTACTGACTGTTTTAGCTCACGGTAGGCAATGGCTTTCTCGCCGGTAAAGAGAGCCTGGCCGCCGAGCTCATCAATTTTGGCCAATGATTCTTTGATACGGGTGACAGCCTGAACATCATCAACTGCATTAGTTAGATTTTTTGACTGTCTTGAAATAAAGTCTAGATTTTCTGCAACTTTAGCTTCGACTGTTGCCACTGGCTTAACACCAGTCTCTAAAGCTGGCTTCACACCTGGTTTTTCGACCAAGCGCAAGTCATCAACTAAACCGCTTGTAAGTTTATCGGCCTGACTGCCAATCTTACTTGCCTCACGTTCAATCGTACCGACTGAAGCTTCCATTCTCTGTACACGACTTACTGCGGCAGAACCTTTTTCTAGTTCAGAAACAGTAGTTTTGAGCTCTTGAGCGAGATTGCGTGCACCACTGGCCTCAATTACTTCAATGCGGTTGCGTACTGAACTCAAGGCCAAGTCAGGATTGGTACCGGTCTTAATGGCTTTTAGGTCGTCAGCAATCTGCCGCAGCTCAGTGGCAACATTTGGCAGTTTCGCTTCTGCAGTAAACGATGAAGCTAAAGTTTCGACCTTAGTAGCAGCAACTGTGGTTTGCTCACCAAATTTTGCCACAGTCTCAATGCGTTCAAGAGCCAAAGCCGAAGACTCAACCTTAGTAGCGGTGCTACCGATAGTGGTTGTTGAAGCTTTCATGTCTTCAAGCAGGCGAGCAGCACGAGGATTTTCGACAAAGAACTGATTAAACTCAGGGCGCTCGAACTGTTTGACTAACTGTTGAATTTCGCGTGCTTTGGTCACAGGCTGAGCTGAAGACTCAAGAACTTCGTCAATCTGACGGACCGTACCATTGAGCCTCTCAACCACTGCACTATTTTTGGCAGTTGGTGCGGTCTCTTTCAGTAACTGAGCGAAATCTCCGTTTTGGCGACGAAGGTTAAGTCCAGATTCTTCCATCACTTTTAAGCTGCGTTCAATTTGACCGATACCCGCACGCTCAGCTTGGGTAGTAGCTATAGAATTGACAGCCTGTCTAGCTTCTAAAATATTTCGGCCAGCGGGTGACTCAAGAACCTCTTTGCCCAGGTTCTGCTCTACGGCGCGCATAGCTCTGGTCAAGTCATCAACAACTTGCGGAGTGGCTCCCTTTTCTACGATTGTTTTGAGGCTGCGCTCAACAGTCTGAAGTGAGCTAGCCACTTCATCGCTAATTTTCACGCCACTCTCAGTCAACTTGGCGCTCAGTCCCTCAACCTTAATTAGTCCTTGCTCAGCGGCAACTTGAACTGCTGGACCTTTACTGGCCAGGTTATCGCTCAAGTTAGCAGTAATTTCTTGTACGCGGAAAGGCGTTGTAGCAGTGGCATTAGGCAGAGCTGCTCTTTCTAAGGTTGAAGCAGCTTCAGTTAAGGCTGTATTCGTTCCTTTTATATCTTGCAAAATCTGAGCTGCTTTTGGATTTTCAGCAAAGAATTTCGCGAACTCTGGCCGCTCCAACTGCTTGATCACAGCTTCGACTTCGCGAACAGTGGTTTGAGTAGACAGTTTTGGTCCGGTTTCAAGAATGTCATCAAGCTTTTTAACTGTGGCTGTAAGAGCCTCGCCAACAGTACCGCGACCGGCACCAGTCGTAGCAACACTTTGATCAACAGCTTCGGCGAAATTACGTGATTGCCCACGCAGTGCCAAGCTCTCACGCTCAACTACTTGGTTAGCAACAGTTGCCACTTCAGACTTTACAACGACAGCAGCGTCAGCCTTAGTGACCGGGGTTTCGACCACTGGTCTTGTTATTGGAGCTTCACCCTTAAGTGCTGGAGCCTCAGCCTTAATCACCGGGGTCTCGACCACTGGTCTTGTTATTGGAGCTTCACCCTTAACTACAGGAGTTTCGCCCTTGAGTACTGGAGCCTCACCTTTAATCACCGGGGTCTCGACTACTGGTCTTGTTATTGGAGCTTCAGCCTTAAGTACTGGAGTTTCACCCTTAAGAACCGGGGTTTCAACGGGCCGTGTTATTGGAGCATCGGCTTTGATGACTGGCGTTTCAGAGATGGGCTTTACAGTTGGTCTTTCTACAATAGGCACAACTTCAACTGGCTTCACTGCTAATTTCGCAGTGCTAGCCTCTGAGCTGGCAAATACACGGCCGTTGCCAAATTCCATACGAGCTGCAAGAGATTCGCTAGATGGGCTCAATATCGATTTGATAGTTTCGCCAAACGGTCTAACAGTAGATAAAACCGTACCTGGCTTGACGGTAGTCTCGGCTACTTTAGGCACCAGACCTTCTGGTAAGCGTCTAGTTCCAGCAGAAACCAAATCATCTATAGACTCTTTGCCTGCAGTCTTCAAAACAGCGCCAGCATCACGAACCAAAGTTTGGGCCACAGCGGTGCGACTGAATGCTTGTTCAGCTCCCAATATTGCTTCAGTACGTGCGCCAACTCGGCCAACAGTGTTAGCTCCACCCAGGCCGGCAGTACCGACAGTGAAAGCCAAAGCACCGCTGAGGTGTGCAATGCCTAAGACATCGCCGCTTTTAACTGTTTGATAAGCCTTAACTGTTTGATCTTTCAATCCGGTTGCAGTACGCACAGGATCTTTGACTACATCGTATAAATTGAGGGCAATGTTGGAAACTGCCCCGCCTTTCTTACTATTGCTATCGGAACGTAAGACAATGGCAGCAGTGCTTAGACCAGCATCTATAGCACCGTGGGTGAATGCTCCGGCGGTTTCTAACAGGCCAGGGGTCGGAGCCTTAACTTCTGTTCGCTTAGTAGGACTAGACATAAGCGAAGCCAGCAATGGATTCAAAGGCTCGGCCGAAGGCTTTGTAGTGTCCTCCGGCTTATCTCTGTTTGCTGGTGAATTCTGGGGCATCGACTGACTTAAAAACCTATTATCAACTTGCGCCTACGCTTCTATACCGGTTGCCAAGAATTTAGACAAATTTCTCATCTTTAAGGTCAGGATTCGATGGGGGAACCACGATAAAAGCCAAAAAACTCGGCAATAGTGGTAATTTGTTTCTACTTCCAGCAGTTAGATTGATTGAGAAGCCAAACTAATTACAACTTATATATCCCCTCAGCGCAGGCGTTCTAAACGCCCTCAAGGCTTAAAAGCCGGTTGCCAAGAGGGCCTTGAGGATTCCATCGAGACCATGTACTTAAAAGAGAGCTTGGACAATATACTGGCCAAAGATCCCGCAGCCAGAAGCCGTCTTGAGATTATTTTGTGCTATCCAGGCTTCCACGCACTTTTCTTTCACAAGATTGCCAATAGCCTCTGGCGAAAAGGATTTCGCACCCCCGGTCGTCTCATTTCACACATTGGCCGCATTGTTACCGGAATTGAGATTCACCCGGGCGCCACAATCGGTCGCAGGGTCTTCATCGACCACGGTATGGGTGTGGTGATCGGTGAAACCGCAGTAGTTGGTGACGACTGTGTCATCTACCAGGGTGTCACCCTGGGTGCTGGTGCTGCAGCCCGGCAAGGAGCCATGTCTAGAGACACCAAGCGTCATCCGACCCTGGGCCTTGGGGTGATAGTAGGGAGCGGTGCTGAAATTCAGGGAGCGATTACCGTTGGCGACAATGTGCGAGTAGCCTCGCGCTCAATTGTTTTGAAAGATGTGCCTGATAATTCTGTTGTCGTTGGCGTTCCAGGCCGAGTTATTTACCGCAACGGCGAGCGTGTGGCCCCAGAAAAACCGCAAGAAGATGTCCCAGACATCGAGGCTCAGGCCATCAAGTCACTGCACTGCAAGCTCTCAGAACTTGAGGGCACGGTACGAGAACTGAAGAGCAAACTGAAGCAACAGGGTAAAGAGCTTGAAATATTCAAAGACAAGGTCTGTCCCGAGCTGGCCATGGAAGACCCCGCCAGTTCAGGAATAAACTCAAGTGTTGAACTTAAGGCAGTGGACGAAGATCCAGTCGATGTATTTTTGCAAGGAGCAGGTATCTGACTTTTTGAGTTAGAGACAGGGATAACGGGTAGAATAAGTTTGGTTCTGAGATAAAGACGGAGAAAGGATTCGCATGGCGGTTAGCGAGCTTGAGAGAGCATTCGGTACTCTTTCCGAAGCACTAAATTTGACTGAATCGGAGATTTCCGAGGAGATCAAGATTATTGAGCAACAAATTGAAGAGTTAAAAGCAAGAACCATTGAACTTGTAGGCAAACAAGAAACATTGGCACACGATAGAGCATCGATATCAGAGATGGTCAATCGATATTGTGACACCGAGGACGGTGCGGCCTAGGCAGATCGGTGCATTAAAGTGTGCACTTATGATTTGCCCTATCCAAACTAGATTTAGCTAGGAAGTACTTTCACAATGTCAGGTTCTTGTCCCTACTGCGGCGCAAAACTCAATTACGGGATTAAGTTCTGCGTCGTATGTGGGCGGCCGATAACCGGGCAAGATAGCGGCAAGACTAGCAAAATGGGAAGCGGCATGCGCTCTGGTATCAGGCCGGCCGATGTGACGCGTCGCCTTGATGATTTGATGACAGTGGCGCGCTTTAAGCACTCGAAGCGTACCACCACTCTAGACAGCAATATGCGCTGGGTGTCACTCAATTTTGTCTCAGTTGCTCTTGGTATCGCTCTATTTTTCTGCGCTGTAAAAATCAGTTTAGATGGTGGCTTAGTGAAGAAAAGCGATCGGGCTATTAGCCCACTAGCAGCGATTCTAACCAAGCTAGGTTTAGATAACCTAGGCAAGAAGTCAAAAGCTGATGTTGTCAAACCAGACAGCAGCAAACCTTCTAATAAGAAAACTAAGCCGAAAAAGTCGGCAACTAAAAAACGTACTAGTCAATAAGTCTGACAATGCCATGCTCAAGCAGTAGTTCAAACTGCTCATGGGTCCACTGCTTTTTTACCTTGGGTGAATTGCGCAAACTGGCGCGAATAACTTTGTCACCGGCACCGGTTACTTCGTAGACATATTCTTTCTCAAAGAGTGGTGGCGCTTTAACACCAAGCAGCTGACCCTTGGCAAAATTGAGATCATCCATAGTTAGACTGCTGTGACTAGGTGGCGACCCATCTCCACCTTGAGCCCTTCTGAAGTATGTTCAAAGAGCTGATAGGCTTTGGCATCGCGCATTAGTTTTTCTACGGGATATTCTCTCGAGAAACCATAACCACCATAAATCTGCACAGCATCAGTGGTGACCCGCATTACCATCTCCTGAGCAAAGGCCTTAGCACAGACAGCCTCAGCAGTAGACATAACGCCTTGGTCGGCCAACTGGGCAGCCTGATAAACCAATAGTCGCGCAGCTTCAATATCTTTAGCCATATCGGCCAGCATGAAACTGATAGCTTGATGTTGAGCAATTGCCACACCAAAGGTAGTGCGTTCTTTGGCGTATCTAAGAGCATGCTCTAAGGCACTACGAGCAACACCAACCATGCCCGCTGCAATGAGAGCGTAGTTACGGGTAAGAGCTTGGCAATACATTCGTTCACCTTCGCCTTCTCCACCTAGAAGTGCAGAAGCAGGCAAGTAAACTTCATCAAGGCGAGCCGGGCAAATAATTTGGGCTCGCCGACCAATTGCAGGAAGGCGCTCGCCGAAATCTATATCATCGTCAGCGCTAACTAGAAAATAGCTGAACCGTTCTTTGCTCACGATGTCGCTGCGGCCGCTAACCTCTCGTCTATCCTCACTGGCCGCAACCAAGTACCACTGAGCAATGCCACCATTGACAAAGGCTGGATGCTTACCGCTCAGGACAAATTGCTCTCCTTCTTTGCGGTAAAATACCCTGCCACTTTTAATGCCACCAGACATGCCAAAGCCAGCCAAGCAGGCTTCGTCCATCAGTGGTAAAAGAAATTTCTTCTGCTGCTCGTCGCTGCCAAAATCAATAACAAACTGTTGAGCAATAGCTGATGCCTCTACACTGCCAGCAATACCACTGCAACCGCTGGCAAGTTCTTCTGCTATTAAGCAACTATCGAAGCAGCTCAAACCAAGACCATTGAGCGACTCGGGAACTGAGGCATTGGCCAGCCCCGTCTCCCACAACTTAGCGAAAACATCACCAGCGAAGTCACCAGATTGGTCGTACTTATGAGCGTGAGCAGCAATTTCGCGTGCCGCGAAATCTCGTGCTAACTTTTGATACTCGAGCTGCTCTGTAGTCAATTTGTGACTGATCATGTTTTACCTAACGAATTACTAGCTTGATGTAGACATATATTGTAGGACCGCTAACAATTAGCATCTTATTATCGAATTAAGGCAGCTGCGCTTGACAATTTAGCGACCGAGCAAAACCCTATCAGGTTGGCGCTTTGAATAGCCGGCTAAAAAAATCTTCATGCCCCTGTGTAAGTCACTCTCTGAAAGGGTCCGCTTACCGCTTGACCATTGCTTCTCAGAAAGGCATCATTACACTGTCAAGTGAAAACAGAGATTTCTACCCCGATAGTTTTATATGAACGTCATTATTGCCCCTTCAATCTTATCTGCCGACTTCTCCCGCCTAGGAGAAGAAGTGCACCGTGCTGAGGCCGGTGGCGCCGACTGGATACACGTTGATGTCATGGACGGCCATTTCGTACCCAACTTGACCATTGGTGCACCAGTAGTTAAATGCCTCAAGGGTGTGACTAAATTGCCGCTTGATGTTCATTTGATGATTAGCGATCCCGATAAATACCTCTCTGACTTCGCCGATGCCGGTGCAGACTACATAACTGTGCACCAAGAGGCTTGCCATCATCTGCAACGCACTCTGTCACACATTCGCTCATTGGGCAAAAAAGCGGGAGTGGCACTAAATCCGGCCACACCAGAAGAAACACTAAAATATGTCTTGCAAGACCTCGATTTGGTCTTAATTATGTCGGTAAACCCTGGCTTTGGCGGCCAGAAATTCATTGCTGAAGTGCTGCCAAAAATTGCTAATTTGCGAAAAATGTTTGATGAGGCCGGCAGGCCAGAAGTAATAATTTCAGTTGACGGTGGTATCAATGCCGATACCGCCAGACAAGTTGTGGCCAGTGGTGCCACAGCAGTAGTTGCTGGAAACTATGTATATGGTTCTAGCGATTTAAGTAAAGCTATTCAAGATTTGAAAGCCGCGGGAAAGAGTGCCCCCGTCAAAGAAAAAGCAGCGCTCAAGTAGTAAGGAGAAGACAATGACCGAGTTGTTGACAATGACAAAGCGTATCTCGAGTGCCCTGACACTGGCAGTGACCTTAGTGCTGGCCACTCAACTTGCTTTTCCCAGCGGGGCGCTAGCCGCCTACGATGACCTTTTCGTCGACACCTCCGAGATAGGTCAAGACCACCATGGAGTGGTTAGCTCAGACCAGTTTCTTGAACTGGGAGTACCTTCAGCCAACGGCCTGAGAATTGAAGGCGAGCAATCTATGCGTCTGGGCAAACTGGACCGGGCCATCATGGTGCTACAGCGCTCTGTCGAACTGGCTCCTGCAGACATGGACGGTCGAATTCTTTACGGTGAAGCCCTCGAGAAAAAATTGATCAAACAAAAAGATCGCGACCCAGCTTTGTACAACTATGTCATCAAGCAATGGCTTTTCGTCGCTAAGAATGCAGAGTTTGCTGATCAAGGCATGCAAGGCTTCAACCATCTACTGAAAATCTGTGGCACAGTGCCGAAGAAATGGGAAAAAGAGAAGAAGTTCTTAGCTCGCGTGCTCATTCCTGAAGATGGCACCGCTCCTGTAAAACTAGGACGCAGAACCCAGACTTCTATGTAATTAGCGACGCTTAGCTGCCAGCAAGCGTCTAACTAATTTGACTATATCAATTGAGCAAGCAATAGCACCCCAAACGGCTATCACAAGCCCGATATAAAGCCACGCCCAGGGCGAATGCATGGTGATTAGATGCTGCTTCATTTGCAGCACTTCGCCGACAAATTTATCGCTTTCTAGATGGACCAATACCAGAAGAAAGAAACCAATAAAGGCATTCGATAGACCAAAAAGAAGCACCAGCCACGATTGCTTGGCTAATATGAGCAAAGGTACAAACCCTAATAGAAGCAGAGAATCTGGCAACCAGATGAGAGAGCTTGTGGGCGCTATCTGAAAAGCTAAAACAATGCTGATGACCCAAAGAGCCGTTGAGAGCACGGTGGCAATCAGCGACTGCTTTGATTTCGCTTTTTTGCCGCCATCAGCCATTTAAGCTTCCTAGAGACAATGTCGTGCGCACAGCCTCAACCACCTTAGCCATTTCAGCAGGTACATCGCTGCTCTTCTTACATGAAGTAACTACCTCATGAGCAAAGCCAATTTTATCGAAGTCACCGAGTCCACGGTCGCGATATATCTTGTTCAAAGCATCTTTTCTGCGACCGCTTTCAGGCAATGAAAACTCGCACTGGGCAAGAGTTTGGCCAAAGCGTGCCAGATGTTCATCGAGCAAATAAATGAGCTGCTCATACGAGTAACTGTCTTCTAGCTCTACCACCGCCAGCGATACCAGCTCATCGCAATCACGCAGCGAATCTTCTATCAGTTCAGCTGATTGCTCAGCGTCACCATCCAGCACACAGACAATCGGTAGTCGCACAGTATCGCGAATAGTTAGATAGCGCCTTGCCACCTGCTTAGCGCCGCCGCTAGCAATTACTTCAACTCCCAATTGGCTAAATGACAAGCCTGACAACCTGGCAAAGTGAGGTAAGACAATGGCTTCAGTTTGACCTTCTACCAGTAACAGAATGTTGGGCCGCAACTTTCCTGCTAACTTCTTGGCACATTGATTGACCCTATTTGCCAAATCTTCGACACTGAGCAAAGGTAAGGCCGCATTCTCGGCTACGAGACCTTCGGCTTTGAGCTCGCGAAAAATATCTTGAACGAGCAGAACCCGCTCTAAGTCTTCTTTTTTCTCATTCTGGTTGAGGTCAGACCACTCACTAAAGCGCCAATCAATAGCCGACAAAAAACATGCACGCAGCCAAGCACGTGCAGCTTGTGAGCAGTTATGACCGAGAAGCTCTAACAAAGCTTCCATTTTTTTTGAGAGTGGTGACTCGATACTTACTAGCTGGTACTGCTGATACCAAATTGTGAAAGCGGTTTCGCTAAAAACACGCAAGTCATCAAGGGCAATGGCCAAGCTGAGAATCTGTGAAAGACTAGGCTCTTCAACATTTTGCGGGCCAAAAATCTGGCCGAATGTTTTGGCCAGACTTAAATAGTTGCTTTCAATAGAACGAAGAATGGGCTTAGTATCAGGGTTTTTCGCACATTGTTTGGCGACTGTTTTCCGCATTCTGGCAAAACGGCTAGCGGGCTCTTCGAAGGCAAGTTGCCTTAGGGCTGCAACGAAAAGTTCGTTGACATCTGGTCTGCGAAAAACAATCTCTTCACACGTCAAACTTCGTAACTACCCCTTTCTAAACTGTCAACCAACCTATAGTCTAGTAAGTTCGCTCTTAGCAAGCAAGCTAAAGTACAAGCGATGTAAAAAAGAGAGTTGTAGATGTCCGCTCCTAAGGACGAGCCTGAAATCTCACTCAATTCAGAAGACCAGGTGCAGTCTGAATCGAGCGAGAAAAACTCCACTGACCTATTGGTCAGCGGCTCAACTTGGGCCGCCATTTGGCATATGAGCTGGCCCATGATGGTGCAAATGCTGGTTATCTCGCTAGCCAGCTTTGTTGATATTTGGGTGGCGGGCAAACTTGGCTCAGAAGTGCAAGCTGCTCTAGGCATATGCAACCAAATCTGGTTTCTTATGCTACTTCTGACAGTTGCACTCTCGTCAGGAACCATGGCATTAATTAGCCGTTTCTGGGGGGCTCGTGACTACAGTCAAGCCGTAGAAGCCGGTCGCCAATCGTTGATTTTTTGCATAATATTTGGTGTGCTCTCAACCCTTGCGGGCTGGGCAGCAGCTCGTCCACTCTTAGCCATGGCCGGAGCCAACGCACATGTGCAAGAGCTAGGTTGGCAGTATCTATCAATCGATTTGCTCTCTCAACTCCCGTTTACGGTTGTTTGGACCGCACACTCTATGTTTCGCGCCATCGGCAATTCGCGTGTGCCTCTGCTCAACTGGTTTTTCATGGCAGTGGTGATTATTGGCCTCGATTTCTTTCTTTGTTTAGGCTGGCCCCAGCTAGGGGTCTCGGGAATTGGTTGGGCTTGGTTTGGCGGCGGACTAGTGGGCATGTCCCTCAACCTTTACCTGCTATCTAAGTCTGATTTGGCTGGGTCACTCAATCTTTGGCCAGCCATTAAGGCGGGCTTGACCAAAGAAACAAAAGAATGGATCTGGCGCATCCTTAAGATCGGCTTGCCGACCTGCATTCAAGATCTTGCCTGGGTCATGGGCAATTTTGCTCTCTTTCTCATTTTCGCTATGACTAAAGATCCTACCGCCTGTCAAGCCGCATGGACAATAGGTTTTCGAGTAGAAGAGATGCTATGCACACTGCCTTTGCACGCACTGGCCACCTCTATAGGTACCATTGTTGGCCAAAATCTAGGGGCAAAGAAACCAGAGAGAGCAGAAGCAACTGGCTGGCAGGCTATGAAGATTGGCCTGGCTATTGAGTTTCCCACAGCATTGATCATGTTTATCTTTGCTACGCCTATTGCTCGCATGATGAGTAGCGACGAAAATGTGGTGAGCTGTACTGCCGATTACTTCCGCATAGTAGGTCTTTCAGAACCACTCACAGCCTGCTGGATAGTTCTCTTTGGCGCCTTAACCGGAGCGGGCTACACCAAGTGGCCTATGTGGATTGGCATCATTTGTTTGACTGTGGTGCGCCTCCCCCTAGCCTTTTTACTTACGACAAAGTATGGCCTTAACTTAGGCCCGCCTGGTATCTGGTTAGGCATTGCCGCTTCTTCATCAGTGATTGGTTTGCTGGCAGTATGGCGCTTCCGCTCTGGGGTGTGGAAAACCCAGCAAGTCTAAAAGACAAAATTCAATTGAACTTTAAAATCAGTGGCGACGTCTTTAGTAAAAGGCAAGCGCTGAGGACAAAATCTATGAAAAGAGAAATTGAACTAATTACTGAAACTAAACCCAAGAAGAGAAGAGCGGTGCAACTGAGCACGCTGCTCGACTATCAAATTCCTCGACTCAAGCTTTGTCTGGTTAAAGAAGATGGCAATCAAAAGCCGCCCTTTCCCGCTATCAAGTCGGCAGTAGATGCAGCGAATCTATTGAGGCCCCTACACTTTGCTCCAGAAGAGCACTTTGTCAGCCTGCACCTCAACACTAAATTTGAAGTTATTGGTCTCCACGAAGTTTCTCACGGCACCCTCTCAGCTTCGCTGGTGCACCCCCGTGAAGTTTTTAAGGCAGCCCTAGTTGCCAACAGCTACGCCATACTGGTCTGTCACAACCATCCTTCTGGGGCGCGGTTAGCACCTTCAAAAGAAGACTTCGAAACCACCAAGCAGCTCATAGCGGCGGGCAAAGTACTCGGAGTTAGTGTGCTCGATCACCTCATATTGGGTCTTACAAGCAGAAACAAGGCTGAAAAGAGTGACCGCGAGCATTTTGAAATATTTAGTTTCCGCGAAAATCATCCAGAAATATGGGACTGTTAGCAACTTTCAAGTATGATTTTGCTATGACATTCACTGAAAAAAGAAATACAGCAGTAGTTAAAGTCGGCAACAGGGAGCTAGGCGGCTCAAGCCCTGTATTGGTTCAGTCAATGACCAATACACCCACTGAAGACCCCCAGGCCACTGCCAACCAGATAATCGAATTGGCGGACGCTGGCTCTGAAATTGTGCGTATCACGGTCAACACAAAAGAAGCGGCCAAAGCCGTGCCGACGATAGTTAGCTTGCTAGAAAAAAAAGGCTACGACACGCCTTTAGTCGGTGACTTTCACTATAACGGCCACTTGCTGTTATCTGAGTTTCATGATTGTGCGCGTTTATTAGCTAAGTATCGAATTAATCCCGGCAATGTCGGCCGAGGTGAAAAACACGACGGCAACTTCAGAGCTATGGTAGAAGCCGCTTTAAAATGGCAAAAACCCGTGCGCATTGGCGTTAACTGGGGTTCTTTAGACCAAGAACTTTTAGCCAAAATGATGGACGAAAATGCACTTTTGGCAAAACCTAAAGATGGCCACGAAGTATTAATAGACGCCATCGTTGAAAGTGCTTTGTCATCAGCAGCGGTGGCAGAGAAGTATGGCCTCAGCAAAGCACAAATTGTGCTGTCGGCCAAAGTTTCAGAAGTACGCGATTTGGTAAGTGTTTACTCTAGATTAGCGGCTTCATGCGATTATGCTCTTCATCTTGGCCTGACAGAAGCAGGCATGGGCATGAAAGGCATTGTCGCCTCTACTGCCGCTCTCTCAGTGCTACTTGCCCAAGGCATTGGCGACACCATTCGTGTCAGCCTAACGCCGGCTCCTGGTGCGGCGCGCGATGAAGAGGTAAGAGTCTGCCAGCAAATTTTGCAATCGCTGGGCATCCGCTCGTTTAATCCTCAAGTAACAGCCTGTCCCGGCTGCGGCAGAACAACTAGCACAGTTTTCCAAGAACTAGCTCAAGATATTCAACAACATCTAACTGCTGAGCGGGCCAGATGGCAAAAACAATATCCGGGTGTAGAAGAATTGAAAGTGGCCGTGATGGGTTGTATCGTCAATGGTCCTGGTGAATCGAAGCACGCCGACATTGGCATTTCACTACCAGGCACTGGCGAAGAACCGCGTGCGCCGGTCTACATTGATGGTAAGCACTTCACCACCTTGGGTGGCCCTAATCTTGCTCAAGACTTCATCAAACTAGTCAACGACTACGTAGAAAATAACTACTCTAAAGTTTAAAAAAACAGTTTAAAAAAGCAGGGAGCATTGCTTCTCCCTGCTTTTCTAATTGGACAATCCAACAACTTGATATTAGTTGTGCTCGTGCAACTTGCGCACTTCGCTAGTTAGTTTAGGCACGATTTCTAAGACATCACCGACGATACCGTAATTGGCAAACTTGAAAATCGGAGCATCAGGATCTTTATTAATAGCCACAATAACTTTAGAAGACGACATGCCAGCCAAATGCTGAATCGCTCCAGATATACCGCAGGCGAAATACAGTTGTGGGCTGACTGTTTTACCGGTCTGACCAACTTGGAATTGGTGGTCAATCCAGCCAGCATCAACTACCGCACGAGAAGCTCCTAAAGCAGCTCCCAGGGCATCACAAAGTGATTGCAAGACAGGCCAATTTTCAGGACCCTTAATGCCTCGTCCGCCAGCGACGATAATCGCTGCTTCAGAAAGCTCAATCTTGGCTCCTTCAGACGCATGAACGGCGACAACTTTAGCTGTCACTTTATCGCTAGTCACTGCTAGATCTTCAACCGCACCAGCTGCAGCACCCTGTTCATTGACAGCAAAGACGTTAGGTCTGAGAGTAATGAATGAAAGTGGTGCATCAATCTCGTAGACGCCCCAGCATTTTCCTGAGTACATCGGACGCACCGGCAAAAGATTTGAACCTTCTTGCTGCAGAGCCATAACATCGGCGATACAAGGAGCATCGAGACGGGCTGCAACACGAGGTATGAAGTCTTTAGCCATAGCAGTATGGGCAGCAAAAACGTAGCGCGGATCACATTTTTTAACCGCTTCAGCAGCAGCTGCTGTAAAAGCTTCAGTTGAATAGCTAGCGAACTGCTCACTATCGGCAACCAGAATTGAACTTGGTTCGTATTTTGCTACTTCAGCAGCCAGTGCCTTTACTCCACTGCCTACCAAAAATGCTGTGACAGTTTCACCGCTCTGGGCTCGGCGTTTTGCTTCAGAGAGGGCCTCAACCGAAGCTTTTCTCAATTGGCCATTGCGCTGTTCGACAAAAACTAAATAGCCTTGCGACATTGTTTATTCTCCTAAGAAATTTTCTTTCAGTTTTTAGAGCACGTGAGCTTCGCTGTGCAACAAGCTGACTAGCTCTTTAACTTGACTATCAACGTCGCCTTCGATTTTGCGACCTTGAGGGCGATCTGGTGGCAACATCATTTCTTTGATGCGCACTTTGACGTTGGCACCGCCAACTGACCCTTTTACACCGAGAGCAGTAGCGTCTTTCACTGCAATTTCTTTGCGTCGTGCAGCCATTACACCTTTGATACCAGGATAACGTGGTTCATTCAAACCTTTCTGGCAGCTAATAACTGCAGGCAAGGTACCTTCGACTGATTCATGGGCCCCTTCAATTTCGCGCTCAGCTTTGAATGTGGTTCCTTCAACTTCGAGCTTAAGCACCATAGTTGTTTGAGCACAACCTAACAGCTCAGCCAACATTGAAGGTACTTGGCTGTTATCGCCACCGGCACCTTGATGGCCGCAGAATACGAGATCGTAGCCACCATCTTTAATAGCAGCTGCTAAAACTTTAGCTGTCGAGAGCGTATCGAGATTGGCGAAATCAGCGTCGCTCAAATGCACGGCACTATCAATGCCGCGAGCGAGGCTATCGCGCAGAACATCGGTACATTCAGCTCCACCCAAAGCAATCACAGTGGTATCTCCACCGTGCTTTTCTTTTTGTTTGAGTGCTTCTTCTATTGCAAATTCATCATAGGGGCTGGTAATAAAGCGAACACCTGTATAGTCGATGTTCTTTTTGTCCGCGGCTATGGCAATTTTAGTTTCCGTGTCTGGCACGGCTTTAACGCAAACAGCAATCTTCAAGGCCATGTCTCCTTAAGAGCGGCAAATATTCGAGTGTAATTCAGCACCAAATTATAGGCATGCTCTAGGCAATACTAAGGATTATTACCACATTCCTTAATGCCAAAGATCTGGCTATGTTTCTATTCCTGGCTTATCAATAAGGTTATCAACCGTACCAGCCGAACTTATATCAGGCTCGCCCTTTTGGTTATCAACAGTTAGGCGGCGTCCGCTCAAACCTTCAGGAGTGAGGTAGCATTTTTCATTGTTGCACCAGACTATGTGATCTACCAGTTCGTCTGGATCGTCCACTACTGTCAATAAATCGAGTTCGTCTTCAGTTAGAAAGCCCCGCGTTATGACCTCAGTTTTAAGCCATGCAAGAAGGGGGTTCCAAAACTTTGAGCCTACAAGAAACATAGGGAAACGCTTGATCTTTTTTGTCTGAATCAAGGTCACTGTCTCAAATAATTCATCCAGACTGCCGAAGCCACCAGGCAAGATAACAAAGGCTACCGCATACTTGACAAACATGAGCTTGCGGACAAAGAAGTAGCGGAAATCAAGCGACTTGGTTTGATAAGGATTAGGTCCTTGTTCACGCGACAGGGTTATGTTCAGTCCAATAGAGGCACCACCAGCAGAAAGCGCCCCTTTGTTGCCTGCTTCCATCACCCCCGGTCCGCCACCAGTAATAATGGCAAAGCCCTTAGTTGCAAGCTTCTTGGCAATAGTTTCGGCCAAAACATATTCTGGATCGTGGGGCTTGCAGCGGGCAGAGCCAAAAATTGAAACCGCGGGTCCAATTTGTGACATCTCGTCGAAACCTTCGACCAGCTCTGCCATCATGCGGAAAACACGCCAAGTGTCTTTGGCACCCATGTCTTCTAAAACAAATTGCGAATCAGCCACTGGTTACCTTCTGCCTTTAAGATTTAGTTGCTTGGGAGAGCGTAAGAAAAACAATTCAAGAGCATGACTATCAGGCATTTGTCCGGTTTTTACAAGTTGTTCAAGCTTGGTCAGCTCAATGCGACTATCGACCAAAAACTCTACTGATGCGTGAGACAACCTTCTTACATCTTTTTCTAAAACAAAAGAATTACCGCCTTTGATATCGGAAGCCAAAAGCTTGGCAAGTTCTTGCGGTGGTAGTTCACGGCGCTTGATGCCGGGCCCAAAATTTGACTCTTTATTATATGTTTCACATAACAGCTTAATCTGCACCCACTTGCTAATCATGGTTTGCATGGTGGCCAATATTTGCATGGCATTTTGATGACTCAATAATTCACGCAAAGTCAAAAGAGTCTTTTGAGTATCACCTGCAAGCCAATGCTCAGCCACACTAAATACACTCGAGTGATGCGGACTCAGTTGGCGAATGATATCGAGGGTAATAAAAGTCTTGGGCAAAATATAAATCGCTGCTTTCTCAATCTCTGATGAAATTTGGCGCAGATTGGCCTCCAGACCTTCAATCAAATAATCGGCCGCTTCATTTTCAATGGTGGCATTAAAGCGCTTCGCTTCCTTCTGGCACCACTGTTGAAGTTTTGCACTGGGAGTACCAGCCCAAATCTTCTCCCGGGGGAAAGACTCAAGCTTGGCATATTTAGCTGCCAGCTTAGAGAGCCTAAGAGTGGTATCAAAATTACTGGTGCTAACAAAAATTATGTATGTACTGGGATGCACTGAAGACAGTGCCGCCTCTAGCGCATCTTCATTTACTGAGTCTTTACTCTTGGCGGCCTTCTTGCCACCTTCTTCTTTGCTAGAGCCAGAGCTAGAGCGTTTTTTGGCAAACCAGTCGCAACGGTCAACAATGATTAGCTTGTTACCTGGTCCAAAAGGCAGAGAGGCTGCAAGTTCAGTAACTTCTTGGGCACTTGGATTATCAAGTCGACTGTAGTTAAAGCTAGCCCAAGCAGGGTCAAGCAACTCTGCTTTGAGATCGTCAAGGCGACGATAGAGTTGAAAGTCTTCTTCTCCAGCTAAGACAATTACTGGCATTAGTTAAAGATTCGCTCGCCTGTAGAAAGGAAATAGACCCGCTTTGCAATTGAGGTACAAGCATCGCCCATGCGCTCAAGAAAACGCGAACAAAATAAGAATTGAGCGCGCATTTGAGCATGAGCGCTATCTTGCTCTCCTAGATTGGAGAGCAATTTCTTCGACAACACATCGTGCAAATAGTCGACAGTGTTATCACTAGCGAGAATTTCTTTGGCCTTGCTTGCTGAATCGGTAAGAAAACAAAGTAACAATTCTTGCACCATATGATAAACAGTGGCAGCCATTTTCGGCAGTTCTTCTGGAATCTCGATTTCATCTTCGATGGCCCAGTTTGCAAACCGTGCTACGCGGTTGGCATGGTCTGCCAACCTTTCAAACTTGGCAGCAATTAGGGGAATGCTCACGAGAGCCCTAATTTCTTTGGCACCAAAAGAGTCTCTCTCGATCAAGAGATCGACACATTTTTCTTCAATTTCTTGGCAGAGCTTATTAATCTCTTCTTCTTGCCGTTCAACCATAGCCAAATCAGCTTTTCTATCACCCTTGAGCAGGCGCGTTACTTCGTAGACAGTAGTCTCAACCATACGCCCGAGGGTCAATACTTCTTCTTTGATTAGTGTTATTGATTCAGTTTTCACTAACTTTCCCCTATATCAGTCGTTGGGCATGTTCAAGCGATAGCCTGAGCGATGAACGGTTTCGAGCAAGGTTGGTACCTTTGGGTCAAGCTCAAGTTTTTGCCTGAGCCATCTAACGTGCACTGCTACAGTTTTTACATCACCATCAAAATCGGTGCCCCAAACTCGATCTAAAAGGGCCTCGGTAGACAGTGCCCGACCAACATTCTGCATCAAGACTTTGAGCAGTTTGAATTCACGGGGAGATAATTCTATGTTCTTACTGCGATAAACAACTCGCCTAGCGTCTTCATCAAGCAAGAGTGAACCTAACTCAATGCGACCTTTAGCCGAACGAGCTTTATCTTTTAGAGTTCTTCTAATGAGCGCTTCTAGCCTAGCTAATAGCTCGACCATACTGAACGGCTTAACCAGATAATCGTCAGCTCCACGTGATAGGCCATGAGCAATATCAGCTGGAGTCGACCTTCCAGTCAACATCAGAATGGGTATATCAGGCGACTGCTCGCGAATGAGTGCACATATATCAGGGCCTTTCATGTCTGGCAACATCCAATCGAGAATAACCAAGTCGGGGAGAGCTTCGGCAAAGCGAGCAAGACCAGCTGCTCCATTGTTGCAAGCGTGCACCTCGAAACCATGGCGGGTAAGGTTGTAGGTAAGCGTTTCAACGATGGTTTCATCGTCATCGACAATTTGAATTTTGATTTTGCTAGACATACTTACTCTTTAGGGAAATTCAATTCTGAACTTCGAACCAGAACCTTCTTTAGATGTCACGGCGATTTTAGCACCGTGCAAATCAACGATGTGTTTAACAATTGAGAGGCCGAGGCCGGTACTGCCTCTTGTTCGACCGCGATCTACACGATAGAAACGTTGAAATATTTTGGGAATTTCAGCTTCTGCCATACCTATGCCGCTATCTTCAACTTCAATAAAGGGCGGTGGGCCACCAGCGCGAACCACCACAGAACCGCCAGAGGGAGTAAATTTAATAGCATTTTCTACCAGGTTAATGAGAACCTGGTCTATTTGTTCTTCGTTAGCTAAAAGCTCAAAGCCGCTTTCCACAGCCGATTTTAGTATCACACCTTTCTCTTCAGCTAGTTCGCGAGTAGTCTCTAAGACAGACTCTGTGCGCCTTTGAATGCTGACTCGAGTAAAGCGCATGTCATCACTACGGCCACTCTGTAGCTTTTCGTGAGAGAGAAGGTCATTAACCAAATTTTGCAGACGAATGACTTCTTCTTTAGTGCGATTGAGCATGCGCATGGCCGTAATTGGCTCTTCTACAGCACCATCAATCAAGGTTTCAACTAATAATTTGATATTGGCAAGCGGTAGTCTCAATTCGTGTGAGACTTCAGCGATCCAGTTATCGTGTTCTTCTTGTGTAACCGACCCAGAAACGTCAGAAGCCAGAGCCGTTGAAGCTATCACATTTGTTGGTTCTTCCATGCTGTGCAGGCACCGTATGTGGTTCTAAGAAACGAACCGCTAGATTTATCTATAGATGTACTAAGAGAAAATGCACTAGAATCTTACTCAATTCACGATAGTAATAGGGTTTTTTAAAATTATGGGACCGGTTGTTTTAGCAATATTAGATGGTTGGGGCATTACTAACGAAACGAAAGGTAACGCCATTCTGGCGGCTAGAACACCGAACTATGAATTATTGAAATCTAAATATCTCTTCACCCAAGTACAAGCATCGGGCCAATACGTGGGTTTACCTGATGGCCTAATGGGTAATTCTGAAGTTGGTCACCTCACCATTGGCTCTGGTCGAACTGTCACCCAAAAGCTGACACTGATTTCCAACACCGTTGCCGACGGTACCTTCTTCCACAATCCGGCCCTAGTAGCAGCAGCTGAAAATGTAAAGAAGACTGGCGGAGTGCTTCATATACTCGGCCTAGTTTCTGACGGTTGCGTTCATTCCAGCCCTGATCACCTGGACGCACTTTTAGAGTTTGCTCGCAGACATCAAATTAGAGAACTCGTGGTTCATCCGATTTTAGATGGGCGCGATACCCCACCTCGTTCGGCCAAACGCTTTATGCGCGAATTAGAAGAGAAACTAGTTGGTGTCGGCAAAATCGGTGTAGTTTGCGGGCGCTACTATGCCATGGACAGAGATCAACGCTGGGAAAGAGTTGAGCCCTACTGGCGAGCACTAGTGTTGTCAGAGGGTGGCAATAACGCTGCCAGCGCTCAAGAGGCAGTGGAAAACTCTTACGCTATCAATGTCGGCGATGAATTTGTAACTCCTCAAATTATCAATCCTATTCCTATAAAGGATGGCGATAGTGTTATCTGCTTCAACTTCAGACCAGACCGCGTGCGTGAAATATCACGGGCACTGACACGAAGCGATTTTACTGAATTTGGCCGCCCCCTTAATCCGTCTATCTATTACGTCTGTATGACCGAATATGACGCCAGTCTAATATTGCCTGTGGCTTTCAGCCCGGAAGTTTTACCATCCCAAGATTTACATAACACTCTGCCCGAAGTGATCTCTTGTCACCACATTGGTCAATTCCATACAGCTGAGACAGAAAAATATGCCCACGTCACTTATTTCTTCAACGGCGGCAAAGAGACACAACTACCAGGTGAAGAGCGGCACTTAATTCCCTCTTTGAAAGTAGCAACTTATGATTTGGCACCAGCAATGCGCACCCCGCAAGTCTGCGAGCTAGCCTGCCAAGCAATTAAAAGCGGAAAGCACCCATTCATAGTGCTCAACTTCGCTAATCCAGACATGGTTGGCCATACCGGAATTATGGACGCTGCTGTGCCAGCGGTAGAGTCAGTCGATTTAGCCTTTGCGGCATTGTTGGCGGCGGTGCAAGAGGCTAACGGCACCCTTGTGGTCACAGCCGATCATGGCAATATCGAACAATTACTTGACTACAAAACCGGCGAACCCCACACAGCCCATACCACCAACCCAGTACCGCTAGTGGTGGCAAGCTTCCAAACGCCAGAATGTGATCCGCTTAACCTTGTTAATAACAGTATGAAAAAACTCACACCCGGCGGACTGGCTGACGTGGCACCAACGCTACTTGCCATCATGGGAATAGAGAAACCCATTGAGATGACAGGCAAAAGCCTTATATCGAATTGACCTCTATATAGCTAGCAATTGAACCTAATGTAAGAACGATGCTAGAAAATCAAAGCAAAAATCGGCACTGATATTTACATTCACCATTGCCAAGAGGCGGAATTGCAAGAAGTAGGCTGTATAATTCAAACGATTTCAGGTGGGCGAAATTTACTAGCTTTGCCACCATTGTCACTCTGAGAGAGCTGTCGTTGACAATAACTCATCAGGATTAGAAGGAGACGAATCGACCGCATGATTACTTTGAGAAACCTAGCCCTTGCAGGCGCCAGCTTGGCCCTCGTTACTTCCCTCGCTGCTTGCAGTGGTGGTAGTTCCGAGACATCCAGCACCACAACCAGCACCACCGGTACTGGCACTGATGCTGCAGCAACCACCACTACCACCACAACTGGTACTGATGCTGCTACAACTAGCACTACAACTGCTACACCATCAGCCGAAACTTCCACAACAACGGCTACTACAACCGAATCTCACTAGATTTTCGTTAGTAGAAAAATTGAAAAGCCCTTTCAGGAAACTGAGAGGGCTCTTCTTTTTATACAATGATCTGCAAGAACTCAATATAAGGTGCTGCTATGCATAAGCTCATACAAACTCTGGCTTTTACACTTTGCCTGTCTTCTTTGACACCGCATCTTCCAGTGAGCGCCCAAGAGCAGGCGCCAGTGCAGCAAATGCAAGTGCCAATGCCTCAACAAGCAATGCCTCAGGCTTTGAGCGCACCGACCCTGTCATTTGTCGACATCAACTCTGGCCGCTTCGGCAAACTAGAAATAGACATGCAAGATGGTCAATTTTTACGAGGCGCTTGTGACAACATTCACCTGACCGCACGGAACCTAGACCTCAACTTAGGCGAGCTGAAATCACTCGATGTTGAAGTCAAAGGCGGCAATATGGAAGACTTCATTGTCGATAAACTCTCTCTCACCACCCAAGGTGCCCTCAAATTCGACACCGGTCTCTTGCTCAATCAAAGAGTTTTGCAATTTACCAGCCCGGCTACAGCGCAAGTGACTGCTCTGGTGACCCAAGATAGTTTGAACAAATATTTGAAAGCCCCTAGCACTCTCGACAAACTGTCCTACACCGTGACAAAAAAAGGCGGCATGCTGGCCGGATTGCTTGGTGCTGCTGGCGGCAATTTTGGCTTGACCATAACTGGAGCATCAGTTGCCCTTGGTCGCAACAACAAAGTAAGCATGACAGCCGAAGGCAAAGCCGGCATCGCTCAATTAGCAGTGCCAATTGCTGCCCAGCTTGAGAGCCAATTATCGATTCAAGATGGTTGGGTACAGTTAGGTGATACCAAACTAATGACCGCCGGCCAAGAGATCTCTCCGCAGCTGTCAGAAATTCTCGTTAAGAAAATCAACGGACTTTCCAACCTTGGCACCAAATCAGATGACATCCATTTCAGCTTCACCGATCTCAAGGTCACATCAGGCAAGCAATTAGTGGTGACCGGTACAGCCCAAGTAAACAGACTACGTTTCGGTCGAAACTAATTGCCTAACAACCGTCTCAACGTTATATACTTACGTCTTGCTTCGACTAGAAAGCGAGAATTTGATGTATAAGCGGCGCGATAGCCGACAATGGGACCAGCTAAGACCGGTCAAATTTACAAGAAATTTCACCAAGAATGCAGATGGGTCAGTACTCGTCGAAATTGGTGATACCAAAGTATTTTGCACTGCCAAAATCGAAGAGAGAGTGCCCGCATTCTTGATCGGTAAAGGTGAGGGCTGGGTGACAGCAGAATATTCAATGCTGCCCGGATCAACTCTGCAGCGCTCGCAACGGGAAGTGACCCGGGGCCAAGCCTCTGGCCGCACCAATGAGATTCAACGCTTAATTGGACGCTGCCTCAGAGCTGTAATTGACCGCCGAGCTCTAGGTGAGCGCACTATCACAATTGACTGCGATGTACTCCAAGCCGATGCCGGTACCCGCGTATCATCAATTTGCGGTGGCTTCTTAGCTCTCTATGATGCTTTGGCCAAGCTGCGTAAAGCCGGAGTTTTTGACGAATTGCCGATTACTGAGCACATGGCTGCTGTATCAGTTGTGCAGTTGAATGGCCAACTATTGCTAGATCCGAACTACAGCGAAGATTCGCAAGCGGAAATGGACAGCAATATCGTCTTAACAGAGTCAGGCAAAATTCTTGAACTGCAGATGACTTCAGAAAATAAGCCATATGACGCTGCAAAATTGGGCGACCTAATGTTGTTGGCCAACAAAGGGGTGAAAGAAATCATCCAAATGCAGCAATTGCTTATCAATAAACGAAATTAGGGATCTCCGAAATTTAAGCAATGTCACATGAATCTTAAATTTCTGCGCTTTCCTGCTGACAACATACAATAAGGCTATACACTTAGGAAGTCTTATAGCTCCAGGCAGTGGCACGCAGATTTAGTGACAATTCAGAACCTCAACATCGATTTCAATCCAAGCGAGTTCAACCCAATCAGGGAGAGCTTTAGAGACGTTAGCGCTTGGCGCCTTTTGTTATCGACAATCAAAGTGTTTAACCGCATTGCCAAATTGCAGAGCTGGAAAGCAGCTTGGAGAGTTGTTCCGATTGTTTGGACTATCATTTGGTCAGTCAAAGGCTTTAGCAAGTTTCACGCAGAAGAATTTGAGCGCGCTACTCGTGGCGATGTGGTCGAAGACATCGAAGAGGCCGCACTTTCGAATCAAGACTATGAGGAGTACCGCGAGCTTGGCCGTTGGCTGTGCAAACGCTTAAACGCTCTAGGACCAACTTTTGTCAAAATAGGTCAGACACTCTCCACTCGGGCCGATTTACTCCCTCTTCCCGCCATGCTTGAGCTAACTAAGCTACAAGAAAACGTTGACCAATTTCCTACTGAAATTGCCCGCGCCACGATTTTGCGCGAGCTTGGTGGGCAACCAGAAGACCTCTACAAAGAATTCAACAACGAACCAATTGCTGCAGCCAGTCTATCGCAGGCTTACAGAGCCACTCTGCATGATGGTCGTGATGTCGTAGTCAAAGTACAACGGCCCAATCTCAGTTCGATCATCGTCATGGACGTGCAGATTCTTGCTGCTGTAGCCGATGAAGTAATGAAATATCCAAGCCTTTGTCGCCACACTGATTGGCCCGGTATTGTCGAAGAATTTGCCAAAACCACTTTTGAAGAAATTGACTACATTCGCGAAGGCAGAAATGCTGATGTATTTAGAAGTTCGTATCGCAATTTCGACAGAATCTACATTCCTCGCATTGTTTGGAAATTGACAGGCCGACGCGTTCTCACCATTGAGTATGTCTCTGGTATTCCGATCAATGACGCGGCTGGTATTGCTGCTATGGGCTTAGATGCCGAAGAAATCACCAAGACTGGTGCCAATTTTTACTTGCGCCAGTTGTTGGAAGAAGGTTTCTTCCATGCAGACCCGCACCCAGGCAACATGCGCATCATGGAAGATGGACGGGTGGGCATTTTTGACTTTGGTATGGTGGGCCGCATCAGTCCTGAACTGAAGCAACATATGATCAACGCCTTTGTCCACACTATTCAACGAGAGTATCGTGACTTGGTAGATGATTTTGTCGGTATGGGCTTCCTCAAGCCCGAAGCTGATAGAGATGCACTTTGCCGCGACCTTACACCGATTATCGATGCTCGCTTTGCTGAAGGGATGAACAAAGTGCGCTTCCGCAAGATGCTGTTTGACTTCTCTGAAGTTTGCTTCGCTTATCCCTTTAGCTTGCCCTCCGAATTCACTTATGTGATGAGAGCTCTGCTCACTCTGGAAGGAATTGCCCTAGCGATCAATCCCAAGTTCAACTTTGTCGATGCGGCCATGCCTTTTGCTCATCGCCTGCTGTTGAAAAACAATCAGTTCTTGGGCCAGGCCATCTTCAAAGAAGTCTTTACTGATGGTAAATTCAACCGCAGCGCAGCCATTAAGCTGATCAAATCGGCCGCTTCCTTAACAAACTCATTACGTTAGAGTGAGCCGCTAACGCGCCTCTTAAGCTTTTCACTTTACAAGCGCATACAGAAAGATGCCCATTTATGGGCGTTCTAGAGTTTTTGCGTCTTGACTTTCTTAAGAAATTTCTAGTCACTGCTCAAAATAGGCAAGTTGGCCTCAGAATATATTCAAGAGCTGCCACGACAACCACGAGGTTTTGATTTGGCCACGACGATGCTTTCAGTTGCTCCTACTAGTGTCTCTTGCATGCATTGTTCTGCGGCAATTGACTCAGGCTCAAAGTTTTGCGGCAATTGTGGAGCCCCTAGAATGCACTCGCGCTTCGGGCCTGGCACCTTCGACCCGACCATCAGCAGCAACGCTATTCACGCCTCCAACGCAGCCAACGCTAGAGCTGCTCAAACTGTAAGCAAGTCCACTCCTAGTTTTGCCAAGAACAGTCGCAGAATAGTTCCGCCCGAGATGAGAGCAGAAATGGCTTCTCTTATGGCAGCAGAGTTGAGAGAACGTATTTTTCTCTTCCTTCACTACATTGTTTTTCTTGTCACTAATATGATTGGTCTATTCATCACAGTTAAGTGCTACGTCGAGTTCGCTGGTGATGAGCTGACCAAAATGATGATCGCAGCGACACCATTGATGTTTATCAATTTGGTGGCACTTTGTGGTCTAGTTCCAATCAAAGGCACCAAGCGCGAAATCGCCCGCATCAAAGAACGCATGACCTACCTAAAATTGGCGATGGAATTCGACAATATAGTTTAAATCAGGTCCTATCTAATTAGGCCCTATCTAATTAGGACTCCAGCGAAGATTTGGCTTGCGTGCAGCTGTGGCTTCATCAAGCTTGCCCACCGGTGTATTGGTCGGTGCGTTTTTCACAATGTCTGGCGACTCAATAGTTTCTCTATCAATTTGCAGCATGATATCAGCGAAGCGGTCGAGCATTTCTTTGGCTTCAGTTTCAGTTGGCTCAATCATCATCGCTTCTGGAACAACTAGAGGGAAGTAGACAGTTGGTGCGTGTACACCAAAGTCGAGCAAGCGCTTAGCCATCTGAGCTGTAGAAACCCCACGCTCTTTTTGCTTGACGCCCGACAAAACAAATTCGTGCATGCAAGCTTGCTCATGGGCCACAGTAAAGGCGCGGCTGAGCTTGACCTTGAGATAGTTGGCATTGAGAATGGCGTCTTTAGAAACCTGACAGAGACCGCCTTTTCCGTGAGCCAAAATATAAGCGTAAGCACGAACCAAAATACCAAAGTTACCGTAGAAACCTTTGATCTTGCCCATTGATTGAGCTCTATCCCAATCAAGAGAATAATGATCGCCGGTTTTCTTGACCACTGGCTTCGGTAAAAATGGCTCTAAAATATCGCGGCAGGCCACTGCACAGGCACCAGGACCACCGCCGCCGTGTGGCGTAGACATGGTCTTGTGCAAGTTGAGGTGGCAGACATCGAAGCCCATATCACCAGGGCGAACCAAGCCCATAATGGCGTTTAAGTTAGCGCCATCATAGTAGAGCAGACCACCAGCTTCGTGCACCAACTTTTGCACGGTCATAATTTCTTCTTCGAAGAGGCCAAGTGTGTTCGGGTTAGTTAGCATGATCGCAGCTGTATCAGGTCCTAGCACCGCTTTCAATGCCTCGATATCAACAAGGCCGCGGTCGTTGCTCTTAATTTCGACAACGTCAAAACCGGCCAAAGCAGCAGTAGCTGGATTGGTACCATGGGCAGTATCAGGAACAATAACTGTGCGGCGTTTGAGATCGCCTTTTGATTCAAAGTAAGCTCTAATCAAGAGCAAGCCAGTCATCTCACCATGGGCACCAGCAGCTGGTTGCAAGGTAACCGCTGGCAATCCGACAATATTTGAGATTGAACGTTCAAGCAGATAAAGCAGCTCTAAGGCGCCCTGAACTTGGTCTTCTGGTTGATTGGGGTGAAGCTCTCTGAAACCTTCTAAGGCGGCCATGGCGTCGTTGATTTTTGGATTGTACTTCATCGTACATGAGCCCAAAGGATAGAAGCCTGTATCAATACAATGATTGAGGTGAGAGAGTTTGACGAAGTGTCGTACAGCCTCTAGCTCACTTACCTCCGGCAGAGCGGCTGCAGTCTCTCGAATATAGCCCTTCGGAATAATCGTATCTAGAGCTTTGTGTGGCACTCCAGGCTTGGGAAGAATTTCGGTTCTTCTGCCAGCTTGTGATTTCTCGTAGATTAGCTTTTCCATTGCGCTTTTACGTTCCTATAGGCTGCTACTAACAAAATAATTCAAAGACTCGAATGATAGACCTAGTGCTCAAAAATGCCATTCCATCCCAATATATCAAGCTCACAAATTGTCGGTAAAGCTTGATAGAGCTTCTGCGCCAGCTCTAAGCGTTTCTCTCGCTCAAGCATTGACAAAACTTTTGTATAAAGTGGAAGGAGCATGCGCACATCATTGGCGGCATACTCAATTTGATCTTCTGTCAAATCAGGTTGGGCCCAGTCACTAGTCTGATTAGATTTATCAAGATCAATGCCCAAGAGCTCTTTGACAAGGTCTTTCAGACCATGCTTGTCAGTGTAAGTACGTATCAACTTAGAGCCGATTTTTGTACAGAAAATTGGAGCTACTTCAATGTCGAGATAGTATTTAAGGACAGCGACATCAAAACGAGCAAAATGGAAAAGCTTTAGTACATTTTGCGCTTGGCAGAGTTTTTTCACATTTGATAAGGCCTTGGCATCGAGATCTGCTGCCGTTTTATAGCGAACAAAACTGACCACTCCCTCATCATCGCAAATTTGAATTAAACACAAGCGATCGCGTCTGATGATGAGCCCGCGGGTCTCTGTATCTATTGCCACTACCGATTTAGTCAGGTAATGCTTTAGGCGCTCGTCGCTAATATCATTTTCAAAAAGTTCGACTTTGCGGTGCGGAACAAGGTTAGTCACTGTTGACCTTTCATATAGCTGCCAATGAAAAATTATAGACTCATCGGCGAGCGAAAAGCCCAAGATATTGAGCTTCTAATGATTTAAGAAGTTCTATCACCGAAGGCATCGTCTAGCGCTTCTGCCAAATGCTTTACCTTGACATTTAGCCCTCTGGCCTTGACACCGGCTTCAAGCTGAAGCAAACAGCCAGGATTACTGGTGACAACCACATCAGCGCCTGAATCTTCGATAAAGTTCATCTTACGTTCTAGCACTTTTAAACTAAGAGAAGTATTGAGAAGGTTATAGATTCCAGCACTGCCGCAGCAATGCTCGGCCTCAGGCAAATCATAGAGGTGAGCGCCGGTGGTTGCCGCTGCTGCACTGAGCAATTCTTGCGGCTGAACACGCACACCTTGAGCATGGGCTAAGTGACAGGCGGCGTGATAGACCATATGACTTTTGCAATCACTCTGGCCAGTATTGGCAACAGCAGGAAATTTACCGAGTGCTAAATTTTCGGAGATATCTTGCACTCGCAGAGAGAAAGATTGAGCCTTTTCTCGGTACAACTGATCGTCTGAAAGCAAGTGGCCATAATGCTTAAGCATGGCACCACAACCGGCTGAAGTAACAACAATGTTGTCTGTAGACGGCGCAAACAAATCTATATTTTGTTTGGCCAAATCAATGGCAATATCTAACTCTCCGGCATGGAAAGCTAGCGCACCACAACAGGTTTGAGGTGGTACTTCGACAACTGTTCCTTGCCTAACCATAAGACGCAAAGCGGCATGGTTGACATGGTTATAAAAAATATCCATGACACAACCACTAAACAATTTAGCGCTGCCAATCTTAGCTCCAGCCTTCCATGATTTCTTCGCAAGTGGAATATGCTTAGCCACTACCGGAGTGAACATTTGAAAATCTGCAATTTTTCGCAAAAGGGGTGGGCCGCTCTTAACCCAAGGGAGATTGGCAACTAAACTGTCGAGCTTAAGCACTTGTACCGCGCGCAGCATTATCCCTAGTATTTTCAAACGTCCATAATGTGGCAAAATTTGGCCAAAAGAAAAGCGCATAATCTGCCGGGTCAGCCAATTTCGGTGAGCAGCTAAATGTGGTCGCGCTTGATCTAGAATAGCTTCATATTTAACACCAGAGGGGCAAGCAGTCTGGCAACCTAAACAGCCAAGGCACGATTCTAGGTGTTCGATAGCACGTGGTGCCAGCTCACCACCTTCTTCTTGCCATTTCGAAAGCAAATAAATTCTACCGCGGGGCGATTCCATTTCACGGCCAGTAGCTAAATAGGTAGGACAAGCCGGCAAGCACAGACCGCAATGAATACAACTATCAAGCAGCTCTTTACTAAGTGTGGCTGCACCATTTTTTATTTCAATTACAGAATCTGATTCAGTCATATTTTTAGCCTACAAAATTGGCTTGAGGATTCAAACACTGTTTGGCATCAAACTTTTCCTTGATGCGCTTATATAAGTTGTCCGCAGCTAAACTTGTTAGGGCTAAGCGTCTTGATTTAGTTCTGAAAAGTCCATAGCGAGCTGCAAATGTCAAAGCTTCCCAGTTTGCTAGGGCACTACCATCGGTGGCTTGCCGACAAGAATTCAAAATAGTTGTGACCAGCGCTAAATCGCTGTCCACCTGTTCTTTACTGCTACTATGCAGATAAAGACGACCACAAGCTGGTCTCAGTCGCAATCGACCACGTGTTCTATTATTCGATTTACCATGCAATCTCTCTAACAACTCGCGCAAAAGAGAAAGTGATGCGGCAACTTCTACTGAGTAATCATTCGAAGAAGCCGCGCAATTACTCAGAATACTCTGCGACTGCACATTATCAATCAATAGAACGTTAAAGCCGCTAAGCTCTCTCTCTAATTGCCTGCTCAGATCTGATACCAATTGTGATGGTCCCTCAACCTGCACTATCAGCTGATATTCATTTTCTATTTCAACAATTTCGAGCGCCGACAAGGGCAAACCAGTAGAGAGCAAGCGAGTTGATACCGCCAGTAGTTCCGTAGAATCGTTTGATTTAGACTTGACTGAATAGCTAGCAACAGCCTCCGGCAGAGCAGCTAATCGCAAATACGCTAAATAAGGAAATGCAAAAGCTCCTCTGGAGCCGATCACTAATTTTGTAACATCAAATCCTGTGACGTTCTTCACGACTCTGCCGCCAGACTTCAAAACGCTGCCGTCAGAATAGACAGATTCAAGTCCGAGTATTTGACTGCGCAGAAAACCAAAACCAGTCTCGAGGTAGCCACCATCACCTGTCAAAATCAGATCAAGCAATGACACGTTACTATCGACACCCATATCAACAGGAAAACGCTGGCCAAACTGGCTCAAATAGTTATTCAATGCCGTTATTGTTAGTCCAGTTTCGCAAGCAATAACTAGATCGCTGGTGACATGCTCACGCACAGCATTGAGGGCAGAAAAATCGATAAATATATTGACGCTGTCAGCTCTTAAGGCATCAATATCAAGTAACCCAGGAAAGAAAGAATAGCTCTGCTCTGACTGGCTTGAGGGGCGCAGCACAAGGCTCAGGTCTTCTGCCGTTTTTGGTGTAACTTCAAACCAGCTGGCTTCGACGCTGCCAAGTGAGCAAATACCACTTCTAGCAATCAAGCCTTCGGCCAAATCAATACTTACGCTAACAAAATCTGCTGCCATCAATTGATCATATGGCAAAAGCAGCATGCAGCACAATATAGCCAGAACATACGCCAGGGCATATACCAGGCCAAAAGCTAGTGAAGCAAGTGCTAAGATCCAGAACAGCTAAGGCTTCCAGAGAAAGATTTTTTATGGCTCGCTCACTTGTTTTGATATCAGGTTACTACGGCTTCGACAACCTTGGCGACGAAGCCATCTTAGAGCAGCTCGTCAGTGAAGTGAAAGCCGCTAGTATCAACCCAAAAGACATCGTAGTACTGTCAAACAATCCGCAACTGACTAGCCAACAGTTTGCAGTGGACAGCGTCAACCGTTGGAGCTTGAAAGATATAGTTGCTCTGCTTCCACGTACCAGGCTCTTTATCAGCGGTGGCGGGGGTCTATTTCAAGACACCCATTCGCTAAAGTCAATTATTTATTACGGTGGCCTAATCGCCTTGGCCCGCCTACTAGGCAGCAAAATTCTTATCTACGCTCAGGGCTTGGGGCCATTAAACAAGCCGATTAGTCAAAGTCTGACAAAACAGTTTCTGCAATTGGCCGACAAAATTTGTGTGCGTGACGACAAGTCTTTCAAAATGCTTGAGCAATGGGGGCTAAAGACAAAAAGCATTAGAACTGCTGACCCTGTCTGGGCTCTACAACCATCTACGCCGCCCCAAGCAGTGTCTGAACAGATTACCGTACCTCCTGCTAGCAAAGGCAAACCAAGCCTTATTGGAATCTCACTGCGCACGGGCGCCGGGTTCTCTCAATCCCACCTAAGAAAATTAGTAGAAACACTGCAAAGCTCACTCGACCAGTCGGCGACACTAGTCATGTTGCCGCTGCAAGACGAGCAAGACCGGCCAATTTTAAGCTCATTCGCGGATCTCTGGCATGGCAAAAATCAAATAATCTGGTTAGCTCCAGAAACTAAACTTCTGCCTAGCCAATGGCTTGCTCTAATAGCATCGCTCGATATGGTAATTGGTATGCGCCTGCACTCACTAATTATGTCTCTGGCCAATGGCAAACCAGTTGTAGGCATATCTTATGATGCAAAAGTCGAAATTATCCTCAATCAATTTGCACAGCCCAATCTAAAGTTCAATCCCAATCAAGAGAACGAAGACCACGAAGGCAACAAAGATTGGATTGCCACTATAGAATCAGCCCTAACTAATTATTCTCAACTGAGCTCACTAGCAAATGTTGAAGCCCGAAATTGCCGCGAAGCGGCTTGCCAGAATGGTGCACTTATCGCTAAAATCCTCGCCTGAACCACAGATGTCACCGAAAAAAATATGCCATTGCAAGTAGAAAAAACTAGAGATCATGTCCTCGGTTACCCTGTTGACCTAGTCAGCGAGAGTGCCGCCATTGAAGTAATTGAAGAAGCCTGGCGCGAAAACAGAGCTCTTCATGTGGTCACTATTAATGCCGAAATGGTCGTGGCATCTCAAAAAGATAAAGAGCTAGATCGCATCATTCGCAAGGCTAATTTGGTCGTGCCCGACGGAGCTGGAGTCGTCTGGGCCTTGAGACTAGCAGAAGCAAAAAATTCGCAAGTACAAAGGCTACCGGGCATAGAACTGGCCGCTAGTGCACTCGCTAGTGCAGCCCGTCTCGGCCAAGAAGTGGCCTTAATCGGTGGCAGACCAGAAGTAATGGACAAATTAGTAGAAGAATTGCCCACACTGCATCCTGGTATCAAAATTGTGGCTTTTCAAAATGGCTTCTTTGACAAAACAAAAGAGCAAGAAATACTTGAAAAAATGGCAGAGACGAGACCTAAACTTGTTCTTGTAGCTCTGGGCGTACCGAAACAAGAATTTTTTATTGACCGCTACCGGCAACTCTTTCCACAGGCGGTGATGATTGGTGTTGGCGGGAGCTTCGATGTCTGGACAGGATTCGTCAAGCGAGCACCCATTACTTTTCAAAAGTTTCATTGTGAATGGCTTTATCGTTTGTTGAAAGAACCTTGGCGTCTGAGCCGCATGGCCCAATCTCTTCCTAATTTTGCCTGGCAAGCGCTGGCAGAAGTATTGGCAAAACGCACAGGCCGTAAGTAAAAATGCTATTCGGCCAAACATTCAAGGCGCTCAGCGAACAAGACAGGCTCAGGCAAGTCAAAGAGATTCCGCTGCGCAGCCTAGCTCATCTTGGCGACGCTGTTTTTGAATTGTTTGAAAGAGAACGTGAGCTTTTAGCTTCAGTCACAGTGAAAAAGCTACACGAACAAGTTGTCTCTAGAGTGAATTCGAAAGAACAAGCTCGACTGTTAGAGGTACTTAAGCCCAATCTCACCGATGACGAGCTCGACATCGTCAGACGGGCCCGCAATCTAAAGCCTGCAGGCTTCAGGCGCAATGTCGAGCAGAGCGTTATGAGGCAGGCCACTGCTTTTGAGGCTTTGATTGGCTATCGTTTTCTCACAGACGAGAATCGTCTTAAATTACTGCTTGATTTGACCGACAGTACTTAAGGTACACAAAGTGTGCAATTAATGCGCTAAACCTTAAGGATAGGTTGTAATGCGAAAATGCCCCTATATCTAATGCTAAGTTAGATTTCAGGAAGAAGTAATTGTAGTGAAAAAATACCGTGTCAATTAAGACAGAAGAAATATATCGCACCCTTCTGCTTAATTCCGCAGATGCTGTTGTCGTAACAGACGTCGCGGGATTAATCACTACAACCAACCCATCATTTGCCCGGCTCATAGGCGCTGAGATAGACGAAATTGTCGGCCATCAACTGGGCACAATGGTTGATTGGCAAGGTCACGAAGAGCCAGACAACAGCAAAGAAGTTTCGGGCGAAGAAGACAGCGACCCCAAACCAGTCACGGTGCTAACACGTGCTGGTGCCGAGTTCGTCATGCCAGCCTCGCGTTTTCCACTAACTGACTCAAGCGCAAAAGATGCCCCATGGGGCTACTTGACCATAATCTATGTCATTCAAGCTAACTCATTGCAACAAGCCCAGACCGAATTTGTCAGCACGGTCTCCCATGAGCTGCGCACTCCACTCACCAGTATCAAGGGCTTTGCCGACACTATATTGAGAGCTGGTGATAGGCTCGATGTATCGCAACAAAGACGCTACGTTGGCATCATCAAAGATCAAGCAGACCGGCTCACGCGGCTAGTAGAAGACATTCTTGCCGTCTCAAGACTAGAGTCTAAAAAGCTGCAATTGACTGTAAGAGCTATTGATCCGCGAGATGCCATTGAACGAGTACAACAGAACCTCACTGACAAAGCTAAAAATCACAAGGTTATAGTGAGCGTGCCTGCTGGCCTCACACCTGTTTGGGCAGATGCCGACAGATTAGAGCAGATCCTTACCAACTTAATTGACAACGCTATCAAATATTCTCCGGCTGGCACCACAGTCACTATTTCGGCCAGGGGGCTCGAAAAAGAGAAAGAAAAAGAAAAGAACAGCAGCGACGTTGAAATGGTCGAATTTTCAATTAGCGATGAAGGGGTGGGCATACCCGAAGAGCATTTGCCTCAAGTCTTTTCTAAGTTTGGTCGCCTTGACAATCCGCTGGTGCGACAAACTGAAGGCACTGGTTTAGGTCTCTACATCACGCGTTCGTTGTGCCTCGCTCTCGGTGGTCAAATCAGCGTGGCAAGCCAACCAGGCAATACTACTTTTACGGTAAAACTGCCGGCCGCGACTTTAGAACAACAAGCTGCCAGAGGGAGGGACTAAGTGCTTCTTCCCACCCCCGTAATTTTAATTATCAACCAAGCTAGACTAGCTGCCGAGTTTTCATCTGTTTTAGAAAAAACTGGTAGCAAAGTTCACGCCGTCACCTCTTTTGAAGAGGCCAACGAACTGTTGTCTTTTCTCCATCCAGATATCATAATTTTGCCCAATCAACTTGATGGTGTAAGTTCAGGTGATGGCAGGCTTTATTGCCAACAAATTAGAGCAACTCTTGCGCCACCACGACCGGTGCTAGTGCTGTTGCATCCTTCTACCGATGTCACAGAACGAATCAATGCTTTCCGCTATGGCGCAGATGATGTGCTCGGCGATCCAATCGACAAGAATGAACTTGCCATAAGGGTTCTCGCCCACCTGAGGCGCAGGCAAGAAGAATTTTCAAACCCCTTAACACAGCTACCGGGTCCAAATCTAATTCGTCGCATGCTAGAGCAATGCCTTTACTCAGATAAGGCTTGGTCTGTCCTCTCTCTCGATTTGAACAAAATCAGAGTTTATAACGAAACCTATGGCGACCTAGCCGGAGACCAGTTAATTAAGGCTCTTGCCGCAATTTTACTTGATTGTGCTGACGAAACTGAGTTCGTCGGTCACCTAGAAGCAGACGACTTTATCATGGTCACTAGACCAGAAGTGGCAGAGCGAAAAGCAGAGCTAATTTGCCAACAATTCGACAATGTCAGCTCTAGATTCTATCCAAAGGGTGATATTGCTAGAGGCTACCTGATCTCGACAGGGCGCGGCGGAATACGCCGCAGAGTTCCTCTTATTTCAATTGCGATTGGTATCGTCAGCAATACCGTCAAGAAATTTCAATCGTATATTGATGTACTCACGACAGCCCGAGATCATCGCAATGTCGCCAAGCAAAGACAAGGCTCCTTCTGGGTTTCCGATAGCAACATTGAAGAAGAACTTCTCGCTGCCAGCTCCGGTCAAGGCCAAAGTCAATATCTGGCAGGAATGCTGCATAGTCACAATAATTCAGACCCAGCCACACTAATAGAGCGCATATCGCGCATTCTAGTAGTAGAACCAGACGGCGCCATGGCCTGTTTATTACAAGAAACTCTCGCCCTTGAAGGCTACGTGGTGCAAGTAACAAGCTCAGCCGATGATGCACTAGAGCTGGCTCGCTTTGAGCCACCAGACCTAATTTTGCTAGAGTCAAATCTGATTGATCGAAAAATGGATGGTTGGAATCTCTGCCGTGCTTTAAAAGCCGACGATGTTCTCTCCAAAATTTGGATCGTCATGGCGACATCGCATCCGGATCAGTCTCTTGCTCTGGAAGCCGGCGCGGATTTGTATTTACCAAAACCTTTTGACATTCCAAATTTATTGACCGAAGTCAGTCTTCTCCTGAGATCGAGAGTCTAGACCTTCCTGATTGACGCTAATATCCACTCAGCAGCTTCGACAATCGAGCTGGCCTGAAAGTCTGGCTTAACCGGCCATTGATAGGCGCCTGACTGCACGTCCTTGCCGAAGCCGGTCTCGACTAATACACCTTTGACTGCGCAGTTGACAGCTAACTCAACGTCTGTGGCTTTATCACCAACGACAAAAGCTAAGTCTCTACTTAAATTTGGATGATCCAGATAAGCCTGCTCAACTAAACCAGGACCAGGCTTGCGGCAACTACAGGCAATATCGTACGGTGCTACTACTCCACCTTCCTCCCGGGAGAGATGGGGACAATAATAGATGGCATCTAGGTGGGCGCCAGATTGAGCCAGAAGCTTGACGAGACGCTCATGCAGAGCGTTTATATGACTCTCTGGATAGTAACCCCGTGCCGCTCCAGTTTGATTGGTGACAAGCACGCAGGCCACCTCAGCTTGATTGAGCTTGGCGATAGCTGCCCCAGCCCCTTCGATTAAGTTGAGATTCTCCACCTCTCTGATATAACCAGCCTCGACATTCAGAGTGCCATCTCGGTCAAGAAAGACCACTGGGCGTGGAGCCACCGAGTTAGCAAGAGGTGCAAAGTGATTAGCAGACATAAGTATTTGAGGTTCTCATTGAGGAAAGAAATATTACTATTGTAAGTCAAAGGATATGTTACGATAGCTAGTAGTGTTTACCAATTGAAAAACTATGCGATTAAACGACGAAAACGCCTCTTTTCGATTTAACCAGAAAGGCCTGCGAAAATTCTTAGGCGATCTGGAATGCGAAATAATGGAGCTAGTATGGAAACTAGCCAATCCGACAGTGACTGTCAGAGAAGTATATGACGCCTTGCGACAAGATCGCGATATCGCATACACAACTGTAATGACAACAATGGTGCGCTTGTCCGAAAAAGGTCTACTTAAAATCGTAGACAAAATCGGCTTAGCCAATTGCTACATGCCCGAATACGAGAGAGAAGAGTTTCTTTCAACTGCTGTCAAACTAGTGCTCGATATTTTCACCAGTCAGTTTCCGCGTGAATCCAGCGATTTTATGGAACAGTATCAAGCTAAATTGGCCAAAAAGGCACAACGGAAGAAATAGTCTTTTAGCCTTAGCTTAGTGTTTATAAATAAGCATTTCCATCATTTTTGCTTTGTTGCCCACCAATGGCAATGTGTCTGAACGGAAAGGTGAAACTGGCAATCCGGTTTTGCTAAACAAAGCCGCTTCGCTATTGTCTGCCCAGGCATAGCGACAGTACTCAGGCTCATGCACTAAGGCACTCGAGAGAAACAGAGCGTCACCTTCTAACCTTGCTTTAGCCGGCTTAAAAATTCCGTCTGCTCCAGCGATCTCAAAAGCAGCTGGCTTTTTGCCACGCAGCTCTAAACCACTATCAAGATATGAAAATGTCACTTTCAGCTCAGGGCCGACTTTCTCAGCAGTAGCATAACGGGGCGTCAGCGCGTGCTCAATGTGATAAATCTGCCCTGCAACCATCTGAGCGACATTGTTTCCCACCGCAAATTTATTGCTGCTATGTAACTCAGCGTAATCGGTTACTTCAGAATTCAGAGTAGGCACCAAGAAGCAATTTGGAACCATACTGGCTTTCTGCTGCGCCTCTCTAAAGTAAGCTGTCAAACTTGGAACAATAGTGTTCTTAGCGCCCCAATTTGGTAGCTGAATAAGAAAGAAAGCCATATCGGGCGAAAAATGCTTACGCAGTTGCTGAGTCATAATGGCAAATAGACGTGGATAAAACGTGAAGCGCTCAACGTCAGACTCGCCTTGATACCAAAGCACAGCCTTAAAATTGAGCCCAGACATTGGTGCCAGATACTTTTCGTAGACATAACCCACTGGGGTGGATGTCTTGGTATCAACATATTTAGACGGAATATCGGCGGAGGGAATCCAACTTTGAATATTAGTACCACCAATGGTGCACTGCACAATGCCGATAGGAATATTCTCTTTGACCATTTGTCTCAGTCTATGAGCAAACACCACCGCTATTGCTGAGCGATTTTCAATTTCTGGATCATTGGCATTTATCCACTTGAACCCTTCACCATCATAGTAGTTCTCTTTCTCAGTCCGCCCCTCAAGGTTAGCCTCTTTGGCAGCGTTGAAAAATAGATCTATGCGGTCTCCCTTGCTCAGATTGAAAAAGCGAGTGGTGTCACTTTTAAGTGTAGTCAAATTGCGACAGTCTTTTGTTGCGCTAACTGGAAGCAACATATTTGATTGACCAGCACAGAGAAAAACGTCACCTACAAGTACATCATTGAAGGCAATGGTCTCACCGGTAGACGACACCGTAATAGAAAAAGGTGAGCCAATGGAGCGGGCAGGAGCAATCACACGCCATTTACCATTGACGTCAGCAATGGTGGCGGTGACAGTACCAGCCACGTCAACTTGCACAGCGGCACCAGGCACAGCCTTGCCTGAAACCACAATTGGTTTATCGCGTTGCAGCACCATATGATCGCCATAAACTGGCGGCAGTAAAAGCTTTTTTGCGGCGAAGGCGGCCGAGACAAGAGGCAATGGTTGCCAGAGATACAAGGCAAACACCAACAGAAACGGAAATAAAACTTGAAGAGAGGCTCTGGGGGCCATTAGACGTAGTTGCATAGCTAAAGTTTAACAGCTTCAACAAAAAAAAGAAGGGAGCATTATGCTCCCTTCTCGTTATCATGCAATCGGAATGAACTCAGTCTTATTCGTTATCAGGAACTGGAGCACCTTCAGGCAAGGTTGGCGAAGTCTTTTGGTGACGTTCTGCCCGACCCGATGAGTAGTGACGTTCATCAACTACAGTCGGTTCAACTTGGAAGATGTTCATGTCGCGAGGTCCTTCAACCCGACCGATATCTTCAGGAAGCTTGAGCTGACCTGGAGTACCTGGAAGGATGATTTCTGGTCTGACGGCAATCACAAGTTCACTTTCGTTCTTATTGAAAGCCTTAGACCGGTACAGAGCGCCTAGAACTGGAACTTCACCGAGAAGTGGTGTCTTGGTCAATTCTCTACCGCTGTTGGTGGTGACCAAACCGGAGAGATAAAGTTCTTGACCAGGCTTGAGTTCAACAATACTCTGGGTCTTTCTTGTGGTGAAACCTGGAATTGATGAAGCAGCAGAACCGAGAGAGAACGCTAGTTCAGGAGCGATGATGCGCTCTTCAGGCGAAATCTGTAAGTTGATGGTGCCATTTTCTTGCAGCACTGGAATCATGTTTAGTCTCAAACCAAATGGCTCGAAAGTAACTGACTGCAGGGCAGCACCAGCTGTCGCGATCTGTTGAACGATTGGAATTTCTCCACCAGCTAAGAACGATGCTCTTTCGCCGGAGATAGTTACCAATGTTGGCTCAGCCAGTACTCTTGCTCTTCTGTTCGAGATAATACCCTGAATAGTTGGGTTAATCGAGAACGAACCGAGGTTTGAAATACCAGTAAAGAGGTTGAACAAGTTGTTAGCGTTCAAGTTGGCACCACCAGGGGCACCAAGCAATACTGATTGCGAGAGCAGAGCAGCAGCGCCAGCAACGATGTTACCTTGGCCAACACCTGTCACATAGGTAGGAGTGACAAATGACACAGGTTGTACTACGCCGCCAACACCATATACCTGACTTCCGGGGAATGCGTTCGGCTGGCTTGGCTGAACGGTAACAACTGAACTATTGATCGGGCCAGGAGCGTTGGGGTTTCCAGTACCTTGCATGCTCTGGCGGTAACGACTACCTGTTTGTGAGCTATACACGGAACCAGGGGTAGAAGTACCGGTACCACCAACACCGAAGTTGAAGTATTTACCGGCATAACCAATACCTAGCTGCAAAGCAAGTTCACGAGCAGCAGAAGTATTCATTTCCATGAAAGTCACGTGCAGTGCAATTAGCGGCACCTTGCGCACTTTCACAAGACTAGTAACGCGGCCACCGTCGGAGGCCATTACTTGAGCTTTGCTGACGTTGTTCGGAATATTACCGAAGAAAGTGTACTTATCTACTGAGTTGAGCTGCGCCAACTGACCTGTCTGGCCGCCGGCACCAGCGGTACCACCTTGTTCACCAATACGACCAGCAACGATTCGGCTATTAACAACCTGAATGTTCATACCGCGATCGTCCATAAAGACGTTCGAAGCAGCAAAGGCTTTAATTATTGATTCAGTATGGTCGACATCACCAGTTAAGAGAACCCGGTCAGAGCCACCAACCGAGAAAGCTTTAACAATAATACGTGGGTCAATTTCACGAAGAGTTGTCTGCAATTGAGTGTAGTCACGGCTCACTCGAAGGTCGACACTGATTGAATTACCAGCATCGTCCCAAAGCAACATGGTACATGTGCCAGGTGCTTTACCAAGCAAAACCATTTGGTTTTCAGAAACTACGACTGGTTCTGCAATTCCTGGGTCAGAAATTGAAGTACGAACAATTTTGTTCTTAAACTTAAAAGTTCTCGATTGAGACACTTTTAAATCGATGGCATTTGTTGTTTTGAATTCTTCGAGCTCAACAGTACCGGTCACCACAGGCGGTATCGGCTGAGCAGTAACATAAGTGCTCTGGTCAGCAGCCTGGGCCACCACTTGGTCTGGAGCATACTGAGCAGCTGCTTGCCTTGATGAACCGCTAACGGCACCAGAGGCAACAGGAGCGGCAACAGCTTTCTCAATCGGGCTTGCCGAATGAATCGCCATTGCAGTGCTAGCACTTGCTGCCGTGCTGTCTGCTGGAAGGAACAACATGGCATGACTACCGTCTACGGAGTCACTCTTAATTACTGGTGCAGTTCTTTTGACCGAACTGACTTTCTGAGCTGGCTTAGACACTTTAGAAGCGCCTGCAGCTTGCGAGTTGGCCATTTTCTGCCAAATCGCTCCTTGCGGCTCTGCGTGTGCCGACAGCAAATTAGCTTGAAGTAGGACCAACGATAGACTAAAAGCTAAGCTCAACTGGGGCTTATTCATTCCACTCTCCCTCTATGAACTCCCGACCTGATTTCCGATTGCATTCGAATACTGGGAGCATTCATGGTAAAGCCGGCACAAGACCGACCAGTACAGAAGCTTAACACGACTGCTCAAGCAATGCACTAATCTTTTCGCACCAGGCACCATACATTCAACACTGACTTAACACTTCTTTCTTGACAAACGCCAAAGATAAGCAATACCGGCGTTCTTGGATGTTTGCGAAGTAAAACAGAAAAATCCAATGACAACCACCGATGGTGCACTATCGGTAATAGCAAGCATGTATGTCAAGGGACTGTCTGTAAACTCACAACCTAAAAATGAACAAATTTCAAGAAAAAAATGACAAAAAGAAAGAGCAGCTCATCGCTGCTCTTTCTCTACTGATTGTCGACTTCGAACTATCGAACTTATTCGTTATCTGGAACTGGAGCTCCATCAGGCAAGGTCGGTGAGGTCTTCTGGTGACGTTCTGCACGACCACTGGTGAAGTGACGTTCGTCAAGCACGGTTGGCTCAACTTGGAACAGATTCATGTCACGAGGGCCCTCTGTGCGACCAATTTCTTCAGGAAGTTTCAACTGACCAGGTGTACCTGGCAAGATGATTTCAGGTCTAACAGATACAACAAGTTCGCTTTCGTTCTTGTTGAATGCTTTTGAACGATACAGGGCACCAAGCACTGGCACTTCACCGAAGATAGGCAACTTAGCTACTTCTCTACCGATGTTAGTTGAGACCAAGCCAGCGATATATAGTTCTTGACCTGGCTTAAGTTCAACAATGGTCTGAGTTTTTCTGGTGGTGAAACCAGGAACTACGCCGGTACCGTTAGCGAACAAGGAGAAGGAAAGGTTATTGGCGATAATTCTTTCTTCAGGTGAGATCTCAAGATTGATAATGCCATTCTCTTGCAGCACAGGAATCATGTTGATTCGCATACCGAAAGGCTCAAACACAACCGATTGTTGAGCGGTACCACCAGCAGCTACGGCTTGCAAAATTGGGATTTCGCCACCAGCTAAGAAGGAAGCACGTTCACCAGATAAGGTCACGAGAGTTGGCTCAGCCAATACTCTTGCTCTTCTCGATGAAATAACACCTTGTACAGTTGGATTGAGAGAGAAGATTGTGCCGTTACCAAAGCTTGAATTAGCGGTAAATATGTTTGCTGCGTTAGCGGCACTGAACGAAACACCACCAGGTGCACCGAGCAATACAGACTGAGATAGCAGACCACTGGCAGTAATAATCTGACCTTGGCCGATACCATTGCCGACTGAACCACCAGCTGATGTACTGAAGAAGCTCACAGGCTGAACAACGTAACCACTATTGTTAAAGCTTTGATTACCAAGACCTGGAGATGGTTGGGCAGTCAGAGTACCTGTATTCGCGACAGCGGCGGAGTTAACACTAGTGAAACCGACAGCGGTTGGAGCGTAGCCACGCAGACCAGGAGCAGAGGTAAGTGGAACGGCAGGAGAGCCATTGATAGAACCACCGACACCGAATGAGAAGGTCTTGTTGGCCATACCGAAGCCCATCGAAACAGCCAATTCTCTGGCAGCCGAAGTGTTCATTTCCATGAAGGTCACATGCAGAACAATCAAAGGCACTTTGCGCACTTTAACTAAGCTGGTTACGCGACCACCGTCAGATACCATCACCTGGGCTTTACCAATGTTGTTGGCATTGTTACCAAAGAATGTATAACGGTCAACAGAGCCGATTGTAGCCAATTGTCCAGACTGTCCAGCACCACCAGCACCAGAGCCACCAGTTTCACCAATTCGCCCACCGACTAAACGGCTGTTAGCAACTTGAATGTTCATACCGCGGTCATCCATAAATACGTTCGAAGCGGCGAACGCTTTAATGATTGATTCGGGGTGATCTACATCACCGGTAAGAAGTACGCGGTCAGAGCCACCAACTGAGAAAGCTTTGACGATGATGCGGGGGTCGATTTCACGCAAGGTTGCTTGTAGCTGCGAGTAATCGCGGCTAACGCGCAAGTCGATTGAAACTGAGTTACCAGCGTCGTCCCACAATACTAGAGTTGAGGTACCAGGAGCTTTACCGAGAAGAACCAATTGGTTCTCAGCCACTACCACTGGTTCAGCGACGCCAGGATCAGAAATCGATGTTCTTACAATCTTGTTCTTCAATTTGAAGGTACGTGATTGAGAAACTTTCAAGTCAATAACGTTGGTTACTTTGTACTCTTCAAAATCAAGAGTACCGGTCACCACTGGCGGTATTGGCTGCGGTGTGAGATTTGTGTGGTCAGCTTGAGCGAGCATATGATCTGGTGCAAGCTGGGCCAACATCTGTTTCGAAGAAGCAGTGGTCGCGGCGCTTGATGGCAGAGATGCAATGCGAGGGGCTGGTTGAGAAATCTCAGGTTGACTGGCCATATCCGGGGCAGTAGCCGGAGAAAGATCCGCAGCTTCTACTGGAGCAGCACTAATGCTCTCTAGTGGCAAGCTGGGGTGAATCGTAAGGGCTGCTGCAGGGGCTGCACCGCCAGCTCCGATATCCTTACCTTTAGATAAGAACAACATTGCGTGACTTGCATCAACTACATCAACCTTAGCTACTGGCGCTTTCTTCGCAGCACTAGCTAATTTGATATTTGTGGCAACTCTCTGAGTTGACCGGGACACACCTGCTCCTGCCGAGTTGGCAGAACTGGCCATTCTCTGCCAGATAGCGCCTTGCGGCTCAGATTGTGCCTGCAGCCAATTAGCTTGGAGCAGCACTATTGATAGGCTCAAAGCTAAGCTCAACTGGGGCTTATTCATTCCACTCTCCCTCTATGAACTCCCGACCTGTTTTCCGATTGCTTTCGAATACTGGGAGCATTCATGGTAAAGCCGGCACAAGACCGACCAGTACAGAAGCTTAACACGACTGCTTGGGAGATGCACTAATCTTTTTGTCAGGGCACCATACATTCAACATTGGCTTAACACTCGGCTGTTTACAACCCGCTAGATACCGCCCAGTATTGGCTTTATGCCGATTTCAAAATAAATGAAGAAAAGCAACTGACAACCAGATGTGGTGCACGATCAGCCATAGTAAATATGTATGTCAAGGGAGCCGATATGCCAGAACCATATGCAGACGGCACCACCTGTGGGGACATGATTTTCTACTTATCTTTTTTGCCGAATGTCAAGGTGCCTTCTTGAGCTTGTACTAATTTGCGATCAATAAAAATTGTCTACATACAAAGAACGAAGCTAATATTGAATCGACAACAAGCAATAGCCTGTCAAGAGACCATAGGCCACAAGAGTCAGTTCGGAATGGACCTTTATAGTGGTATATTCTTTAAATAACTTACTAAAGAACTTAGTCAGGCAAAATTCAGTCTAGATAAGGATAAAGCAGTGGATAACACTTCCGAACAAGAAAAGGTTCTGGTTGTAGACGATGAAGCTTCAATTAGGCGCATCCTCGAAACCCGCCTGAAGCTTGCCGGATATAACGTGGCAACGGCAGCCGACGGACAAGAAGCGCTGGAGCAGTTCAACTCGTTTCAGCCCGACCTAGTCATCCTCGACGTCATGCTTCCAAAAATGGACGGCTATGAAGTCTGTCGCGAAATTCGCAAGACCTCAGACACGCCTATTATTATGTTGACGGCAGTCGCTGATGTCTCTAACCGCATTCAAGGTTTAGAAATTGGTGCAGACGACTATGTGGTTAAACCATTCAGCCCAAGCGAGTTAGAAGCTCGTATTAAGGCTGTTTTACGTCGCACCGTTGAACGGCACCAAGAAGTTGGACAGAGCAAGAGTTCGAATGTCATTACCATCGGCAACCTCAAAATCGACCTCAACAAGCGTCAAGTAACACGCAAGAACGAAAGAATTCGCCTCACTGGCATGGAATTCAGCTTGCTGGAACTACTAGTCACGAATTCAGGCAAACCGTACTCACGCGGTGAGATTCTTCAACAGGTATGGGCTTACCCACCTGACCACAGAATCGATACCAGAGTAGTTGACGTACACATCAGTAGATTGCGCTCTAAACTCGAAGAAGATTCTTCCAATCCTGATCTGATTTTGACCGCTCGTGGAATCGGCTACATGTTTCAGAAAATAAACTAAATCAAAATTTGATTTATAACAAAAGGCCCAGACATACTGTCTGGGCCTTTTGTTTGATATTGCTCATTCAAGAGCTCAGGTAGTTTAAGTACCTGATTTCCATGAGTTCATGTATTCGGTCATTTCAGGACTGAGTTTATCGATAGCCATACCCAAAGACTTGAGCTTGAGGGCGGCGATTTCTTGGTCAATTTCAACGGGCAAAGTGTGAACGCCTGCGCTCAACTTGCCTTTGTTTTTGGCCAGGTATTCAAGAGCCAAAGCCTGGTTAGCGAAGCTCATGTCCATAACAGAGGCAGGGTGGCCTTCGGCGCAGGATAGATTGACGAGACGTCCTTCTGCCAAAACATACACTTTGTTGCCACTTGGCAAAACGAACTCTTCCATAAGAGGGCGCACTTCGCGACGCGATTTAGCCATTTTTCTTAGAGCCTCTAGATTGAGCTCTAAATCGAAGTGACCAGAATTACAAACAATCGCGCCTTCTTTCATCACTTCAAAATGGGCCTTATCAATGACGTGACGATTACCGGTTACGGTAATGAAGAGGTCACCGATGGCAGCTGCTTCAGCTACCGGCATGACACGGAAGCCATCCATTACGGCTTCGATGGCTCTAATCGGATCGACTTCAGTGACGATCACATTAGCGCCGAGACCACGTGCACGCATGGCGCAGCCTTTACCGCACCAACCGTACCCTAGCACCACAACGTTGCGGCCAGCCACCAAACGGTTGGTAGCGCGGATGATACCGTCTAAGGTTGATTGACCAGTGCCGTAACGATTGTCAAACATGTGCTTGGTTTGAGCATCATTGACAGCGATGGCAGGAAACTTCAAGGCACCATCACGCTCCATCGAACGCAAACGGGTGATACCAGTGGTGGTTTCTTCAGTTGATCCGATTACTTCGGCTACTTGGTCTGGACGCTCTTGCAAGAGTGTTGCAACTAGGTCAGAACCATCATCAATAATGAAGTGTGGTTTATGATCCAGAGCGACATTGATATGGCGATGATAGGTAGGAATGTCTTCGCCCTTGATGGCAAATACAGACATATTCCAGTCTTTAACCAAGGAAGCGGCCACATCATCTTGAGTAGATAGCGGGTTGGAAGCAATGACAACACAGTCAGCTCCGCCAGCGACAAGCGCTTTTGCCAAATTAGCAGTTTCACTAGTGACGTGAGCACAAACTGAAACTCTCAAGCCTTTGAAAGGTTTTTCTTTTTCGAAACGTTCACGGATAAGCTTGAGCACAGGCATGTCGCCTTCTGCCCACTCTATTCTCTGCTTGCCGAGTGCGGCAAGACCAATATCTTTGATTTCTGTAGCCATGGCTGTTTTATTACTCACCTAATCCCCTCCTAGAGCGCAGCACAGATCGTAGCAGCACTTTACAAACATCGGCCCATCCATAGCCTTTCTTGAACGATCGGGGCAGATTAATAAAACTGTAGCCACAGTCAGGGCGAATAATTGGTCGTTTCCAAGGGAACATATAGATAGTGAGAGCGCCTCCTAAGGCCGACCCAGAGGCAATTTTTTGAGCTGGAGCGATGATGGAAACCCGGGCAGTAGCAAAACTTAGAGTATTAGGCTTATTGCTTGCCATAGGAATTAGCTGCAACTGTCAAGCGGCTCAGGCTATGTTGTTATCAGGGCAAGTTGAGGAAAGGGCAGAGACCTTAGAGGCCCCAGCGCCAATGCCTCCCGCTCTAGATAAGAATCAAAGTCAGAACCTGCCCCAGACTTCGCTTCAAAGCCAGCAAGCCAGACCAGATACAGTTAAACCAGCAATAAGTAGACCCGCTGCGCCTATGGCCATGGGTAAGCCAACGACTAATTCTTTTCCTGCCACCTACCAAGGGGCGTGGTACTGCGAGACAACCGTCATAGACTCCACCCTTCCCGCCGTGCTCCAAGGTCAGGTGATTGGCTCTGAAGTGGTTTTCTTTCCCAGTAAAGATGGCGGTATTCACGCTCGTTGGAATCAGCCTGGCTGGGTAGAGACCCAGTCTCAGGCCATTACTTTTAACGGAACAGAAGCCAAAGCAGACCGCACAACTTACTACTTCGGCGATAACATGCAGGGTTCGTGGGCGGCCAGAGCTCGCGACCAATTCGCCCAAACCGGGCCAGATGTGATTTCGGCCAAGAGCTATGTCGATCAATATTTAGATGGTCAGTACCTTGGCCGCTACCGTACAGTGTCAGTTCTCAAGAGAAGCGGCACGCCACAGAATATGGCAAGCATGAATTAGAAAGCAAAGAGCGCTCCTAAAAATTAGGAGCGCTCTTTCTCTATCTATATATAGAAGTTATTTACTAGCAGCTGCCAGATGCTTTGCACCGGGACGATTTTGTCTAAACGACAATGGTCCACGGAAAATTGCTTGAGCACCAAGGTCGTGCTCAATGCGCAAAAGCTGATTGTACTTTGCAGTACGCTCGGCCCGGCAAGGTGCACCAGTTTTGATCTGGCATGTGCCTAATGCCACTGCCAAGTCAGCAATGGTGGCATCTTCTGTCTCACCAGAACGGTGTGAAAGCACACTGCCATAGCCACTTTCGCGAGCCATAGTGACCGCGTCAATAGTTTCTGTCAAAGTACCGATTTGGTTTGGCTTGATCAGAATAGAATTAGCGACACCAAGTTCGATACCACGCTGAAGGCGGGTGACGTTGGTTACAAAAAGATCGTCACCAACCAGTTGTATACGATCACCCAGGGCTACTGTCATTTCCTTCCAGCCTTCCCAATCTTCTTCTGCCAAACCGTCTTCAATACTGATAATTGGATAAGCATTTACCAATTGCTCATAGACTTTGACCATCTCTTTGCTAGTCAAAGATCTATTCTCTGTAGCTAAGACATATTTACCAGATGAATAGAATTCTGTAGAGGCTGGATCAAGCGCAATGGCGATATCGGAACCTGGCTTGAAGCCAGACTTTTCGATGGCTTCGATAATTAGTTCAAGAGCAGCTTCGTTAGTTTTGAGAGATGGTGCGAAACCACCTTCGTCACCAACCCCGGTGCTCAAACCCTTTTTATGTAGCACCGCTTTTAGTGCCTGATAAATCTCGGCGCCCCAACGAAGACACTCAGAGAAGCTCTGTGCGCCAACTGGAACTATCATAAATTCTTGGAAGTCGACACCATCTTGTGCATGCTTGCCACCATTGATGATATTCATCATTGGTACCGGAAGTATATTGGCAGAAACGCCTCCAACATAGCGGAAGAGCGGCAGCCCTAGTGCATCTGCAGCAGCCTTTGCAACTGCAAGACTGACACCAAGGGTGGCATTAGCCCCGAGCACCGATTTATTATCAGTACCATCGAGCTTCAACAACATATGGTCTATTGCCGTTTGATCTACAGCATCCATACCTACGAGATTCTCAGCGATCAATTCATGTATATTATGGATAGCTTTGAGTACGCCTTTGCCGCCATAGCGGGCCTTATCATTGTCTCTTAGCTCAACAGCTTCGAAACTACCGGTAGAGGCACCAGATGGCACCGCAGCTCGACCAATGGCACCACCGGCGAGGACAACTACAACTTCAACTGTAGGATTTCCACGTGAGTCCAATATCTCCATTGCCGATATTTCTTCAATATGCGTCATAACTTCAATACTCCTAAATCTCAAGAATGAGAGTGCAAGCGTCCGCTTTTATCAGAAAAGTTGCTCTGATTTGCGAAGTTTTTTGCTGCGATATACGAAGGTTCAAGTATAATCCTTTTCACGGGATTTAAATTTGGATAGAGAACTAATCGAAACAGCACGAAATCTTTCTCAATTTGTATCTGCTTCTTTTCAATGTAATTAACTGCTAACTATAACTACTGCTTAAAATGTTCTCTTAAGAGAACCTAGAATTGACGGACAAGTATGGGCAACTTGCATGGCGGAAGTTTCCAGGCAATCCAGGAATACTTCCAACAGAAAGAATGCCGTTTCTGTTCTCACGCTTTCAAATCTGACGGAATACAACTACTACGGGAAGAACCCGGCGTTCTTGTAGTCCGTGTAACTTGCAGCACCTGTGGGCATCCCCTAGGCGTAGCCATCGTTGGCACGACCCCAAAACCACAGAAGCCTGTATCGCTACATCCCCGCGATTGGACGAAGCGTGACAAAGATAGGCTTGTAGGCATGCCGCCTATAACCTACGACGATGTGCTGAACGCTCACCAATTCTTCAAAGGGTTGGATACTGACTGGCACAAACTTCTCCCAAAAGCCGGTAAGGCCAGCTAAAACTTTTCTCCACCTAATCGTCGTTGATAAAGAAATAGGTCAGGTTCTCCTGGCCTATTTCTTTGTTTTGGCCTAAAAGCGCCAAGATCTGGCACAATCTGAGTATCATGCCCAATAAGTCAGAGAAGGCAAGCAAGAACAAGAGCAACAGCGACAGCAAACCCAATATGTTTGCTACCGAAACACGCCTAGCCCCGGTAATAGCCAAGAGCGACCCTGATATCGAAGTAGCTTGGTATTTCCCCAACACTTACGAAATAGGCATGTCAGGGCTCGGCTATCAACTTGTATGGTGGCTTTTTGAACAACATACAAATGTATTGATACGGCGCGGATTTACTGACATTGAAGAAAACAATATCGAACACTGCCAGTTACTAGGCTTCACAGTCTCCTGGGAACTGGACTTCATCAACATTCTCAAAATTATGAGCGCTAAAGGTATTGCTCATACCGCCGCTGGCAGACAAGAAGATCAGTCAACCCCAATTGTCTTTGGAGGCGGACCGGTGCTGACGGCCAACCCTGAGCCGTTTGCCGAGTTTTTTGATGTCATTTTGTTGGGAGATGCCGAAGCGATTATTCCCGTATTTGTGGCGGCCTGGCAAGAGGTTAAAGATCTTCCAGACCGTCGGCAGAAGCTTATCCAACTTTCACAGGTTCCTGGTATCTATGTGCCATGCCTCTACCAAGTCGATTACGAGCCATGCGGGCCGGTGCTTGCCATCACCCCAACTGAGGCCAATCCTAGGCAGGTAGTGAAGCAAACTTTTGCTACGCCAGATGACTATGTAGCCCATACTCAGATATTAAGTAGTGCCACCGCCTGGAGTGACACATTTTTGATAGAAGTGGTGCGCTCGTGTCCACAAGAATGCAGATTTTGTCTCGCCAGTTTTTTAACTCGACCATTTCGTGCCACCAATATCGACACCATCATAGAAAAAATAAATGGTGCGATGGCATATACAAAACGCATCGGCCTCCTCGGGCCGTCAGTGACTGAGCATCCCCATTTTCATCAATTGGCAGAAAAGCTCATAGACCGTGAAGACCTAGAAATGACAGTTGCTTCAGTTCGCGCCGACAGCTTGACGGTAGAAATTCTTGCCACCATAAAAAAACTTGGACAACGCTCGGTGACAATCGCCATAGAATCTGGCTCTGAAAAATTACGCACTGTGATGAAAAAAAATCTATCAGAAGCCGAAATTTTCAATGCCGTTCAGATGATTGAAGAGAGTGGCTTAAGTGGCGTCAAGTTCTACGGCATTGTCGGTCTGCCCTACGAAACAGAAAGCGACCTTGAGCAGACAATCGAGCTAATGGCAAAATTGAAGAAAAAGCACAAGCGGCTAAAATTTGTTTTTGGCGTCAGCTCCTTCGTGCCTAAAGCTCAGACTCCTTATCAATGGAGTGGACGTGACAAAGATTGCCAGAGGAAGCTCGAATTTATTCGCAAAAATCTCTCTAAGCTTGGCATCGAAGTCAGACCAGAAAGCCACAACTGGAGTGATATTCAAGCGTTGATTTCGCGGGGTGACCGGCGCTTATCGACCGTGCTTATGGAAGTGGCCGCCTCCGACGGCAAAATCGGCGCATGGAAAAGAGCCTTACGCAATCTCGAAGGCCACATCCCCGATCTTGACTACTATGCCTTCCGAAATATCCCAAGCGACGAAGTTCTACCTTGGTCGCACCTGGTCGACGAGAATAAAACGGCCTACTTGTTAAAACATGACCAAGCTGCCCAGTTAGCGGCCCTTAGCTGATATCTGTCAGACTACAAATAGCCCACAAAAGTGATAAAGCAGATAAACTAATAGAAGAGATTTCGGAGCTATTCATGAACACACCAGAGGTTGATAGACAGGTAGCTGAGCACGTCGCTAACCTAATTCAGCCAATAAGAGACGATTTACTTAGTGGCGCTGCTGAGATTGGCTTGCGGGCGATTACAGTTTTTCAGAGCGTTTTGTCAGGCGAGCAGGTTTCACCCGAACAAGTTAAGAGCAATCTCACCTTTACCGCCAAAAGCCTAATTGAAGCTCAACCAGCTATGGCACCACTCTTTCACCTTGGCAACGACGTCTTGCTAGCGATTGAAAATGCCCAAACTGTAGAAGATATTCAAAGTCGATGCGCCACGGCCTTAAGCAAATTCGAAAAAATGCTTTGTGCCAGCGCTTCTACAATTGCCGACATTGCCTACGATTTAATTGATCCAGGCGAACTTATTTTTGCTTACTCCTTTAGTTCCACAGTAGTGAGCGCCCTGCTCAACGCTAGAGCAAGAGGCCGCTTCTTCAGAGTTGTCTGTACCGAAGCGCGACCAAGTATGGAAGGAAGAAAGCTAGCCTCACGCTTGGCCTCGGGCGGAATTGAAGTTATTCATACTTTCGACAATGCTATGGGTCTTGTGCTCGGCAATTGCAGTGCTGCCTTCATGGGCTGCGATTGTATCGCTCGCCCCGGTGTAGTAAACAAGGTTGGTTCTTGGATGCTAGCTGTGGCTTGCCGCGAGCTGAATGTGCCTTTGTATGCTCTTTCTGGTACCGAAAAATTTGTCACCGATGAACGCCTCTTTGAATTCGAGAAGCATGAAAGACCAGGTGTTGAAGTATGGGACAACACACCCAAGGGTGTGGCCGTACTCAATCAGCAATTTGACTTAGTGCCTTTCAGTCTCCTGACTGGGCTAGTTACAGAGAAGGGTATTCTGAAAGAATCGGATATCGAGCCCTATGTCTCTAATTTTTCTGTGCACCGCGCCCTCACACTAGCTTCAATCTAGCAATTTTCGAGAGATAGATTTTGCAATTTCACTCAGAGCACTTAGGGGCGATTGTCGTCTTCTGGATCATTGTTCTGCTGGTCATGCTGGCTTTGCACGTGGACTTTGTCAAAGACGGTAAGAACGCAGGACGATACATCTTTTCGCTTTTCTATTTCGCGGTGGGCATCGTAGCTGCTGCTTTTTTTGGATTCTTTCTGACGGCCCAACCATTCGAACTTATAAACCTACTGGCCATGGGTGTATTCATCGCTGGTCCTATCTTTTTAGTGATGGCACAAGCGGCAGCCAGAAAGAACAACTTGAAAATAATTGCCAATTTGTTCTTGGCAATGGCACTGCTTGTGGTGGCAATATCGATTGATGCATTCGTCATCGAACCCCATTGGCTAGAAGTGACAAAGGTCAAACTAAGCAGTAGCAAAATCAGCAAACCACTAAAGATAGCGGTACTCTCAGACCTGCAAACCGACCAAATAGGTGAGTATGAGAAGGCAGCAGTTGAGCGGGTAATGAAAGAAAAACCTGACCTCATCCTTCTGCCTGGTGACTACATTCAGTGCCTAACATGGCCCGAACAGGTCAAGTGGCAGGGAGAACTAACCAAGCTCCTCAAGGAAATGAAGTTTGCTGCGCCACTTGGCGTTTACGCCGTGCAAGGAAATGTAGAGGTAGACGGTTGGCCAGAAATTTTCAAAGGACTGCCAATCACAGCCATGCCTAATAGTAAAACTGTAACTAGCGGCGAATTAGCAATTACGGGCCTAAGCTTCCGTGATTCATTCAACCCAAATGTAAAAGTTGGATCAACCAAGCTTTATCACATAGTGCTCGGCCATGGCCCCGATTTTGCTTTAGCTAAACCAGACGCAGACCTATTAGTAGCCGGTCACACCCATGGCGGCCAAGTGCAAATACCCCTCTTTGGACCACCCCTAACTTTGTCGGCAGTGCCGCGCCATTGGGCCCAAGGCACAAAAGAACAAGAGGCTGTAGAGACCAAGCCCGGAACTAGATTGATTTTATCGCGCGGAGTAGGCATGGAAAGATGCTACGCACCAAGAATGCGCTTTCTTTGCCGGCCGCAGCTAATCTTTATAGAACTAGTGCCTGAATAAGTTTATGGATAGAGTCCACGTAGGCGTCTAGCTTCAACAATGCGCTCGACAGCAATACTCATGGCTGACATACGCAGCGACATTTTGGTGTTGTCGGCAACGTCAAAGACCTTGGTGCAAACATTGTTAACCAGACCTTCAAGGCGTTGATAGACTTCTTCTTCGGTCCAGAGCAAACGCATCAGGCCTTGTACCCATTCAAAGTAGCCCACGGTAACGCCGGCAGCATTGGCGAGAATATCGGGCATAACAATTACGCCTTTTGCATCGAGCACATCGTCAGCATTAGGAGTGGTTGGAGAATTAGCACCCTCAACGACAACTTTGCACTTTAAGCGATCGGCGTTGCCAGCATGAATTTGGCTTGACACTGCGCACGGTGCCAAAATGTCGCACTCAAGTTCAAGCAGCTCTTCGTTGCTCACTTTATCGGCGTTCGGATACTCGTACATAGCGCCATTCTTATCGATAAAGGCCATTAGATCATCAACATCGAAGCCCTTTGCATTAGAAAGGCCACCGAAGGCATCAGATACTCCGACAATTTTAAAGCCAGCCTTGCTCAAGTTGCGAGCCACTGATGAACCCACATGGCCCAGACCTTGAATTACTACAGCAGGGGCGTCGCCTTTGAGCTTAGCAAATGTAGCTGCTCGTCTAGCTGCCAGCGCCACGCCATAACCAGTAGATTGCAAAACACCGAGCGACCCGCCAAGAAATTGTGGTTTACCAGTTACTACAGAAGGAACGGTAAAACCTTTATTGACTGAATAAGTGTCCATGATCCAAGCCATGGTCTGCTCATCAGTATTTAAATCGGGTCCGGCAATATCTTGAGTAGGGCCGATCATTTCTAAGATTTCAGAAGTATAGCGGCGGGTAATTCTCTCAAGCTCACCCTTAGAAAGAGTATTTGGGTCCATTCTGATGCCACCATGAGCACCGCCAAATGGCAAATTCATAAGCGAGCATTTCCAGGTCATCAGCATAGCCATCGACGCTACTTCGCCCAGGGTCACTTCAGAGTGATAGCGCAGACCGCCCTTACCGGGTCCAAGAGCTAGGTCATGGTGAACGCGATAGCCCATAAAGGTTCTAACCGAACCGTCGTCCATTCTTGCAGGAACGACAACAGATAAAGATCGCTTGGGGTGGCGCATGGGCTCAACAACGTTGTTGTCGAGTTTCATATGCTGCGCGACCTTGTCAAGTCGCTTCTGGGCATTTATGAAGTCCGGGGTTTCCCATTCATTGGTCACTGCGCTGCCATACCCTTTGTTGTCTTTGCTATCAGTAGCAATTGCCATGATTCTCCCTCTCAGGTAGTGGGGTAATTGTAGCCCCATTTACTTCTCTTTACAGAATAGGCTGATTTTGAATTAACTTAGTGCTGCCATTGCCAGTTTCTTGATTTCTTCTGACTGGCTGCGCGCTACAGCGATCAACTTGTCAGCCTGCGCTCTGGTAGCACTAACAAATTCTTGCTCAGCTGCAGATTGACCAAAATCTCGCAGGTTGATCAAGACGTTGTAATAGGCACCTTCAGCTGCAGCATTAGCAACAAGCGCAGCCACTGCACCATCAGATAATGACGAGGGATTTCCATGCTCAACTACCCGAGATGCTAACTCAAGCAATACTGGCGCACCCTGCAAAACAGAAAGAGGGGTGAGGGTAGCGGCCTTATTTGCTTCGAGGATGGCCGCATCGCGCAGCGCCTTTTCGCTTTCACTACCCTTGGCCATGCGCCGGGCATCAAGAATACGATTGAAGGCCAACATGTCATCGTCAACAGTTTGCAGCATCCATTGCTTTAAGCGTTGGGCATCTCTCCCTACTCCTTCCATCATGGCTTTCTTATCTTCAAAACCCTTCTTGTCAAATGTTAGGTTACCTACCATGGCGCTCAGTGCCGCCGAAAGTGAGCCGCAGAGGGCAGCAACACTACCACCACCAGGTGCAGGCGATTCACTGGCCAACTCATCGACAAAGGCAGTCAAGCTCATATCGCGCAAAAATTTGCCTTGAGGAGCAACTCGGTATTCGATTATTTTCTCTTTGGCGACAAAAGGCGAAAGTTCGGCTAGACCGAGAGACTGAATTGCACACTCAACGATTTCGGCTTCACTGACGCCAGTGGAACGACCTTGCTTTCGTAGATAGTGCATACCGGCTTCTAGCATTGGTGCCAAGGGAACTAGCCCCACAATCTCGCTGCCAGTGGCACGCAAACCCAATAGTTCAGCTTGTCGAACTACTTCATCAAAGGCCTGATGCAAAGAAGTGACTTCAAAATTTGTCAGGTTTATTGAGACTTGTGCCCGTTGATACTCATCAACATACCAACCAACCGCTCGCACTTCTTTTAAGGTTCCTGCGACTTTAATAGTGTTGCCAGCAGCATCCTTTTCAATTTCACCCTTGGCGTTGCGCTTGGCTCGGCCAGCTTCTCTTATGTTAAAAGCAATTTCATTGGCTAGCTTTTTCGAGCGAGTATTGAGATTGACATTGTAGGCAATTAGAAACTGCCGCGCACCAATAACAGTGGCACCGCTAGCAGCGTTAAAAGCAGATGGTCCAAAGTCAGGCTTAAAACCACTATCTTTCATTTTCTCATTGAGAGCTTCATATTCGCCCTGCCGTATGTCAGCCAGACTGCGGCGTTCTACTTTCTTTGCCGCCTCACCGTATAAATAAATTGGAATGCCTAGATCACGACCGACTCTCTCACCAAGAGTATTAGCAAGCTCGACGCATTGCTCCATTGTGATGCCGCTAACCGGTACGAAGGGACAAACATCAGTAGCACCCATGCGCGGATGCTCACCTTGATGTTTGCGCATGTCTATTAACTGAGAGGCTTTGGCAATGGCTTGATAGGCCGCTTCAACTACTTGCTCAGGCTGACCAACAAAAGTAACGACAGTGCGATTAGTACTGTAGCCAGGATCGACATCGAGTAGACTAACTCCGCTGACAGCTCGAATTGCATCGGCAATTGCATCGATTACTTTTTCATTTCGGCCTTCAGAAAAGTTGGGCACGCATTCTACAAGCTGCATTGATCCTCCAATATAGACTATAGTTTTTTAGAGATGCGCTTTTTCATAAAAGCAGCACCATAGGTGTGTTTGAGAGTCAAAAAAAGCATGACAATTGAAATTGCAATCCAGAGAAAGACCCAAAATATTGGCAGGGTAAGTGGCACCATTTCAGCCATGAGTGTGGCATCACTAAATCCCCCTCCGGCCAAGCCCAATGCATGAGGAAATAATGACCAAGTCAGTGCTAGCGAACTAAGTGCAGTTTGCACGGCCAAGAATAGTACTACGAAATTTGCCCAAGCGGCTTGTAATTTTCTACCTAGATAGAAGCAAAAGGCGCCCATTCCAAGACCCCAGAGCAAACTACCGATACTCTCGAAAAAGTGCGCACTGAGCAGACCTGGAGCCATGAACATCAACGAGCTGGTAATCATTGCCACTCCCAGACCAGACAACAGAGCTTTTGAAAGGCGGGGATACTGACCAAGATAGATCAGTAAGCAACCAAATAATGTCGTACCGATATAACCTGCTTGAACACTAAAAAGTCTCCAGCCTCCATGAGTGCCAGTCAGACCACCATGGCCCTGGCCATCGGAAACTACAGTCATAAAATCAACGTGACCGCCAGTAAAGATAGTGACGAGAACATGTCCCATTTCATGCACCATGGTGACAAATTGATTGACTGGTGTGAGCAAGAAATGGATGCCAGGTACATTACTCAAAAACACGCTAAAAAATACCAACAACCAGAACACTGACATGTTCCAACGAGGGTTGTGCATGAAGCTAAGTTGACTAGCAGAAGCTGGCGAGACAGCAGCAACAGTTTTGGCTGACACCACAGGCGATGGCAAAGCCGAACTCGGTGAATCGGTTACCTTACTAACTGCCACTTCATTTTCAAGACGCGCCAATTTCTCTTCGACTGTTTCAGAAACCTTGAGCTTAGGCTGTGGCTTCTTGAAAGCGAACCCTTGACCACCGGTCTTTTTATCTGGCTTATCTTCAGACGGCTTGGCTGGCATCAGAAATATTTCCGAATAGGTCGTTCAGCCCGCGAGAAAGAGGCAAGCTGATAGACTTGCTGATCATAGCTTAAATGATGTGAGTGATGCCGTTCAGTTTTAGTACGGATTTGAACGTACTGATAGCCATCTCGCTTTTTTGCTGGAGCACCTGGGGTCTTTTTGACAAAAAAGCGCTAGAGGCGGCCGGCCACCTAGATGTCTTGCTGTTTCAGCACATCTACTATTTGCTCGAAGTACCAATTGGCTGGTTACTTCTCAACCTGCTTTATCAAAGCGGTTGGACAATTGGGCCCGGTGTCTGGTTTTGGACCGCCTTGGGTTCGTTGTCATCATCCGGCGGCATGCTCTTTTACCTCGTGGCCATGGCAAGAGCCGAAGCCAGTTTCGTTCTAGGAATTACTGCAGCCTATCCCCTAATAGTCCAAGTGCTCGCCCACGTGTTCTTGCACGAGGCTTTGGTACCTGAGCGCATGGTCGGTTCAGTTTTGGTGGGAATTGGAGTCGGTTTAGTTGGCTCTTCTTCAGCCAGCAAAGAATCAAACAAGAAAAGCCAAAAGTTAGTACTGCTCATGTGCCTCATGGCCACCTTACTATGGGGAGTAACTGGTCTTTTTGACAAAAAAGCGCTCGAACTCGACTTGCCATTCAAAATTTACTATGCCAGGTGCGTCTGGGATGCAGCGATTCTGGCGGTAATGCTACTGATCTTCAGGCTGATAAATTACAAAGTTGCCTACCGCAGCCCCAAGGCCTGGAAATATTCAGGCTTCTCATCAATTTGCCTGTCTTTAGGAACTCTCAGCTATATGTTTGCCATGACCATGGCTACTGCTTCTTATGTAATTGTCATTACCGGTTGCTACCCTCTTTTCATGTACTTGGGAGCGGTCATTTTTCTCAAAGAAAAGCTCAGTAAGCTGCGCCTGGCTGGGGTTGTGCTGATTGTCGCCGGTGGATTATTGGTTCAAAACACAAAGGCACTTTAAGTAAGAAAGCCTGAGTTATATGGGCATATATCAGGCAACACTGTTTGCATTCGATTCTGTTCTTGAGTTTTTGAGAGGGCCAAAATGAGCGACGATTTCCGCAAGATTCGCACGGAAGATGACTTAAAAGAGAAGATTTTATCGTCGGTCAGCCAAGCATTCACCGGTGAAGAGACAAACCGCTGGATGATGGCCATGCAAGAAGAATCGGTTAGTAAAGCGGAGGAACCGGTGGTGACCGGCTCCAGTGAAAATAAACTAAACGAAAATATGGCATCGGTAGTCGATAGGCTATTCGACAACTTTAAGCGCTATGCCTTTGAATTCAACCGTTCCCTTGAGCACCGCGAGCATGTGGTCAATTGCGAAAGACCGTCTAGCATGCGCAGCCAAGCCGACTATAGCGATGCGGTTGGTCAACCTATTCGCTTTTGCATTGGCCATATTTCATCGAGGGATTGGGCACTGCTAGTTCATGCCGAAGAAAATCGCGTGAGAGTCTATATCACGCCCATTAAGTATCTAGTTGGTTTCAGGCCAGACCAAAGCGATTTCGAACCGTATGCTGAGCTACTTTTAGTTAAAGACCGGGTAGGCAACTCCAGACAAATGATCTGGACAATCGATGGGCAAGCTCTCGCCTTGGAAAGCATTCCAGCTTTGTCGCGGCGCTTTTTTGGTCAGCTAGTGAAGGTTACTCGCGGTGAAGCCAGCAACGATGAAAAGTTTGTCTTCGATCCCCACGACCTCAGTAGCTTACAGCCCGAAACCACAGTCGAGCGGTCCTACGAACCAGACGACAATGCCATGTTCTTCAGTGAAAAACCCAGACCGAGCCAACTAGTAAGACAGGCCATGCTTGACCGTCCGGGACATACTTTGGCTCAACTAGCTAATGTCGGCCAAAGTCAAGGAATAATGCCCCAATCTGGACCGAACGCATCAATACATGCTGCCAGGTCAGCAGGAGCAGACCTCTTAGGGCAAGAGCAAGAAACTAGTTATGCAAATACGCCAGCGCCCATAATGCCCAGCCAAAACTCAGTTCAGCAATTTGCCAACCCGGCGGCCTCTCCCAGACCGCTGCCCGCCCCTGTGGCAGCGCCTCCTGCAATAGAACCAGTACAAGTGGCAGCGGCCGAACCAAGAGAAGAATTGAGCTTCTTTAGTAAGGCTGTGCAAGAACCCAAAGCTGAGACCCGAGAAGTGGTGCCCCCAGAAGTTGAACAAATTGAACAAGTTGCGGCACCGGCTCCGCGGCCTCAACCTGTGCCAACACAAGCGAACGTACCGGCAGCAGCACCAGAGAAAGTACAAGCAGCCAACGAGACAGTGCAAAAACCTGAGCCTTTAGCCAAAGTTGAGATCGCTGCTCCTCCAGCAGCTCTACCTATGGTCAATATGGTCACTAGACCTGAGCCTCCGGCAGAGCCCCAGACAAAAATCCCAGCAACACCTGTTGATCGAACCAGCGCCACAGCAGCAGCAATAGCTAGTCAATCCACCACCCAGACCTTGAACAATTCTGGAGTCAATGGAGAGAAAAACACCTACCATTTTGTTGCCCAAGCCCCAGAAGATGGTGCCTCAAAAATGGACCTCAATACAGATAAAGACATCGCTGAAAACAATCGCAAAGTTGCTCATGCCATAAAAAATCTGTTTGATTCAGTCGACTCATCGATAGCCACTCTCACAGCAGTAGGAGTCGACGCCATGAAAGCTGACGACATCTCGGCTGTCAGCTCGATTATGCGTCAGACCAAGACCCTAAAAGTACTGCGTGATGGCATCGTACAACTATCAAAAGATTGGCAGAAATCGCTAGAAAACTGATGCCACCATATCTAGTGCAAAAAAAAGACGCCCCATCACTGAAGCGTCGTCTTTAATATTCGGAGAGGGAGGGATTCGAACCCTCGGTACAGGTTAACCCCGTACGTCTTCTTAGCAGGAAGGTGCTTTCGACCACTCAGCCACCTCTCCAAGAGCACGAATTTTCTGGTCGATTAATCGGCAACTCTTATGATAGCTCACAATCGCCCTGTTGACCAAAAATTGTTGTCAGATATTTCCAAGAACAACGAGATTAACCCAGTAGTAAGCCACGGCACTACTAATAATGATGCTGTCGCCCCGGTCTAAGAAGCCACCGTGACCTGGAATCATGTCGCCAGAGTCTTTAATACCAGCATCACGCTTTAAAAGTGATTCACACAAATCACCCAACTGGGCAGCTATTGAAACCACAGCACCCATTAAAGGGGCCTGCCAGAGATTGAACTTAAATGGATGACAAGCGAAAAGCACATGGTCGGCAAGCAAGGCAATGCTGACTGAAAATATGATAGCAACGCAAAATCCACCAATAGCCCCTTCTAAAGTCTTTTTCGGACTTATTTGAGGATACAAAAGGTGCTTGCCGATCTTCTTGCCAACATAATAAGCAAAGACATCGGTGCCCCAGATAATAAAGAGGGTTGCCCAGACATAGGCTAAACCAGGCTGCTGCAGGGGATTGTCAGTAATTGGCATGCCAGCTGGAGTGAGATTGCGCAGTAATACCAAATGGCACGGCAGCCAGCCAACATAAATGAAACCAAGAATAGTAGAGGCGATATCGGCAATTGTCGCTGGCGGATTATCGTTGCGGAACAACAAGCGAAAGAAAGATAGATAGATGCCAATAGTTAGCAGTAAAGGAAAGTGCTGAATAGAAAAACTATCCGGTACCTTGATACCAATCATCCACTGCGGAATGTCAGGCAGGGCAGCGACGGCAAAGAAAGCAATAATCATGCCTAAAACAATGCGGCTGGATGGGTTAATGCCTTTTTTGCGGGCCATGGCAATAAACTCACGACCGCCCATGACACAGGCATAGCCGAGAGCCAACGACAAGAATATGCCGCCGGCCATAATACTGAATACTGCACCGGCAAATAAAAGCCAGCCGAAGAGAAGTCTCATTTTGCTGTTCTAAGAATCAAGTGCGTGCTACTAGCTCTGCGGCTCTGAAGCCATTAGACGCGCTGCAAAATAAGCAGTGAGAGGAATGGTCAGAACCAATCCTAGACTACCACTAATTGCCGATGCCACTTCAGTTGCAACCAAATCAAGATTTACAAGTTTGGTAGATGGTATTTGACTAATCAACAAGAGCAGAGGTAGAGCTGAGCCGGTGTAGGCCAAAATAAGCGTATTTGTCATGGTTCCCATAATGTCACGGCCAACATTCATACCAGACTCGAATAATTCAGCAAACGTACGGTGACCAATCTTAGCGACCTCTGACACGGCTGAAGCAATCGAAACGGCCACATCCATAATCACGCCAAGAGCACCAATAAGCATCCCGGCTGCCAGCAAACCACTATAAAATTTGGGGCTGACAACAAGAAGTGAGCCTCGCAGTATTTGAGCTTCTTCAGAGGACAAACCCGTGAGAGGGGCGTAATGAATAACTAGCTGAGCAGCAATGCCAGCCACAATCACACCGCCAATAGTTCCCAAAATAGCGGCCAACGATTTTTTGGAGCGCCCCGCTACAAAGTACATCGTAGTCACAGCCGACACTAAGCAAATGGCAATGGCAACCAATAAAGGATTAAAGCCATTTAGGCTGAGTGGCAACAAAACAAAGGCAATTAAGCAAACACTGATGAGTAGTGCTACTAGCGACTTAACGCCTTTTTTACCACCAAAGATGACGAAGGCCAAAAGAAAAACTAGTAAGAGCCAGCCCAGAGTAGGAGCACGGTGATAGTCAGCAATGTTAACTTCACTTTTTGCTACCTCACCACCGGTGGTGACAACTGAGAGTATTACCTCTGTGCCAGGCTTAACGTTGATGTTAAAAACTGGATTATCAGTTATCTCGTTCGGCACAGTCACCGTGCAGCCTTTCAACTTTCCTTCTAATACTTCAACTGAAACAATTTGCCGATTTGAAACCATACCAACGCTTGAAAGCAGCTCTTTATTAAGAGTAGCTTTGCCCACAGACACCACGCGCCCAACAGCAAATTCTTCTTCGCTCGGTTTAGTATTGGCAATAGTAATATTAGGATTGGCAGGCGCCATTATTCATCACTGCTTGTAGTATCACTTGCTTGGGCAGATTGCCTTTGAAAAATATCCAATTGCTTGGCCTCGGCAATCGAAGTTTCATTGAGAATGCGCTTGCTCACAGGCTTTCCTAGGTGTTGATAAGCAAAGGGAGTGGCCATACGTCCGCGTGAAGTACGTTGAATAAATCCTTTCTGAATCAAAAATGGTTCATATACATCTTCAACAGTTTCAGAGTCTTCACCAATGGTGGCAGCTAAGGTTTCGATACCAACAGGGCCACCATCATAATGATCAATAAGAATCTCAAGTAGGCGTCTATCGGTCATATCTAGACCATGTTTGTCGACTTGATATGACTCTAAAGCAGCTTCAGCGATAGCTCCGTCAATAACCGCTGCTCCTTGATACTGACCAAAGTCGCGCACCAAACGCACTAAGCGATTGGCTATTCGTGGAGTGCCTCTTGCCCTTGAGGCAATAGCAACAACAGCTTCAATTTCCATTGCTACAGAAAGAATTTTAGCTGTGCGAGCAACAATTTTTGTCAGCTCGCCTTCATCATAAAATTCGAGGCGACAGACAAATCCAAAGCGGTCGCGCAGGGCGTTTGAAAGCATGCCAGCCTTTGTGGTGGCACCGATTAACGTAAAGCGCGGTAAGGGCAAACGCATGGTGCGGGTTGCCTGACCTTTTCCTGTAGTTAAATCAATTACAAAATCTTCAATTGCCGGATATAGAAGCTCTTCAGCCACCCGCGAAAGGCGGTGAATTTCATCGATAAAGAGCACATCGCCTTCTTCTAACTGATGCACTAGACCAATAATGTCACGAGGCCGCTCTAACGAAGGTCCAGAGGTCATATGAATGCGAGCTTGCATTTCATTGGCAATGACGCGGGCCAGAGTGGTCTTGCCCAGACCAGGAGGACCATAAAACAAAACATGATCGAGAGCCTCGCCCCGCGACTTAGCCGCAGAGATAGACATATGCATCATGCCCTTTAAACGAGACTGACCTATATACTCCTGCAAAGTATCAGGACGAACTGCTTGGTCAGATTTCTGATCAGCCGTATTTTCTTGACCAGAAAGTAAAGAAGAACGACGATTTCGGTTAACGTTAACTTCTTCTATAGTTTCAGATTTAGCTTGCCCAGAAGACGGAGAAGCTGAAACCTTAGGCTTAATTTTGGGCTGTGGTTCAGGTTGGGGCTCACCTTGAGCCTGCCCGCTGGTCTTTATAATCGTCATTAATGCAATTGCTCGCGCTCGTTAGCCAAGGTAATCATGAGGTTGATGAGAAGTAATCAAGGTGTATGTTCGGCCAAGTTGATTATGATTGTCTGGCAATCCAATTTCAGAAATATGTCAGGGATATACTTGCGATGAATACCATGCAAACTACAGCATCTGTCTCAACAACGGGGTCAGCCACGGGGTCGACCACGACAACAAATTCTGACCAATCCAGTCTAAGTCATAATCGGCCAGTTGTCGCTAGCACCAAGATTGTTGCCGATCCTTTGACCTACGAAAAGTCGATCTACAAGCGGGCAATGCCTCTACATATGGGCATCGACGCTCTTCCTGAAATTTCGGTAGTAGTTCCTGTATACAACGAAGAAGAAAATGTAGAGCTGCTTTATCAAAAGCTGGTAAGTGCCCTCGACCAATTGGGTCGCACCTGGGAAGCCATCATTATTGATGACGGTTCAAAAGATCAGTCTTACAACAAGCTAAAGGCGATATCGGCTGGTGACACCCGTATAAAGGTTGTGCGCTTTGTCCGCAACTTTGGTCAAACGGCAGCGCTAGCAGCGGGAATTGACCATGCATTAGGCGATGTGATTATCCCTATGGATGCCGATTTGCAGAATGACCCGGCCGACATTGTCCGTTTGCTGGACAAACTAGACGAAGGCTACGATGTTGTTAGCGGATGGCGCAAAGAACGAAAAGACGAATTATTCCTGCGCCTCATTCCTTCGTGGACAGCTAACAAAATAATCTCTTCTATCTCAGGCGTGCGCCTGCACGACTATGGTTGCTCTCTTAAGGCTTACCGCAAAGAAGTGATCAAAGACGTTAGGCTTTACGGCGAAATGCATCGCTTCGTGCCGATTTATGCCACCTGGCTTGGCGCCCGTGTAGCAGAAATTCCGGTAAACCACTATGCTCGCCAATTTGGCCAATCAAAATATGGTATTTCTCGCACATTTAAAGTGGTCCTAGACTTAATCACAGTTAAGTTCATGGCCAAATATTTCACCAAGCCAATCTATGTCTTTGGCACAGCCGGTCTGGCCTCGTGGATTCTCTCTCTGCTAATTTTTGGCTGGATGGTAGTACTTAAATACGGCTACCACACTTCCTTCATCGAGACACCACTACCGGTGCTAGTTGCTGTCTTCTTCTTGATGGGTATGCAACTCTTGTTAATGGGCTTGCAAGCAGAAATCATGATGCGCACCTACCATGAATCGCAAGGTAAGCGCATCTATAAAGTGAAGAGCACACTCAATGTCGACGCCGAACTAGAGTAAGAAATTAGCCCTCAATAGCGACGTTTCAATTCCCACTTATAAGCACTCTCAACGGTTTGTTTGAGGTCAAATTTGGGTTGCCATCCAAGTATGGCTTTGGCCTTGCTAAAGTCGGCGACTAGAGCAGGTGGATCACCAGGACGTCTGGCAACAAGATCGAAAGGAACCGCACTGCCAGTAACTTCCTCCACAGCGGCAATAACTTCTTTGACCGAGGCGCCATGAGCAGTGCCTAAGTTAAGGGCAAGACCTAACTGCTTTGACTCGTCAACATCACCAACAAAGCTTTCAGAGCTGAGCAGCTTTAGCGCCAAACAATGCGCCTCGGCTAGGTCATTGACGTGAATGTAGTCGCGAACGCAGGTGCCATCAGCGGTTTCATAATCATCGCCAAAAACCTTCAGGCGCTTCTGCGTCTTATCTAGGTTCAATGAAGCGGAGATAGCTAGAGGAATCAAGTGCGATTCGGGTTCATGACTTTCACCAATTTCTTGCCCCTCAGGAGGATTTGGGTCAGCCCCGGCTGCGTTGAAATAGCGCAAACAAACATAGCGAATCTGTAGTGACAAGGCTAAAGCGCGCAAAGCTTCTTCAATCATAAGCTTGGTGCTGCCATAAGTATTGATAGGCTTCTGTGGATGCTTTTCGTCGATGGGTACATATTGAGGATTGCCGTAAGTAGCACAGGTAGACGAGAAAACTATCTTGTTTACTTGCGCTTCTTGCATCGACTGCAGAAACCGTAGAGTTTCGCTGACATTATTCTCAAAATATTTGAAGGGTTTGGTCTGCGATTCACCAACATAGGCATTGGCAGCAAAATGAACGACAGCATCAATTTTATGGTTGGCAAAGACTTTGCCTACAGCAGCTCGGTCACCGATGGCTGCATTGTAAAAGTGCAAACGAGAGCACGAGGTATCTAAAGACTGCTTATTTCCCAAGCTGAGATTGTCTACTGCAACTAGGTCAGAATCAGGGTTCTGCTTAAGGTAATAACGAACGAAATGGGAGCCAATATAGCCGGCTGCCCCAGTCACCAATATCATCTGCCGCCCCTTTGTAAAACCTCATGGTCGACAAAATTCTAACAGCTAAGACAAAACAGAGTAATATTGATTGTGTTAGCCAGCCCCCAAGGGTATCAACAAGACTGTGAACGAGACTAAAACGAAAAGCTTGACAGACACTGCCAAGCTCGAAATTGGTCAACATGATATCTTCCCCAGCGGCCGAGCCTTTGTCGCTTGGCTGACGACTGGGATTGCTGGCTTTGCTTGCCTCTTTTTTGCGCTTACTTCAGTGCACATCTTCAGCCCCGGTTTGCAAGTCACCGATGTTGCCGACCATGACCTCTATGCTCCGGAAGCAATATCGGTAGTCGATCAAAGCGAAACAGCAAAGGCCGTGGCCATTGCCAAGCAAACTGTTTACCCGGTATTTCAAGTAGACGCCAGTCAAGACCAGGCCTCGCTAAACGCAGTCAAGGCTACTCTTGACCGAATTGGACAGTATCAGGCCGTTGGCCTAGTGCCGATTGGCCCCGCTCTGCTTTTAAAGGTGAAAGGCGGCAACAAACGCAATAGCAACAAGAAGACCAGCGGCACAATTGAAAGCCCAAGTGCCTCTATAGCCTTAGACCTGCTGCTCAGCAGCGACGACGTCTTTACCACTCAAGCTGAAGCCTATCCTTCTTTGCAGTCAGATTTTGTAACCCGCAGAGCGATCATTTCTCAACTGCGCAAAGCCAATCCAAATCTAGATAAAGCCGAGTTGCTAACAGCCATTTCGGTACAACCTTCAGATTTTCAGAACTATCGAAAAGCAATTCTTACAAGTGCCATGCGCTTAACTAACAAATTCAAGCGCTTTCCAGTCTCAGACAAAGAGGCTTGGGTCGACATGGCAGAAGAGTTTCTTCCAGATACCATGCCTTCCTCGCTAAAGAACGCATCAGCTTCAATACTGGCAAGAAATCTGGAGCCGAACTTAGTAATTGACCACAAATCAACTCAAAGCAAAGCTGAAGCAGTCGTAAGAACTATCAAGCCAGTAATGCGCAATGTGGCTGAGGGTGAGCTTCTGGTGCCACGCGGCGCCATGATAACAGCCGACAAACTTGATATCCTCCAGGCCTTAGGTATAACTCACGTCAATCGCTGGCCCTTTATTTTCAGCATTGGCATTTCGCTCATTGCCGCCCTCACTCTGGTAGCACTGTTTCTTTACACCTACGAGCCCGAGCACTTCTTCTCAGTTAGTTCTATTGGCTTGATGTTCACGGTAGCAGTGGTAGCATGCGCGATGGCATCGATCATCGGTAAAACCTACCCGCAATTCGTACCAATACCAGCGGCGGCCCTTATTCTTACGATCTTCTTTGGCCCGCGCGTGGCTATTGTTTGGACCGTACCAATGATCATGCTCATTGCCGTTGATAGGCTAGTAGATTTGCGCAATATTTTTGCTCATTGCCTGGCCTCAACTGCAGCGATCTGGACTTACTCAAGGCAACGCAATGCCGTAATTAGCACAGGCCTGTTTGTGGCTGCCGGGCAGGTAGCTGGTGACCTATCAGTGAGCGCCATCAATATGTCTATCACCTCCTGGCACATGCTCGGTCGCCAGGCTGGTATTGATTTTCTCGGCGGTATTTCGTCGTCTATCTTAGCCATTGGTAGTTTGCCTTATTTAGAAAATATCTTCGGCTTGATTACACCCTATCGCCTAGCCGAGTTGACGGATGCTAATCAGCCACTGTTGCGACGTTTAGAAGAAAACGCTCCAGGCACTTATCAGCACAGCCTAGCTGTTGCCAATCTAGCCGAAGCCGGTGCCAAAGCCATTTCAGCCGACCCAAATCTAGTAAGAGCTGGAGCGCTGTATCACGACATTGGCAAAATGGTGCGTCCGAAGTTCTTCATTGAGAATCAGTTAGGCGCAACCAATCCCCATGACTCAATGACCCCAGAAGATAGTCGGGCTAGGGTTTTAGCCCATGTCACCGATGGCATTGCTCTGGCCCAAAAGTACGCTTTGCCTAAAGCAATTCAAGACTTTATACCGATGCACCAGGGTACTACTCTGATGGCATATTTTTATCATAAGGCCTGCTTGAGAGACGGCGTAGATAATGTCGACGCCAATTTCTATCGCTATCCAGGACCTAAGCCTGACACCAAAGAAACAGCGATTGTGATGTTGGCCGACGTTTCTGAGGCTGTCACTCACAGTATGCAAAATCCAACCAATGAAGAAGTAGAAATTGCCCTTGATAAAGTATTTCAGAATCGTTGGGATGACGGTCAGCTAGCTGATTCGAATCTTACCTATGAAGAGATGCAAAAGGTCAGAGCCGGCTTCTGTAGAGTCTGGAGAACGCTGCATCACGAGCGCCTTAAGTATCCTGCCACCACCACCGGTAAAATGCCTATGGCACCAGAGGTAGTGAAACCGGATACTTCATCTGAAGCTCCACCACCACCAATAGACTGCTGTTCAAATTAGTTAGTCTTCGCGTAAGCGGGTTCGTTTCTTCCAGCCTAAACGAAAAATAGCTTCGTCGACAGCCAATGGAGTAGTGCAGGCCATGTCGAGGGCTAGCAATGCTTGCTCATCAGTTAGAAGCCCTTCTTCAAGCAAATAGATGAGCCGCAGGGCAGAATACACGCCGTGTTGATCAACTATCTTAGCTTCGACCAGCGCCCGACAAACTTCAATAGACTGATTGTAATTTACGTCTAGGCGCTCGCGAATTTCAGCCGGAAGGCTACCAATATCAATTGAATAAGAACCAGTCTCGTTGAGCAATTCGATCAGCTTCTTTCCGGGATTGAGCAAAATGCGACTGACGGAAGCCTCAGCTAAGGCGCGAAGAAAACTATGACTAAACTCTTTCATGCGCACAAAAGTGTCAACGGCAAGGGGCGTTGTGAGCATGCCGTTATCTATCATTTCTTGCAGCTCAACTGTGGCCGTGATGTAGATTGAATCCATGCCACAAACTTCTTTCATACAAAGACCCGATGGTCGAGCCATAGACAGCGAAGTTTGCAGTGACTCAAGAAGTTGGCCATCAGCAATTAGCTCAGCCTCAAACAACAACTCACCCACACGGGGAGAATGGCGTAACATCGACTTCTTGAAGCCAATATTCTCAGGCAACTGTCCTAATTTCTTCTCGCGCAAGTGAGCTTGCGAGATAGCTTTGACACACTGTTCGCGCGTGATAGAACCGCGACGAATTAACTGTTGACCCAATAAAGCAGTCTCTAGCAATTGTTGCGAGATTATAGAGCGATAGCAAAGAATGTGACCAAGCGGCAATCCGGTGCGATGATTTACTTCGAGAGCATTTTCTAAAATACTATGATCGACAACTTGGGCGTCAAGCACCAGCTGCCCTAGCTTGTTGCTGAGATGATCTTCTGGTTGCACTACTCCCGAACGCTCGAAAGCATCAGATAAGGGCACCGACTCTTTGTAGGCCAGAGTTAATACCTTAACGCCAACATCAAGAGGCAATTGCCTTTCGTTGACAAGGGCTTGAACATCGAGAGCACAGCGCAATTGCGCTTCAGTAATGTATCCCGACAAAGTAAGAACTTTGCCCAAAGGCAAACCCTTTTCTTCAAAATTACGCAGAGCCGTTTGAATGAACTCTGAAGAGACTAGGCCCGAAAACATCAAGAGGTCACCGATGCGCACATGGCCGGTAGCCTCAATCAATGAACTATCGCGCGCTTCAGCCCGTTCAGTGGCTACTGCAGCCAGTCTTGTAGCCGTGGCATTGGCTAAGCGCTGGCGCTTGTTTTGCTGCCCCTGAAGGTCAGCCGATTTGTCTGCTTGAGAACCGCTATCCATTGGCACCATTAGTCAAAACTGAAGAAGGTAAGAGCAGATTTACCATATTCGCGATAATCCACTTTAACTAGGCTACCATCGCCCGCATCAATGAGATCGTCGCGGTTATGTTCAACAATGACAAGAGAGTCGGGAGCCAGCAATTTATAATCGACCAATCCAGTCAAAATCTGCTTGCCATAGCCCTTCTTATAAGGTGGGTCGGCAAAAACTATGTCATATTTGGCGCCGGTGACGCTGATATGAGGCCAAACTCGCCTGACATCACTGATCACCACGTCAGCTTCGGCCGGTACATTGAAAATCACGCTTGATTTTTTGATACTGGTTGCTTGCGCTTTATTTTCCTCAACAAACGTTACACCACGAGCGCCACGACTGATGGCCTCGAAGCCCATCAGGCCTGAGCCCGCGAACAAGTCGAGGAACAAGGCGCCATCAATTCGTGAGCCTAGAATGTTAAAAAAAGCCTGCCGCACTTTAGACGACGTGGGACGCACGTCTAGACCGTCAGGACAGGCCACAGACCTGCCGCGCAACTGACCACCGGTAATTCTCAAATGCCTGCCTCGCTGGGCCCACATGATAACATGTGTGCTTCGGGGGCCTAGAATATTTTGTATATTTCGCTGCCTCTATTCGAACCCTTAAAAGTGAGGCCCAAATGAGCGCACGGCGAATAGCTCGTGAACTGGCAATTATAGTAATGCCCCAGCTCCCGAAAAACATGGAGAAGCTGGCTAAGGTTGAAATCACTGAGCTAGTAGATAGAGCAATCCACATGCTGGTAGATTACGCCAAACAAAATCTACAAGATGTAAATGCCATGGTGCTCAAGGCCTCCAACCAGCTCGATAGCCTTGAAATCGACAACTCTGACACCACCGAACTGACGCCGGTGCCACTTACCACTGGTCAGATCAGAGAGCAGCTAAGCACTCTAGAGACTTCAATCAATATGATCTCTGAGGCTTTAGACATACCAGAAATGGCTCTCTCAGCCAGCAGCACTCTCTTCAAAACTAATTGCAAAAAATGCGGCCACGCTAATGAACTATTAATCGAGCGTCCGTATAAAGATGATGTGCGCGAATTTGTCTTCCGCTTGGTTGAAACCTACATCGAAAACAGAGACATAATCGACGAATATATCAAGCGCGCCCGCACCCAATGGCGCATGGAGCGCATGGTCTCCATCGACAGAGATATTCTAAGACTGGCTTGCGCAGAAGCTTTTTATATGGTCGACATTCCGGTCAACGTCGCCATTTCTGAAGCAGTTGAGCTTTCTCACAGATTTGCCGATGAAAAGGCCGCTAAGTTTATCAACGGTGTGCTCGCCGACCTTGCAGAAGAAGCCGAAGCTGTAAGACGTTCTGCTCGAAGACGCGCCTATGCTGATAGATCGAGCAGTGGTGACGAAGCAGTACAAGAGCAGTAAGATTTTTTCGCCCAAAGTGAGGATGACCATGAGTGAAGACGGCCAACGTAAAGGCTTCTGGGGCACAACCCTAAACAAACTCAAATCTGTCTTGGCGAAAACAAAAGAACAGGTTAGTGAAGAGTCGCAAGAAAGCGACAATCAAGAGCTGCCGACTGTAGAGCAATCTCAAGCACAAGCTGCTCCGGAAGAAGCAACAGCAAATCAGACTCAAACTCAGAACAATACAGCTACGGCTGTGCAAGCGAAGAGCGTGCGCGCCGTTGATGAAGACTATATTGAGCATTTAGAAGAGCGCTTGATCAAAGCAGACTTAGGCTTAGCTACAGTGGAGCCACTGATACAAGCTCTGCGCAAAGAATCCCGTGGCAAAAACTGGACTAGCGAAAATGTTGATGTTTTTCTGCAACGTGAATTCAGCAGCCTTCTCAATGAAACACCGCAAAGCGGCTTGAGCTTCAAGGCCGGAACCAACGTTTATTTGATTGTCGGAGTAAATGGAGTCGGAAAAACAACTAGTATCGGTAAGCTGGCTTTTCGCTTTAAGAGCGAAGGAAAGAAAGTTTTGCTCGCAGCTGGTGACACTTTTAGAGCCGCGGCAGAGTCACAACTAGAAATATGGTCACAACGGGCTGGTGTGGACATAGTTAGATTGGCAGATGGGGCAGATCCAGGTGCAGTTGTCTATCAAGCACTGCAAAAAGCACGCGTCGAGCAATATGATGTAGTTTTAGTTGATACTGCTGGTCGCCTGCATAACAAGACAAACTTGATGGCAGAATTGAAAAAGATTCGCACAGTTGTAGAGAAAAATTCTGAAGGCATGAATGTCGAGTCGCTCTTAGTACTAGATGCTTCAACTGGCCAAAACGGCCTTCAGCAAGCCAAGGTGTTTTCAGAAGTTTGCGGACTGACTGGCGTAATTTTAACCAAATTAGATGGTACCGCCAAAGGTGGCGTGGTTTTTGCAATCGCTAAAGAGTTAAGTATTCCAGTCAAATTGATTGGCTTGGGCGAAAAAATGGAAGATCTGCGCGACTTTGACTCAGCACTCTTTGTCCAGGCACTTTTCTAAGCCCTAGCGCCCGCTTGACAGCAGCGCAGAACAGGCAATTTTTGCTCTCGAATTAATTCACACGGGCTGCTATTGGCGATCAAGAGAGTGTCAGGCCCTATATAATTTGGCCTAGCATATTACAGCAGAAGCAACCGAGCAGGGGATTTTACTATGGCTCCAGCGAGCATGGCTAGACTTACATTGAAAGAAGCAAAGCCCTTGGGAGCTGACGAGCTATCCAAAATGAATTCATATTGGAAAGCCGCCAACTATCTCTCGGTCGGTCAAATCTACTTGCTCAACAATCCGCTCTTGCGTGAGCCTTTAGAACTAAAACATGTCAAACCAAGGTTGCTTGGCCACTGGGGTACTACTCCTGGTCTTAACTTCATCTATGTGCATTGCAATAGACTGATCAAGAAACATGACCTCAACATGATTTATATCACCGGCCCCGGTCACGGCGGGCCTGGGTTGGTAGCAAATACTTATTTAGAAGGAACTTACAGCGAAACCTATCCTCTGATAGAAGAAAATGCCGAGGGCATGCAGAAGCTCTTCAAACAGTTTTCATTTCCGGGTGGTATTCCCTCGCACGTTGCTCCCGAGACTCCAGGCTCGATTCACGAAGGTGGCGAACTCGGCTACGCACTAGTTCATGCCTATGGCGCCGTGCTCGACAATGCCGACCTGATTGCTTGTTGTGTTGTTGGTGACGGCGAGGCTGAAACAGGTCCGCTGGCGACCAGCTGGCATTCCAATAAGTTTATCAATCCTGCACGCGACGGCATAGTCTTGCCCATTCTGCATTTGAATGGCTACAAAATTGCCAATCCTACAGTTCTTGCTCGTATGAGTGACGAAGAGCTCCAGCAGCTGTTCAACGGCTACGGATACAAGCCATACTTTGTTGAAGGCAGCGATCCTACTTTGATGCATCAGCTTATGGCTGCCACCATGGATCAAGTTCTAGAAGATATCAAAAAAATCAAAAGCGATAATGCTAATGGTTTTGCTGGCCGGCCTAGTTATCCAATGATCATTCTGCGCTCTCCCAAGGGCTGGACCGGCCCGAAAGAAGTTGACGGCGTCGTTATTGAAGGCACCCACCGCTCGCACCAAGTACCGCTCTCTGAAATCTTCACAAAGCCAGGTCATTTAGAACTACTGGAACAGTGGCTACGCAGCTACAAACCAGAAGAATTGTTCAACGAAGAAGGCGCTCTCAGACCCGAACTCAAAGAGTTGGCACCAACGGGCACCAGAAGAATGGGAGCCAATCTTCATACTAATGGTGGTCTGCTTCTAAAAGATTTGCGCTTACCAAACTATAAAGATTATGCCCTTAAAGTAGATATGACAAAGCCGGGTGCCACCGACTACGAATCTACGAAGGTACTCGGTCAGTTCTTAAAAGACGTCTTCATTGAAAACGATGATCGCAAGAATTTTCGTCTTTTTGGCCCTGATGAAACAGCATCAAACAGATTAGGTGACGTCTTTGCTGCTACCGGCAAAGTATTTTCTGATCAAATTTTAGAGACTGATGATCATATTACACACGACGGGCGTGTCATGGAAGTTCTCAGCGAACACATGTGCCAGGGCTGGTTAGAAGGTTATCTGTTGACCGGTCGCCACGGGCTTTTCTCTTGCTACGAAGCCTTCATTCATATCATCGATTCAATGTTCAACCAGCACGCTAAGTGGCTCAAAGTTACCCGCGAAATTGGTTGGCGAAGACCAATCGCTTCGCTCAACTATTTACTCACCTCACACGTCTGGCGCCAAGACCATAATGGCTTCAGCCACCAGGACCCGGGTTTCATTGATCACGCTGTCAACAAAAAAAGCGATATCATCCGAGTGTACTTGCCACCAGACGCCAACACACTTTTAAGTGTGGCTGATCACTGCTTGCGCAGTCGCGACTTTATCAACATTATCGTTGCCGGAAAGCATCCAGCACCGCAGTGGTTAGATATAGAAACCGCAGCCAAGCACTGTGCCGCCGGCATCGGTATCTGGGATTTTGCTAGCACCGATCAAGGACTTGAGCCTGACGTTGTTATGGCCTGCGCTGGCGATGTGCCAACACTCGAGACATTAGCTGCTGTAGATATTTTGCGTAGAGAGTTACCTGATCTAAAAATCAGAGTGGTCAATGTCGTTGACTTGATGACACTGCAGCCTCAAAGCGAACATCCGCACGGCTTAAGTGATAAAGACTTCGATTCAATCTTTACCAAAGACAAGCCAATAATATTTGCTTATCACGGCTATCCTTGGTTGATTCACCGCCTCACCTATCGCCGCACCAACCATGACAATTTGCATGTACGCGGCTACAAAGAAGAAGGCACCACTAGTACACCTTTTGATATGGTCGTCATGAACGACATAGACCGCTACCACCTAGCCGGTGACGTAATTGACCGGGTGCCACGGATGCAATATACCGCCGCACGAGTAAAGCAGTACTTACACGGCTGCTTGATTGACCACAAAAACTATGTCGAAGAATTCGGCGAAGACATGCCCCAGATACGTGACTGGAAATGGCCGTACTAACCTACTGAGGAAATATCGATGGTTCAGACCAACCAAAATGACGCCGGATGCGCCACCATAAAAATAGAAGACGATCGCACCGGTACATCTATTGAAACATTGAGACGGGCCATGGCAGACCATCTCTTCTACACCCAGGGCCGTTTTCCAGAAGTAGCTACCAAGCACGATCTCTACATGGCTCTTTCTTTCACTGTGCGCGACCGCCTACTACACCGCTGGATCAACACCGTTGAAACCTATTTCAAAGAAAAAGTAAGAATCGTCTGCTATCTGTCTGCTGAGTTCTTGATGGGGCCACAGCTCGGCAATAACCTTTTGAGCATGGGCTTAGAAAAGCAGTTTGAAGAAGCGGCTGAGCGCTCGGGTATTTTGCTCAATGACATGATTGACCAAGAAGAAGAACCGGGCCTCGGTAACGGTGGTCTGGGAAGACTAGCAGCTTGCTATTTAGACTCTCTAGCCACTCTAAGCATTCCCGCTATTGGTTACGGCATTAGATACGAATTTGGCATCTTCGATCAAGAAATCGTCGACGGCTGGCAGGTAGAGAAAACTGATAAATGGCTGCGTCTCGGCAACCCTTGGGAAATTGCTAGACCTGAAGCAGCAGTAGAAGTAAAAATTGGTGGCCGCTGCGATATACACGTTGATGCCCAAGGCAAAAATGTAGTCGACTGGATTGCCGATCACATCATCAGTGGCGTCCCTTACGATACTCCAGTACCGGGCTACAAGACTAATACAGCCAATACCTTGAGACTATGGAAAGCAGAAGCAAAAGAATCATTTGATTTTCAAGCTTTCAACGCTGGCGATTATCTTGGTGCAGTTAACGACAAAGTATTTTCAGAGAATGTCTCCAAGGTTCTCTATCCAAACGACAACATAGCTCAAGGCAAGCGCTTAAGACTAGAACAGCAGTACTTCTTCGTGGCCTGCTCACTGCAAGACTGTGTGCGTATTCTGAAGACATCGGGTAGCAGCATTGAGCAATTCCACGAGAAATTTGCGTTTCAACTGAACGACACCCATCCGTCTATTGCCGTACCAGAATTGATGCGCATTCTTATGGACGAGCACCAAATGGAATGGAACCAGGCTTGGACTATTGTCACCAATACCTTTGCCTACACCAACCACACACTTCTTCCGGAAGCGCTAGAAAAATGGCCAGTACCACTGTTTGCTCAAGTATTGCCGCGCCACATCAGTATTATTTATGAAATCAATCGCCGCTTCCTCGACCAAATTCGTCTGCAGTATCCTAATGATGAAGGGATGGTGCAAAGGCTTTCACTGATTGACGACTCTGGCACTCACTTTGTCAGAATGGCTAACCTAGCCTGTGTTGGTAGTCACGCCATCAACGGTGTAGCGGCACTTCACACCGAATTGCTCAAACAAGATGTGCTCTCCGACTTCTACAAACTCTGGCCAGAAAAATTCAGCAACAAGACTAATGGCATCACACCACGTCGCTTCATTGCTTTAGCTAACCCTGATTTAACAGCATTGATCTCTGGCAAAATTGGCGATGATTGGTTACTTGACCTGACCAAACTCAAAGCCCTTGAACCCTATGCTGATGACGCTGGCTTCCGCCGTGAATGGGCCAAGGTAAAACGCGATCAGAAAGTTCGCCTAGCCGATTACATCAAGAAGAAATGCCACGTCGAAGTTGATCCAGACTCACTATTCGACGTTCAAGCCAAGCGCATGCACGAATATAAACGTCAACATCTAAACGTATTGCACATCGTGCATCTCTATAACCAGATCAAGAAAAATCCGGCAATGAAAATTACCCCGCGTACTTTCTTGTTTGCTGGCAAAGCTGCACCAGGCTACTTCAATGCCAAGCTAGTAATTAAGCTAATCAATGCTGTAGCTGATGTGGTCAACAACGATAAAGATGTGGCTGGTCGCATAAAAGTAGCATTCATACCTGACTTCAACGTCACCCTTGGTCAAATACTCTATCCCGCTGCCGATTTGTCAGAACAAATTTCAACAGCTGGTAAAGAAGCATCGGGCACCGGTAACATGAAGTTCGCCTTGAATGGCGCCCTCACCATCGGCACCTTGGACGGTGCCAATATTGAGATGCTCGAAGACATCGGTGAAGAAAACTTCTTCTTGTTCGGCCTCACCGCAGCTGAAGTGCAAGAGCTGAAAGCCTCTGGCTACAGACCGCAAGAATATTACGAGAGAAACCAACCGTTGCGCGAAGTGATTGAAATGATCAAAAACGGTCACTTCTCACCCGATCAACCAAACCGCTTCCGTTCCTTGGTAGACGACCTTCTCTATCACGATGACTACTTGCTCTTCGCTGACTTTGACTCGTATGTAGAATGTCAAAGCAAGGCTGCCCTTGCTTATTCTGAGCAAAGCAACTGGACGAGAATGTCGATTCTTAACGTAGCGAGAATGGGCAAATTCTCTTCTGACAGATCAATTCGCGAATACTGCAAAGAGATTTGGAAAGTTGAACCCGTGCAAGTCGAACTGGAACACTACCAGCCAGATGGAGCACTACTAAAGGTCTGTTTCATCTAAAGGACTGATAGAAATTTGAATATCACTGCTTCAGTTGCTCTCGCTCTAGTTTTACTGTTAGGTGCAAACTTTGCCCAAGCGGCACCAGTTAGCCTTGACGATAGTGAAAAGGCCAGTAAAGCTGAAGCAGTTGGTATCGTCGGCTTCTCATTTAAGTATGTTGGTCAAGAGCATCCTTGTGTCGGCAACATATTGCCGGAGGGGCCGGCAGCCGCTGTCGATATCAAAACTGGTGATGTGCTTCTAGCTATAGACGGCAAAGATACTTCAATGCTTAGTGTCCAGGGCTCTAGGCAGTTGCTTTTGGGCAAGCCTGGCAGCACGGTAACTGTGACCATAAAGCGGCCCGACCAAGAAAGTAAAAACATTGTCCTCACACGCATGTCTAGTGCAACCATCAAAGACAAACGCATGCGCCAAATGATTGAACATTCCCGTGAGCGTCAAAGCGAAGAAGGCCAAGGACAAGCAGCTCCACTGATTGTGTGCCATATGAGCGAACCAGGACCGAGCGTGATTGAATTTGCCAAGCACTCGGCAGCCAGTAAACTCTTGGCAGAGAAAGAAAAACATGGATTGAGTGTTAAACACGTCGATCTCACTGACCCGAAGAATGCCAAACTCAAATCTCTCTTGCAGGTCAAAAAGGCAGAGCCAATCTATTATTTTGCCGGCATTCTAACAACTCTCGGTCACTTCGAGCGCCGCCCATTAACCGCAGAAATATTAGACGCTAACCTCAAAAGTATTAATTGGAATCCCGGTCAAGACGGCCTGCACCAAGCCATGATTAATCAATACGAGGCAATGCGCAAGCAGTCATGGCAGCCTGGTGCCCGAGGGCAAAGAGAAATTCTGCTCAATACCGATATTGCTAATCCGCGTAGAGAAGAAGCAATCAGCGCAGTTAGTCGCTATATTCAATTGCATAATACAAACAGCAAAAGTGCTCGCACTATGCTTTCGCCTGAAGCTATTTCGTTAGGTCTGCCACCATTGGGGACACTAACATTTGAAGACAGCAATAACAACATAAACATAGTGGCCGACAATTTTGCCGTTGCTAGAACGAGGCTCAGTAACCCCACAGATCTCGATGTCTACTTCTACTTGCGTCGGGATAAAGACTGGAAAATTACTGCAGCTCGTGCACTGGCTTGCACCGGACCGCTTAACGCCATCGTCAATCAACTAGAAAAGAAGAGCAAATTAAGTGACGAAGAAAATTCGACACTTAAAAATCTCAAGTTGACCCTCTCAACCGACGCCCAATTGAAGACCTGGTTCACCAGCAATAGAGACAGTCTAGAAGCACTAGTATCGAGCGGCACGAGCCTACCAGCCAACAGCAGTGTGATAGTCAACGACAGCCGCAGTGCTAGTGATTCTGTGCCGTCGGTATTCGCGAACGCTATCAAAGAAAAACTAAAAGCTCTCAATTTATCAAGCTTGAGCAAAGTGAACGATAAGCAAATGGAAATTATCGTTGGCGGTGTCACCGACAACACTGTTGGTTTTCTTTACGCCCCGGACAATAGACCGCCTGTCATCGGGCCGTCAGAGTACATCTGGGTCGAGAAAATCGCTGACAACTGGTATCTATTCAGAACAACCTAAGCTTGTTACTGCTTATTTTTCTTGTCTTTTTTGGCCTTATTCTTAGACTTTGCTTTGTCTTTTTTGCCTTTCTCTTTGACTGGTTCTACAGCAAGATCTTGAGGCCCAACAGTTACAACCGGTACGACGTCAACTTCTATATTAGAAGTGTCGTGCGAAGATTCAACCTGTTCGCTCTCTTCTTCTTTTGCAGAATCAGTGAACTCGCCTTCCAATAACATACGGGCTTTAACTAGCTCTTTCTTCTGCTCTTCAGTGACAACTGGGTAGTGTAGATCCATGTTCTTAAGGGTTTCAGCAATTATGTAACCAACAGCCAAGCGGCAAAATGGTTTACTGTCAGCCGGAATTACATACCAGGGCGCCTCGTTTGTGCTGGTCGCACTCAAGCACTCTTGATAAGCGTCCATATACTTGTCCCAAAGATCGCGATCCGTGGCATCAGAACTAGTAAACTTCCAGTTCTTCTCAGGGTCAGTCAAGCGAGCAAGAAAGCGCTTCTTCTGTTCCTTCTTTGAGATATTGAGGAAAAATTTGAGAATCACAGTGCCATTTTCGACCAGGTATTTCTCAAAATTGTTGATCTGCTCAAAACGTTTTTTCCATATGCCTTTGCCTCGCAATTTTGCTGGCAAATGCTGCTTCTCCAAAATATCTGGGTGCACGCGTGAGACCAGAACTTCTTCATAATACGAACGGTTAAAAATGCCAATTCTGCCGCGCTCAGGAAGGGCTTTAGAACAGCGCCAAAGATAGTCGTGGTCAAGTTCTTCTTCACTAGGAGCCTTAAAGGCAAACACCTGGCAGCCCTGTGGGTTAATCCCTGACATAACATGCTTAATGGTGCCATCTTTACCAGCAGCATCCATCGCCTGAAAAATAATTAGAAGCGAATAGCAGTTTTGCGCGTAGAGAATATCTTGATAGTGAGCAATTCTTTTGATGTCTCCATCTAAATGCTCTTTTGCAGTTTCTTTTGTGATGGCTTCTTGATCAAGACCAGACTTAAAACCACGTTCAAGATCTACGTCTGAACCGCCTTTGACTAAGAACCGTTCTCTTACTTTTTCTTTCTCTGAATGCTTCACTAATAACCTTTCAGTTTATTTGGCCACAATTAAATCAAGTGCTTCTGGATTTTCAACAGACGACAAGTCGCCGGTTGCTTCACCTAAATATTTACGTTTTATAGTGGCTCTAACAATCTTGCCAGAGCGCGTTTTAGGCAAACCTGGCACGGCAATGATTGTGTCAGGCTTAAGGGTAGCACCAAGGCGACTACCGACCATATCGCGCAACTCTTTGAGCATCTCAGTTGATAGCGATTGCCCTGGCATCATAACGATGAAACAAACCAAGCATTCACCCTTAAGCTCATGAGGTACGCCAATAACTGCCGCCTCAGAGACTTCTGGATGCTCAACCAAAACAGATTCAACTTCGCCAGGTCCAACTCGCTTGCCAGACACTTTGATAGTGTCGTCAGAGCGGCCAAACAAGAACCAGGAACCATCTTGGTCTACCTTAGCCCAGTCGCCGTGATACCAAACTCCAGGAAACTTAGTGAAGTATGTCTCCACGTAGCGGTCGGGATCTTTCAAGAAGCCGCGAGTCATCGATGGTGCCGGCTTGCGACAGACCAAGTGCCCGATTTCGCCATGAATACTCTTGCCCTCTTCGCTAAAGACATCGATGTCCATACCTAAGCCAGGAGCGCCAAGTGAACAGGGTTTGAGTGGCATAACGGGAAGAGGAGAGAGCAGGCATCCAACTATTTCAGTGCCACCAGAAATATTGATAATGGGGCAGCGTTTCTTACCGACTTTATCAAAGAACCACATATAGCTGTCTTGATCCCACGGCTCACCAGTGGAGCCAAGTAAGCGCAAAGTAGAAAGGTCATGCTTATCTACCCACTCTTCGCCCTGGGCTTTGAGGTGGCGAATAAGCGTAGGGCTAATACCAAGTGTATTGACTTGATGACGCTCACAAATTTCCCAAACAGTGTCAGGATTTGGATAGCTTGGATTACCTTCAAATATAACCATTGTGGCACCCCAGAAGGTGGTACCAATCATTTCCCATGGGCCCATCATCCAACCAATATCAGATACCCAGAAGAACTTATCATCAGGCTGCAAGTCAAAAGCAAAACCCAGCTCTTTAGCTATTTGAGCCAAAGCTCCTGCATGAGTGTGAACAGTACCTTTGGGTTTGCCAGTAGTACCCGAAGTGTAGAGATACATCGAAGGATGTTCAGCTGAAAGATTAGCTTGAGTTGGCGCTGCTTCTTGATTTAGTACCACATCATGGAACCAGAGATCGCGGCCATCTTTCATATGAACGTCAGTATCACAATGCTTAAGCACAATCATGTGCTCAAGGCCTGGCACAGATTGAGCAGCCAGGTCAGCTTCGGCTTTGATTGGAATGAACTTGCCGCGACGCTTACCGCTATCAGCTGTGAATAATATTCTGGCTTCAGCATCGTTCAATCGAGTGGCCAAAGACTCAGGGCCAAAGCCACTAAAAATTGGCACAGCAACTGCACCAATTTTGAAACAGGCGAAGAGCACTGCCACTACTTCTGGTACCATCGGCATGTAGATACCGATGGCATCTCCGGCTTTGACATTGAGTTTGAGCAGACAGCTGGCAATTTGCCCAGTTAGGTGACTTAGTTCACCATAGGTCAATTTACGACTGCGGCCGTCTTCACCTTCCCAAATCAAAGCGGGATGATCTTTACCCACGCTCACTCTCGAACCAGCTACCTTACCGGCTTCGAGATGCCAATCAAGAGTGTTAGAGATAATATTGAGTTCGCCACCCACGAACCATTTGGTCCACTCAAAGCCTTTTGAGCTGTCCATCAACTTGCTGTAGGGCTTGTTCCACTGAAAACCCATGTACTCCAAAGCAGCTTGCCAGAACCATTCGGTGTCTTCGTTAGACTTGGCTATAAGAGTCTGCCAATCAGCGATATCATGCTTTTTCATGAAATCGACAACTCTGCTCTCTAAGTAGGCGCCGCTGGGTTGCCAAATAACTTCTGAACCGGTGTCAGGTGAAACAATGGTGCTCATAGTGGTATGCGCTCGCGGGTGAGTGAAAGGCCACATTCTAGCGCCGCAAGCCACTTTACAAGGCCAAAGCAAGCTAAAGAATCTGTTTAATATGCAGATTTAAACGAATAGAGTGGCTTATTTAGCTGAGAAGATGCCCGGAATAGCGCCGACCAAGGCCTCTACAGCAAGCAGCACGCATCCTAAAAGATTAGCTGTTAGGGCACAGGCCCAAACTAGTTTTGGATCTTTGCTCTCCAACAGCATCAAGACCGTTCCTTCCACCATAAACGAATAGGTGCCAAAAAGCGTTAATCCCCAAGGCATAGAACCGGTGATGTAGGGGCCTAAGCCTAAAACCAGCCCTAAGAAAGAAGCAAAGTTCATCATCAAAGAGACAAAGAGGGAGCGGGGCAAAGACGCCCATTTCATACGCCAGAGGACAATTCCCTCGACAATCACAATGGGCACAAATTGAAAGATATAAAAACCAAGCATGGCTCTATTGTAGTCGATGGCAAAATCTTTAGCGGAATGCCCACTCATTCGTGAACGTAAGCCCAGTTCTTGATGCGCTCTATATAGCCGCCATAATCATGTTCTGGATATTTCTCGGTCGGTAGATAGTAGAAGACATCCCAGTTCAACAGACCGACTGGACAATCTACACTCAGCTCCCACGGAGCAGCCAGATGGTCAGGGCCTGGGGCCTCAGTCGAGAGTTTATATTCGTAGTCTGGATAGGCGCCCATTCCGGTATGTGGAATTTCGTTTATATAGACGGGTACAAGCTCATCTAATTTGGTAGGTGGCTTACTGTGATCTTTCTCGAAGCGCTTAATTGCGGAGATCAGCGGCCTTGAGTGGTCAGCTAATTGTTCGAACTGTTTTGTTCTAATAACAAATCTGGCTTGCATACCGGCGAAAAGGAAAACCAAACCACCAAGACAAACTAAAAGCGCTCTAAGAGCAGAGTAACGAGCTTTCGGGAACAACATTGCCAATAATGAAACTGGGACGCCGAGCACACAAGCAAGGAACGGCAGAACAGTAGACAAAATCATCAGTTGATTGGTTAGCAGTGATATGCGCCGATCAACTGGAAGGCCAATTAAAATCTGACTGAGAATAAGAGCACTGGATAAAACTAGAAAGCCCGCTATCAAACCTGTCAATGCAGAGCGGCTAAATAAAGGCTTCTTGACCAATTGTGGTTCTTGCATTGTGCCAGGCCTTTCGTTTCTTTCAACGCTTCAACGGCTGTAAACGAGCCTGGTCAACTCTAGAACGCCTATATTCTTTCACCATCTCGAGAAAATACTGGTGCACTCGCAAGTCGTCTGTAATTTCAGGGTGGAATGCGGTTACCAAAAGATTGCCTTGGCGAGCCATGACGATTCCTTCATCAATAGCCGAGAGAACTTCTACTGCCGGCCCGCATTCAACAATAACGGGGGCACGAATAAAAACAGCCGGAAATGCTTCAGCCCCTAAAGAATCAATTACCAAATCAGATTCAAAACTGCGACGCTGTGGGCCGAAAGCATTGCGCTTAACCTTGATGTCCATGACAGCTAAGCGACCTTGACTAGAACCCTCGATTTCTTTGGCAAGAAAAATTGAGCCCATGCAAGTGCCATAAACAGGCATTGCACCTATCTTCTCTTTGATAGCAGAAAAGATAGGTGCACTACCCTCATCAGTCAACTTTGCTACAGCAGTCGATTCACCACCAGGAATAATGAGACCATCAATGCCGTCAAGTTCTTCTGCGTAGCGCACGGCAATGGCCCGAACGCCGCATAGCTCTAACATTTTTATATGCTCAGCAAAATCACCCTGAAGGGCAAGTACGCCAACAACGATGTTTTGACTATCTTGACTCATAGCGACCTCAAATATTCTCGTGTTACCAGCCGC
>JAKFVU010000082.1 GCA_021732025.1 Candidatus Obscuribacterales bacterium | reverse complement strand
TTTGCACGCTGCGGTGTCGAGCAATATTCATGACGTAAAGCGCTTTCAGCAAGAAGCAAAAGCGCTTGGAACTCTCAATCACCCTAACATTGTAGCGGTGAGAGATTTTGGATTCACCGCCAGTGGTGAAGCATTTTTGGCGATGGAATATGTGAAAGGTTTTTCTCTCAATGATTTGATTGAGAAGAACAAAGGTCTGACCGTGCAAGAGACAGCAGCTGTAATGCTGCAAGTATGCGATGCATTGTTACATGCGCATGGTGAAGGTATTGTGCATCGCGATCTCAAGCCCTCTAACATCATGTGTAGCCCTGGCCAGAATGGCAAGCTTGACGTTAAGGTGGTTGATTTTGGATTAGCTAAAATCACTGGTCGTGACGATGTTGGCATGATTGAGTTGACGAAAACGGGAGACTGTTACGGCAGCCCGCCATACATGAGCCCAGAGCAATGCACGTCTAAGGCTGTGGATTATCGAGCTGATATCTATTCTCTCGGTTGCATCTTGTATGAGTGTCTTGCTGGAAAGACGCCCTTTGTGGCCAATAGCATTTACGAAACTTTGACGATGCATGTCTCTAGTCCTGTTCCGGATTTTCCTGCCGATCTCAATGTACCAATGCCCTATCGGGCTATGGTGCTGAAAGCTCTGGATAAGAAGCCCGATGGGCGTCAGCGGTCGGTTGATGAGATTAAGCAAGTACTGTTGAAATTTGCATGATAGACTGCTTGAGCGACCGAAGTTTTTGAAAGGACTTCTATGATGCTCAATCGATTTTTTAGTTTGGCTTTGAGTGGTGCAATTGTTTTAGCTGTTGGAGTTTCTGGCGGCCCGGCGTGGTGCCTGGAGGCAACTCAGGAGCAGAATCTTGCTTTGCTCAAGGCTATTGATGCGGATTTAGCTAAGAAGCCGAATGACATAACTTTCCAGCTGCAGCATGCCGCAATTCTTGGACGCTTGAAACGTTATGACGAACAGATCGCTGAGGCCAATAAGCTAATCCGGAAGGATCCGAAATTGAGAGAGGCGTATCTAATCCGCTCCGATGGTGAATTTGGGCAGAAACGCTTCTCTGAGGCAAACGACTCGCTTGATATGGCGTTTAAGTTAGCCCCCCCTACTCCTAAACTATTGCTTAATAAGGCCAGGTGCCTGAAAAATGCAGAGCGATATCAAGAATCTGTTGAGGTTCTCACACAGCTAATTCAAGTTGAACCTTCCAATGTTGCTGCGTACGATTGTCGATCAATATGTTATTTTCGAATTTATGGTCCTTGTGAGAAAGCCTTGCAAGATCTGGAAAAAGTGGTAATGCTTAACCCCTCGGATGTTAAAGCTAAGGCACTGGTATCAGATTTGAAGCGTGAGCTTAGGCCGAACCACCAAATAGTCAAAAGCCAGACTAAAACGAAGTGATGCCAATCGTTAGCTAGACTGCCTAAAGTGGCAGAATAATGATGTAGGTTGTTTTCTTCATTGGATGGAGCATCTATGGCCGACCAAGTAGAAAATCAAGCTTCGAAACCGGAAGGCGACCGGGTTAAGGATGCCGCCTCGAGAAAGTCCTTTGCCGATGCATTCAGTGATAGAGACGGATCCTTTGAAAACAATGAAGGGGCACCGAATAGCGCTTTAATTTTGAATTCAAGAGCTACAGCTGAAAAAACTACCACCCCCGCCAAACCGGCCGATGGTGTAAAACCCGACGCCGATACCACCGGCAGGTCCTACCAAAAAGTCGAACCAGGCACTGTTGCCCCAGTTGCGAAAGATACACAAGCCAGAGACACTGTCATCCCAGCGAATCAGACGGCCGATCGAGGCGTTGATCCTGGCACGAGAGCTGGGGCAAATACTCGAGGCGTTGAACAGCCAAGCACTCAGAGTGATGGCGTCATCCCTAGAGCTCAAAACTTAGTTGAGCAACCTGGGCAACGCCCTGCTGAGGTGGCAAACCAACCAGTAGCTAAGGTTCCTGATCGAGCACCGGATAAACTCAGCGCCACTCCCTCAGATTTGCCTTCTGACCGGCCACACTTACCTGGGTTAGCAATTGTCGCAGGCCCCGAAGGCAAGACCCAGCAGGGAGTTATTGCTCCGCCCGGTACAACTGATGGGAGAGTTCACGACCCTGCCGTGGCAAGGCCGCAAGATTTAAGCGGTAAAGCCCATGATCCCGCAATAGCCAAAGCCCAAGAAGCGCTGGGAGTTCGCAGCAGCGATACCGGTTTGAGAGGTGGAGAATTAGGCACCGGCGCTCTAACTGGTAAAGTGCAAGCTGGCCCTGAGCATGTTAAAGCCGATGATGCGAGTCGGCAAACCGCAGTTCAATCCACTGACGCCGCTGCCCGTCAGGCTAACGGGGCTTCTGTGCTCAAAAATTACTCTGCACAAGAAGGCACTCGATCCGGCATTGACCATACGAATCAAGGCATTATTTCCAAAGGCATTGATTCAAAGGCTACAGATGGAGTGCGGTTAGATGGAAAATTAGCTGAGGCAAAACCTGCGGAAAGTAAGGGTGACGGTGTTCGCAGCGGTCAGGTCCCCTTAACTGAAGGCAAAATTGGCGACGGCAAATTAGACGGCGACCGTGGACAGGCTAGACTCCCCGATGGCCGGTTGCCGGATGGCAAAATCGCCGAAGGAAAGACTACCGGTGGCCCAGCGGGTGAAGCTAAATTTGGAGACGGCAAAATAGCTGACGGTAAGATACCGGATGGTCGGTCAATTGAAGGAAAAATTGGTGATGGAAAAACAGGAGGTGGTGGTCCATCTGCTTTCATTCAGTTTATCGAGAATCAGGCTGGCATTCGTGGCTTTGGATTGCCTGCCAAGCCTGAGGGCAACAAGTCAGAGGCCAACAAGACAGAGGGTAAGAGCGACATAAAAGTTGGTGGCCCTGATGGTAAATTAGTTGCTGGTGACACCAAAAGCGGTGCTGGAATACCTGGTGGCAAGTCCAATGCCATAGATGGTTTCCTCGGGCTAGTTGAAACAGTCAAAGACAATATCAAAGGGTCGCTCAAGAACATTGGCGACCGGACGCAGCCTGCTGTTCCACTTAAGGAAGGCGAGTTAGCTGCTGTTTCTATGCGCGGAAAAATGCCACCACTGCGTGATGACATTAGCAGCGTGCAAATCATTGCTGTACTGATCCCCAAAGGCTTTGTCAATTGGAGCATTGTTAGAGCACCTGATCTTAAACCAAGTGATTCACCACTTCCTAATGCGCAAACTAAACTCGATGGTGGCAAGCTTGTTGCAGGAAAGCCCGACGCTAGTAAATCTCCTGAAGGCAAGCCGATTGACGGCAAACAAATAGACACCAAGCAGGTGGAATCCAAACCGTTTGATATAAATAATCCAGAATCAAAGTCGCGTCCATTTATCCAACTGCACGGAGTTGATAGCAATTACACTGGTGCCGGGCGTCGTGTTGAGCCTGCTGCCCAGACTAAAGTTGAACCAGTCAGAGCCGATCAAGTCAAGCTAGATCAGCCAAAACCAATACCAGTCAAAGCTGAACCGCTCACCGATACCAAAGTTTCAGCCACTGCCAGTGCCATGCCTTACATCGATGTTTCAGCCAAAAATCAGGTTGTAGATCAAAGCTCTACTCGGCAAACTATGCCGGCAGATCTGAGTGAGCGGCGCCGGCTTATTGAAGAGCAGGAGCACACCTTGCCTTCGTCTAGTGATAACGATTTTGAAATCAGCGATGGCAAAGAAGAAGCTGAGTCAGTGCCAATTGAAGTACCATTGGTGAGAGAAGGCGACAAGCGATTGCGATATGTCAATTCTGCTCTTGATGCACAAGAAGCAACGTGGAATAGCGAAGACGATGATGCAAACAGTGGCAAGGAAATTCAGGCTCCTCTCGGACGCTACACCTATATTGTCCGTGCCGGCGATACCATTGAATCTGTTGCCGTGGTGGAGTTAAACGACCTTGCTTTGGCACCATTATTGTTTAAGAAGAACAAGAAATATGTTTTGCCAGAAGAAGAATACGGTCGTCATCCACTTGTTGCTGGTGTTGTAATAGACTTGCCAACACCGGCTGAAATAAAGGCATTTAGACAGTTCTAGTGCTTCGCCTTTACTACAAGCTTCGCTTTGCTTTTATTTTTCAATTTCAAAATCGCATTTTCTTTTAACCCTTTTACACATTCAGGGCTAATGTCACCGTTTGGATTTGGGTATTTTTTTGCTAACGTAAGAGCCAATTGATATTCGCGATCCGATTCTTCGTATTGGTATCTTTGCGAATGGCATTGACCTAAAGTGCAGTGTAGTTGCGGCCATGCCCAAGATAAAAAAGGATACTTTTCTGCTTGAGTGAGTAGTTCTCTTGTGGTCTGCTCTGCTTTAACCCAGTCATTGCTTTGCATGTAAATGCTTGCCAGAAGTCCTTGATCCTGCACCAAACGATACAGTTTGCTCGGCGGGCAATTCTTTTCCAGTTCTATGCCTTGCTTGATATACCTTTCAGCTGCTGCTCGATCTCCGCGACCTAACATATATAGCGCGATTTGGCGATAAGATTGATTGACGTTTGGATGATGTGGGTCTACAACCAGTCTTAGAGCCAATGCGTGGAATAGACACTCTTTCGCGTCTGGTAGTTTTTTTGACTGAGCCGTATAGCTCTCGGCTAAATCATCGAGATCTACCATCAACTCAGGATCTTTTCTAAATTGAGCTTGGGTCAATTTAAGCGATTGCAGATAGAGCGGTTCTGCCTCTTTAATTAGACCTTTGTTGACTAGTAGTCGAGCAATTCGAGCTTTGCTTCTTGCGGCCCAAGCATCTTCGTTTGTTTTGGCTGAGGCCTCAATTACTTTTTGATAGCCAGCCATCGCTTCACGAAACTGGCCGTGAGTCTCAGCCGATGTAGCTTGATCAAAAGTATCGTCTAAAGTTGCTGACTGTGCTGGAGCTGTTAACAGCGTAATGACGCACAACAAAATAAAGACACGCAGTTTTTGCATGGCAGCCTAAGATAAAGTTGAGTAAACGACCTTAGACTCCTAAAGTTTTATACCCAGAATTTCTCCCAAGCGTCCTATAAATTATCGACAACCAATTAATTTTTCCAGTTCAGGAAGCCGGGGCAGTGAGGGCACGGCACCAGCCTTGGTACAGGCTAGAGAGCCCGCTGCGCAACCGTATTGAGCTGCTTCTGCTAGGGTGTCACCCTTTGCCAGTCTCATTGCCAGAGCGCCACAGAAAGCGTCACCAGCGGCAGTCGAATCGACCACCGAAACTTTGAAGGCACTAACTGTTTGTGGTTTATCGGAGGCGGAACTTTCCAAAATCAAAGCACCACGCTCACCGAGTGTTAGTATCACTCCCTTAGGGCCCATGTCTAAAAGTTTGCGGGCGCACAGATGAGCGAGTTGGGGCGAACTTGGATCGATACCTGTAAGCAGGTGTGCTTCCGTTTCGTTTGGCACGATCACATCAATATTTTGTAGAAGTTCAGCTGGCAACCCGTTTTCTGGAGCTGGTGCTGGGTTGAGTATGACAGTTAAACCGTTGCTACGAGCCAATTTAGCTGCGGCTATGACAGCCTCAGTTGGAATTTCCAATTGAAGTAGCAGTACTTTGGCGTTGGCAAGCAAATCGCTCTTTGAGCTTATGTATGCTGGGGTCATCGCATTGTTAGCGTTAGGCACAATGACAATACTATTTTCACCAGATGGACCAACCCATATATTGGCAATGCCTGTGGTTTGTTCTTTGTCTTTAGTCATGCCTTGGGTGTTGACGCCGTTCTCTTTCAAGGTGTCCACTAGAATTTGACCGTAAGCATCGTCACCGACTTTGCCAATCATTGCTACTGTTGCACCTGAGCGGGCTGCCGCTAGTGCCTGGTTATTGCCTTTGCCGCCAGGAAAAGTATCGAAGGTCGTGCCTTTCAAGGTTTCGCCGCGACCTGGTAATCGTGGTACCCGGATTACAATATCCATGCTCAAGCTGCCAATGACGACTACTTCTGCCATTGTTTCTGTGACAACGTCGGCTTCTACGCTTGTGCCCACTAACTTTTCCTCGGTTTATTGTTTAGTTGGCAGCTATTTTAGCAGAAGGTACTATTATTACTTTCTTGCCTGCTCCATCTAACGGCCGCTGAGTTAGTGTTGCTGCTAGCGAGATTCTCATTGCTTTTCGAGGAAACAATTTTAGTGTCTAGAATCGTACGTTTTCACCAAGTCGGTGCTGCTGAGGTTTTACAAATTGAGGAGATGCCTGAGTTAGAGCCCGGTCCTGACGAGGTGCGAATTCGTGTCAAAGCCCTCGGTTTGAATCGAGCCGAAGTATTGCTGCGACAAGGACGCTATTTAGAAAAAGCAGTCTTACCTTCTCGCATTGGCTATGAAGCGAGTGGTGTGATCGAGGCTCTGGGCGAGCATGTACAGGGTTTTGCTATTGGCGATAAAGTTAGTACGGTGCCCTGCTTTTCTCAAACTAAATACGGCGTTTATGGCGAGTGGGCTGTAGTGCCAGCTCGCGCCCTGGCTAAGTATCCAGATAATTTAAGCGATGTTCAGGCTGCTTCAATCTGGATGCAGTATCTGACGGCTTACGGTGCTTTGATCGAATTAGGAAATCTTAGACGAGACCAAACTGTTCTAATTACTGCCGCCTCAAGTTCAGTTGGTTTTGCTGCCATCCAAATTGCTAGACGCCAGGGTGCAAATGTCATCGCCACTACTCGCGGTGCCGCGAAGAAACAAACTCTACTCGATGCTGGTGCACATCATGTTGTAGTCACTGATCAAAGTGATATCGTTAGCGAAGTCAAGGCCGCAACTAGTGGAAGAGGGGCTGACCTTATATTTGATGCAATCGCCGGGCCACTTTTACAACAGCTGGCTAAGGCCGCTGCCTATGAGGCTTCTATCTTTATATATGGTGCTTTGAGTCTGGAGACGACCGCCTTCCCCTTGCAGATTTCTCTCAAGAAGGGGCTCACAGTGCGTGGATACACTATGTTTCAAGTGACCGACGATGCCGGTCGATTCGCACGCGGTAAAGACTATGTTTATGGTGGTCTCAGTGATGGCTCACTGAATCCGGTCATAGACAAGATATTTCCGTTCGATCAAATTGTGGCGGCGCACAACTACATGGAGTCGAACGAACAGAAAGGCAAGATCGTGGTTCAGCTCAGTTAGTTGCGTACTAGCTAGCTTTAGTAGGGCTTGGTCTGGATAAATTAGTGAGCTTGCTAACGCTTAAGTCTCTGTTGGCCAGCGCTTTTCGAGCATGCCATCAATTAAGCTGCTAATTTTGAACGACATAACGTATATGACGGGAATTGAGAATATGCAGAGAATTTCTTCCATAGAGGGACCTATCAGGGGATGAGCGAGGAATCCTCAATATGCTGAATGCTGCAACGGTTCGTCATGCATAGGCGTTTTACTGCCGCGCCAAGGCTGATTTACAGCCGAGGTTATGCCCCGTATTAAGGTTTTCATTATATTTCGATAGTCGTATAGTAAGCGCGCCAGAGAGCACTGTCAAATGTAATTTCTGTTATTTCTATCGGAGAATACGAAGGTGATTTCTTTCAGCGAAACGCAAGGCTTGCAGCTCTTCGTTAGTTGTCACCGGAAGAATAGAATCGTCTACCGCTCTCACTCATCGAAGTAAGCAGGTTTGACACCTGCCTCTTGGGCTCGCATGTGGTGTAGGTTTTGTTCAGTTCTTCAATCAGTTGAGGAATGCCAAAGCTGTCTGCGTAGCGCAATACGCCGCCACGGAAGGGCGGGAAGCCTGAGCCGATGACTAAAGCCAAATCTAGTTCTCTAGGCTTGCGCACAACCTTCTCTTCGAGGCAGCGTGCTGCTTCATCGACGATGACAAATATGAGGCGGTGTTGAATCTCAGCAATTTGCTCTGGGCTGGCTTTCTCTTCTTTCACTGTCATGCTGGTTATGCGTGCGAAGTCTGGATTGATCTCGAGTTTGCGTCCAGAAGCGTCCCAATGGTAGCAACCAGAGCCAGAAGCCTTTCCTTTTAACCCAGCGGCAGCTGTACTTTTCATTGCTATTGGCGGGGTAAACCTGTCGCCGAAAGCTGCGTGCAATTTATTCGCTACCGAGAAGCATAAAGGGAGGCCGAGTTCATCCACTAGGGTGAATGGCCCCATGGGCAGACCAAATTGAACCGCTGCATCTTCTATCCAATTAAATGGATATCCTTCATCGAGCATACGTGATGCTTCCATGAGGTGTGTCGTGAGAAGACGGTTAACTAAAAAACCAACTGAATCTTTTACTCCAATTGGCACTTTGCCAAGCTTGGTGACTAGACCAAGAGCTGTGCTGTTGGTTTTGGAATTGGTGCTGGGATGGCTGATCACTTCTACTAGAGGCATTTTGTCGACAGGATAGAAGAAATGCAAACCAACAAAGCGTTCTGGTTTGCTCATCTCTTGACCTAGCTCTATCAGCTCTAGGGCCGATGTGTTGGTTATCAACACACAGTCGTCAGACACATGCTTCTCAACTTCGGCTAAGAGCTTTTGCTTGAGTTTGCTGTCCTCTGGCACGGCTTCGATCACTACATCGCAGTCGTCCAAAATTGAGAGCTTCTCAGAAAATGTAATTTTGCCCCGTTCTGTGGTTCCGCTAGCGAGAGCCGAAGCATGAGCTTCTTCATGGCTGGAATCAAAATCAGCCATCTCTAGAGCGCGGGCTTCTGAACTGGTTCTTACTCGAACATTGATACCATGCACAGCTGCAAGCTTGGCAATGTCCATTCCCATAATGCCACTACCGATGACACCGAGGGTTTTTACTTGTTTGGCACCAGATTTTTCTGCCGTTCTTGCTGCAGAGCGTGCGGTGAAATCTTGCGAAAAGAAAAGCTGAATTAAATTGCTGGATGATTTGTCATTGGCTAGGTCGGCAAACGATTTTGCTTCTAGTGCCAGGCCATCTTCGAGTGAGGCTGTGGTTGACAATTGAACAGCTTCAATTGCTTTTAGTGGTGCAGGATAATTGCCTTTTAGCCGAATTTTAATCGAGCGTTCCATAGTGGCAAAGAGTTTTTTTAGTTTCTCTGGGCTCTCTACTTCTTTGGCAACTCTTGGTTTAGCAGTGCCATTAACCATTGCAAGAGCTAGCTCTTCTGCTGTCTTGTAAAGTTCAGCTTGAGGCACCACCTGGTCAATTATGCCAAGCTCAAGGGCTTTCTCTGCTGGAACAATCTCAGAGGTCAGAATATATTCTAGGGCCAATCTCACCGGTATCAAGCGCGGTAGACGCTGGGTGCCACCAAGGCCTGGTATCAATCCTAGTCTGACTTCAGGTAAGCCAAAAATGCTTAACTCTGAATCTGATGAAATGCGATAGTTGGCACACAGAGCAACTTCTAAGCCGCCACCAAGACAGGCGCCATGAATGGCAGCAACTGTAGGTTTGCCTAAATTCTCAAGTTGGTTGAATACCGCTTGACCCTCTTTCGAGAGCTTGTGAGCTTGTGCGTGAGAATCGAAGCTCATAATCTCGTGAAGGTCGGCACCAGATACGAATGTGTCTGGTTTGCTCGATGCGATTACCAAAGCTTTGATTTTTTTGTCGGTCTTGATTTGAGGTATGAGTTCAGTCAGCTCTAGCAGTACATCGTTGCCTAAAACGTTTACTTTGCCGGGACAGTTGAACCAGAGAATCGCCACGCCGGATGGCAAAGTTTCTAATTTGATATCACGTTGATGTTTCAGGGTTTCCATAAGACCTCATGCTTTTTCAGGCTTTACTGCCGTGAAGTTTGTAGCCAAATGTCATCGCTTCTGATAGCAGATGTTCTGGCAGTATGTGCGCTTCTATTGAACCCTTCTCGTTTTTTCTAATTTCAGAGAGGAGTGTTTCAGCATTTTCTATATATTCTTGCTCGGCTATTTTGTAGCCACCGAAAGGCTTGCCTTTGTTGATGAAAATCAAGATATCAGGGCTGCTATCTTCACTGTACGTCAGACAGCCAGTTTCACCAGTGAGCGAAATCGACATAAGTGTAGCGTCGAAATAGTCAAGCATTGCCTTTGATTCGTCTTTTGCCAGAGGGCAGCCGAGAAACAGTGCCGACATAGCAAGAACAACATCGTGAGGTAGCTCGTAGACCTGCAAGAAAGTGTCGGCGCCAGCGATATCACCTTTGATAAGGCTTATGGCTTTTTCTACAGCAAAGGTCTCTTGAGCATCCTTACGCCCGTATATTGCTCCAGCCACTCTTCCTTCATAGAGAAGCATTGCTGAACGCGACTTTTGTTCTTCAGACCTGGCTTTGACGCAACCGGTGAAATTAGCTAGTTCAAGCTCTGACAGCAATTTAGAGGAATCGGCTGTAGAGCAATTTAGCTCTAGATAGAGTTTGCCTGAGACGGCAGGCATGATTAAGTCAATGGCGCGGCGCAACCGCTGGCTTGTGGGGTAAGAGTCGACCCAGATGGCGAAAGCGTTGTCTTGGTCCGATTCGGTGCTCAGCTGTACCCGCTCTGTTGTGCCAAGCATAAAGGCAAATGTCATTAGTGCTCGGTTATTGTGCATGCAGACGAACGTGGCTGGCACTGTTTGGCCAATTTTCAAAGGCTCAGTACTTGGCAAAAATGCTTTCAAGACGTGATGGTTTTCCGCGTCTTCATCATTTGGATCGGCTAACGGAGGCAAACCTGACCCAACTACCACAGCGTTGTAACCACCTGGTTCAGCGCTTTCTATCTTGCACATTACGCTTTGACCGGGGCGATAAGTGCTTGAGCTGTCAATTTCTGTCATAGCATGCCAATAACGCTTGTACCTTCGACTACGTCTCAGGTCGGGAAGTAATAACTTCTAACAGAAATGTAGTTTATCATTACCAAATGAACAGCGTTCGCGGTGCCACCTTAATCTCAATATTCAGTTGTCTGTCTGTCTGCCTCGCAACATCACTATGCTTGACATGCTGCGGCAATGCTCCCGCTGATTCTGGCCAGATAGTCTCTGGGGGAAACAGCACAGAGCGCGTCACTGTTGAAGATGTCGCCGAGATTGCCAAGAAGGTTGACTTAGGTTTCGAAGACGGTTGGATTGCTGGGCGTGAAGCGCGGGTTTTCAAATCATACTATCGGGTGTTAAGTGCCACTGAGAAGGCCAAGTTTGCTTTGGCCTACCATGACTTTCTCGAGCCATTTCATCAAGATTTAGGAAACAACTTGGCGACTTACGTGCCTTATAAGAAGCGAGCCGCTTTTGCCAGACAATATTGGCTCAATTCAAGTTCGGGTGAGAAATTTAAGAGTGAGAAAGAGAAATATCAAATAGCTTGGATGCACGAATCTTTACTCGATGGTGGCGAACTGTGGTGGCGTGCAGCGGAGAAACGCTTCGGTAACAAGATTGACTCGGTTCTGGCTCTTGTTCACGATACTGAACAGAATATGGTTTCAAAATACATGGAAGATGAGAAGACCGAGGGCACCTTCTCTAGTCAGATGTCCGATAAGTCGATCAAGCCGATTAAGCAGAAGAGTATTAACTAATGTCTGACAAGCGCAAGCGTTTAACCGAGCGAGAAGAGCAAGAGCTGTTATTCCAAAAGCGTTTGGCTGAGCTGCGGGCGCGCAATAATCAATTTCCTTGGAATATGAAGGAACAGCCTGATTTTGAGATCCCGGCTGAACAATCTAAGCTCTTTGCCGACCGCTATATTGAAGATCCGTCGCTTACTGATGAAGAGGTGGAGCGCCGGGCTTTGCTCGATCTTAACTCATTCAATTTTTGGTCTTTTTACAAGCGCCTCAACTACGAAGTACGCAGAGCTAGCCGCTATAAACGTCCACTTTCGTTGCTCTTTGTAACCATCGATAAATTGGCAGATGTGGTTGAAAATTTCGGATTGCAAGGCGAGAACGCTGTCATTCTCGGCACTGGCAGAGGACTATTAGGCAGTGTGCGAGATGTGGATATTGCCGGTCGCTGTCGTGACGATTGTTTTGGCGTGATACTGCCAGAGACACCACGGGGCGGAGCAGAAATCGCAGCTGAGCGTATTCGCACCCGGCTAGAAAACCTATCGGTTGCCTACAAGGCTCAACAGATAGTTCTAACTGTCACTGTTGGTGGTGCCAGTCTTGAGGAAGGTATCGATAAACCAGACCAGCTAATTGCTCTTACTGTGGAAGCTTTGCAGTTAGGTTTGAAGTCGGGGGGCAACACCGTCAACTTCCCTGTCGATGATTAGTTTAGAGAGTCTTTTCGACTTGTGGGAACGGTTACATTTGATGCCTGAAAACTACATAGATTGGGTAAAATCTTCTATAACGGTATAAGTACAGATTTTTGGTAGTTTTATCTGCCCTATGGAATCATCAGACTCTACTGACGCACAAGTGCAAATTCCCGAGCAACACCCTTCGACGGGTACCTCGGAGCCTTTCAGCACAGCTTCGCCTGTGGTTAACCAGCAACCCAATGCTCAAGCGAATGCTCAGGGCAATGCACAAGCCGATGCACAGGCAAGTGACCAAGTTAAGATTGATATACCGGGAGCTTTTAGCCCCGGAGCCATTATTGGGGCCAGCTATGAAATCATTGAGCTTCTGGGTCGTGGTGCCATGGGCATGGTCTACAAGGTAAAACACGTTAGTTTGCCAACCGAGTATGCCCTTAAGATTCTTACCGATGACAAACACGATGAAGTCTCAGTTATCCGTTTTCAGAATGAAGCCCAGGCAATCGCCAAGCTGAACCACCCCAATATCGTAGCTATCTACAATTTTGGTGTACATGAAGGTTCGTTGCCTTTTTATGTGATGGATTTGCTTGATGGTGAAGACCTGCTGGACAAAATCGTTTTCTCCGGACCTATGACTGCTGAAGTTGCTTTACCCTTGTTTATTGAAGCCAGCGCTGGCCTTAGCTTCGCTCATCGCAAAGGTATTCTGCACCGCGACGTTAAACCGGCCAACTTGCTCATTCTCGATAAGCCAGATGTGCACGGCGCTAGGGTCAAGGTTGTCGATTTTGGTATTGTCAAATTTGCAGAAGAGCTAAAGCCAGAAGTGCAAAAGCTTACTGCTATGGGAATTGTCTGTGGTAGCCCCAGCTATATGAGCCCAGAACAGGCTATGGGGCAGAGGGTCGATCCTCGCTCTGATGTCTATTCTTTGGGTTGTAGCCTATTTGAGGCACTAACTGGCAAAGTGCCGTTTCGTGGTCGCAGTGCTTCTGACACCATGATGATGCACGTCAGTACTCCATCTCCAACACTGGCGAGCAAGAACCCCGAAGGCAAGTTCTCAGATGATTTAGAGATGCTTGTGGCTCGTATGATGGCGAAAGAGCCAATGTATCGCTATCAAAGTATGGATGCCGTTGCCCTGGATTTGAAAAACGTTCTTGATGGTCAACCCTTAGGCGCCAATGCTCCGGCTAGCTTTAGAGGTGCTACAGCTGAAAGCACAGTGTCGCTCGGCTTGGGTAGCCTTGGCAAAGGCACAACGAGAGGTAATGACCGAGAAGAGCGTGAGGATGATCTTTTTGATGCCGAACCCTACGCCGATGAACAACAGGGATCTGGTGAATACGAAAGTGAGAGTGAATACCAGGACGATTTTGATGACGAAGAAGAAGCAGAAGCAAGTTCCTCCAACAAGGTAAAAATTGTAGTTGCTTCGTGTGCAGTGTTATCGATCATTGCCGTGGCATCTTTCTTTGTTATGCAATTACGCCTGACAAGTTCAAGTTCCCCTGCCTCTGTCAATGCAGGTGACGTTCAGACGAGGGTGAAAACTGAACTTAAGCTGGATGCTAGCAGCTTAAATAAGGACCTTCACCTAGAGGACGCGAGCCCTGAACCAGATGCTGCTGCTAAGTCTATTGAGCTGACAAAAGAGAAATATTTTTCCAAAAGCATTACTGTTGGTGGACGAACTTTTACACAGTTTGATTTTCCACCAAAGTCTGGAACTCGACCATTGGCGTGGATTGGCACATCACTCAATGATAGGGCGGATGCCTGTGGCACATTGAAGTATCCTCGCGACAAAACACTTTACTTAGCTCCTTCTCCTAATGTTATGGTCAAGAAGGAATTTCTTCGCAAATTTCGCAGAGGCGACATTACTGAGGTTATCATTTGGCCACCGTTTGCCAGCGACGATCTTGCAATAGAATGCGTCAATTTGCCTGGCATCAAAGGTTACAACATCAGCGGTTGTTCTGACCTCACAGCCAAAATTATTCCTGCACTGAATACTTTGCCTAACTTAGAGGCGTTCTATGCCTTTAAGTCTCATATCAAAAGTACAGATTTTGCCAGGCTTAGATTCTTACCCAATTTAAAGAACCTCATGCTGGCGCGCTGCGTCAATGTAACTCCGGTTCTGGTTGCATTAAACGGATCACGACGACTAGAATCGCTCCAGTTGGCAGATACTGGAATTGGACCAGCGGACTACCGACTAATCGCTAACTTTTCAAACCTCAAGACGTTGGTACTTGATGGCAACAAGATTTCCTCTGATGATTTGCACAAACTGTCCGGGCTCTCGCGCCTTGCCGAATTGTCGTTGGTTAAGGTTCACATGAAGGACGGTGCCGTTGCCAAAGAACTGGTGCATTTTCCTTCACTGAAAATTATTGTTGTTGATAAAGGCCATTTCAAGAAAACTGACTTAGCTTATCTTAGACAGCACGCGCCTAATCTTAGGGTTCAGTTCTACTCGGAACGTTCTAGCATTTTCGCCGATTAGCAAAATAATCTGGACGTCACTATTGCACTGTGAGCGTCGACGTTGTCGTCTCTTTTTTACAAAACAAATTTGGCGTACACCGGATAGTGATCTGAGCCCGAGTATTCCTCTACTTCGCGCTCAGTGCATTTTATTTGAGGTGAGCTGAGAATGTGATCGATAGGTATCAACAGGTGGCTGAACATGGTTGGCCAAGTGGGTTGCAGACCCTTGTTTAGTCTGCTATCGCGCAATCCTGATTCTTTGACAAAATCTTGAAAAATGTACGACCATGGCGTGCTGTTGAAATCGCCAGCTAGGATAGTGAGCTTTTTACTATCTGCAATTCGTTTAGCTAATTCATGCATGTGCTTGTCGCGCATGGCTGTTGCGCCGGGAGATACAGGTGGCAGTGGGTGAGTTGCTATAACCTGAATTTGTGTGCTTTCACTGGTGTTAGACGGAAGAGCAAGAGTGACAAATGCCGTTGGTAGACCAATGCCACCAATTGGTTCGCGGCTGGCTTCGTCAATTCTGTACTTGCTAAGTATGGCGATACCAAAATTGTCAGGTCGGGCTCGCACATTTTGGTATGGATAAATATCTTTGATTTGATCGAAATGCTGGCGCCAACCTTCGCTTACTTCTTCAATACAAACGACGTCTGGCTTTAGTTTCTGTATAAGTTTGTCAAAGGCAGGATAGTTGGTGCTGCTGGAGTTGACGTTGAATTGCAGCAACGAAATAGTAGTTTCTGCCTTTTGGGTCAGGCCCGGTGTTTGTGAGCGTGAGCGCATCTGCGATTGTGCTTGAGTGGCATCAGGACCGGTGGAAGTCATCAGTAACACTACAATATTGGCAATCAGGGCCCCTACAGCGGCGCCCAGATAGAGGTTATTGATACGAGTGCGCTCGAGAAATAGTAAATAGGGAATAGCTATCGCCAATAAGACTACATACTGCACGCGAAAATGTGCAAATAGTTCTACTGGCCAGCAAGTAAAGCCAACGAAAGCAAGTGCGGTGAAAGTTGCGATGCAGAGAGAAGGTGCACGTGCGAAGTTGCCTATGTCAACGCATATTTCTCGCGGCTTTTTCATAGATTTATGCGTTGATCCAAGTATTGGTTTAAGTGTTGTTTCAAGTGTTGGAGCAAGTGTCTATTCAAGTTACTAATTGCCTAAACTCTTGATCTTTGCCTTGGCGTTTTCGACTCTAGGATCTTGAGCCGGTGCTAGTTCTACAAACGTTGAAAGCTCGCTCTTTGCTCCTTGATTATCACCTAGTTTTTCCATGGTGCTTGCTAACAAGAAGTGGGCGTCGACATTTTTAGGATCGATTGAAGTTGTCTCTTTATAGACTTGTTTAGCGCCGTCGGCGTCACCTTTTAATAGCAGGGCAGAACCTAAATTGAGTCTGGCTGAAACAAGTTTAGGGTCAAGCTTTACCGCTTCTTTGGCGTGGGCAAATGATTGGCCAACGTTACCAGTACGGGCAAAGGCATAGCTTAAGCGGTCATGCATCTGAGCCGATTGAGGGAATAGATATACCGCCTGCTCTAATAAGTTAATGGCATTCTCAAAATTTCCTGCTGCCACACACTTATTAGCTAAGGCCCCCAAGATAATTTTGTCTTTGGGATTAAGCTGGTAAGCCAGCTCTAGCTGCTTAATGCTTTCCTCTTCTTGCCCTAGTTTGGTCAAGGCGCGAGCGTAGTTTGAATGGAATAGTGCATCATTGGGCTTCAGTTCAATGGCTCTCTTATATTTTTGAGCCGCACCAGCCCAGTCTCCTTTAATTGAGAGGATGGCACCATAGTCGGCAATGGCATCAGCGTATTCTGGATCTGTAGCAATGGCCGCCTGGTACTCACTTATGGCGCCGTCAAAGTTACCTTCACCGACTAGATTGTTGGCTTTGAGATAGTGCGATTCGGCGGCAACGAAAGTCATGACATTTTCTGGAATTTCTTTTACTTGTTCTAGAGTTGGTGCTCCAAGCACAATGTCATTGCCGGTCCAGTCTGATTTCATTACTGGCGTTTGGCGCTTAGAAGAAGAATTGCCAGTGTTAGTGTCGCTCTCAGTCAAGGCTCTTGCTTTAGCAAAGGCATCAGTGAGCGAGGGCATGCCATCTTTTTCACGCAGGGACTTGATCAAATTGTTTGAGAAAGAATTTCCCCAGGTCATTTGATCTGGTTTGCTCGAGGTCAAAATGATGTAGCCTTTGCCCAGTGAAACTTTATTCAAGTCTATGTTGCTACCCATGAACAGTGCTTTGGCGCCGGCTGTCAGCTCGGCGGCTCCGCTGTATGGAGATTCAAGCACCATAACAATACGATCTGTTTTTACGTCTTTTTTCAAAGTGTCCATCAAGTTTTGCATTGATAGACAAGTCGAGTAGACGTTATCTAAAGCGCAATCGTAAGCGCTTAAATAGGTAGTACCATCGGTGGTGGGGAAGCCGTGGGTCGATATAAAGACAACAACTAAATCATCAGGGCCAGCTAAGCTTCCTAGCCAACCTTTGCCGAGGTTGTTGATGATGTTTTGGCGAGTGGCGTCAGAGTTTATTAGAGTCTTAACGTGTGTTTCAGGAAAGCGCCCAGCATTGGGGTCTTTTAGATAGGCCGAAAAATTGCGTGCGGCGATATCCATTTTGGCGTCAACGCCTTCAAGTCTCTTTTCTTTGAACTTGGCCGCACCGATGACAACGGCCCACTTCTGCTTGATTGGTCTATTGGTAGAAGTGGCGTTGGGGTTGAGATCTTGAATTTTTGTCCATTCCACACCACTAGCAGGTGCTTTGTTCACATCAGGCGTTGCGGCAATGGCTTGACCGATGGCCAAGGGGCTAAGCCATAGACTGGCGGCCAAGGCGCTTGTGCATGCCAGTTTTTGCAGAGATTTCAAATTGAGATTGAAATTGAGAAAGACAGCGCTTTGTTTTGTCACGGATGTACTCATCTAAACTTCTCCAGCTGGCATTATTATTGGTGGGCTAAGGCGACATCGACGGCCATGAGGCCACTGGGATCGTTGAAGCTAACCTTTACTAGGCTGCCCGTGCTAGAAGAAAAGCTTCTGCTAGCCAATTTTTCTTGACCAGGTACTTGATCTGGCAATATTACTGGAGTTGGATCGTCCCACGATAGTTGCATACGGGTAGGCACCAAGTCTTTTGAACCAGACATGTCGTCTGAGACGTAAGCAGTTAGGTATTCTGGCGGATTTAGAGCCTTCTCACTAGCAATTTTTGTGCTTGAAAAAAGCAGACTCATTTTTTCAATACCCGGTGTATTGTCGAAGGTGAGCCAGTCTTTTGGTAGTGGATAGTCGGTCTTGGCGGCAAGATAATTTTTGGTACCAGTATCTTTAGATGGGAAGAGAATGGTTTTCTTGCCGCTGCTTCCTTCTTTCATAACAATGTAAGCGTATCCAGCTGAATCAGGAATTATATGAAAGCGGATTGAATCTCCTGACTTGAATGCCATCTTGTTGTTGCAGCGATAGATTTTGCCGCCGCGATTTAGTTCGATCCAGTAGGACATACCAGAGCTTGATGAAAGTTTGATCGAGTGATCTTGATCGCTAGCTGCGGCTGGCTTTGCAGTGGTTGCTGGTTTAACTAATACAGGTGCAGCCAGTGCTACTTTTTCTTCTGGTTTTTTCTCGGCTAGCTTACTGTTCGATTGCTCTTCGGCAATTCTTGTTTCTTCAGCGCTATCTTTGCCTTTGGCCAATACTTTTTTATCAATCCACTTATTGATGTAGCTAAGATCGTCTTTGCTGAATTGACCTTCTTCAAAAATTAAGTGCTCTGCTGAGTTTGACATGACTTTATCTTTGTTAGGTGTAGCAAGGCTATCAAACAATTTGAATGTCGCTACTGGTCTCACTAGTTTGTCATTGGAGCCCATGATGAACAATACTGGTGTTTGTTTGATCATGCCGGCGCTATCAAAATTGCCGTCCATGAATTTCTGGAAACTAATTAGCTCATTGGGGCTAATTTTGGTGCGGCACAATGGGTCGTTGAGCCAACGTTCGCGCAAGTCATTTTTCTTGGTGGCAGCGCCTACAACCATTGGACCAATATCAATGGGCTTGTTGAAGCCGCCGAAAATGGCATGAACACCGACTTTAAGGCCGTTGTCTACACTGTTAAAGCGATCGCCAGAAGGAACTGACGAGATCAAGCCGTCAATCATGTCTGGGTAGAGAGCTGTGGCATGGATGCCGATGCCTCCTCCCATTGATTCTCCAAGCATAATCAAGGGTAGGCCTGGGTGCGCTTTGCGAATCTCGGTTAAGGCTCGTTTGATATCTACTAGGGATCCGTCAAAGTCGATTAAGGCATTTTTTTGCTTAGGAATCCAGGAGCCGAAGCCGCGCATATCAATAGCGTATGTAACCACGCCTTTTTTCGCCATTTCGCGGCCGAAATCTTCGTAGGTGCCTTTGTGCAAACCTAGACCGTGGATGCAGAGTAGTACTGCTCTTGGTTCGGCAGCTTCGTCAATCCAGCGAATGCAAGGAATTTTATCGAGCTTATCGGCTTTGCCAGATTTGGCACCGGCTTCGGCGGCGAAGGCGCTCGCTCTGGTTAAGGAGGCCGCCTGATTGGGATGATAGCTTAGTGTTTCTTGTGAGCGAAAAACGTCGTAGTTATCGCCCGCATTTTGAGCATATGCCTGGTCTCTAGTTTGGCTTAAGGCCTGACCTAAGAGTAATCCGCTGACCAGCAAGGCTAAGTTTGTTTTTTTCATCACTTTCACTTCGATTAAAGACTTCTCTCGTTTATCCCAACCGCTCTACCCACCAAATTAGGGGGAGAAGCCTTAATGGGGCAAACAATACAGCTATAGGCGGTTCATTATATAGGTTCTGGCAGAGGCAATGCTTGCTTGGCCCTTCAGGCCATATTAGTAAAAATGAAAGTGCCCTAAGACACTTCCATTTTTACTTAGTTCTTCATTTGTCGAAGGGCCCTGCGGCCATGGCCTATTTGGCGGCGGCAGCTTCTTCGCTGTCTTCAGCCTTGCTTTCAGAAGTATCTTCGGCTTTAGGCTGAGAATTGTCAGATTTAGCTTCGTCAGCTTCATCTGTTTTCTCGCCGTCTTCCGACTTCTCGCTCTCAGACTTTTCACTGTCTGACTTAGGTTCGGCTTCAGAGTCAGAGCTAGCTTCTTCCGACTGTCCGGCTTCAGCTTGTTTCTGCTTATATTCGTTGCCTTCTTGGTCCATGATCACAACATGGCCGCGCAGTTCGTTCATGGTCTCACGTACTTCGCTTTCTTCGGCCTCAGAGGCCACTTGGCCGCGCAATTTGCCGATGATGTCTTCAGCTTTAGCCTTAGAAGCTTCAGTCAGACCTTTGCCAAGGTCTTTCATCTGCCGCTCAACGGTATATACCAATCCATCTACTTCGTTACGCAAGTCGGCCATGGCTCTGGCTTTCTTGTCACTTTCAGTATTCTCTGCTGCTTCTTTGACCATGCGTTCAATGTCTTCTTTGGTCAAGTTGGTGCTAGCAGTGATGGTGACGTGTTGTTCTTTGCCCGTACCTAAGTCTTTGGCCGATACCTTAACGATGCCACTGGCATCGATATCAAACGAAACTTCAATACGTGAGGCTCCGCGGGCACCAGGAGCAATTCCATCTAAGCTAAAGTTGCCTAGTTTTTTGTTGTCACGAGCCATTTCGCGCTCACCTTGGAAGATGACGATATCAACGGCTGTTTGATTGTCGGCAGCTGTTGAGCAAAGCTGGGTCTTGTGGCAAGGAATAGTGGTGTTGCGCTCTACCAATTTGGCAAAGACTCCGCCAAGAGTTTCGATACCTAAAGATAGCGGTGTGACGTCTAGCAGTACTAGGTCGGTCACTTCACCGGCCAGTACCCCTGCTTGCAAGGCAGCACCGACGGCGACAACTTCATCAGGGTTAACGCTCTGATTGGGCTCTTTGCCGCCAGTCAGGCTCTTCACTAATTCTTTGACTGCAGGAATTCTTGTCGAACCACCTACCAGTACAACTTCGTCAATTTCGTTGTAGGTTAGTTTGGCATCACTAAGAGCTTGCTCAATGGGGCCCTTGCAGCGTTCAACTAATGAGTGTGTCAATTCGTTGAAGCGCGAGCGAGTCAATTTCATGTCAAGGTGCTTTGGACCTTGATCGTTGGCTGTGATGAACGGCAGCGAAATTACTGTTTCAGTAACTGAAGACAACTCAATTTTTGCTTTTTCAGCTGCTTCTGTTAAACGCTGAAGTGCTTGAGGGTCTTTGCGCAAATCAATTGATTCGGCATTCTGAAACTCTGCAGCGATCCATTGCACGAGGGCGTAGTCGAAGTCATCGCCGCCCAGGTGAGTGTCGCCAGAAGTAGATTTAACTTCAATTAAGCCGTCGCTTACTTCTAGAACTGATACGTCGAAAGTACCGCCACCAAGGTCAAAGACTAAAATTGTTTCGTCTTTGCCTTTCTTTTCCATGCCATAAGCAAGTGCGGCAGCAGTTGGCTCGTTGATGATGCGCAATACTTCTAAGCCAGCAATCGTGCCTGCGTTTTTAGTAGATTGTCTTTGCGAGTCATTGAAGTAAGCTGGCACTGTGATTACGGCAGTGTCTACTTTTTCGCCAAGATACTTTTCAGCATCTTCTTTTAATTTGCGCAAAATCATCGCTGAAATTTCTTCAGGCGTATATTCTTTATCGCTGATTAGAACGCGCACGCCACCATCAGACGATTCTTTTACTTTGTAAGAGACAATTTTGCACTCTTCAGATACTTCTGAGTAACGTCTGCCGATGAAACGTTTGATTGAGTAAATAGTATTGGTTGGATTCACCACTGCTTGTCTGCGGGCCAAAAGACCAACCAATCGCTCGCCTGTCTTATTGAAGGCAACTACCGATGGAGTAGTGCGTCCGCCTTCAGCGTTCGATATGACGGTGGGTCTGCCACCTTCCATAACTGCTACGACAGAGTTAGTTGTTCCAAGATCTATTCCGACTGTTTTTCCCATGATTTTTAGCGTTCCCAAGAAACGGTGTAATGCTCTATATCACTGAAGTTTAGCAGAGCGGCCAGTCAAGAACCGCCATCAGAGCCCGAGCTGTGAGAGACTGTAACCTTATGAAAGTGGTATATATCTAGGTGTCAAGAGGATTGTGTATGTCAAATTCAGGTTTTGAGAATGATGCGGACGGGGAGCCTAGCCCAGTACCTGCCAATGTTCAATTACGGCGCAACGGTGCCCGTATGACACACAACGATTTGCAAACTCTTAAGTCTGTGCAAACTAAAGAAGAATCGTTCATGGTGCAGATTGTCAAAGGCATTCAAGCTTTTTGGGCGGGAATAGTCGGTTCATTTGCTATGGCCTTGCCGAGCAAAAAGGTGACCTCCTGCGATGTCAATGGTCACGTTTTCCCGAAAGGTACGTGGGACGGTGAGTTTCCCCGCTGTAAGCATTGCGGTGAGCAGATCAAAGACGCCAATCAGTTTGGTGGGCGATAACTAGCTATTTGCCAATTGGCTTAGGTTTTAGCCATTCAGTTACACTTTGGCCGATATCGGCCAAGGTGTAAATTCGATCTATTTGACTGAACTTAAAATCGGCTCTACCATACGTACCTATGTAAGCATGGGTTTCAAGTGTCAAAGTCTGGAAAAAAGACTGTCGTTATAGGTATTCGCGACTTTGCTATGCCCTGCCCGCTCTCTGGCAGCATAGAAGTCAACTCTGGTTATGGCCAGTTATTCGGTGGGCCTTTGGCCTTAGCGGCAGAAGGGCGACAACTTCATAGCAAAATCCAAAAGGAGAGGCAAAAGCTTTTCCCCATATATAAAGCTGAACAAAAAAGCGCTCACAAGTTTGAGAGTGAGCATTACATATTCAATGTATCTGGGCGCCTAGATGGATTGGTCGATGCACCTGTACCAATAATAGAAGAAATCAAAAGCTCTACTTCGCCAACAGAACTACTCTATAAACTAGCTGCCGACAGTCAGCACCCTTATTGTTTGCAGCTGGCAACTTATGCATATATTTTGTATTTAGAGAAAAATGTTGTACCGCTCACACGGTTTCTCATCACATCTAATACTTTTGAAAAAGTTGAAGTACTAGATGTAGATTTCAATGTTGAGGCTTACGAAAAGTGGCTGGCTTTGCGCCTAGCAGAGCTTGAACGTGAAGTGATGGCTGAAGAGGCGGCCCGCCTACGTAGAATGGAATTGTCGGAAAAGCTGGTTTTTCCATTTACTGATTTGCGCCGCGGTCAAAGAGAACTAGTTGATGAATTGGCTCATGATTTAGAAAGCAAGCACCAAGTTCTTGTGCAGGCCCCTACTGGTTTAGGCAAGACTATTGGGGTGATTTATCCGGTTTTGCAAGAGAGCTTGCGCCGGGGTCAAAAGCTGATTTATGTCACCCCAAAAAATACTCAACATTCTGTAGCCCAAGAAGCAATTACACGTTTGCAGGAAGGCGGTGCACCAGTGAAGGTGCTAACACTAAATGCCAAAGCAAAGATGTGCTTGAAAGAAGAAGTTATTTGTAACCCGGGCTACTGCCAATATGCTCGTGATTACTATACAAAAATGGACCAGCATAAAGTGGTCGAGAAGATGTCAGAGATGACCTATCTTTCAGCTGAGCAATTCAAGAAAATTGGTGAAGAATATGAGGTTTGCCCTTTCGAGGCCTCTCTAGATGCGGTGGCTGCCGCTGACGTTGTAATAGGCGATTACAACTATGTCTTTTCGCCGCGCAATACGTTAGGACGCTTTACTTACACACTTAGCAAGTTCAACGAAAAACCCAATTTAGTCATTGACGAAGCACACAATTTGCCGCAGCGGGCGGCAGATTATTACAGCAAGACCCTTAGCTCGGCAGTTATATCAAAACTTGCCCAAGAGCTGTCGTCCTTGCCCTTTGATCATGTTGTTGAAGCGAGGGCCTTGGTTTCAAAAATTCAATTTGTGATCTCAAATGTTGGCCGTATGGTCGGATTTAAAGAGTCTCGATTGACTGTTTCGAGAGAACTCTTTGAAGAGGCTTTGCCGGCCCTGCAAGATTTAATGGTGCGCCGCATTGCTCGCAAGGCCGCAGACTCTTCTGAGGCTGGGCCTGACCCTCTAATGGCCATAGTTAATTACTTTAACGACTTTATTGACGCAGTCGACTATGAAGGTGACGAATTCTTTCACTTGTATACGCGCAACAAAATGCGCGACGGTAGTGTCGATGAGGCCTTGAAAGTTGTTTGCTGTGACGCATCGGCTAAACTCAAGTTAGCCCACAAAGAGTTTGAACATGTGGTGGCATTTTCTGCCACCATTAAACCGTTTGATTATTTTGCTCAGCTCTCAGGGCTTGATGATCCCGAATTGTCTAGACGCGAGTACACTAGCCCTTTTCCTCGTGAGCATCGTAAGCTGCTTATCATTCCGCAAGTCTCTACAAAATATTCAGATCGCGAGCGCAACTTTGGCAAAATCGCCGAAGGCATTGCTCGCATTGTCCAGGTCAAACCCGGTAATTATTTTGTCTTCTTTCCTAGCTTTGCTTTTCTTGGCAGCGTCTATGAGTTGATCAAAAGCAAATTGCCAAACTCGGTTTTATTATTGAAGCAAGAAAGTGAAATCACACAGGCTAAGGCCAAAGATATTATGGATTCGCTTGGTCGCACAGATTCTCCCACTCTTGTTTTTGCCGTTCAAGGTGGAGTCTTTGCCGAAGGTGTTGATTATCCTGGTGAGATGATTATTGGCGCCATTATTGTTGGACCAGGCTTGCCAAATTTCAACTTTGAAAGAGAACAGATTCGCGCCTACTACGAAAAACGTTACGGCAATGGCTTTGACTATGCCTACGTCTATCCGGCTATGGCAAAAGTAATTCAAGCGGCTGGGCGCGTCATTCGCTCTGGTGATGATCGCGGTCTGATTGTTCTAATGGACCAACGCTTTATTCAAAAGCAATATGCTGAAGCAATGCCCGCTGACTGGTTTGAGAAGCAAGTAGGAGAGCTAGTTTCATCGAGCATCATTAGTGATATTGAGTTATTCTGGCAGAAAGCTGACGAGAAAAAATGTTTAAGTGAAATTAGCTGATCAACCATTTTTGTTTCTTGATTGTCAGACTACTGGGGCTACTCCTCAGAGTGCTAACATTTTAGAATTGGGTTGGTATCTGTCTGCAGATAGTAAGGCCCTGTCTCAGTCTAGCCAAGCCACATTATCTGTCAAAAGTCGATTGATTAGACAGCCCGATGATCAAGTTTTGCCCATGCGCATTCAGAAAATTACTGGCATTACTGCAGAGGCCATGCATGATGCTCATTTAGCTTCTGATGTGGTAAACGAGCTAATGCAAGATTTGGCCCCGCCGGGACAAGCAAAAGTTCGCTTCGCTGTTGCACACTATGCACAGTTTGAGCATGCTTTTGTCAATCAACTCTTTGCTGACCATGTGCCAGGGCAAGGTTTACCCTTTGATTTTATTTGTACTTGTCAGATTGCTAAGCGCCTCTATCCCGATCTTCCTTCGCGTGCAATTCGCGCTCTGGGAGGCTATTTTGGCTTCAGTCTCACCGAAATGAAACGCTCTTCTTGCCACGTTGAAGCGACCTACTTTATTTGGCAAAGATTGCTGGCAGATCTTGCCGCCATAGGCATAGTCGAAGACGAGCAGCTAATAGAGTGGCTGCGCCAACCGCTGCCTAAAGTGAGTGCCAAAGCTAAGAAAAACCCCTACGCTATTCCGATGGAGAGGCTGAAACGGCTCGATTTGCCTGCCTCTCCCGGTATATATCGCATGCTCAATTGTGACGGCAAAATATTGTATGTAGGCAAGGCTACGTCACTGAAAAGTCGCGTGAACAGTTACTTTCGTGGACGTAAAGGAAAAGATTCAAAGACGAAAGAATTGATCAGTCAAATTTTTGATATTGCCGTTGAGGTTGTGGCCACTCCCCTTGAAGCAGCTTTATTAGAAACAGACTTGATCAAAAAACACGACCCACCATATAACCGTGCTCTGCGGCAAAGAGGGCGCGTGCTCAATTTCTACAGTGCAGATTTCAGCCAAGTCAGTTTGCAGCAAGATAGCGCGCATATTATTGGCCCGTTTATTAGTGATACATTTAAACCGCTGCTCGATTTTTTGCAGGCCCTACAAAGCCAGACTTATCCCCTCGATCTATTTTGGGGATTGGCAAGCGAAGAGTTGATCGCTAAGGCTTTTGACCTTGTGCTCGAAGATGGGCCGTTGGCAAAATACAAAAACAATATCGATGATTTGACTGCTAGGCGCTTACTCGCAATCGGTATGAGCTCGGTGCGACAAGAGATTAACTGCTTGAGAGCGGAAAAACGTGAGCAGGCACGCCTTGAAGCTATTGCCGCTCTAGATGACCTTTCAGATAGCTCTGCGGAACTCGAATCTGAAGAATGCGATTCTGATGATCTTGAGTCTGACGATCTCGAGTCTGACGAAGACCGTGAAATTGATGAAAACGACCTAGTTGAGATGATTTACGGCATACTTGCCCGCTCGGCAAAGTTGCACCTTCAGGCGAAAAAACTAACCAGTCTGCTTAATTCACGCATCGCATTTTCAGACGGTGGAGTCTCTCGCAACCTATCCTTCATCGATGGACAGTTGCTGGACAGCCATGCTGAAGTTAATTTGAGCACTAGCACTAGTTCTAGCACTAGCATTTGGCCTTGGACTAACCTTGAGATTGATACCTATGATCGCATGCGGGTATTGCTCACAGAACTGGCAAGAGTTTCTCAAAAAGACAAGCATGTTGAGATAGTCAAATTGACTAGAAATAGCAGACGTTAATAAGACAATATAGTTTGCAGTTTAATCTGCGCAGCCGGGTATAGATTACTTGGTTAAGCGGAGGATGAGAGCATGGACATCAAAGTAACGCGATTTTGTCAGGTGGCGCTGGTCGCCCTCTCTCTTGTTGGTCTTTCAACCTCTAACCCGGCGCTCGCCCAAGTGGCCGGTGCCAACCAGACTATTTATCATGATGAGCAGGAAATGCTCAACACTGACCAAGCCATGATTAATCAATATTCGAGTGCTGAAAATGAAGCTGAATCTAAGCTGGCAGCTGAACAGGCCAAAACCAATTCTTACAGGCTCTATGCTGAGCAGCGCATTCAAGAGTTGCAAAAGCAAAAGAAGGGCGTTTCGCCGTCACTTGCGGGCGCCAAATCTGGAGAAATGGCAGTGCTCACTTCTTGGTTGCAGCAAGATAGCGCCTACCGCGTCAAGCAGCAGGCTTATATTGACCAACTTGAGCAGTGCATCAGTAATTTGCGCACCAGCCAGACCAATACTTTAGCTAATCTCAATACTGACATTAATGCTCTGCGCCAAGGCGTGCAGGATGATAAAGATCAGCAGAAATTCCAAAATCAGATGCAAATGAATCAGTTCAATGAATTGAAGAGTGAAATGGGCGCTTGCTCGTGGGGCGACACACCTAGGGACGGAACTTTCAACTCAGTGGGCGGCTATGGATTCAACGGTGGCTACGGCTATAGTGCCATGGGCGGCCGCAGATGGTTAGGGGGCGGACGAGGTTATTAGTCTTTGTCTGATAATGCTGACTTAGAGAAGAAAAAAAAGGCAGCCGCGCCTATTGTACAAACGCCGGCAGAAGTGAAAGATCCTGCTCTAGAGTATTCTTTCTTTGTTAATGAGCCGGGAAATTCTCAGTACAACTATGGTTTGGACGTTTCACTTGCTGCCCCTGTAAACATTCCTGGATATATCGGTTATTCGCCACCGGTGACAACTGCCAGTGCCGACTATGCACCGGTTTATAGCGCTGCCGCTGCTGAGATGGCTCTTGAGCATCAGCGTGATGATATTCAAATTGACCCGGACCGTCAGTCTGTCACTAGTCCGGCTATGGTACAAGCTTCTTTTGCACAAGAAGAAAGTATTGCTCAGAATGCTTTTTTCAGCCACACAACTGTTAATCAGGGTGCCACTGTAATTGAGAGCGCTACCTTTGGCCAAGAAGCGAGCGTTGCTTTCACCGCTCCTAGTATTGAGCATGTGCAGTCAGTGCAAGATGTTTCACTTGTGCAAAATGTATCTCTAAATCAAGATGTCACACTAGTTCAAGACGTAACTCTAGTGCAAGACGTAACTCTAGTTCAAGACGTAACTCTAGTGCAAGACGTAACACTGGCTCAGGACGTAAAACTAGTCCAAGACGTATCACTCGTCCAAGACGCCCTGCCGGTCCAGAATGTTGTACCTGTTCAAAATGCTATGCCTGTTCTTAGCGCTTTCGCTATTCAGGATGCATTACCAGTGCAAACAGCAGCACCAGTGCAAGATACTACACCGCAACAGTCCGCCTCGGTTAGCCAAGATGCAAGCACACTGCGAAGTTGGGGTGTGGAAAAACCTGACCCGCCTCAATGGCCAGAGCTGGATGACTCTAAAGATGGGACTAAGTGGCCAACCCGAAAGAAAGAAAATTCAAATCAAGCAAAGACCACTAACAAAGTTATCCCGGCACCTCTCCATCTATCAACAGACAAGCGCTTCAGTACTTTGGCGCTATCTGCCGAACTAGCCGCCACGGTAGACAGAATCTACTCCCTGGTTGATCTCGACTTCAACGGTTATGTCGATTTCCCTGAAATGTCATCGGTCTTATCGAGCGAGCATCTCTCTGAGTCTGAGAAAAGTTTTGTGCGCATGATTTATCAAGTTGGATGCAAAATTTTGGCCGAACGACCAACAGTTTCAGCCAGCACTACTCCCGTATTGACCCAGGATGATTTTCGTCTGGCCTTTGCCTATCAGTGTGCTAATACCCTAGGGCAGGATGCCACTGCCAAGGGGATTTTGGCAACCGGCAAACAAGCAAAGTCTGCCGAGAAATTCACTGAAATAAAGCCTACTTTGTACGGCGATAATGATTATCCACAGATGTCGTTACAGCCAAGTGCTGTTCGTCTCGGCACCATGGGTGATGCGTACTTCGCTGCCGGCGTTAGTTCGCTTGCCGAAAGTCGACCGCGCGTGTTGATGCGGATACTATCTGAGAATTTTGATCACAGTTTTTCTGTGGCCTTTCCTGGCGCTCATGGTAACCCGCTTGAGGTTATGCCACCTCGCCCAGAAGAGATCATACGCTATGGCCTGGTGGCCAAGTTCGGTTTTTGGTTTCCGCTCATAGAAAAAGCTTACGGTATTCACTTAGCTCAGAAACACCGGCTTGCTAGTAAGTTGGCTGAGCCGCGCAATGAAGCTTATACGCGGGCCGCCCAAGTGATTGAGACGCTGACTGGAGCGTTCACCGGAACTCTCGTCACGGCTGACTGTTCAGCCCAAGATCTCTTGCTCAAGCTTTCTGATCTGATTGCCAGAAAACGGATAATCATTGCTGTCTCATCAGATTTCGTGCCAGAAACATCATCGTTTGCCGGTAGCGCACCGGGAGCTAATAAGCCTTATCCAATTACCGGGTTTGATCGGCAGCGGGGCCAAATTTTTCTGGCCTCAGTCTACGGCCACGACACTCACTACGAAGAAGAGCCTATGCGCTTTACCACAGAACAGTTCTTGCAATTCTTCAAAGTTATCTATTTTGAGCAAGAGGTTGCTCCTGCCGTGCAGTCATCGAACCTGATGCGTTCGACTCAAAAGCAGAGTTTAAACCCGTGGAAGAAAACCTAAGAATCAAGCTTTATAATTGCCGTATTCTTTGATTAGCTCAGTTACTGCTACCTTAATTTCTTTGCCTTCGGTCAGCTCAGCAATACGCTTATCTTGATTGAATGTTGTCAGCGCTACTTCAGCTCTCTTCTTAGCACGTTCGTTAGGATGAGCTTTAGCAACAAAATAAAGGGGCGGAATACTAATAAGTTTTTGCTCTTTCACTAATTGATCGATGGCCACACTGACCGCTTGGTAGTCTTCACTTTTAAGGCAGGCAACAAGCGCCTTGAAGAGCATATGATCAATTTTGTTGTACAGACCTTTAGTGGCTGTCGAAAGCAAATCTGCTACCGAATTGAATTGGGCACCGTAATCGCTCAAGCTGCACCTATTATAGTGAGAATATTCCTGTAGACTAATGCTATCAATCTTTATGCCATGGAGAATTGAGCTTGAAACAACGAGAGAGGCAGGAGAATAATCACTAGACTTGTTTCTAAGAAATTAGCACTCACGATTGCTCTTCTTACGTGGTTGGGTAATAGCTCTGAAGTAGCATTTGCATCTTATGATAGTTTTCTTTTTGGTCCAGATGCAAAAATCACTACCTGGGACTCACCACTTTCACCTGAAGATTTAGGCTCTGCTGCAGGATCTTACTCGGCAGTGCAAGGAAATCTAAACCAGTTTACTGTTGATCGCTATCTTGCTCGCACATTTGTTGAACTAGCTCTAACTTCAAAAAAGAAGTTAGAAAGAGAGAAGCTCTTTAACCTTGCATTGAAATCTGAGCCTGTTCCTAAGGCTCTGTCGTATGCAAGCTCTATGGGGCAAAAAAGCGATTTGGCACTGCGTGTTTTTGTGCTCTTTGAATTGAAAAAACAAGGGTTGGCAAAGCAAGAAAGCATGCGACTGCTTGATCTTTTTGCTCAAACAAAAGAAGAGAAGAGTAAGGTAGTTTATTCTGCTCAGGCACTTACAAATTTAGCCCAGCGTTTTGAGAGAGCCGGAGATATTTCAACTTCTCGCTATTTGCAATTGGTAGCAGCGAAGATTCCTGCGGTGAGTGAGCCGGTAAATACTACAGACATCGAAGTAGAATCGCTTTATCAGATGGGGCTTGTGGCTGCTCACGCGGGCAAGTTAGATGAAGCACAAGAGAAGTTAAAGCAGGCTCTTGAGTTGCAAGAGAAGACCATGAGCGATCGTCTGCTGCGTGCTTTTGATAGTCGACTGGCTTTGGCCAAAACAGCTGTCGCTCTTGATCGCAGAGAAGCAGCCCAAGAGCATTTCAATCTGGTTATCGACCGCCTCAAGCAAATTCCCAAAACTGAGCGCCCGCAGACTGCTGAGTTATTAGGAGAGTTTTTGCAGATGCTCGAAGTGGACTTGTCAGTAGTTGATTGGTCAGTAGTTGATTGGTCAGTAGTTGATTTGAATAAGATTTCGCCCAATGACAAGCAGCTGAAACTTACAACTGAGCAAAGAGAAAAGCTATTGCATGGTTTGAATTCGTTGGGTGTTGCAGCTTATCTATGCAAAGTTGACGGCGATCTAGTGCAAGCAGCTCACCTTTTTCGGCGCGCTTATTTGATCAACAAATATTATTTCCCCGAGTTAGATGTGCAACTGGCAGCTACTTGTTATGACCTTGGTGAAACACTTTACTGGGATTCACATTTAGAAGAAGCTGAGCACTACATGCAAGAAGCTCTGAGACTGAGGGAGAAGAACGGGAGAGACTGCGATGATGCGATCAATCTGCGAGGGACCTTTGGTCGCGTCTTGATCATTGGTGGCCGCGGAGAAGGAGCTTGTCGCTTTTATATTGAAACGTTGCAACTGTTAGCCGGTAAAACTTTTGCTAAGAGTTTCGAGCAGGCTAAGTCGCTAGATTTACAACAGCTGATAGATGGTCTGACTAAAGAGACTCTATCTAGTGACAATAAAAACATTCATTTGAGAAGTCAATTCGAAGACACCTTACAGAGTTTGGCTGATGCTGCTATCTCGTGCAAGCAATATGATCAAGCCGTCACCGCTGATAGTGCCTTGCTTTATTTGCGTGAGTTGGCACTCAAAGAGGCAAGAAGTCAGTCTATTAGTGCCAAAGAAGATGCAAGCAAGCACAAAGAAGCTGTGGATGCGGCCCGTGGGCAAGTAGAGGCCACACTTTGGCAGCTCGGTTGGATAACTTCTATGGCCAGCAGTGTCAGCGGCTCCGAGAGTTCTGCCAAATATTATGGTCGACTGATCGAAGAGTTTCCGTCAACAGCGCCTCGACCACTGGCCGATTGGTATCAGGCGCGAGCTATTTCGTCTGATTTGCTTGGTCGGTATGCTCAAGCAAAGAGTGACTTTAAGGCAGCGCGCAGGCTCTTTAAAAAGCATCTGCAAAAAGAGAAAGATCAAGAACAAATTGATATTGTCACTTGGACAATTGACGATATTAAGTACAACCTCGATAGTCGGCGCAAAAGCCCCGCATCAGATAAAGACTATCTGAAGGCAGAGCCCAACTCGTTTTGGCGGCAGAATCGCTTTCCCCTAAAAGTATTTGTCGAGACCTCTGCCAGCAATGGCTTTGGTGGTCCAATGCGTGAACTCATGCTCAAAGCCATGGAGCAATGGACTAACTACAGCGATTCGCCAGTTAAGCTTACCTTCGTCACCAATATTGATAACGCCGACGTGTACATCGAGCGTGTCACCTCTTACGACGATATTCCCTTTAGTTCAGCTGGGCGGACCAGTGCTGTCTACGAAAAGGACAGTAAGAGAGCACTACAGCGCTCACATGTGCGGGTTTATTGTCCTTCTTATGACGGCAGAGCATCTTTAGCTGATGGTGCAGCCGACAAAATTGAGAACCAAGCAATGACATCATTTGCAAAAACTCAACTTTATACTCTGTTCATGCACGAGTTTGGTCACGTTCTAGGCTTAGGTCATTCACCGGGTGGTCAAGATGTAATGTACTGGAAGTCGTGCTCTACGGAGCTTACAGAGCGTGACAAAGAGACTATTCGCCGACTCTACCGCGAGAACAAATTGTAAAGTGTTAATCTTCTGCCGGGCTGTAAGAGCTAAAATGTCTTTTTATCACAGCTTCCCAAACTCTGAGAGCGTCCAATGCATTCAGCCAAATCTGAACCGAGCCATTCTAATCAAGTACATCCAAATCCGGTTGACCGCAATAAGTCGATTATTTGGTCTAGGTATCTAATTGACTCTACCGATTGGCTAGTATTTGCTAGCACCGTCACTCGTTTGAATGTTGCTGCTACCAGCATGATCTCCACGCCGGTCAAATTATTGTCTTTGTCAGTGCTTTCTCCCGGCGGAAAAGTATTGTTTGAAGGTGTGCTGAAACCTCAAGACGAAATCGATAGCCACTTGATTGAAGAGCACGGGCTCGACCAATCAATAGTTTTTAATGCTATGTCTTATAGCGAAATGTCAATTAAGCTCAACCGATTGTTTGAAGGCCGGCAGATTTTGGCCTGGGATTTAAACGCTCAACAGGCTTTGCTGGATGAGATGGCAACCCAATATGCTCAGCCTCAGACTCTATTGACCGGCTATAGCCTCAGACCAGAGTACGCTCGTTTTGTTGGTGAGCCTAATGCCGCTGGTGGTGCAGGTGGTAGCTACAAGTCTCAAGCCTTGCCTGTGGGTGGCAAAGGTTCAACTGCTGAATGTCGTGCTTTAATTGCGGCCCTTTACGAAATGGCTGGTGCCTCTCAGTCTAGTAGCGCAGCTACCGGAAACCAGAACTGGACCGGTGAGTTCTATCGCCCTAAAATTTCGGCGACCGACAAAATCAAAGACTTTCTTGGTCTTTAGTTAACAGCATCTACTAGTCTTTTGTAATTCTCGCTGCTTCTTGCTCGAGAAGCTTTGCTTTGTTCTCTTGGTGGTCTTGCCTTAGTGCCGTAGCCTGATTGAGCAAGACATTGGCATAAAGAAGCTTTTTTGATTTGATCTTTTTCAATAGGTTAGCGGCTTGCGAAAATTCGACGGCTGCTTGCTTAAAATTGGTGCAGCTATTCTGGCTGTGCGCCAATTCGATGTAAGCATTTGCCAGCTCAATTTTTGCGGCCTCATTGGTGTGAGGTTTGGCGGCGAGCTCGTTCACTTGCTTTTGCAATAGTTCCTTTCGCGGTATCGGACTAACTGCATTTCCGGAGACGCTTGGTTTTCCCATTAGCCTTTGTTCGCCATTGTTGCTATCGCTTGCTCTGTTTTTGGCTGGTGCTACAAGAGTGGGCTCGCCTCTCTCTATTTGACCTGGTTTTGTATTGGTTGGATCGTTAGCTTGAGCAGCAGTGAGGCCACTAACAACTAGGGCAAGAAAACTGCTTGCTAGTCTTACTAGTTGCTTGCTGCCATCGCGCAAAGCGCGAAGGCCCTTTGGGCAGTTGTCACTTAATATGGTGCCATCTTTGCGTCTGAAAAATTGAACACAGACTTTGCTTGCCGCACGATCTGCGAGAAACAGCTCAGCTTCAGATTTGCTCATAGATGAGATGTTGTAGACATTCAACGAGCAACTAGAACAAAATCTTTCACGCTCAGTGCCGACCATGCTGTCCCAATCAGCAGTGCATGGTGCGGCAATCTTTAGGCTCGATAGAATTGGGGTGTCCTTATCAGTATTATCATTTGATTGGCAAGTCATAATCACCTTTGTTGTATGTATTCGTCTTTGGTAATAATTTTTAGAGCTGGGTCAGCAAGAAAACGGACCGGCATTATTGGATCAAGTAAGGTCGTGCCAACGCCCAGCAGGCCCGTGCCGTAGCGGTTGATAGGTACATTCATGCGTCGGAATAGCTCAACTGCTGCGCCTATACAGGTCCAGCGGTCGGCAGCTATGCGGCCCATAAAAGTGCCGAACCAATCGTAACCACTGGCATGAAAAAAATGTTTTAGTTTGCTGTTCAACCAATCTGGTAAGTGAAAAAAATTGATACGCTTTAGTACTCTTATATTTTCTTCTTCTGCCCATCTACGGTTGCTTGCCACCATTTCTTGAGCTATAGCAAACGCTTTGGCTTTGTCGTCAGTTGACCAAGGCTTTTGCAAATGTAAGCCAACATAGTGACCTTCATAGGTCGCTCCTGTTAGATCGCTCAGGGCATGAAGTGTGCAGCCTTTGTCCATATATGAGCTCAGCAGCATCTTGTTCCCTGCGCCATCTTCTACCACCACTTCTGCATGCCCAACACTTTCGTGTAGTCGTTTTGCTACGTTGCCACTGGTGAGGAGCAGGTCGCCGGCTTGCAAAATTTCTGCCGGAGGATTTACCAATGTGTTGAGGGGGACCGGGCCGTAACCTTGTTTTTTAAAGCGCGCCTTGTTGCGGCGATAGAGCGCAAAAATATAGATCCAAAAAGCAATTTCTGCCAAGGCCAGTACGTGCACAATTGGATGCAGAGCCTTGGCAAACAGAGCCAAGGTGCTCATGATTAGCCCCAGCACCACAGGTAGTTGCAGCTCAAGGCGGGAGAGAATGTCAAAGTAAGTTTGCAACAAATGGTCAACTTTGATTCGAGTGAGAATTAACCAGGCGCCGCTGACCAGTACACAGCCGCCGGATAGCTGCCAATCGAGGTGATGGCTGACAAACTTATAGGTGAGCCAAATCAGAGAGAAATAGCAGACTGAATTGATTGCTTTTACTAGATCGAAGTAGCCGCTAGACTTTTGGACATCAATACTAGCTTGGGGCGGAGAGTAGGGAGCGCTAATCATTGCTCGATAATACCTCCTAATTGATTGTGCCAACCCGTATAGTCAATACATTAATAGGATTGCGCGATAGAATTGCGCTTATAAAGCAAAACTAGATACTCTAATAACTGACTGTACTAAATGCAAGCTAAGTTGTTCCGCTCCACCTCTGCCTTTCTTTTGCCACTGCTGGTATTTCTGCCGGTTTGTGGCACTTTAAGCGTCACCAGTGCAGCCAGTGCCTCGGTCAAAGGCGGCAGCAGTGCAAGAGCCCTTCAGCTCACCCAAGAAGCAATGGCAGCCCAACAGGCTGGCAACTTTGCTCAAGCCGAACCGCTTTTAGTAGAAGCAATGCAAATTAGAGAAAAGAGTTTCAAAGGAGAAAAGGGCGCAGGACTTGGCCCACTCATTGCCAGCCTGGAGCGCTTGGCTGATTGCTATTTTATGCAAAGCAAATATAGCCAAGCAGAGCCGCTTTATCTGCGAGCCATTGCCCATCGTCAAAGTAGTAACAGTGATAGCAATTCGCTCAAAGACAGCAGCCTGGTGCGCGACTTAAATAACCTTACCCTGCTCTATCAGAGACAAGGTAAAAATGCCGAGGCTGATGACATCTCGCAGCAAGCACTGAAATTGGTCGAAAGCCAATGGGGCGAAAGTCCAGAGTTGGCTTCTTCGCAAATCGTGCGGGCTAAAGTCTTAATTGACAGCGATCAACCACTAGCAGCTGTTGCCCTTCTCGATAAGGCGCTGGCCATTCGCCTCAAGGAGGCAAAAGGAAACGACCCTAGTGTTAGTTCTACATTAGCGACTTTGGCTAAGGCCTATCTAGATTGTGATAACTACCATGCCGCTGAAAAGAGTTTGAAGCAGGCTCTTGCTATTGACTTGGCCAACTCAGGTCGTCAGTCACTGCCGGTGGTGGTTGATCTCAGTACCATTGGACAACTTTATCTGCGCCAAGGAAAATATTCCGCCTCAGAGCACGCATATGAAGAAGCTCTCGAGATTTGCACAAAGCTCAAAGGTGACAAGCATCTAGAGACTGCTGCTTGTCTGAATAATCTGGCATTCTTGTATCGCAATATGGGGCAGTTTAGCAAGGCCGAAGACTTGCTTCGTAGAGGCTTAGAAATTCGTCAGGATAGCTTGGGCTCTGATCATCCGTTAGTGGCTCAAAACCTAATTAACTTGGCCGATATCCTTGTTGCTGCGGACAAAGGCACAGCAGCAGAGGCTTTGTTAGTGAGAGCATTGCAAATTGAAGAGAAGGCCCTAGGTCAAGAACATGATTATGTGGCATTGATAGAGCGAGAACTGGTCGATATCTTGCAAGCACAGCCGACCAAGCTTGGCGAGGCTGAAAAATATGCTCGGCTCTTACTTGAACACGATCAAAAAGCCACAGGAGCTGACAGCTTATTAACAGCCCGCGATCTCGAATCGTTAGGGAAAATTTTGATTGCCCAAGACAAAATTGCCGATGCTAAACCGGTGATCGAACGAGCTAGAGCCATCGAAAGTATGCAAAAAGGAATGTTTTTTGAGCAAGAGAAAGCGCGCAATCTAGCCAATAAAACTACTCCTAGTGCTACTGTCTACGCTAATCCAATACAAGACAAATGGGCATTGGTAGTTGGTATTAGTAGCTTTCAAGATTCTGCTCTCAATTTGCGATTTGCGGCAAAAGACGCTGTCGATTTTAGAAATTTTTTGATCACTCAGGCGGGCTTCCAAGCTGATCATGTCAAACTTCTGACAGATCATGAGGCAACACGAGCAAACATAGTGGCACTGCTTGGTGATAAGTGGATGAAGCGGGTTGTAAAAGCGGATGATTTGGCTGTAGTGTACATTTCAAGCCACGGCACTCAAGCTGCTAGTCAGGTCGGTGGCACCAACTTTATCGTGCCTTACGAGGGTAATGCTCAAAATATTGTGTTTTCTGGTATACCGATGCAATGGCTTATTGCTGGTCTGAAAGACTTAGTTCATAGTGATCGTATTTGTGTATTTCTTGATGTCTGTCATAGTGGTGCTGCCGCAAGTGCTCACAAAAGTGTTTCTAAACATGGGCATGAGCACGAGCAAGAGCTCGCTAGTGAGATTGGCAATTCGGGTGGAAAAGCGCTCTACCGCATCCGTAATATCGATGAAAATGTTCTTGCCTCTCCACCTGGTCAAGTTGTTGTCGCTGCCAGTCAAGCTGATCAAATATCTTGGGAGTCAAAGCGCTATTCAAATAGTGTCTTTACCCGCCGCCTAATAGAAGGTTTGTCACTTAATGGCAAAGAGACTACCTTGAAAGATGCCTTTACTTATTTGCGCGAGCGGGTTGAAGATGAAGTGCTGCGGGATCGCACACAGATTCAAGCACCAGTGGCGGTGCCGGTGTTGGGAGGTACCAATGAGCCGAAATTGGGCTGTGTCCCTGTCAATCCTCGGTCACCGGGGCCTGATACTAGTAAAGTAACAGGAAGCCTGAGACCCAAATAAACTACCAATCAAGTAAAGTATTGGCTAAGCAAATAGATAAGAACTACCCTTAGGAGAAGATCATGGCTACCATCAACAATTGCAGGTTCAAGAACGTGTCACTGCTGGCGCTCCTGCCGTCTGTTCTTAGTTTTGCCATTGTTGCTGCCTCTCTTCCTCTAAGTATTGCTTGCGCGCCTTCAGCGCAAGCCTTCTGGCCGTTTTCGAAGAAGCATTCAGATGGAGGCAAGCGCAAGAAGAGAAAACTGCAGGGTACCCAAGTTGGTCTAGTGCCAGGAAACCCACCAGCTCTCTATTGGGCCGCTAAAAAGCCTAGGGCTGTGGTGCTTTGTTTGCATGAGCTAGGTTTATATAGTGGAGTGTTCGATGACCTTGGCTCACGTCTAGCGGCCAAGAATATTTCTGTCTACGCCATAGACCTTCGAGGTTTTGGTGGTTGGCGCGAAATTGATAAGAAAGACAGCAAAATGGACTTGGCTAAGACCTTAGCGGACGTAAAGGGGTCTTGTGAAGAAATTCGCAAGTTGCATCAAGGAGTGCCAGTATTCATTCTAGGAGAAGCCATGGGTGGCGCTTTAGCTTTGCAAGCGGCGAGCAAATATCCGACATTGGTCAACGGCATCATTTCGGCTGCGCCTGGAGGCGATCACTTTAAGTCAGTCAACAACTTCATGAATGTAGGCGTAGGTATGGCTGTTGGTTCGAAACATGCTTTCGGCTTAGGTGAAAAGCTTATGGACGTGGCTACGCCAAAGCAAGAGCTTAAAGAAGCTTTGAGCGAAGACGACATGGTGCGCATGGACGTCACTTCGGGCGAGATGGTTGCTTGTCAATTCTTTATGTACAAGACCAAAGCTATGGCTAAGACCATTAAAGAGATGCCAGTGCTAATCGTGCACGGCGACAAAGATGGCGAGTCTAAACTTATCGGCTCGGAGAGTGTTTTCAAGAATCTTGCCACCAAAGACAAGAAGTTTGTCCGTCTTCCTGAAGGCGACCACTATACATTTGAAGATATAAAAGTTGCCGATGAAGCTTTCGGTACAGCTCTTGCTTTCATTGAAGAGCATGCCCCAGAGGGTGCCAGCGAATAAGCGCTCGGCGGGCTATTAGGTTTAGTTAGGTTAAATGGTGCACGAGGAGAGATTCGAACTCTCGACCAAGCGCTTAAGAGGCGCGTGCTCTACCGCTGAGCTACTCATGCGTTTTTTCGACGCTTTTGTTTGACGACAGATATGATTATAGCGGCAAGAAAGTCGTAAGCGGCTTCATTATGCCAAGAGGTAGTTTACAATTTGATCAAGCAAAATTCATTTCAATCTGACTATTGTCTGGTCTAATTCACAGAGATGTGCAACCATTGAGTCAATTGAACAGGAGCAAAAAGTGGACATCCAGGAACTAGCGAGACTTCAACAGCAAAGCAATAGCGACCACCTCATGGTCGAAGTCGAAGACACTGTAAAAGCGGGCAGACCGCGGTGCTTCTTGTCAGCTGATCGCAATGCGCCTGACACTGTCACCTTGCACCGCTACCGCGACGGCGGCACCCTTCTTCGCATTCTAGATCTCAATACTGAGCGCGGCCTTAAGCGCTTGACTGAGTTAAATGTGGTTGGTCACACTGACCGTTCTATATAAAATCAGCGCCATATAAAGAAAACGAATTTTAACAAGAGTACTTGAGAACTCGCGCTTGGCAACTATGGTGCTTAGAGTATGCAAATCTCTTAGGCGACGTGAACAATCGGTCTGTTGCTAGGCTCCGGTTCATTTAAACGCAACCGTTCTCGAATTAGGGGAGCTGTTTCACCTTCGCCAAAGAGGGCGTATTTGATTGCGTATGTAAGAGGATGTACCTCACTCCATGACATGTATATATGCGGAACTGTACTGCTTTTGTTATTCTCATCGCGCAAATGCAAGAGTAAGGCAGCAATGGCATCTGCTACCGCTGGTGACTGGCAGCGCAATACTTTAAATTTTTCAACTTCATGACCGCTGACCAATAGTGAATCGACGTTGTTGCCAGAGGTCGGTTCTACTTCAATAAAAATGAAGTTGCCTTCTTCTTTTTGAATGCTGTGCTTGCGCCTCGCATCTTGTTGTAGCTTATCGTAATTCTTGCTGCCGAACTTTTGCGCCAGTAGCCGCACCACTCCCAAATGCTCCTGAGACATTTCTTGAACAAACTCTAGCGCCTTGTGGTCTAACACCACGGTTGTAATTTTGCGCTCTCTCGTTCTAATGGCTACTGTGGCAATGATCACCACCGCAAGTGCTGCTAGAGCACCGATAGTAAGGCCATCCAGTCCACTTAAAATCCAACCAGCGCCGGCATAAAGTACTAATACAAAAGTTAGCCCAGCTGTAATTGCCAGTCGCCTTGGCAGCAAATTTATTTTGGTTTCGTTGGCCTTGTTGCTAGACACTTTCCACTCCTAGTAAATTGTCACAAGCGATAATTTTAGGCAACATGAACGAGCGGTCTTTTGAAATCGTTTGCTTCAGTTGACCTGATAATTTCGCGAGTGAGTGTGGCCGTTTCGCCTTCGCCAAAGAAAATATATTTGAAGGTATAAATGATGGGGTGGCCTTCGGTCCAGCCGAAATAAACGTGGGGAATTTTTTTGGTTTTGTCTCGCACATGAAGTAATACCGCGGCAATGGCATTGGGTACAGCCAGACTCTTACAGCGCAGTACATGATGGCCGTCTATGTCGTGGCCAGTTACTTCAAGAACAGTGTCAGAAAATTCAGAAACATCTTCTGGCTCAACTTCTAAAAAGATGAAATTGCCTTCCCGTTCTTGAATGCTGTGTATTGCTCGTGCTCTGGCTTCTTTCTCTTTTAGAAAACCAGTGCCTGCACGATTGGCTAATAGTCTTACTTCGCCCCAGTGTTCGAGAGTTGCCGCTGTAATAAATTCAGTGGCTTTCTTGTCTAACTTCACCTCTTCTACACGCAACTCAGTTGAGCGCATGGCCCGTGAAACAAGAGAACTAATTAGTATGCTGACGACGAAGAAGAGGGCAATACGTACACCTTCTGGCCGTTGAGTCATGTTGACGATTGAGGTCCAGATGAAGACCAAGCTTATGGCCGTAAAGACAAAGCGTTTGGGCGAGCCCTTCTGCCACGAGGTTATAGCTGATGCCAATGCAGCAGAAGTAATCAGCACTAGTACTCCGGTGGCGTAGGCGCCAGCTTGGGCGTCTACATCAGCTTTGAAAATTATGGTGACAGCGTAAGAGATCAAAGTGAAAAATATAACTAAGGGCCTAACTGCAGCGGCCCAATCTGGTGCCATACCATAGCGTGGTAAATAACGCGGCACAAGGCTGAGCAGACCAGCGATAGCAGAGGCTCCAGCAAACCACAAAATCAAAATGGTGCTGAAGTCATAGATTGAGCCAAATATTTCACCCAGGTGTGTATGGGCAAGATAGGCTAAGGCTCTGCCATTAGCGGCTCCACCTTCTTGATACAGCTCGGCTGGTATCAAAAGAGTAGTAACCATACTTGATGCCACCAAAAAGTAGCTCATGATTAGAGCAGCAGTTGTAAGCAAGTATTTGGCATTGCGGATTCGGCCAGCTTGATTTTCCGGGCTGTCAGTGGCATCCCCTCGAACCATTGGCATTACCGCTACTCCGGTCTCAAACCCGGAGAGGCCCAAAGCTAAGTTTGGAAAGAGCAGGCAGGCAGCCGACAGCATAGAAAAAATAGAGCCGAAATTTGTTGTTAGTTTGTGCAGCCAATCGTGGGTCAAATGCGGGTGCAGAGTTAGCTGCCAGAGCCCCCAACCGACAATGATATTAGTGAGCAGTAAGTAAATGCCTACTATATAGACAGAGATGCCGATTGCTTCTTTGAAGCCCTTAAGAAAAACGGCCCCAAGACTAGTGAGCAAAATTAAAGTGACCAGCACGCGATTGTGATTGTGCCAGGCTACCGGGATCATTGGGTTTTCAAGAATATGTGCGGTAGCATCAGCTGCTGAAAGTGTAATCGTAATAATGAAGCCAGTAGCGGCAAAGCCAAGCAGAAGCAAAACTATGGTCTTGCCTCGCCAGCCAGGCAGCAATCCTTCTAACATCGCCACTGAACCCTGGCCATTAGGACTGCGTTCAGCTACGAAGCAATAAGCAGGCAGAGCGCCAAATAAAGTGACGATAACTAATACTAAAGTGGCTACAGGCGAGAGAATTCCGGCGGCGAGGAAGGCAATACCGGGTTGGTATCCCAATGTCGAGAAATAATCAACCCCAGTGAGACACATAACCTTCCACCAATGGTCTTGATGGTGGGCTTGCTCTGGTTGTGGGTGAGTTTCGTGGTGCGACTGTGGGCTATGCTTGGCTGGCTTAAGATCTGCCAGTAGCCAATCGCGAAACGGGTTTTTCTTGTCTCTCACTTCTCGTATCTCTTTTTCAGAGTCTTTATAGTTTCTTGAGTATATCTTGATGTTCTGCGCTGCTCATGAAAAAGGGAGACTTTTGATGCCAAGCGACTAGACTGACTGAATAGATTATTCGTGGCTATGAGGATTCAAATTGTTCAGTGGTGGCCCGCCAGTCCACTTAATGTGGTCCAATATGTTCAACCCTGACAAAGCCAAGCTCAAGGGCAAGGTGGCTTGGCGCCGTATAGCCGCACTATTTGCACCTTATTGGAAGCTCGAGCTAATGGTGGTGGGTGCCATTCTGGTCTCTTCCACCTTGGGTCTAGCGCCGCCACTGCTAACATTGGCAATTATTGACAAAGCCCTACCCGCCCGCGATTTCACCTTCTTAGCCATATTGGTATTGGCCATGGTGGCTTCGGCAATTTTGGCGGGATTGGTCGGAGTTTATCAAGGCTATCTAAATTCTAAAGTCGGTGAAGGTATCGTGCGCGACTTGCACACGGATCTGGTTTCTCATTTGCACCGCATGCCCTTGCTCTTTTTTACCAGCACTAAAACCGGCGAAATCATGAACCGTGTTAGTAGCGACGTAGAAAGTGTTGATGGCGTGATCACTGGCACCATGGTTTCTATTGTCACTAATATCATTACAATCGTCACTACTCTTGTGGCAATCTTTGCCCTCAATGCCCAACTGGCATTAATCTCAATTGTGGTAGTACCATTGATGGTGGTACCACTTTGGCCCGTTGGCCGACGCATGTATGAAGTGCGTAAGAAGACCCGCACAAAGCGTGATCAAATACAAGCCGCTACCCAAGAGACTCTGTCGGTTTCTGGTACGGTGCTAGTAAAATCGTTTGTCAAAGAAGAGTATGAGCGCAAACGCTTTTATAATTTAGCCACCGAGCTGATGGCCCTAGAAATTAGTGTGGCCATGATCGGCCGCTGGTTCATGATGGCCATCACCGCCATGGTCACAGTGGGCCCGGCAATCATTTGGCTGGCTGGCGGATGGCTTGCTATTTATCATGGTGTCACAGTTGGGGTTTTGGTCAGTTTTGTGGCGCTTATTAGTCGATTGTATACACCAGTGTCGGCCCTAGCTGGGGTGCAAATTCAGATTGTTAGTGCACTAGCAGTTTTTGAGAGAATTTTTGACTATCTTGATATGAATGAAGAAAAAGATTCGCCAGAAGCTGTTCCTCTTTTGCACAGTGAGGGAGCTGGCCGAGTCGAGTTTGAACAGGTTAGCTTTTCTTATCCGGGTCTGGGTGGCGGCAGCCGTGGCGGTGTAGAGGACCTAAACTTTGTCATTGAGCCAGGTCAGATGGTTGCCATTGTTGGGCCATCTGGTGCCGGCAAGAGCACTATCACTAACCTGTTGCCGCGACTATGGGAAATAGATCAAGGTCGCATTTTAATAGATGGCCAGGATAGCAAATTGGTTACCCGAGACTCACTGAGAGAGAATATTGGCATTGTCACCCAAGAGACTTATCTGTTTCACGACACTATTGCTGCAAATTTGCGTTACGCCAAAGCTGATGCCAGCACTGAAGAAATAGAAGAGGCCTGCCGAGCGGCTAATATTCATGAAGTGATTGCAGCCATGCCTGAGGGATACGACACTATAGTTGGTGAGCGTGGCCATAAACTTAGCGGTGGAGAAAGACAAAGGCTAGCCATCGCCCGCGTCTTATTGAAGAACCCACGCATACTTATTCTCGATGAAGCCACTAGTGCCCTTGATAATGAGAATGAAGCCTTGATTCAAGCTGCTCTTGTGCCCTTAATGGCCGGGCGCACGTCATTAGTAGTGGCTCACAGGCTTACGACAATTATCAACGCTGACAAAATTTTTGTATTAGAGAATGGTCGCATAGTTGAAAGTGGTACCCACGCAGAACTTCTTGAACTAGGTGGAGTCTATGCGAGGCTCTACTTTAGATAGGCCATTATTTCAAACATTAGTGTGACCAGTTGTACTCAGTCACGCCTTTTTGTGATCGCACTACACTCGGTGCTGGCCTGGCCACTGGAGCTGCCTGCTGCACTGGTTGTTGGTAGCTTTGAGAAGAATCAATCTCACTATAGGGTACGTCGTTGCTGTGGCTGATTGGTTTGCTCACTGTCGTAGTCGAGGTCGAGGCATAGCGAGAAGTCGGTAGCTCACCAGCTGGTATATGACTGGGTTGATTGGCATAGTAACGCTGGTTAAACTGGCGAAAGACGCGAGCCATCACAGTGCCACCAGTTACGTGTTTGTCAGCCACTGGGCTCTTTTCATCGCCGCCTCCCCAAACCGCTGTCACCATATCTGGTGTGAAGCCCACAAACCAGATATCTTTGGCCTTGTCTGCAGTACCAGTTTTTCCAGCCACTGGGCGGCCAGCTAACCTGGCTTGGGTACCGGTGCCTCGTCTCACTACTTCGGTCATGATATCTACCAGCCAGCTGGTCTGCTCATAGGGAAATACCCTATGAATTACCGGCACATAGCGGTCTAGCAATTGACCACGGCTGTCTTTAACTTCTCGTATCATCCAAGGAGTAACAGCCACTCCGCCCCGGGCCAAAGTACCGTAAGCCGAAGCTAATTCGAGGGGGGTAACCGCTGAGCTACCCAAAGCTAGTGAAATGGTTGGGGCCAAGTTAGATTTGATACCAGCTGCTCTGAGTGTGTCAATTACGTTGGTGATGCCAACTTGATCCATCACTCTGATGGTGCACATGTTGCGCGATTGGCACAGTGCATCTCGCACAGTAATTTCGCCCATGTACTTGCCGTCATAGTTTTTGGGAGCCCACTCCACACCTGTTTCTTGGGTCATTTTGAAAGGAATATCTTGTACTGTGCTTTCGGGGGTGAGAACGCCACCGATGAATGCTGTTAGATAAACAAATGGTTTGAGCGATGAACCGGCAGTATGGGGATTGACTGCACTGTTCCATTGATTGCTCCAGTAATCGTGGGCCCCACCCACAAGGGCGCGCACCGCCCCATCTTTGACGGAAAGGCTGACTAGGGCCTCTTCTTCAATTCCGGGAGGGGCCCTTCTAATTTCTGAGGCTAGAGTCTGTTCGGCTGCTTCTTGAGCGATTGGATCTAAAGTCGTATAAATCTCAAGGCCGTTGAGGCCAATGGTGCGTTGGTCGAATTGCCTGCGCACCGATTCTAGTACCAAGGCTGTAAAGTAAGGATAGTGACTGAACGGCTGGCTGGCTTTTGCTACTTCTGCTCTCTTAAATATGAGGGGCTGTGATTCTGCCATTAGGCAGTCGCTTTCAGAGATAAAGCCGCACTCTACCATGGCCCTCAGTACCTGCTTTTGCCGAACCATGGCTTCTTTGCGTCTGTCTTTTGAGCCCAGGTATGAAGGAGCGCGAATGATGCCAGCTAAAAACGCTGACTCAGGCAAATTGAGATTGCTCGCTTTCTTTCCAAAATAATTGTGAGCCGCCTGTTCTATTCCGCGAGCGCCATTGCCAAAATATATCTCGGTAAGATAGAGCGAAAATAGCTGTTCTTTCGTATATTTTTCTTCTAAGCGATAAGATGCCACTACTTCTGCCAGCTTAATGATTCCGGTGCGCTTGACGTCGGGGAAGAATAAGTTTTTGGCTAGCTGCTGTGTAATAGTAGAGCCGCCTTCTACCATCTTGAGAGCTTTTGCGTTGGCGAATGATGCTCTCAGGATGCCCTGAAAGCTCATGCCACCATGCTTGTAAAAGTTTTTGTCTTCGGCCGCCAAAACTGCTTGCTGCATAGCTTTGGGCACTTGATTGAAAGGAATAAGAGTGCGCGGCATGCCTAAGTTTATGCGCTCGATTAGTTTGTCGTTGCGGTCATAGATTGAGATTGAATCGATTGGTTTATAACTCTTGAGATAGTCGATATTTGGTAAATGATTGACTTCTTGTATAACCAAAAGCGATACCACTGTTCCGCCTAAGATAAGCATGACCAAACCGACCTGAGCAAGCATTTTTAGAATGGTCAAGCTAGTGCGCATGAAATCTCTCATGCCACCCAAGTCATTCATTTCTCGAAGGTTGTTTGATCGCAAAAAATGCCTTTGTTATGACTGCTGAGACTGATACCAAGTGCGAATGGTCGGATCGATGGTAAATGCTTTTTGAAAGTCGATTGCGCTTTTCTCACGGCTGCGATCGTCATCCTTTAAAGCGTACAAGAAGGCCCGGTGAAAATAGGCTTGAGCACACTCTGGATTTAGTCTAATCGATTTATTGAGATCGGTCATGGCCGCGTCAGGGAGGCCCATTTCATCAAGTAAGCGGCCGCGGCTCAAATAGTTGGTCCATTCTTCTGGCTCACTTTCGATCACTACATTGAAGTCATCTAGTGCCTCTTTGAAGCGTTTCAACTTCCAAAGACTGTGGGCGCGGTAGTATAAATCGGGTTCGAAGGCTGGGCTAAGCTCTACGGCTTTGCTTATATCTTCAACGGCCTGTATGTATTGCTCTAAGCGATAGTTCAGTTGGCCTCTATAGCTAAATAGGGTTGGCGAGTCACTTTTCATCGCGATGGCTTGGTCGTAAGCAACCAGAGCTTGCGGCAGTTGACCTAGGTCACTAAGTATCTCGGCCTTGGCTGAAATTATTATGACGCGCAGGCTATTGTTGTCAGCCATGGTTGTTGCTAGTTCAATCTGCTTGAGGCCGTCTTCAGAGCGTCCCAGCTGGTGCAAGCATAGACCTTTGTTCATATGTGCCAAGGCACTCTTTTCTATGGCGATGACGGCTTCAAAATCGCGTATGGCCACATCGTACCGGCCAGCCATCATTAGAGCATTGCCTCTGTTTAGCTGGGCCTGCCAGAGGCCAGGGCTTGCGGCCAAAGCTTGGGTAAAGCAGAGAGCTGCTTCGTTAGCGCATTGCTGCTGTAAATACATAAAGCCTTGCTGAAAGTGCAAGCTTGCTTCTTTATCGTCCATGGCCTTAGGTTTCTATTTTTGTTCAGGTTAGTCTGCTGTACGGGTATCATTTTACAGGCTATCTAACAATTCGGTGAGACAATACAGTAATGTGCGGAAGGTACACCCTAGCTCACTCTACTGAAGATATTCTGGCCCGCTTCCGCGTCAGACCGCTTGAGCTGCCAATTACTGCCCGCTATAACATCGCCCCTTCTAATTGGGTTCCGATCATTATCGCTAACCAAGAAGAGAGCGGTCGTCGTATTGAAGCGGCGCGCTGGGGATTTGTTGCCAGCTGGGCCAGAGATGGTAAGCCTGTCATTAACGCCCGCAGTGAATCTATCGCCGTCAAGCCATTTTTTAGAACAGCCTTTAGTGCCAGGCGCTGTATTATTCCGGCAGACAGCTTCTATGAGTGGACTGGTGATGGCAAGGCTCGCAAACCGTGGCGGGTGCACCTAAAAGACAAGAGCTTAATGGGCTTCGCTGGCTTATTTGAAGATTGGTCTTCAAGCGACGGAGTGGAAATTCGCACTTGCGCCATCATTACGGTAGCAGCCAACCTGGTAATGGCCAAGTTTCATGACCGCATGCCGGCCATTATTCCCCGTCATTTAGAAGGGCGCTGGCTTGATCCGACCAATAAGAATTTGCCTGAGCTTGAGTCTATTCTCAAACCCTATCCAGATGATCAAATAGTCTGTCACCGCGTCTCCACCCAGGTCAATGGTACTGCCATTGATGGCAAGCAGTTAATAGCCCCTATTGATGCGGTGCAAGAACAGGCTGACGATGAGGCACAGGCCTTAGCGGCAAAAGAAATTGCTCGACAGTTAAAAGAAACTGGCAAAGGAAAATCGGCAAAAGGGACAACTGAGAAAGTAAAGAGTGACAAGAAATCGCCGGACAACGGTCAGTTGAGTCTGTTCGACTTGTAACTAATTTGTCTCTAACTAGTTTCTCTCTAACTGACTTCTAGCACTTTCAATTGTGCGTGAACGCTCTCAAGCTGACGAGTTAGTTCAACTAATTGGGCTTCAATTTTTGCTACTTTGTCAGCTGGTGCTTTGCTCTTGAAATCGGGATTAGAGAGCTGCATATCGACCTTGGCAATTTCTTTCTCAATTGATTGCTTGCGCACATTGAGTTTGTCTTTTGATTTAGCTACGTCGATTAGCTTAGCTAGAGGCACATAGATATTTACAGACGATACTGCTTCGCAGGCAGCCATCGAAGGTGGTGAGCAATCCATACTGATATCGAGAGGATTGGCCTTGGCCAAGCGCTCGATGTACATTGCACCATCAGCCAAACACTTCATTTCGTCTTCGTCTTGGCAGACAATCATAACTTCAGCTTCAGCTGAAGCCGGTACGTTATAGGTTTGTCTGATGTTTCTGATGGAGCGTATTACGCGCATCAAAAATTCCATTTTTTCTTCGGCATCGTCGTCGATCAAATTCTCATCTGGTCGAGGATACGGCGCAAACATTATTGAAACAAAGTCTTTTGGGAAGAATGACGACTTAGGCACCTTGGTCCAAAGCTCTTCAGTTATGAAAGGCATAATCGGATGCAGCGCTCTCAACAAGCCTTCAAATATTGTTTGCAAGACTGCTCTGGTTTGGCCTGTAGTCTCTCCAGACTGCGCTTCTTGGGCTAGCTGAATTTTAGCGATTTCAACGTACCAGTCGCAGAATGCACTCCAAGTGAAATCATGAAGCTGATTGGCAGCTTTGTCGAAGTCATAATCTTGGAAGTACATTTGTAATAGGTCGAGCAGAACGTTGTAGCGGTTCAAGATCCAACGATCAGCCAAAGTTAGATGAGCTGGGTTGACGCCTTTTGGTTCGAATCCTTCTAATTGAGTCAAGACAAAGCGGCCACAGTTCCATAACTTGTTGGCGAAGCGCTTGTACTCGTCTAGTTTTTCGGCGCGGAAGCGCACATCTTGGTCGCCTTTAATACCAACCGAGGTGAACCAGAAGCGGTTAGCATCGGCTCCATAAGTATCAATCATGTCTAGTGGGTCAATTGAGTTGCCCTTTGATTTAGACATGCGTTTGCCGTCTTCTGTCTGAATGACAGGGTGAATCAGCACATGTTTGAAGGGAATAGTTTTTGTGAATTTGAGCGAAGTGAAGATCATTCGCGCCACCCAAAGATTGATAATCTCACGAGCAGTAGAGAGAATGGTTGTGGGGAAGAACATCTTCATTTCTTTGGTTTCGTCCGGCCAGCCTAAGGTGGCAAAAGGCCAAAGGGCTGAGCTAAACCAAGTATCCAGCACGTCTTCATCTTGTTTCATTTCAGCACCGGGGGCTGAGCATTTTTCACAAGCAGCGGGTGCTGTTTCGTAGGCGTCAACCGCCCCGCATTTTCCACAAGTCCAAACTGGTATGCGGTGACCCCACCACAGTTGTCTGCTGATGCACCAATCGCGGATGTTTTTCATCCAATCAAGATAAGAGCTAGCGTAGCGTTCAGGAATGAACTGAACACGTTGCTCTTCGACTACTTCGATGGCTGGCTGAGCTAGCTCTTTCATGCTCAAATACCATTGATCAGAGAGCAAAGGCTCAATTACAGTTTGGCACCGCTCGCAGTGGCTAAGGCCCACTGTATAGTCACGTGATTCGGCTAGCAAGCCAATCTCTTCTAGCTTGGCTACAGTTTGTTTTCTCGCTTCAAAGCGGTCAATGCCATGCAAGAATTCGGGCACAAACTCATTGGCAATCAACTTACCCTTGAGGTCGATGACTGTGGGCTGGGGCAGTTTGTGTCTAGCACCTACTTCAAAATCGTTGGCGTCATGAGCTGGGGTAATTTTCAATGCCCCGGTGCCGAAGTCGCGCTCTACATATGAATCGGCAATAACAGGTATCGGTCGATTGGTAATCGGCAGTTTTACATTCTTGCCAATTAAAGCCTTGTAGCGATCGTCCTCTGGATGTACTGCTACAGCCACGTCACCGTACAGGGTTTCAGGCCTTGTGGTGGCGACAATTAATTCGCCACTGCCATCTTCTAATTGATATTTGATGCAGTAGAGATGGCCTTTCTTTTCGTCATGTTCTACTTCAAGGTCAGACAAACTAGTGGCACAACTGGGGCACCAGTTTGTTATGCGATTGCCGCGGTAGATATAACCTTCTTTATAGAGGGTGACAAAGGCGCGATAAATCGAGCGCACATATGACTCGTCCATGGTGAAAGCCACGCGGTCCCAGCTGAAGCTAACGCCGATGCGTTTGTACTGCTCCATAATGTGGTCGCCATACTGGTTGCGCCATTCCCAAATTTTTTCAGTAAAGGCTTCGCGGCCCATTTTGTGCCGGCTAAGACCTTCTTTTTTAAGTTTGCGCTCAACCACCATCTGCGTGGCAATGCCAGCGTGATCTGTTCCTGGTTGCCAAAGCACGTTATAGCCCTGCATCCTTTTCAAGCGGATCAGGACATCTTGTAATGTTCCGTTGAGGGCATGGCCCATATGTAAATTGCCTGTAATGTTAGGCGGTGGTAGGGCCACGGAGAAATTCGGGCGGTCCGGGTTCATCTCTAAATTGAACAACTTGTTTTCATGCCAGTAAGCAGTCCAGCGAGCTTCTACCTCTTTCCAGTCGAAAGCATTAGAGGAAGGTTTCATTTCATTAGATTCCTCTTTAATAGAACTGCCTTCTGATGTAGGACTCTTGGCCATTGACTGTTTCTCTCTATATGTGGCTGCAATATGTACTGCCAAGGCGGCGGTCATATTTGCTTTGCTGGAAGCCTGATTATACCGGGGTCAAGAGCCCCTCTTCAACCAACCATTAAGCTTGCTTTTAAAAACCTTCTATTAAGCTAGTTCTAAGGCTTCGCCGCCGGATCATCTATTGGTGTTAGAATTTTGCCCTGGCGAGAGGTAGCCACTGCTTTGTCTTGACTACTGTCCGTAGCCTCACGGACCATGGAGCACTTGCAATCCTGCATGATTTCTACCAATGACTTTCGAACCGGCGTCACTATTGAATACAACAATGGTGTTTGGCAAATAATTGAATTCCAGCACGTTAAGCCAGGCAAAGGCGCTGCTTTTGTCCGGGCGAAGATGAAGAATATCGAGACTGGTAACCAGCTTGAAAATACCTTCCGCGCTGGTGAGAAATTGCCTCAAGCGATTGTAGAGAAGGCTGATTTACAGTATCTCTATAAAGCTGGCGAAAATTACGTGATGATGGACAACGCTAGTTTCGAACAATTAGAGTTGACTGCTCAGCAGATCGGCTCTGGTGTTGAATTCTTGAAAGATAACACTGAAGGCATTGTTATGCTCAAGTTCAACGATCGTATTCTAGGCATCGAGCTTCCCAATACTGTTGAGCTAGAAATCAGCGAGTGTGCACCAGATGAAAGAGGCGATACCAGTTCTGGTGGCGGCAAACCTGCCGTTCTAGAAACTGGAGCGACAATCACAGTGCCTTTCCACATCAAGGTGGGAGACAAAGTGAAAGTTGATACTAGAAATCGCAAGTATTTGACCCGCGTTTAAATTGAATTGAGTGTAGTTGGCTTTAGGTATTAATTGTGAAGATAGACCTGCAGCAAATCAAAGAGTTGCTTGGAATCGTTAGCTCAACTGACGTGACTGAGTTCACTATTGAATTTGGAGATCAGCGCATCACGGTGAAAAAAGACCGTCCTGTGCTTTCTCAAACCATTGAAATTCCTACTCAACAGAGGCAGGTAGCACATTCTGTGGCTGGTTCTGCAACAGCAGTTGCTGAACCCAACAGAGTAGTGGCTGCTCCTCAGGTTGCAGAAGTCGCCGCCAAGCCTGACACTGTTGTCAGTGCTGAAGAGAACGGTGCTCCGGCTAATACGGTGGCGATTACGTCTCCGATGGTTGGTACTTTCTACGGACAGCCTTCTCCAACAGCAGCTGCCTTCGTCAAGATGGGTGACCGCATTACAGTAGGCCAAACAGTTTGCATTATTGAGGCAATGAAGTTGATGAACGACTTGCCTTCTGAAGTATCGGGCAAGATTGTCAAAATTTGCGTAGAAAATGGCACAACTGTTGAGTATGGTCAAACACTCTACCTGGTTGATCCTAAAGGTTAAGAGCACGAACGCGCATTAACACTACGAACAAGGTTAGAAACATATCCAATGATTGAAAAGGTTCTGATCGCCAACCGTGGCGAGATAGCTCTGAGAGTAATCCGAGCCTGTCGCGAACTGGGAGTTTCAACGGTAGCCGTTTATTCTCAAGCAGATTCTGAGTCGCTACATGTAAAACTTGCTGATGAAGCTTATTGCATCGGTCCGCCCCAATCGCAGCGCAGTTATTTACACATCCCCGCCATCATTTCCACTGCTGTGGTGACCGGTGCTGATGCGGTTCATCCAGGCTATGGTTTTCTTTCTGAAAATGCCAATTTTGCCCAGATTTGTTCTGACCATCGCATCAAATTTATTGGCCCCAGCGTGATTGCAATCAACTCTATGGGCGACAAAGCCTCTGCTCGTGAGGCTATGAGGGCAGCCGGAGTTCCTGTGGTTCCCGGCAGCCATGGCCTGATTGAAGATGAAGATGAGGCGCATAAGCTTGCTGCAGAAATAGGTTTTCCTGTGATTGTGAAGGCCACTGCTGGTGGTGGCGGCCGCGGTATGCGCGTCGCTGTTGATCAAGCATCGCTCACAACTGCACTGGCCTCAGCTCGTTCCGAAGCTTCAGCTGCTTTCGGCGACGGCGGAGTCTATATCGAAAAATATTTAAAACCTATTCGCCACGTTGAAATTCAAGTAATGGCTGATAGTCATGGTAATTGCATCCACTTGGGCGAACGTGACTGCTCAGTGCAGCGCCGCCACCAGAAGCTTATCGAAGAAACCCCCAGCCCTGCATTGACTGCTGAACTGCGCCAACGTATGGGCGAAGCGGCTGTGCGGGCTGCTAAGCAGATCAATTATGAAGGCGCCGGTACGGTCGAATTTATTCTTGCTGGCAATGATTTTTACTTCATGGAAATGAATACTCGAATCCAGGTTGAGCATCCTGTTACTGAGTTTGTTACTGGTATTGATTTGATCAAAGAACAAATTCGAGTGGCCTCAGGTATGCCTCTTTCAATCAAGCAAGAAGATGTCGAGTTCCGCGGCCATTCAATAGAGTGCCGCATCAATGCCGAAGACCCTGATCGCAATTTCTTGCCCTCTCCCGGTCGCGTTGATGCCTACATAGCACCTGGTGGACCTGGCGTTAGAGTTGATAGTCATTGTTATCCAGGCTATGTTATTCCGCCTTACTATGACTCGCTTGTAAGTAAGCTAGTTGTCTGGGGGCGCGATCGTCAAGAAGCAATTGCTAGAATGCAAAGAGCACTTGATGAGTACGCCATCACTGGCATCAAGACCACTATTCCTTTCCATCAAAGAGTATTGGCTCATCCAATGTTCCAAAATGGAAAAGATGTCAGCACCGACTTCATTGAAAAATACATGACCCTTCAAGAAGCTAAATAACATAAATAAGCTTTTCGTTGGGGGTGTAAAATGTATTGGCAAAAATAACTTCACCGATATCGGCCAAGTTTTTCTAAGCCTCAATATGGGTGTTCAGTTTTTTCTTTTGGCTCCGTAGCTCAATGGTGGAGCGTGCGACTCATAATCGCCTGGTTACTGGTTCGAATCCAGTCGGAGCCAATCTTTACAAGGTAATGACTAAGTTATAGAAGGGTGGTGTTTAGGATGAAGGCAATAAGCAAATTTAACTTTTCTCTTCCTCTAATCGCTTCTGTCGTTCTACTCCTCGGTCAACCTGCCTATGCCCAGAAGGCTGCGACCCCAGCATCTCTAAAAATTGGCTATTTCAATCTCAATCTGGTGAAAATTTCTTGTCCTGAGACTGCTGGTTCTGAGACTTTGCGCTTACAGGCCGAGAGCCAACTAAAAAGAGAAGTTGAGCAAGCCAATCGCCGCCTACAGAAAGCACAAGAAGAAAAGCGCACACCAGAAGAATTGAAAAAACTCACTTCTGATATTCAGTCTGAAATTAATGCTAAGCAGCAGGCTTTGGCACAATTGGTGCAGACTGCCACAGCTCAGGCTACCGAAAAAATCTTTCAGACAGTCAACCAAGTAGCCCAAGAGAAAGGTCTTGATTTGGTCATTGATGGTGCTGGCGTTTATGCTGGCGGACAGAAAGTAATAGATAACGGTGTTGATGTTACTGCCGATATCATGAAAAAAATTAGCCCTGCTTCTCAGCTGAGCAAGTCTGAGCCAGCCAAGGCCGCTGCCGCAGCTGAACCAAAAGCTAAATAGCTAATTCTCATCAGTTAACACTATTTAGAGCCTGCAGCTCTGATAAATGCTTTTGCCAAATAGCCAATTTTGCTTTGTCTTTAATCAGACTGAGTGATTGCTGAAAAGCCATGATCGCTTCGTCGGTTCTTTTTTGCTTCTCTAAAGTAACGGCCCTGCCTAAGCTGATGTCGCCATCTCGGGGATACCATTTCATGCCCAAGTCGAATGTTTTCGAGGCTTCAGCGAGGTTACCTTCTTTCAAATAGATGTTTCCTAGAGACTGGAAGCAGCTAGGTAGTGCATCTTCTTTACCAATCTCGGTAAGATACTCTTGTTTCGCTTCGTCTAAGCGGCCTAGGTTTACGAGAATTTCTGCTTTGAAATTCCGCGCTTGGGGATAATTCCCGCCTCGCGCAAGAATGGCTTTATCACACTCGCCGAGGGCCTCTTGCTTGGATGATTGCTTATAGAGAACTACAGCTTTGCCTAGATGGGCATCGGCATTGGCACCTTTCTTTTCTTCGGCAATGGCGATATTGAGGTGAGCCATGGCCTCATCTAGCTTATCGCTTTGAGCCAAAGCTAGACCTAGAGAGGTATGTAGGCTGCTACCATGAGCCCCTAACTTTTCTGCTTTCTGCAACGTAACAATAGATTCGGAAATTCTACCTTGGCTTTTTAAGAGGTTGCCCAGAAGTAAGAGTGCTGTTTTGTCGTTTGGCTTGAGCTGTAGCATCACCTGGCACTCTGCAATTGCCTGAGCATAGTTTCTATTGCTGACGTAGCAATTGCACAGGCCGTAGTGAGCCTCCCAGTTGTCCGGAACTATTGCTAGGGCTGCTTTATATGCGGTGATTGCTTGTTTGGTATTGCCATTAAACAAATTGAAATTACCAAGATCGAGCTTTTCGATGGCATGGTGTTTGGTTAGCCCTAGAGTTCTTGTTACTCCAAGTGAGAATGTCCGAGAATTCTCAGTGGTGTCGTTGGCGGTGCGCGGCACTGAAGTATTGCTGGGGCTAACTTTAGATTCTACCTGTGCCCAAGCCGACTGACTACCGATTAGCATTGGTAGAACAAGGGTTGAAAGTAGATTTAACTTGAGCATGAACAAATTGTTCTAGTTATGGATTTAGGTTCTTATTGGTGGAAGTATCGGTATCGGTACTGGCATTGGTATTGGTATTGGTATTGGTATTGGTATCGGTATCGGTGCTTTCTTGTTTTGCCTCGCTACTCGAGCTATCTGGTAGTGGCTGATTCTCGGGTAGATTAGGTGTCTCAACGGGTTTCTCTTCTGCTGGTGTTTCCGATTTCTGCAACTGTTTTCTCAGTTGGTCAACCGCTACACTTGTAGCCGCTTTGTTAAAGCTGTAACGCAAGCCCCCAAATATACGGAAGTCGAACCCACTTATACCTGGCACTCCCCGCGAGTTCCAGTTAAAGATTGGCTCTGCTCTGACAAATGTAACCAAGCCAGGAATTTTTTTACTCACTTCTCGAGAAGCTTCAATTTGGGAGATCATAGCGAGGTTGCCCTGACTAGGAATGGCATTGCCGTTTCTAAAATTGCAGACAAATGTATCTACAAACGAAAATGTATAGGGCCCACGCTTATGGAGAATTCCGAGAGTGTAGAACGGGTCTATTTCACGGGTCGGCGCCTGGAAATAGTTTTTACCACGGAGCTGTAATTGGATGTTACCGAAGGCAATTGTGTTCGGGTTGAGAACATGGGTCAAGGTTACCCCAGGTAAAAAATCAAATTGGCGGAAATGACTGGCTTGCCACAACTCTCGTGCTTGCAAGTCAAACTGCAAGTTGGTGCGATTGCGAATGGGAATTTCATGACGAACTCCCCATGCTAGTGACTGAGTCGTGGGATAGCTCAAACGACCGTTGTCAGCGAATACGTCTTTCAGTACAAAATAATTTGTGTAGAGGCTTGTACGGGGCAATATGCGATAACCGACTGAAAGGTTAGGCAATGCTCTGAAGACATAGTCAGCCTTTCTGTTCGAGTTTGTGAAGAAGACGTTTGTTTCACCGCGTTGACTCACTTCCACACTGCCATTGATCCACATGCGGCTTGGCAGCTTTTGCAACAAGTAAAATGTCTTACCTGGCCGAAGCAATTCCCGTTCGCGACCGAGACCTATTGGTGTGACATCGGTCGGTATTAAACTTGGGAGATTCGGTAAAGGTTGTTGATTGAGTCTAATTGGCGAAAAATTTTGAGTGCTGGGCGTGAACTGTTGCGCCGCTACACCTGAAGCGAAAATGAGCCCGGCAAAAACCGCTGCCGAAAGGCATTTAGTCAGGATTTTGCCATTGAACATTGGGCGATGGTAAGACTTTTCTTTCGTGATAACAATTGTGAGTGAGGGCATGCCTTCGCAAGCTTCTAATGAAACGGCCAAGGTCTTATTTACTGTGTTATATTTTAACAGATAGATACTGCGTTGTCGTTGCGTGCACATTGCCTCGGGAGGCAAGATGACGAGCCGATTTCAAAAACTGGACCAATTGGTCCAAGTACCAGATAGAGATTGTGCTGCTATTTAGGTACAAAAGGAGTCTTACTTTGCCTCGAAGGTTCTTTTGTTTAGTCAGCACTTCGCTTGCTGTCAATTGTAATCTTAGAAACGGCAAGGCCATTGAACTAAAAGGCCTGCGGAGCAAGCTTATTGCAGCTTCTATATTCTTGTTGGCCGCCAGTCCCAAGTTAACCGAAGTGCGTGCTTATGCACAAACCTATAGTGGTCCTGCAACAGTCAATACAGGCGCCCAAAGTATTGATGTCGCAGGTAGTAATGTTCAAAGTCTGACAACAATGGGAAGTGCCACTCAAGGCATCGTCATTACCACTGGAGATAAGCTTCCTGGTACTTCGACTGATAGTCAGAGCGGAACCGGCCATCAAGGACCAGCTGTTCCACCGGCGCCGGGAATGCCACAGGTGGATGCTGTGGGCGGCTTGATACCGGCTGTATCGGGGGTAACGCTGACTCCTGATGTGCCTTCAACTTTAACCGCCAGTCATAGTCTTAATACTACAAGTAGTGTAGCGGATGCTGGAGCTGCTACGGCATCTGCCGCTGCCTCTGCCGCTGCTTCTCCCTCTGCCTCTGCCCCTGCCCCTGTTCTAGCGCCGGTATCAGATTCAACGCTAGCTTCAGCACCAGTTTCAGTTTCAACATCAATTTCAACACCAGCGCCAGTTTCTGGTTCTGATTCCAATCAGGCTGTTTATCTGACTACGGGATCTAATACTGTATTTGCTTCCGGATTGGGTCTCGACCTTTCCTCTAGTCAGGCCACTATTGCTGCTCCGGTTAGTCAACCGGTGACAATTTTAGTAGGTGGGGCAATGAACTCGAGCGGTGCCGTAATTGGTGGCACGGCTTTAACCATACATCCAGGTCAGTTAGTAACACCATCGCAGTATGTGGCCCTTACACAAGTAGTGGGACAAGGCACTCAGAGTATTGTTCTGACAGACTCTGGAGTGTCTCAGTCAGGTAATCTGACGCTCTTAGCCAACCAAACTGGAGCCCTTAGCAGTCTGGTGCTACCAACCAATGTCACTTTGAGTGGTGTCGGATTTAGTGTCAGTAATCCATTTGTGGTCAGCGGTTCAACCAGTATTCTAGGCTCTTTCTTTGCCTTGCAAAATAACAGTTCGACATCGTCCATTCTCAATTTTGGCAACTTAACAGTCACGGGGCTGCTCAGCGGCGACTCTTCCTCAGTGCCTGCCTTATCTCTTGGATCGCCAGCATTTAGTAGCGGCCTTTTCTCTTCTTCTGGTCTTACTATCAATACAGCTGGTTTTCTAAACAATTCAGGAATGATAAGCTCTCCTGGCTTTTTAACTATTAATAGCGCAGGCAGCTTCACCAACAGCGGTACGGTGATAGCAAGTGCGGGCAACCTCAACCTCAACTCTCTTTCTGGTAATTTTGTTAATAGCGGAATGCTCACGGCACCTTTAGGTAGCGTTAACGTAAACACTGCTGCTGCAACTTTGGCCTCAAATATCGATTTCAATAATTTGGCCGGAAGAGTAATTGCCCGAGACAACATAAACTTTCGTACTGCTGAAAATTTGAGCAGTGCTAACGTCACTGTTAGTGGTGGTGATTTCCATTCATCAAAACTCAATGTTAACGCCGGTCTCGGCACAGCTGAGATTCATGTAAATCAGCTAACCGGAGTGCTCAACACCTATGGAGAGGCCGCTCATGTCTCGGCCAATACCGATACTCTAAGCCTCGGTGAGCAATGTTTGGTTGGCGATCCAACTTATTTCAATACCGGAAATATTGCCATTTCCGGCAATATCACCGTGGGAGAAAAGCTGGCCATCATAGCCTCTGGCAATATTACCAATTCTGGAGCAGGTGGCTATGCAATAACTGCCCGTAATGGCTCGGGTGTTGGCCAAGACATCACAATGATTGCGGGCGCGGCTTTTACCACTGCCGCAGCCGGTGGCGGTGTTGCCACCGTTGCTGGTGCACCGCCTTCGGGCGCTATACCCCTGGTTGGAACGGTCAATGTCACTGGTGGCACAGCCACTGGTGGCAATATTACACTCACCACTGGAGCTGGGGTCTCACTAATTGATGCTAGTGGAAGCAGCGGAGCTGGTGGTAATGTTACCTTAATTGCTTTTGCCAATACTGCCGGAAGTGGAAACGGTACTATTTTACTGCCGACCACTTCTAATATTAATACCGCTGGATCTGGCTCTGGCTTTACTAACGGCAACATTACTGTTGCTGCGGGGCGAAGTGCTGGAGCGGCAGCCGTCGGCATACAGCTTGGTTCGCTTAGCGCTTCTGGACCTGCTACATCTGCGGGCAATATTACTGTTGCTCTTGCTCAGCCGACGGTAAGCGCTGGTGGTGTCACTTACGACTCAAGCGGCAACATCTCTAATGGCGGCTCTTTCGCTTTTCCCCTGGCATCGGGAACCACAGATCAGCGCATTCAGATTGGAGGCGGGGTAGCTCAATCAATTAGGTCGGGGGGCAATGTCAGCATCTCCGCCGGTGGTGCTATTACTCTCAATCTTGGAGCCGTGAATACTCAAGGCGGTAGTTTCACTGCGACATCGAACAATTTTGGCGAAAGTATCAATTTAAACGCCGGTAGCTTCGCTACTTCTGGTGGAAATGTTCTCTTGTCTGCGGGGGACACACTCACCCTCTCTAATGGCAACTTGAGTACTAGCTCTACAGTGGGTAATGGTGGCAACATTTCCCTTCTCTCAGATCAAGATGGCGATGGAACCGGCAATATCACTGCACCAACATTTACTTTTACAACAAACGGTGTATCTAGCGCCGGTAATTTTTTCGCTGAGAACAGGTCTACTGTCAGCAGCGGAAAACAAATTAGTCTTGGCAGTCTGTCTATGATGGGCAGCACCGGTGGCAATGCCGTAGTTCACGGCAACGGTGCCAACCTTGTTTTGGCTAGCATCACAGCTTCGTCGGGAGGCAGTGTCAAGCTGGTCGCCTCGCCTTCTGCTGCAGCGGTGCCTCCTACTCAGTCGATCGCTCTCAATGGTGCCATTAATACTGGAGGCTCTAGCCTTGCAGTAGTTTCTAACGGGAGCATAAGTTCTGGTTCTGCCATTGCAATCAATACTAATGGTGGTTCGGCCTTTTTTGCTGCAGGCGCCAATGGCTCGCTCGATTCTGTAACACCTACTGCAAATGTCGATGTCAGCGGCCGTTCTGGTGTAGGTGGCAATATTGACCTAGCAACAAATGCTATTACCAGTCTCAATACAGGCGGTGGCAACCTCACGATGGTAGCAGCAGCGCCAACTGCAGGTAGCACTACTAACGGGCGAATTCTATTGCCTGCTGCTCTAACTTTACTGACATCCGGTGGCAATGTTGAGCTGGTGGCGGAACAGACTAATGCGGCGGGCAACTCTATTCAAGTGGCCGGGGGAGTAAATACTATCGGCTCTGGAGTCGGTAATATCAGTATCAGCACTGCCACACCCATTCTTCCTGTTACATTCTTTTCAGCCACAGGCGCGCTCAGTGGGTCTGTCGTTGGCGGAGCTCTTCGAGCAGCAGCAGCAAATATCGGGACCATTAATGCCCGCAATACTTCTTTGACATCTGTCAATGTTGGCCGCCTGGATGCAACAAGCAGCATCAATGGCAACACTGGAACTCTCAATGTCACAGCGGCCTCTGGGCTTCTTAGAGTTGGTGCCCTTACCACAAGTGGCGTGACCACATTTGTGAATGGTGCAGGCGGCGACATAACTACCATAGGTAGCGTACTCAACAGCGCCGGCGGAATATCTTTCCAGACCTCGGGTCTAGCTGCCAATGGTGGTGTAATCACTGTTAATGGAGCTATAAGTAAGACTGGCAGCGGTGATTTATCGTTAGTGACCAGTGGTGCCGGAACCGCTTCAAACATAATACTGAATCAGGCTGTCACTGAATCTGGTGCTGGCAATTTAGTCATACAAACATCTGGAGCCAATTCAGATATAACCATTAATAACGTTATCACTTCTGACTCAGGTGGCACCACCGTTCTAACAGCTGGCTCAAGTGGAACTGCCAGTATTGATTTGCTTGCCGGTTCATCGCTCACTGCCCCTAACTTGTCTGTCAATACTCCCGCTCTAACTGTTGCTGCCGGAGCCTCTTTAGTTGCTTCTACTGGCGACTTACAGCTGTCTAGCAATTCTGTAAGTCACGCTCTAACAGCTTCTATGGCCGGCCCGACGGCAACTATTCAATCAACCAATGGCAATGTCAGTTTTAATACTATTGGGGTGCCCGGGGCAATTACAATTACTGGCGGGGCCGCCAACGGCATCATCAGTGCCAGTGGTGGTGCCGGAGTAATCAATCTCAATGGTGGCAGCAATGCGGTTTCTGCCAGTGCTATTCAGCTGCTTGGAACAGTGACAGGTGCTGGCTCAACCTTCACAGTCAACAGCGGTTTAGTTGGATCACAACTAAACCTAGGAGCAATAAACGCTACCGGTAATATTGTCCTCACTAGTGCTGGCAATGTGGCAGTTGCCTCCGACATTACTACTAGTGGCGGCAGTCTGACTCTTACCTCAAGCAATGCCTCAAGCGGACAAATTGGTTTTGCTACCAATGCCGACTTGCTAGCTAGTAATAACGTAATTTTGAATACTCCTAATTTGCTGTTGAACGGTGGCAACAATACAGTCACTGCTACTGCTGGCGATGTAACCTTGCAGAGCAATACTGCTGGTGCGGCTTTAGCTGTCACTCTAGGAGCTGGAGCCCAGATCAATGCTGCCACACCTGCCACCGGTGACATATTCTTCAACCCAACTGTCGCTGGCAGCATTACGGTTACGGGTGTTGGCCCGGCTCCTATCAATGGATTATTGAATGCTGGCAATACAGTTTCGCTTAGAGGCGGAGCGGTAGCGGTTAATGTCAATCAAATAAATGGGCGGGTAATTTCTAACGGCACCAGCACTACAACTTCTATAGCCACAGCTAATGGCGATCTTAGAGTGGGCGCGTATACATCTAGTGGTGTCACTTCCTTCAGTGCCAATGGAGTTGGAGCTGACTTGATTGCTGCTGGTGCTATAAATTCAGGTGCGGGTAACTTGACGCTACAGGCCGGTAGCGGAGCCGCTGCCAATGTGGCCATCAATAATGCAGTGACAACAACAGGTACGCTAAATCTGCGTTCGAGTTCAGACGCCAGCTCTGTGGTTACTGTGGCCAGTGCTATCAGCGCCAGTGGTGGCACCACAAACGTTAGCACCCCAAATCTGGCTTTGGGTGTCAATAGTCGTATCCAGGCTACCTCTGGCATGCTAGATATTTCAAGCAATGCGGCTGGTAATTCACTTGCTGTAACCCTATCTTCTGGCAGCGTTTTGGCTGCTACTACTAATAGTCTCTCTTTCAATGGTGCTGCAAGCGGTGCCATTACTATCAATTCTGGTGCTGCTCTGGGTACGCTTCAGGCAGGTGGTGCTACCCCACTAGTTAACTTCAATGGTGGAATTGCCGCTGTTGACGTTAAAGTGAACAATATTGTTGGCACTGCCACTGCTACTGGTTCCACTGTGGCTCTGCTTACTCAAGCTGGAGACCTCAATGCCGGACCGATAACCTCTGGTGGAATTACACTTTTGCAAGCAAATGGTGTCGGTGCCGATGTCATTACTCGAGGGGCAATCAGCAGTGTTGGCAATCTTACTTTGCAGGCGGGTAGTGGCGCCAATGCTAATGTGACAGTTAACGGCAGCACCACTTCTAATGGTAATCTAATTGTCTCTAGTGGCAACCTCGCCGGTTCGACAGTAACCGTCGCCAATGGCGCCAGTCTGGTTGGTGCCAATACTACTATTGCGACTCCGCGATTGGCGGTGAACGGCACAGGTATGGTGCAGTCGTCTGGTGCTCTTCAAGTCTCGAGCAACCTGGCTAGCGGAGCTCTGGCTGTAGCGCTGGCCGGCCCGACGGCAACTATTCAATCAACCAATGGCAATGTCAGCTTTAATACTATTGGGGTGCCTGGGGCAATCGCTATTACTGGCGGGGCCGCCAATGGCATCATCAGTGCCAGTGGTGGTGCCGGAGTAATCAATCTCAATGGTGGCAGCAATGCGGTTTCTGCCAGTGCTAATCAGCTGCTTGGAACAGTGACAGGTGCTGGCTCAACCTTCACAGTCAACAGCGGTTTAGTTGGATCACAATTAAACCTAGGAGCAATAAACGCTACCGGCAATATTGTCCTCACTAGTGCTGGCAATATGGCAGTTGCCTCCGACATTACTACTAGTGGCGGCAGTCTGACTCTCACGTCAAGCAATGCCTCAAGCGGACAAATTGGTTTTGCTACTAATGCCGACTTGCTAGCTAGTAATAACATTATTTTGAATACTCCTAATTTGCTGTTGAACGGTGGCAACAATACAGTCACTGCTACTGCTGGCGATGTAACCTTGCAGAGCAATACTGCCGGTGCGGCTTTAGCTGTCACTTTAGGAGCTGGAGCCCAGATCAATGCTGCCACACCTGCCACAGGTGACATTTTCTTCAACCCAACTGCCGCTGGCAGCATTACGGTTACGGGTGTTGGTCCTAGCAATGGATTACTTAATGCTGGCAATACTGTATCTCTTAGAGGCGGAGCGGTAGCGGTAAGTGTCAATCAAATAAATGGGCGGGTAATTTCTAACGGCACTAGCACTACAACTTCTATAGCCACAGCCAATGGCGATCTTAGAGTGGGCGCGTATACATCTAGTGGTGTCACTTCGTTCAGTGCCAATGGAGTTGGAGCTGACTTGATTGCTGCTGGTGCTATAAATTCGGGAGCGGGCAACTTGACGTTGCAGGCAGGTAGCGGAGACGCTGCCAATGTGGCCATCAATAATGCAGTGACAACAACTGGTACTCTAAATGTGATATCTGGAAGTGGCAACAATTCAGCTATCACAGTTGCCAATGCTGTCACAGCCGCTGGTGCTAGCACTATTATTACCACCCCTAGCTTAGTAGTTAACGGCAGCGGTGCGGTAATTGCAAGCACTGGCAATCTGCAAATTTCAAGTAATGCACCAACAAACGCATTATCAGTTAGTTTGAATGGTCCTAACTCTTTGCTGCGGGCTACTCTAGGCAATATTGCCTTCAATGCTGCAGCGGGCTCGATAGTTGTAACCGGTGGACCGTCAAACGGTGTTTTGACTGCAAACAATGGTGCAGGCACAGTCAATTTCAACGGTGTGAGCAATGGCGTCAATGTTAATGTCAGACAGATTAATGGTGTCGTTTCGGGCTCTGGTACTCCATTCAATGTCTCCGTCGCTCAAGCGAGTACTTTAGGAGACCTGCGTCTTGGACCGATTGTTTCCAATGGTGATCTGACCTTCGTCAGTCCGGCCAATATAGTAGTGCGGGATGATCTAGTTTCCAATTCTGGCAATATCACTCTCACTTCAGGTGGAGCAGCTGCCAACTCTATTTCGTTTGCAAACAATGCTGATTTACTTGCCAGTGGCAATGTCAGCCTAACTACACCTACTCTTTTGCTCACTGGCCCAAACAACAGAGTCACAGCTAGCAATGGCGACGTCAGCGTGCAAAGCAACCGGGCTGGAAATGCCCTACAGGTGACAATGGGTGCCGCTTCTCAAATTAATGCCGCTGCTAGTAGTGGTGATATTTTATTCAATCCAACCACGGCCGGTAACATTGTTATTTCTGGTGCAAACGGACTAATCAATGCCGGAAATACTGTTTCGCTTAGAGGCGGTACAGTATCTGCCAACGTTAATCAGATTAATGGTGCCGTTGTCTCTAACGGGGCTACAACTTCGACTGCTGCGGTCACCACTAGTGCTGGTGATCTTCAAGTAGGGCCATTTAATTCAGCTGGTACTACTAGCTTTACGGCAAATGGCACTAATGCAAATTTAATTGTTGCTGGCGCGGTCAATAGCACTTCCGGTAATCTCACCTTGCGCTCGGGGACGGGCGTGGCAGATGTGCGTATCAATAACAATGTCACCACCAGCGGTGTGCTCACGATAGTAGCTGGGGTTGCGGCTGGCTCTGATGTAACTCTCTCTAATGCTGTGGTTAGTGGGGGTAGCGTTACTGCCAACACCGCTGTACTCAATCTAGGTGCTAACTCGCAGCTACGGGCCACCAACACCGCATTAACAGTTGATAGCAATGCCCCAGGCAATGGTCTCAGCGTTAATCTCGGAGCCAGTTCCACTTTGCTCGGCACGACCATCGTCAATTTCAATGCTGCCGGTGCCGCTAATCAGGGTGCAATTACACTTAGTGGGGCTGCGGGAAGTCTAGTGCAGGCGCCGGCCATTAACTACAATGTGGGCGCAAATATTCTGAACGTAAATCTGGGCCAATTGAGCGGCAACAATAATATTTTGTCGGCAGTAGGTAACCCTACCGCTGTGGGTTTTGTCACCCAAAGTGGTAATCTCAATTTCAGCAGCCCAATCAATACATCTAGTGCCGTTGGCAATGCAGGCAGTGTCAATATTGTTGCCAGTGGAAGCGTTAACTTTGGAGGCCTGGATCTCAGCGCTAACGGTGGCGGCATTGCTGGTTCTGGTGGAACTATCAATGTTAGTGCTAGTGGTGGCATCATAAATGGTGGCAATATAAGGTCTAATGGCAGCGCTGTTGGCAGTGGCAATGGTGGCGCCATTACCTTAAATAGTGTGGGTGACATCTCTGTCAGAACGCTTCAGTCTTTAGGTGGTGTTGCGGGCAATGGGGGCTCAATAACCAGCAACAGCTCTAATTTGAGCGTTATTGCAATAGGTCCAGATGGCAACAGCATTTCCACTCGAGCTACCAATGGCAGTGGCGGTGTAATAAGCATCAATACAACCTCCAGCAATCCATTTATTGCCGGTAATCCGATCCCCAACGGAACGGCCTCAGGTATTGCTTCGAATGGTTCAGTTAATGGTGGTCGCGTCACTGTATTGAGCAATGGCTTTACTGCCAATTCACCGATCTCGGCAAATGGTGGCACTGGTGCCGGTGGCGTTGTCACTCTTGTGGCTAACAATATTACCAACAACCCGACCTTTAACATCAATGCCCCGGTCTCAGCAGTAGGAGGAACCGCTGGCACAGGTGTGGTCGGTATCGGAGCTGGTGCTGGCCAGCCACTGACTGTTAACGTTGGTGGAGGAAGCATTAATGCCGGTCAGCAGTTGACCATAGGTAATCTCAATACAGTCACTGGTTTGCCTTCAGGCCTGTCTTCTGGCCTCCTGACCATCACCCCAACTCCTCCTACTGTGTTGCCATCCTCACCTTTCAACACGCCACTCATTTCTTACAATGCAATTTTCCCTGCACCAACACCTGCTCCGGCAAATAACACTATTACTGGTGCTGCTAGAGGCTTTGACCTAGCGGCATTTCTCTTGGCGCAACGCCCATCTCAGAATCCCGAGATTTTAGGCCTGCGTATACCTACTGATTTAACGCCAGTGTTTGATCAAGAGCAATTGACTGGAGTAATAAATCAAGACAATGATGAGCTTGTGCGCAAAAACAGCGTGGGTTCGCGAGTGTTGATAGATGGACAAGTGACCTATAAAAGCAACTTTACTAAAGAAGAAATTGCCAAGCTTGGAGAAGAAGGTATCGTTTTACTCGGAGACACGAGCGGCAATAGCTTTGGTTTGGAGCAAGGCAATATGATATTCGCTCCGGCCCAAGACATCGTTATTCATGCTGGCGAGGCTTCTGTAATTGTTCCAGCTGGAGCTGTGGTTTTCGTTATGAAGACTGCTGATGATGTGGCGGTCTTCGATTTGCACCAAAGCAAAGAGAACGCCGTAAATATTGTTGCCGATAAGAAATTGATTACACTAGATCCGGGCCGCTTAGTGGTTTTGAGCAAACAGTCTGCTCGAGATTTCGAGAGGACTGTTGGGGCCTACCGCTGGATTGGCTATCGCAATGCAAAAGAAGAAGACATCAATGCTGATCTAAGAGCCTTCGGTATGGATTTCTCAATACCATCGGCATTAACCAACGTCATTCCTCTTAAAAATATGCTGCAATCGACAAGTCGCCAAGATCGGCAAACTATTGATAAAGTGCTAAAAAACTCAGCTTTACTCGGCGAACTAACGAACGGCTCTGGACCTTTCCGCAGTGGCTCAGATCTTAGTCAGTAATTGGCTATTTCCGTTAACCAGTGCAAGAGCCAGAACGGTTTTGCGAGTGTCTCTATGATTGCTACCGAGAACGTCGTTTCGAATTTTTAGAGCCTGTGCGTAACTTTGCCGCGCTTGATCGATATTACCAAGCTTCTCTGCTGCTGCCCCGAGGGCAAAGTAGGAGGCGCCGGCTTCTGTATTATTGGAGCCAAGTACTTTCAGTCTTAGCTCTAGGGCTTTTTGATGATACTCAACAGCTTTACTTGCCTGGCCTTGACTTAAGGCTAGCTCACCCATGCCAAAATAGCTGGCTGCAATTTCAGGGTGGTTTTCTGTCAGTACTCTTTTGCGAATATTCAGGGCTTTGTTTAGGTAGCTTCTGGCCTCAATGTAATTTCCTTGGCATGTTTTCAGCCGTCCGAGATTGTGCAGACTCATGGCATAGTCTTTGTGGTTCTCACCTAATGCTTGCTTTCTGATTTTGAGCGCTTGACCATAGCATTGTTCAGCTCTCTCTAAATTGTTGTCACTTGCTAAAACTACCCCTAAGTTGTTCAATGTCCGTGCGTACTCAGGATGGTCACTGCCGATGGTGCTCAATTGGATAGTCAATGCTCTTTCGAAAATCTCTACTGATTCAGTCCATCGACCTTGCTTAAAATATAGTGCCGCCAGATTATTTAGTTCAGTGCCTACAAATGCTGGAATATTCTTGTCGTTGGCTTCTAAGCGCGAGAGGGCAGCAAAAGAAGATTGGCTGCATGTGAGCATCAACTTGTAATGACTCTCAGAATTCTTCAAATCTCCCAGATTGAAATATTGTTGGGCGATATCATTGTGCATTAGTACTATAAGAGGATGGTCGGCCTCAAGGACGGCTTGATAACGCTCTAAGGCCTGGGTTAGCAATGCCAAAGCTTCGCTGTAGCGGCCTTGATCGGCAAGGTCACTGGCTTGCTTGCGCAATTTGTCTGCTTCCGCTTTGGTTGTCCCTTTTGCCATGGTGCTTTCAGGTGTCTTCTGTATCCTCCGCTCTGCGCTATTGGCGAGAACTGTCACTTCACTGTTGGCTGCCAGTGCCGAGCATGTCGGAAGTGCTAGGCCGAGGACAAATGCGAAACAAGCTGGTAGTAAACCTTTAATGATATGGAGCCTGCCTTTTTCTCAGCACAGAGCAGGCGCCGTTCGTGGACGGCACTCTGTGACCTTGGGATATAAATTTGTAAAATCAGTTATCCGATTGCCTTGCTCTTGCTGACAATCTTCTTCATGTATCTAATATGGCAGAGTGGATTGGTGATTCCATCCAGCGAACGCGCTATTTCGCGATCACCCAGGAGTAGCCCAATTATGTTAGAGCTATGGGGAGCAGTAATCCTAATGGGTGATAGAAGTAATTTTGCGGAGGTCCAATATTTGGTAGCATCCTCTATGTGCAATGTTGCTCAGCCCTTAGCAACAACGTGATTTAAGGCATTAAGGCATCAAATGGAGTAGCTATGACCGATCTTCCAGAGCTTGTTGGTATTTGTCTGTGTGAAAGAGTTTCGCAAGATATTTTTAGAAAGGACGCTGTCACTTTGGTCAATGTCCATAACTCATTCACCTCCACTGCCTTCCCTTCTATGATTCCTATAATTTACGGATTTGCCCAACTGCGCGGGATGCCAGAGGCATTTACTTACCAATTTAATGTGCGTGGCCCCAATGATGAAGTGATCGCCTCATCCTCCCCGGGTCAAGTCGAAGGTTTACCCACCAGCGAGTCTCTGCACAGAGTTGTCAGCGCTTTCGTAGGGTTGGTTTTGCCGTCAGCAGGCCACTACAAGCTTGAGCTGGAAGTCAACCAAAAGAGTGTCGGTAGCCTACCTTTGTTGGTCGAACTGGTTGCCTAGCTAGTTAGATAGATTTCTTTTGTCTAAATTGAAAGTTCAAGGATTGCGCAGAAGAGTTTCTTTGACCGAACGTTTCATATCGCGGAAACCTTCAGAGATGTTCTCTGAAAGGTCTTCTGAGCGCTGCCGAGCCTGGGTAAGTTTGAGCTCTGCTGTTTGAAGGTACTTGTCATCGGGTTTACCCTTTGACTTAGCGTAGGTACTCTCCACTTGCCGCATCTGCGACATTGCACGCTGCAGGTTGTGGGTAGTTTCTTTGCTTTGCTTAAGTGCTTCCAATAAAAAGAAACCGGCCGATCCCTGGCCGTGACCTAAATTGAGTAGAAGTAGTTCTTCTCTCGTAAATTTGCGGTCGAAAGGCAGCTCTTCGGCGCTCTGGCAACTGTTGGTAAGCGGTTGGGCAAAACATCCCGACCAGACCAGGCTCGTCAAAAGTATTGCCTTTACGCAGGTTTTTACGGGCAGTGTGATTGTCACTTCTTTTTGCACTAGCGAGAAACCTCTTTCGGTGAACATAAGAGTCTACAAGACTTAATCACATCCTGATATTCTCAACTGTGATTGGAGGAGTCAGTGTCTGAATATTGCCATAGATTCAAATTTCTAAAGTGGTTTCTGAGAAAGCGCTCAGCTGAAGCGGCTGTTTTGTGCGTTTTCAGCCTCAGTTCTTTTGTCTTCGCGCCGGTTGCCAATGGTGAGGGTCAAGCTGAGCCAGGCCAAGCTGAGGCGAGTCAGCTGGCTCCTAGCGCTGAGCTAAGTAATTTTGAGATGAGTGCCCCTGTTTCTGACCTGCCAACAAGGGCGCTTGATCTGAAGGACGCAGCTCAGAATCTTAATCTCGATACTTTGTCTGCCAGCCAGTTATTGTTATCTGGCATGGAGAATGCGCAATCGGACCGACTAGATCTCGCCATTAGGCAGTTTCAAGAAGTGATTCGCCGTGAGCCTGAGAATGTCTCAGCTCATAACAACCTCGCTGTTTGCTTGAAGCGGCAAGGTAACAATAAGGCTGCTCTTGAAGAATTTAAAAGAGCGATTGAAAATAATCCCACTCGCTGTGAGTTGTTCAACAACTTGGCGCACTCTTACATAGCTGATGGCCAATACGACTTGGCTGTGGAAGCTTTATACAAAGCTCTCAGGCTCAATCCTGATTTTGCGGAAGCCCACCGCAATCTCGGCCATGTTCTGGCCTTAAAAGGCGATCACGAAGCTGCTGTTACCGCCTTTCAAGAGGCTCTGCGCGACAATCCGCAGATGCAAGAAGTGCGCATCGACATGGGTGACTCGTTAAGAGCGCTTCATCGCTTTGAGCAAGCGCTGCTTGAGTACAAGACTGCTCAGAAAGCTTTGCAAGGCAAGAAAGGCTTACTTCCTAGAGATCTAGAGCTGCGCCTGGCCAAATGCTATGAAGGACTCGGCGATCATGCCCAGGCGCATCGGATACTTTCCTCCCTGCTTGAAGCTGACCCCAACGATACCGATGCTCTCAATTGTCTAGGTGTTGTGCTTTGGAAAATGAATCACCTGCCAGAGGCAGTATTTGTATTAGAACGTGCTCTCAAAGTCGATGCCAGCTATCCACAGGCCCGCAACAATTTGGGCATAGTTCTCTACCAACTGAAACGCTACGATGAAGCCGTCGATGTCTGGCGCCAGGCCATTGGCCTTAAACACGATTATCCAGAGGCCCACTACAATATGGGAGTGGCACTGTATCAATCGGGTTTGTTACCGCAGGCTACGGAAGCGTATAAAGAGTGTCTGAAATATGCGCCACTTGATGCCAATGCCCACAATAATTTGGGTCTGGTCTTGTGGAGAAGCGATGAGAAGACTGAAGCCATAGCCGAGTGGCGAAAGGCAATTGACTGTGATGCCAATATGGCTGAAGCATTTACTAATTTAGGAAGAGCCCTGCACCAGCCGAGCAAAAGCGATCATTAAGGAAGCAATAAGCGTGGAAATCAGATAGATGGAAAAGTCATTCGATAATTTTAGTTATGCCGAGACTGTGCACACGGTTCAAGAAGCTGTAGTTAGTATTTTTTGCCGAATAATTTTTGATTGGGCAGTGCATGGTTTAGCTGTCGCTTTGTTTTTGACTGTTTTCGGTTTAGTACTAGTGGCACGAAAGAACAGACTGTCAAAACCTTTCTTTGGCGTTGCTAAAAAACTAGGGATATTTTGTGCCATCGTTGCTGCTCCAGGACTCATAACTTTGGCAACCAGCGGTAGTTTGCCTCCAGTTGGGGTATACAATGTCAACTCTCTCGGCTTTCTCTGCCTGTGGAGCTTGATTTGCGCGCACATGTTAGGTGAGGAAACCAACTATCAATGGTTCGTCAAATCGGCACCAATCGAAGCAGGCCAAGACTCTGCAAAAGACTCAGTGAAAGAATTATCTCAAGAGCTATCAAACGAATAATCAGGCGGATTTTCCAAGTAAAAATGGCGATAGTATTGGAGTTGATCTAAACTTTTCTATATGGTCAATACTTAGCAGACTTCCGAGGACGGCGACAATGAAACTACCAAAGCCAACCATCAGTCTGTTCCAGTCTAAGCCGCTCTCTCGGGTTTGTGCATTAGTAGCTTTAACTGCCTTAACTGCTTCAATCTTGGCATTGCCCGTTCCTGTGGCCGCACAGAATTCTTCTTATTCGTCGTCAGGATCTTTTGGCGCTTCTTCCTCTTCAGGATTTTCGGGCGGTAGCGTTCAAAATGGCGGCCGCAGCGGATATCCATATGGTGGCTTTCAGAACGGTGGATTCCAAAATGGATTTTTGCCGAGTGTCAATCAACCTACGGTTTTGCAAAGTAACTATGTTTTAGGTGGGGGCTATCGCTACGGTGCCAACGGTGCTTTTCTCAATTCATTTGGGCAGCCAGTTCTCATAAATCCAATCGTGCCTTATATTTGGCCAGGCAATCGTCCACAATTTACAGGTGGTGCCGCTTTTACTTGCCGTATAGGCAACATCAATTGCAATTTTTGGAAAGGTAATTCCGGTTACTACTATCCATTCTTATCAAACAGTTTTCTCTATGCCCCGATAATTTTTATCGATTCATCTTCCTCCACTCCCTTAGCTAAATTGCCACCACCAGCAATTCAACTTACCGATACTTTGAAATATCTTGATGATTCTCTGAAAGACAAGAAAGTGGCTGATGCTCACTACAAACATTTAAAACAACGTGCAATTGATCTTCAGCGCAAAGAGCGCAGCATGCGCATAGCTCAAGGTGGAGAGCTTGATGCTGATAGTGAAGCTGAGATTCGGCGTGACTTAGAAGGCTTGGCAAAAGAAATGAGCGAGCACGTCAAAGACCGCTAACTTTAGAGTTGAGAAAAGTCGAAACGTTCACCAAAAGCACTGCTAATGATTTGCTTCAATTCTTCTTGAACTGCGCTTAAAGCTTTGCTCGCATCAATTACCTGCCAACGCTCCGGCTCTTGTTTTGAAAGCTCTAGATAGCCTTTGCGCACGCGGTGGTGAAACTCAATAGCTTCTCTCTCCATGCGATCGTGTCCGCCCGGATGCAGACGACCCAAACCCTTTTCGCTTTCTAAGTCAAAGAGAATAGTGAGTTCGGGTCTGAGGCCTTGGGTCGACATTTGGTTGAGCTGGCTAATCAAATTCAGATCGAGGTTTCTGCCAAATCCTTGATAAGCCACAGTCGAGTCTGTATAGCGATCGCAAATTACAAGTTTCCCGGCCTTGAGCGCTGGAATGATTAGTTCGTCAACATGCTGAGCGCGATCAGCTGAATATAGTAAGAGTTCGGCCATAGGGCTAACCGGGTTACCCGGTGTGAGAAGTACTCGCCTGATCTGCTTTCCAAGGGGAGTGCCTCCCGGATCGCGCGTGATTAGGTGGGGAATGCCAATTGCATCGAGTTTGGTTGAAAGCAGCTTGACTTGCGTTGTCTTACCAGCGCCCTCTGGACCTTCGAGAGTGAGGAAGGTGCCGGGATATCCGTGAGCCATGCGCTTGAGGTCTCCAATCGATTGAGGTTGAAATAGTTAATATTGTTGCACAAATGATATGATTGCCACCCAGTTAGGACGTTTTTCTGTGCTGCGGCAAGCGCTATGCAGGTGCTGCTTTGCCATTTAGGCGCAACATATCTATTTTTGAGAGGATAAATTCATGGCTCAAACCTTAACGGCTCCGAAAGTCAAAGTAGATCGCAAGTGGCAGCTATTTATCGATGGGAAATTTGTCGATGGAGCGAGCGAGCGCACCCTGATTAATCCGGCTAACGGCAAGCCGCTAACGAAGGTTTCAGAAGCTTCCAAAGCGCAAGTAGAACAAGCTGTCAAAGCCGCCCGCAAGGCTTTTGATCATGGCCCATGGCCCCGTTTAACCGCTTTGGAGCGTTCGCAGTTTCTCAATAAAATTGCCGATGCCATTGATTCTCATGCTGAGGAATTGGCTGAGTTAGAAACTCTCAACGGCGGCAAGCCTTTACGCGAAACCAACTATGACGTTGCAGACGCGGCATATTGCTTCCGTTATTATGCTGGTTTGATCACCAAGCCTAGTGGTCAGAGTATTGATGTGCCAGCTCCGTCAGTGACAACTGTGGTGCGAGAGCCAATCGGTGTTTGCGGCCAAATTATTCCTTGGAACTACCCGCTCCTTATGGCAGCCTGGAAATTAGCTCCAGCTTTGGCTGCTGGCAACACCTGTGTATTGAAGCCGTCTGAATTCACTCCCCTAACAGTTGTTCGTTTAGCAGAATTGCTGCACGAGTTGAAGCTGCCAGAAGGAGTGGTCAATATCGTGCTAGGTGATGGTCCAACTGTTGGTCAACCTATTGCTGAGAGCACTATTGTTGACAAGATTGCCTTCACTGGTAGTGTCAAAACTGGCAAGCTTATCGCTGCTTCGGCGCTCACCAACCTGAAGAAAGTTACTTTAGAGCTTGGTGGTAAGTCACCAATGGTGGTGTTCCCCGATTTTGATCTCGACATTGCCGTTGACTATGCTCTGTTCGCTATCTACTGCAATGCTGGTCAAGTTTGTTCAGCCGGTTCTAGAATGATTGTGGAGCAGTCAATCTATGATCAATTTATTGAGAAAATGGCCGCTCGTGCCAAGAAAATTAGAGTCGGCCCCGGCTTAGAATCTGAAACCGAAATGGGTCCTTTGGTTAGCGAAACTCAAATGAAACGCGTTCTAGATTATGTGGAAATTGGCAAGAAAGAAGGTGCCAAACTTGTCACTGGCGGTGACCAGCCTAAAGGTGAGAAGTACGGCAGTGGCTATTACGTCAATCCAACAATTTTCTCTGACGTGAAATCTGATATGCGCATTGTTCAAGAAGAGATTTTTGGACCAGTAGTTGTTGTGCAAAAATTCAGCACTGAAGAAGAAGCTGTAGAGCTAGCAAATGATTCGCTTTTTGGTTTAGCTGGTGCAGTATTCACCAATGACATTACCCGTGCCCATCGGGTAGTTAAGCAGTTGCGAGCTGGCATCACTTGGGTCAATGCCTATCACAATACATACACCGAATGTCCATGGGGCGGCTACAAGCAAAGTGGCTGGGGCCGCGAACTTGGAACCTTCGGCCTTGAGGCTTACACTGAAGTCAAGCAAATCAATATCAATTTAGATCCTCAAGCAGTTGGCTGGTTTGAGAGCTAATTGAGAGAAGATTAAGAGCTAATTGAGAGCCAGTTAAGCGCGTATCGAGACAATTGTGGGAGATTCGTAATCCAAGATATCTTGGTAGCAAATTTCAGCAGAGCGAATAAAGGCGTGAAGCAAGCTGGTTTCATTCCATCTCGCTCTATCTAATTGGCACCACATTGATGCCAGATAGATTTGCAGATACTTTCTGCTGATGCCTCCTCTAATAGATTGAGTCATGTCGATGACTCTCCCTACTAGCGCCCCCATTGAGGGCATATAAATATCTTTTTCCTTGTTCCTTGTGTGCATGGTGGCAGCGTCCGCATTTGCTTGTTTCTGCGCCTTCTTTTTGGAAAATCGTCCACCTGGATGAGCTTCAATCAAGCCTTCCAATTCAAGCACCACTAGCGCGCCACCAACCTCGCTAACAGATAGTTTTGTGAGATCGCAAATTTGATCTTGGGTCATCGGCTCAGTGCCTAATAGGTGCAGAATTTCTAGTTCATTCGGGCTTAGGTCTGCTTCGGGGCTCTGGGCATCGTCAGCGCTTTCGCTGTCTTGCTCTTGACTAGGTGCATCTTCTAACGCGATTGAAGGATGAACTTTTGGCAAGGTGAGCATACTTCGCCTACAAAATATTGAGACAAACTCCATTGAGGCGATCTTGTACGAGGTATCGATAGCTTCTTGCTGTCGTTCTCCTTCAATTACAAGGCCGATTTTTCTAACAATATTCAATGCTGTGGAAATCGCAGTGCCGCCAAGTTCCGATAATTTATTTGAGGTTACAACCGCGCCGTGACCCATGAGGTAAATTGCACCGAGCCACGCTTTTAACTGTTTTACTCTTCTAAATAGAGTCGACGAAGTAATCCATATTTCCTTCTTACAAACGCTACACATCACTGTGCGCTTTTTTTTTGACTTAACTCTATTCTGAATTATTATTCCGCAATGGCAGTGTAGGGCACTATTTACGAGCAGTGTCTCAAGGAGAAAAGCTACCGCTGCTTTGTTGTCGGGAATTCTTTCTTCAAAAGCCGGCCAAAGTTTTTCTATCAGTTCTAAATTGATTATTCGGTCTTCGCCCTGGAATTGCATGCACACCTCCCTTCCCTGCTCCTTTGTGCTAATACGAGCAGGTGTGGGAAAAAGTTCAAAATTTGGAAATTTTGGAGTTTTTTAAATCTTGCGATACTTACGCAATTACACTTCTACCGATATCGGTGGAGGTGTAATTGGATGGGCCAAAAGCCTTAGCCCGACAGTAAAGTGAGAAAAGTAAATTGTCAAGTGATTAGAGTTTGCTCACAAGTCTTACGTTACGGAACACCTTGGCATGCTGCGTTGTCTGTTAGAATACAGGCCGATAGCGTGGTGTCTCATTCTGTGTCCTGAGCCAATTGGCGACGACAAATCAAGCAATTAATAGGTTACTAGTGAAGTTCAAACTTCTTCCGAAAATTGAAGCATCACCTCTAGTGGCAGCCTTCTTGGCCTGCTCGCTAGTTCTCGTGCCTGTTTTACCAGCCTTTGCCCAGGGGTCTGACTCGCCTCCATCGAATTTCACGATTGGAGGTGTGGCCGCACCGAGCGCCAGCTTGGGGCAATCATCCTCTAATGCCAGCGACATAGTTGTCGACGATGTCAAAATCGAAGGCAATCGCCTGGTTTCGACTGAAGAAATTAACAGCGTCGTCAAAACCAGAAAAGGCGATAAATACGACCGCGATGTCGTTATGCAAGATCTTAAAGCCATTCATGGAATGGGCTATTTTGATGAGCAGAGTCTGCAAGTCAATCCCGAAATGACAAGTAGTGGTGTTTTACTCAAGATCCGCGTGACTGAGAATGCACCGATTACCCAGTTCTCCATTCGCGGTAATGATGCTGTTTCGACTGAAGAAATTACCAAGCTATTTAGCGACCAATTGGGCAAACCGCAGAATCTAAATGCTCTTTCAACTGCCATCGATAAGGTTGAGCAAGGCTATCACGAGAGAGGTTTTGTCCTGGCTCGGGTCACCGATGTCAAAGATGATCCAGACGGCTCTGTTGAATTGGTTATTAATGAAGGCACAATCGACAATATCGAAATTGTCGGAAACAAAAAAACCAAAGACTTCATTATTAGGAATGGTATTAAAACCAAGGCCGGCGCTGTTTATAACGAGAAACAGCTCACTAATGACCTGAAGAAAATGTACGCCAACGGCTATTTTCAGGACATTCGTCGCTCCCTTGTTCCTTCTACTGCAAATCCAGACAAGTACACACTGAAAGTAGAAGTTGACGAAAAGCGAACTGGTTCTGTTGGTTTGGGTGGTGGTGTCGACTCTGTTGCTGGTCCATTTGGCTCACTAAACTTTTCTGATGGCAACTTCAGAGGTCGCGGTCAAGTACTTTCTTTCAGCTCACAGGTTGGTTCTGGAACCTTCAACAGCGTTACCAATTCAATCAACAATGCTGGTAACACTTTCTTGCCTACTGGTCGCACATATAATATTGAAGCTAACTGGGTTGAACCTAGTGTGCGCGGCTCGAACGTTTCAATGGCAGTGTCTGGCTTCGGTCGTAACATGGGCAGCATGTTTATCGACCAAGCAATGCAGCGTACTGTCGGTGTCAGCACCACCTTTTCCAAACCATTGGCGCGCGGTTGGAATGCTAATCTGGGGCTAATTGGAGAGAACACTTTCCTCAAGAACGTCGCTGGCGTTGCGGCCAATCAAGATATTTTGACTTCTATGGCTAGTCGGGCCATGGCTACCGGTATGGCCAGTACAGAGGCTCAAGCTGCGGCACTAGCAGGGCAATCACGTGATCAACAATTGCGTGGTGGTACTTTCATTACTGTTAATCCGTCACTTACTCGTGATACCAGAGATAGTGCCATGGATGCTACAACTGGCTCTTTCCTCAAGGCTTCTATTAGTCCCTCCGCTGGTATTGGCGGTGGCTTTATGAAAGCCGGACTGAGCGCAAGCAAGTTTAAATCGTTTGGTAAGAATAAGAATTTTACTCTGGCATTGAATGCCCAGGCTGGAACATCTGTTGGTGGCCTTCCGCAGTTCGCTCAGTACCGTTTGGGCGGATGGAATGGTGTTCGTGGTTATCGCTCGTTTTCAGACCTTGGTACGGGAGCCGGCATGCTTATGGGCACAGCTGAAATAAGAGCTAAGCTAGCTTTCTTACCTGATGATAACAAGATTACAAGTACCATTAAAAAGAACGTCAAGATAGCTGGTTTCTTTGACTATGGTCAGGTGGTCGGCAATTCTGGTACTAACAGTTTGCTTTCTCGTTCCAACTTCGGTGCGTCCGTTGGCTTAGGCTTGCGGATTAACATGCCGATGGTGGGATTAGTTCGCATTGACTACGGTTTGCCCATTGTCAGCTCCATTTTGGGTAGCCGCACACCGCGCATGACTGTCGGATTTGGAGAGAAGTTTTAATTACAGCAGTTTAGGCTGGCTGGTTTGACTTGCTTGAATGTTGTAAACTGTGCCCTCGGGCCTTTTAACATGATTAAGTGACACCTGACAAGTGGATACTTGAATAACTTTTTTGGAGAGATGAATGCTGAACGTTCAAAAGTCTTTCGCCGTGGTTGCTAGTGCAGTTATGGCCGTATCAATCGCTTCCGGCGCTCTCGCCCAGACTGCATCACCTGTGAAATCTGCAACTCTTGGTGTTGTCGATCGCGACAAAGTGATTACAAGCTTCAACAAGGCTCAATCAGCCGCTGAAGAACTCAAGAAAACTGAAGAATCAGTGCGCAAGCTTCTTGAAGATTCAAACAAACAGTATGAAGAAGCCAAGAATGCTAAGAAGCCTCCAGCTGAGTTGGAAGGATTGCAAAAACGCCTTCAATCAAAGATTGATGATGAGTACAAAAAAGCTCAAGCTAAAGCTCAGAATCTTGAAACACAGCTTGAAACTGACATTGATAGCGCTATCAAAGCCGAGGCTGCCAGCCGTAAGCTAGATACTGTTTTGATGAAAGGTGCCGTTCTGTTAGGCGGAACTGATATCACCGAGGGTGTTGTAAAGCGCCTGGGTGCTTCAGCTAGTGCAGCTTCCAAAACCGTCACTAAGTAGGTGATAGCAACTGAGATAACTAATGTTGCCTCAGCTTGACAGTAAAAGAGGATGGCCATCCAGATGGTCGTTATATTGTTTGCCAACTTTGCCCGCGCTCTGCGCGGGTAAAGTTGTTTTTTAGGTACGGTTTCTCCTTCTAATTTTGGTCTCAGTTTCCCCAGTAATAGGACAGCAATCCATGCGGCTCCCTCAAGCAATGAATTTGGGTCAAATAGCAGGACTAGTGGGAGGTCGCGTTCATGGCGATTCTTCCATCACGGTTGAGAGTGTTTCACCTTCACCACTCAATGCCAAGGCTGAAGATTTAGCCTTTGTCTTCGAGCAGAAGTTAGTGCGTAAGCTCGCTCAGTGCAAAGCCATCGCGGTGGTGGCACCATTCGGAACTGAAATTGATTTTCCTGATCGCAATATGATTTTGGTCGAGAGACCTAATTTAGCCATTCAGCGGGTTCTGACAGCACTGGCGCCGAAGAGGTTCTATCCCGATAAAGGAATTCACCCTACCGCTATTGTTGATAGCACTGCTGAAATAGCTGCCGATGTAGCTATTGGTCCCTATGTAATTGTTGGACCGAAGAGTAAAATTGGAGCCCGCTCCATCATCATGGCTCATTGTGTAATCGGTGGAGCTGTTGAGATTGGCGAAGATGCAATTTTTTATCCTAGCTGTTTGATTGCTGACTATTGCAAAATTGGTAACCGCGTAATTTTGCAACAGGGAGCCAGCATGGGAGCCGATGGCTTCGCTTACGTGACCGAGAAACCGAGCAATTTTGAAAAGAATATGGCGGGCAGCAGAGATTTCTCCGACGCCCCTAATCCGTTGTTAAAGATTCCACAGATAGGCACTGTCGTCATTGAAGATGATGTTGAAGTGGGTTCATATGCCACCATCGATCGCGCCACTATGGGTGCTACCGTTGTTGGTCAAGGCACCAAAATCGATAACTTGGTGATGATTGCTCACAATAATCGCATTGGTCGTGAGTGTCTAATTGTGGCCAATGCCTCAATTGGCGGATCTTGTTCAATCGGTGATAGAGCGGTTCTTGGTGGCAGCGCTAACTTGAGTGATCATTTGAAGTTGGCTAACGATGCAGTATTATCGGGTGCCGCTGGCGCCATGAAGAATATCGAACCAGGCGAGATTCATGCTGGCACTCCAGCTATGCCAGCCCGCGAGTTCTTTGTCATGTATGCAAATCTACGCCGCTTGCCCCGCGTAACTGATGACGTCAAAGATCTAAAGCGCCGTATCGCTCTGTTGGAGGAGCGAATTTTGGGAGGTAAATAATGTCGAATCTCACTCTATCCGACGCTAAAGATCCTTTGAGCGGAGACTTGAGGCAGATACTTGATTCTGCACCGAAGCTGGCTTCGTACCGCGGTAAAGGCATGACCTCTAAGCAAGAGGTACTAGTCGAAGTTTACCAAGCACCAATCGGCAGTGGTATCACATTCTTTTGTGTCGACAACGATAAGGGACTAGTGGCTATTCCGGCCACTGCTAGTTCTGTCGTCAATACTCTGCGCAATGTGGTGCTTGGAGTAGGCAAAACAAGGCTTTGTATCGTCGAGCACTTTATGTGCGCTGTCACTCTCTGGGGTCTTGATGATCTCTATGTTCTAGTCGATGGCCCGGAGATGCCGCTAGCTGATGGTAGCGCTCAATTCTGGATTGAACTATTTCAAAGTGCAGGTATAGAGCGTAAAGCCGTTGTGGCCGATATCGATTTGCCTGAGGCCGTGTCTGTCAGCAAAGGCGACCGCTCGATTTTAGCTGTACCGGCTGATAGTTTTTCTGTCACATACTTGATGGATTGGAAACACCCTAAAATTGGTCAGGTATGGAAGAGTTGGGAGCCGAGCCAAGATGCCAAAATCATCTACGAGGCACGGACTTTTGGCATGCTCAAAGAGCACGAAATGTTGGGATTGGTAGATGATGTGGTCAGCATCACTGACGATGACTTCACCATGCCACTCCGTTCTCCGGACGAGCCGGTGCGTCACAAGCTACTCGATTTGATAGGCGATTTGGCTTTAGTTGGAGTCAATCCAATGCGCATTAAAGCTCGGTTCATCAGCACAAAGGGTGGCCATGAGATGGATGTTGATATAGCTAAGAAATTAGTGGCAGCCCTAAATTGCCATAAATAACCGAATAAGTTGAGGTAATAAATTGTCTAATCCAACACCCTCTGCCAAAGTCTGTCTCGCTCTGGCAGCCAGTATTTTCCTAAGCTCTTGGGTTACTGTTAACTCTGCTTTGGCTGCAGCAAAAGTCTCAGCTGGAAGCGCTTCTATTAATGCCAGCAATAATGCCTCTAGCAATGGCTCTAGTAATTCCGGGTCTGCTGGTAATGCTTCGGGTAATGCTAGTTCTTCTCCTGGTAGCTCGCAAGCAGTTGCCATCACTGTCTACAATCAAAATTTTGGATTAGTAAAAGACACCCGCAATATTGATCTGACCGCTGGTATTAACTATCTTCGTTTCGAAGATGTGGCAGCTGCCATTGATCCTACATCGGTTAGCTTTAGTTCGATTACTGCGCCAAATAGCGTGGTGGTGCGCGAGCAGAATTATCAGTACGACATTATGGATGTTGGCACCATACTTTCTAAATCAGTTGGTAAAGAAATAAAGGTGCGGCAATACACCTCTGGTGGTGTCCACGAAACTACTGGTACCCTGCTGAATCAGCCGGTGGTAACCATCTCCGATAGCAACGGCAATCTTTCTACTCGCAATCAAAGTATTGTTCTTCGAACATCATCAGGAATCGTGGTCGGACCTTCCGGTGAAGTCGAATTGGCCGCTCTGCCTCCGGGCCTAGTTTCAAAGCCATCACTACTTTGGAAACTTGAGTCTGATAAGGCCGGCGCGCAGAAGGCCGAAATTAGCTATCAGACCCAAGGTCTGAATTGGAAGTGCGATTATGTCGCTGTTGTAAATGCTGACGATACTCTTTCTGATTTGACTAGCTGGGTCACTTTAGATAATAAATCTGGTGCGACTTATAAAAACGCAGCTCTTAAGCTTATGGCCGGAGATGTACACAAGGTGCAGAATGTGGCTCCACCGCAACCTATGCGCATGTACAAATCTGCAATGGCAGCTGCAGCTCCGCAATTTACGGAGCAGTCATTTGCTGAATATCACCTGTATGCTTTGGCCGGAAAGACTGACGTCAACAATAACGAAACCAAACAGTTGACTCTCTTTAATGCCAGTGCGGTGCCCATCAAAAAGCTCTTTATCTTTGATGGTGGCTCCGCCCACTATTATGGCGGTTATAACCCGCGTGGTAACACCACCAAGGTCAATGTCAAACTTGAATTAGCAAACAGCAAAGAGAACAATTTAGGCATGCCCATGCCCAAAGGAAAGGTGCGAGTCTACAAAAAAGACAAAGATGGCGCCATGCAGTTTGTGGGCGAAGACTTAATCGATCACACCCCGAAGGATGAGAAGGTGAGGCTTTATCTAGGCGATGCCTTTGACATTGTTGGCGAGCGCAAACAACTGAGCCAGCAGCAAGTAAATTCGAGGGTACAGAAGCTTGCTTACGAGATTTCAATTCGCAATCACAAAGAGACAGCAGTAACTGTTAATTGTGTCGAGCACAGCAGTGGTGATTGGAAGATAACCTCTTCTAGCCAACCTTTCATCAAGAAAGATTCTCATACTTTTGAATTTGCGGCTAAAGTGCCAGCCAATGGAGAAACCAAGGTTACCTACGAAATCGAAGTTCGCTACTAAGATCTTGATTGCTAGCCAGTGGCTAAAAAGGAGTTTTACTTGTTCAATACTCAAACGATGTCTTTTGCGCTGGCACTAACCATTACTCTGAGTGCAGCTATTGGTGCTGCGATTGGTAATGCAAATATTGCTTTTGCCAAATCTAAAAGTGCCAGGTCTAGTTCTGGTGCTAGTTCTGGTGCTAGTTCTGGTTCTAGTTCTGGTTCTAGTTCCAAACAAGCCGGTAAGGTAGAAAGCGAAGCAGTTGGTCAAGCATCTCCTGTTGTAGCCAAACCTGCTGCTGCCGACATGCCAGTGGTGTCTGCCTCTAAGGGGGTGGCATTGACCATCTATAACCAAAATTTTGGCTTGGTCAAAGACGTCCGCGATATCAATCTCACTAGCGGAGTAAATTTCCTGCGTTTTGAAGATGTTGCTGCTTCAATAGATCCAACTAGTGTCAGCTTTGCTGCATTGACCAATCCAAACTCGGTGGTTGTTCGCGAGCAAAATTATCAATATGACTTGATGGATCAAAATACGATTTTGTCGCGTTCAATTGGCAAACAAGTTAAGTTCCGTCAATTTCTTAGTACTGGTGGAGTGCGCGAAGTAACTGGTACTCTGCTATCCAGCCCCTTAGTGACGGTGGCAGACTCTAACGGCAATCTCTCTGAGAGATCGCAATCTATTGTTATTCAAACTTCTTCTGGGGTGGTCGTCGGCCCGGAAGGCGAGCTGGAATTGTCTGAACTACCTGCCGGTCTCGTATCGAAACCATCCCTGTTGTGGAAACTAGAAAGCGACAAAGCCGGGGTGGAAGAAAGTGAAATTAGCTATCAGACCCAAGGGCTCAACTGGAAATGCGATTACGTAGCGGTGGCTAATGCCGATGATAGCCTGTGTGATCTCACTAGTTGGGTAACCCTTGATAATAAATCGGGTGCGACATATCGCGATGCGGCGCTTAAATTGATGGCGGGCGATGTTCACAAAGTAGCAGCGCCGGCAGCCGATATGGCCATGATGGGTGGGGCAATGGCTGAATCTGCCGTGGCTCAACCGCAGTTTCAAGAACAAAGTTTTGCTGAGTACCATCTCTATGCCTTGCAAGGCAAAACTGATTTGAATGACAATGAAACTAAGCAGCTAACTCTCTTCAACGCTAGCAAGGTGCCAGTCAAGAAACTATTTGTCTTTGATAGCAACAATGGCGTCAATCCATACGGTGGCGACGATCAACAGAGTCAGAAAGTCAATGTCAAATTGGAGCTGGCCAATAGCAAAGACAATAACCTCGGCCTGCCCATGCCCAAAGGCAAAGTGAGAGTCTACAAAAAAGACCTAGATGGTGCCCTTCAATTTGTTGGCGAAGATTTAATTGACCATACACCTCGCGATGAAAAGGTAAGACTTTACCTAGGCGACGCTTTCGATGTTGTGGCCGATCGCAAGCAGACTAATCAGGTTCAAGTTTCAGACCGGGTACAACGCTCGAGCTATTCCATAGAATTTCGCAATCACAAAGAAACTGCTATCACAGTTACCGCTGTTGAACATGCTTATGGTGACTGGAAAGTGACCACATCAAGCCAACCGTTTGAGAAGAAAGACTCACACACATTTGAGTTTGCAGTTAAGGTTCCAGCCAATGGTTCGGCCTTAGTTACTTACACAATAGAGAGTCGCTAGATTCTGAGCTCTCTGTCGCTCTTTCTTTCTTTCTTTCTGGCTCTGATTTTGAGATTTCGGGTCTAGTTAACTATTTCGGGTCGAGCAAACTATCTAAGACTAGTTGGCCCGCGCCGATGATACCGGCCATGCCACCAAGCTCAGATTTGTAGATTTGCAGGCTTTCACCGATTCTGGGTAAGCATCTGTCGGTCACCATTTCGTGCAAGAGACCAAAATCGACACAATCGGCTAGGCCACCGGTGACAATAAAGGCATCGGGGTCAAGTATGTGAGCCAGGTTAACCATCCCTGCGGCAATGTGTTCATGCCAAGTTTCCATTGCTCTTTGAGCAACAATGTCGCCACTGCGAGCCGCATCGACAATGTCATGGGTGGTGAGTTTGTCGCCCTTGGTGCACAGCGGTGTTTGGTTGCTACTTAGGCCGCTGAGAATATCTTTGGCTGTGGTGACCAGGCCCCGGCCTGCTCCATATGCTTCCCAGCAATCAAACAGACCGCAGGTGCACAGTCTTTTGTTGCCCATTGAAATGCGAATGTGGCCAATTTCGCCACCACCCCAGTGGGCGCCGCGATAGAGTTTGCCGCCGACTATTAGACCGCCACCAATACCGGTGCCCAATGTCACCACCGATACACAGGTGGTGTGCATCATGTGTCTTGCACTGGCTTCGCCGTAGGCTGCGGCGTTGGCATCATTGTCTACCAAAGTGGGTAGCATGGTTTTTTCTTCAAGCACTTGCTTTAGTGGCGTGCCCGTCCAACCAGGCAGATTGCCCGTGGACCCTACAATCTCACCGGTTTCGCAATTGACAATGCCTGCTGTGGCAATGCCTATTCCTGATAGAACATGCTCTTTTTGAAAACTGATAACTAGATCTAGTACTGCTTGGACGATATTTTCCGGTCCACTAGGGGTGGGAACTTGCCTGGGCTCTGAAACGAGCTGGCTATCCATAATGGCTGCTGCTCGGATCTTAGTTCCGCCAAGGTCAACACCAACTGCTGGCATTTTATTCTTGACAAGATTGTCTAGCGTTGTACTCTCAAGTTCGTTCACTGGAAAGAGTCCCATTTGATGAGGAAATTCTCGATTGCCTCATTTTAGCAGCAGCCAAAGCTGTTGCTAGCCTTCTGGTCTGAGACTGTCAATTCTTTAGATACAAGCCGTAAATTATTGAATGCCACTCATTTGACCGTGGTCAGGTGAGCCCTTCAGCACAAGAGTATTGTAGGGAATTGGCTGGCCATAAATAATGTCAAAGCCAAAGCGGTTGATGCCCTGAATCATGTTTCGTGACAGCAGTACTTTAAAGTCTTGTGGGCCGATAGCTGCTGAAATTGATTTTGAATAGGCCAATTTAGAATCAAGGTTGTAGCCGTAACCGCCGCCCACAGTGAGCCATTTAGCCAGTTTTACGTCACCTTGAATGTTAGCTGACTTACTACCCTGCAGGAATTGGTCGAAGAGGAAAGGTGAACTTCCACGAACTGCTGATTGGGTATAGTTGGTGCTAAAGGTAAAGCGGTCTGCTCTCACTTGAACAGTGGGGCCTATTTGTCCCATCATTCTGGTGTCGCCAGTTGAATAGCCACCTAGAGCTAGGCCACCGAAGACATAGCCCTTGGCTCCATATTTTTCGTTGCCGAGTGAGAATAGTGGCTGCGATACGGCAGTGATTTGTTCTTGGATTCTAAAGGCGCTGGTTTTAACAGTATTGGTGGTGGTGCCACCATAGAGCGCAGCGAAGGCCGGTGAGGTGTTAATTAACTGTGGATTGTCTTGAGCCCAACCAGCCGAGGAGCGGAAGTTGAGACTTGATAGATAGGGAATTCCGCCAACAGCGTGGTTGTGCACTAATTCTGCTTGCAAGCGAGCACGTCTGAAGCCGTAAAGACCATCGTTCAAATACCTATTGATGCCAGCTTGAAACAGGGTCTTTTTATTGAGCTGGCTCTTGAAGTCTGCTACCAACAAGTTCGAAACCGAACCGTAGGCGAGGTGAGTGCTAAATTTGTTGTTGCTGTATCCGACTTGGCCCGATAGACCGATGCCACTGCCGCCGGTTGTGCCAGAAGTCGTTCTGCCACCAAACTGCACCATGGGCGCCCAATTAAACTTGCCAGTTTTACCCATGGCAGTGTTAAAGCTAGGACCAACGTTGATACCACCACTCTGAATGTTGCTGCTCAACATCGGAGTGACAGGAAACATAATATTGTTGTCTTGGCCGACTGTTGCTACAAATTTTGGCACTGGTACTGAGAAACGAGCAAACTGCAAACGACCACCTAAAACGGTGAGGTTGCCACTTTCTTTGTATTTTTCGTAGATCATCTTCCGCGCTTTGAAGACAAAGCTCGGTTTGTCTGTCATATACGCGTCAGGGTGTTGAACTTTATCAATGATGTCTGTGACGGAGCTTTGTGGTCCGTAGAGCATGTTCTTGCCGAGGTGGAATGGCGTTGGATTATCTAAGGTACCCTTCTTGAAGACCATTGCTCGGTTGGTACCGTAGGCCGCTCGAGCAATTACTTGAGTGCCGTTCAATTCAGTATCAGGACTTGTAATCAAATACTCGTCTGAATTGACTTTGAATTTGAAAGCACTACCGGTAGTTACTTGCCCTGAGCGCAAAATTTTGACATGACCACGAGCATCGATTGTCTGACTGTTTTGGTCATACAAAATCATGTCCGCTTCTAACTTAGAGTTCTGCCCGCCGATAATAGCTACAGCATTTCCGGTACCCAAGAAGGTGTTCTTTTCTTGGTCGTATTCTGTATCGTCGGCGACTATCTGAATGGTGCCTTTTAGCGTGGTGTCTTCGCTGACAGCACTATCCATTTCAGTGAGCTGAAGGTCATCGGCAGTGGCGGAAGCCTCTAAAAGTGATGAACTGTCAGACCGTTCAGGGGCGATTTTCTCTGGAGCGCCAGATATTGGGGCATCTTCGTGGGGAACTTCTGGCGTGAGAGTGGCATTTTCACCTAAGGGAACATTCAGATCACTTTGATCGCTGGTTGCCTGTGGAGTAGATGCAGTAGATGAAGTAGCTGAAGTGGAATCTTGAGATGTCGCTTGAACAGCTGAAGATGGCGATGGTTTGCTACTAGAAGGAGATTTTGTAGCGGCTTTAGCAGAAGACTGTCGATTAGAGGAAGCTTCGTTTGCCTTTGTAGAAGAGTCTGCACCTTGAATTTCGTTCTGGTCAATCTTCGGCGTCAAAGGCAAAAGCAATGTGCCTGAAGGTTTCTCGCTCCGGCTAGTGGCTGCCAAAGCAGGAACTACAACAGAGTTTGAAGCTAATAGCAGAGAGAGGCTCACTGCTACATATTTGAGACTCTGACGTCCGCTGCCTTTAGTCATAAAATTCCTATTGTTGTGTTCAGACCGAAACTAATTGGTACTACGAAGGTAGACGCACAAATTAGTGCCTGCGTTCCTTGGCTATTGTCGCAGCAAAATCGATTCTCTTTATTACTTACTACCAATGATTAAGAATCCCTCGCAACTAGGTTATAGCCTAATTTGTCCCTCTATGACAACCGGGATGTCAACTGAGTTTCGTCGTTTTTATAGAGCCGGTCGAACTAGTCGAGCATTTCTAGGCAAAAGAATGGCGATGGCGCCGCCGGTGCGGGCGTTGGCCTGCTGTCAGGAGGTGCGCTGCGGAGGTCATTAAAAAAAACACAGTAAGGCAAGTTTTCATTAACGTTGTCTAATTACTGCATTTGTTCAGTAGAGATGAAACCTAAGTTTGATTTTCTAGTCAGTATGTGAGTGAATGAGACACATTTAGTAGAGCCTGCAGTTCATGAACCCATTTGTTTTTCACACTCCCACCAGAGTGTATTTCGGTGAAAATTCAGCCAGTTCTTGCGGAGATTTTCTGCGCGAACTCGGCGGAACAAAAGTGCTTATGGTGGCCGATGCTTTCCTCGAGAAGAGTGGTGCACTAGCTCCTTTGATCGACAGTATCAAAGAATCGACTGGAATCGAGCCCATTTTATTTACTGATGTTCCTTCTGATTCTGATGTCGATTGTGTCAATAAAGCCACTGTGATAGCCCGCACATCTGGTTGTGACGCCTTAGTGGCTGTAGGTGGTGGCTCAGTTCTAGACACAGCTAAGGTGATCAACATCTGCCTCACTTTTGGTGGAGAAGTTTTGGATTACCAGGGTCTCAATATTATTGAGAGAAAGTTGTTGCCATTGATTGCAGTACCGACCACTGCTGGTACTGGTGCTGAAGTATCGTTTGTGGCCATGGTCAAAGATCATGGAGAGAGCAAGAAGCTCATGTTTGGCAGTAGGTTCCTTGCGCCTGATGTAGCCATTCTCGATCCATTAATGATTGTTTCTTTGCCAGCTAAGCTAACTGCAGCCACCGGAATTGATGCTGTCACCCACGATATAGAATGCTATGTCGCTTCTGGCACATATTCGGTGTTCACTGATTCTCTTTGTTTGGAGTCGTTGCGATTACTCTTTGAGTTTCTGCCGCAAGCCACCATTGACGGTGATAATCTCGAAGCGCGTGGAGCAACACTAGTGGCCAGCTGTATGGCGGGAGTTGCCTTCACCAATTCCGGTGTTGGCATTACCCATGCCTTGGCTCACGCTGTCGGTGCTAAATATGCCACTCATCATGGCATGACCAATGCAGTTTTACTTCCCCATGGCATGCGGTTTAACTTCGAAAGTGTTTATCCCCGCTATGCGCGCATTGCCAGGTTCTTAGATTTGGCTGTTGAGGCTAGTAATTCTATTGATGGTAACTCTATTAGTAGTAGCGACGATCGTGCGCTTGCCCATTTACTTCTTAACAAAGTCGAAGCCTTATTAAGGCAGCTGAAACTACCGCTCAATCTAAGAGAATTAGGTGTGCCAGAGCTTACTGATGAAAACCTTGCCGAACTAGTCGATCTGGCTGGGGCGGATCCTGCAATAATGTTTAATCCACGAGAGGCTTCTGTAGAAGACCTCACACAACTATTGAAGAGGGCTTATTAATGGCTGTCTTTACTGACACTGACGAATTACACCGTGTAATGACCGATCTCTGGACTGCTATCTCAAACGAAAAAGATATGGCAGCTCAACTTTTGTCATCAAGATTGATCGTCACTTTCCACTATCGCGAACCTGATGGTCGCCTCACCGTAGATTGTTCTGACGGTAAGGAAATGGTAATCACAGTTGGTGACTGCAACAAGAAGCCAGTGGTTGAGATGTTTATGAAATCAAGTGTGGCACATGACTTTTGGTTGGGGAAAGTGAATGTTCCATTGGCTTTGATTCAAGGCAAGATTGTTTCTAAGGGGCCTGTCAACAAAGCTTTGGCTTTGCTTCCAGCGATTAAGCCAGCATACGGTCTTTATCCAGCGGTTATTGAGAAGAACGGTCTCAAAGTGTCGATCACCTAAAAGGGCTCGAGAAAGTGACAGAGCCTAGTGACTCCAACGCCGAGCAATTTTCTGGTTCGGTAATCACAATCGGCGAATTAGTCGTAGATTGGATTGCCACAAAGAAGAGTGCTGATTGGGGAGTGCCTGATACTTTCCTGCGGAGTGCTGGTGGTAATGCCGCCAATGTGGCTCATGCGCTCAGTCGCTTGGGCATAAAGACGCGCTTGGTGGCTAAGGTAGGCGATGACTTGCATGCCAATTATCTATTTTCTGGACTGAATAGTGCTGGAATTGACACTACTTACGTTTCCCGCACATCTGCCTTTGCTACTGCTCAGTGTTATGTTTTGACTGACGAGCTCGAAGAAAATCTGTTTTTTAATTGGCCTAAGCCCAATGCTTGTCACCAGCTGACTGTCGACGATCTCAACGATGAATTATTTGAGGGTGCAGTGGCGCTGCATGCTACTGGCATTTCGCTTACGGTGGAACCGCGCAGCAGTGCTGTTCTAGAGGCGATGAGAAGAGCGCGCGCAGCTAATCTTTTGGTTTCTTTTGATGCTGGCTTTCCTACCGGAGAAGGTGAGAAAGCCAGGGGACAGGCGCTTGCAGCTATGGCCTTAGCAAATATTATTAAGGTCAATTTGGCTGAACTCTTCTATTGGCTGGGCGAAGCTGAAACTCCTTGCGAAATATCGCAATTGACAGAGCATGCTCAAGCATTGCGTGCACGTGCCGGAGCGCAAGTGATTTTACTTACTCTGGGGGCAAGCGGATCAATAATAGCGGCGCACAAAAATTATTTTGCGCCGCCAATCAAGGTCGATACGCTTGCCGGTGTCGGCGCTGGCGACGCTTATGTGGCTTATGTTCTCAGTCGCCTAGCTCAAGGCCAACAGCGAGGTTCGAACTGGCCGGAAGTGCTCACGACAGACTATTTTGATTGGGCAGAAATTGCTCGTTGTGCCAATGCCGCTGGAGCGCTCGCTACTAGAACTGTCAGTGCCTCACAGGGCCTGCCTACCCAGCATGAGATTGAAGAGCTACTCTCCTAGTTAAGCCTAGTACTTCGTAGTCAGGTTTTGTCTGTCAGCTTTCGTAAATCCATCAATGCAGGCGGTGACAGCTACTTACGCAGTTGGCTATTGCTGTTAAACTAGAAACCATGAGCATTGATGACATTTTTTCAGCCTTTCACTGGCTGACAATAGTAGCTGTAATTGGCCTGATTCTAATGGGAATCATTGTCGCCATTGTCTTAGCTAAAGTCTTTAAGAGTGATTTCGAGCAAGACTAATTTTGATCAAGCCAGCTGATTAGGGCGAAATTACTCTATCAGCAGAAAATAGATATTCGCAGATAGCAAACATGTTTGTTACTTGTTCAACGGCTACTTTGCTCTTGAGGTCGTAATAGTCTAAGCAGAGGCCGCATGCTAGGACCTCTATTCCTTTTTCTTTGAGTTCATTCAGTACCTTTATATATGGTCCTTCTGGGTCCATTAGTTTGACTCCACTGTTGACCATTAATATCGCCCGTGGTTCATGACCAGATTGCAGTAAGGTTTGCAGGAAGAGATTGAGTAAGTTTGAGCTGAAGTCGTAATCTCTTTTTGCTTTGTCAGAATCGCCCTCAACTTTTTGGCTATCGGCCTGACCAAAACTATTGCGACTAATCAAAATAATCGTGCCGCTTCCAGTACTAGTATTGGTACTAGAATTATTGCTTGCATTCGTACTTGTATTAGTACTAGTACTGGTGTTTGCTTGCTTATGTCGTGCCTCAACAGTCTCATGTGAGTGACTGCCAGGATTATCCTCAGTGGCTGCACGCTGAAGTACTACCTTATAATGGATGTCTTCAGGTGAGCTAACTACAGTCAATTTTTGCGAGTTAGCAAGGCGCGTCAAATTTTGTACATTTACTTCTGAGTCGACAAGAATTTCGATGCAAGAGAGTGCCGGATCATCAATTAATTTCTTGGTTCTCAATACAGGCTCTGGACAAGTAAGACCCCTGAGATCAAGTGATTTTTTCATACTGATTGCCCTTTTGTTGATCCTAATTAGAGCACCTAGCTAATTAGGACATCGATATGACCGGGTATCCCTTCTATAAATGCACCGATATCGGTAGCTTCGATTCCTGCTTCGCCCATTGTTTTTATAAGATTAGCGCTGTCTTTTTCATCAACGGCTAAGAGGAGGCCTCCAGCCGTTTGAGGGTCATACAGTAAATCACTTACTTCTAAAGGCAAATCTTTTATATAAGATACGCTCGCCTCGAAAGATTTTCTGTTGCCATAGGCGCTGGCTGGTACAAGTCCTTGTTTAGCAAATTCTTGAGCGGAAGGGAAGAAACGCAAGGCCGAAATTAACATGCGTGCCGCTAATTTGCTGGCTTTGGCCATCTCATGAATATGTCCTACTAAACCGAAACCGGTCACATCGGTGCATGCGTGGATATCTACTGTGCGTGCGGCCTCAAGGGCGCGATCATTAAGTGTAGTAAGAGCTGAAAATAGATGCGCTTGTTCGGCTTTTGATAACAATCCGGCTTTCAGCGCCAACAGGCTGACACCGGTACCAATTGCTTTGGTCATGATGATGCGGTCGTTTGGACGGGCACCGCTATTGGTGAGTATATCTTTGGGATTGATTAAGCCTGTCACTGCTAATCCGTATATAGTTTCACTACTTTGGATACTGTGGCCACCAGTTAAAAGGGCACCAGCTTTAGCGACTTGATCTGCTCCACCACGCAATATTTCTGCAGCAATTGCCAGGGGGTAATCACAAGTAGGAAAAGCAAAAATAGCCTGAGCTATAAGTGGTTTGCCTCCCATCGCATATACGTCAGAGAGGGCATTGTTAGCCGCTATCTGACCGAAAAGATATGGATCGTCAACCACTGGGGGAAAGAAATCTACACTTTCAATGATTGCCAATTCGTCTGACAATTTGTACACGGCGGCGTCTTCAAAATTGTCAATACCGCTTAGCAGATTGACATGCTTGGTCTTCGGTAAGCCAGCCAGTATCTGCTTTAGCTCAAAGGCGCTAATTTTTGCAGAGCAGCCGCCAGCTTTAACATTGTTTGTAAGTTGGTTTGCGCCGATGGGTTTTTCAGGGTTGGTAGTCATATGGATTTACGAAGTATGTTCTTTCAATATCCGCATGGTATGTGGTTTTTGAAAAGTGGTGGTGCCGCCAGTGGTGATTGGTCGAAGACAAGAAAGCTTTTATATTAGTTTGTTTGCTTTCCACTGCTTATGGCTGTTTTAGCTCTTTAAAAACTACAGTGATAAGTGTAAATTGTATTCTGGAAATCGAAGGACACACTTAGCATAATCTGTGAGTTTGCGTCCGTCCAGTTTACTAGCCAAAACTAGTTTACTGGTATTGTGTCGCATCATTCAAAGTGTCGTCGTAAATTTTGGTTTTAATACTTTTTTGGAATTTACAAAAAGGAACGTGCATGCCTAAGAAAGTACTAGTGGCTCTTCCACCAGGTCTCCTAGAACAAATTGATTTCGTTGCCCAAGTTGAGCACAGAACTCGCTCTGATTTGATGCGTGAGGCACTTCGCCGCTATATTGACGCCTTCAAGCGCAATCAAGGTCCACGTATGCAAGTTAGCAGTGTTGGTTCGCAAAAGATTGCTTTATTGACTGACGTTGAGTAAATACTTGGAGTAATTCTCCCACTCTACCTGTTGACGTCCCGGCCTGTAGGGCTTACGCTCTTACTGCACAGTCAGATAAGACAGTCATCGGGTCGAACATGAATTTTTGGGGCATCTGCTTTTATGAAGCTATATTCGTCGGCATTGTTATGCTCGGCCTTGGCTTTCTAAAGGCACCGCGCTTTCTCATGAAGCGAAAGCTCGTTAAGGGCTTCCCTTGGGGCTACTACGCTGATCAAGTGCCTCAGGGAGATCCCAATCTCTTCCCTGGTAACAGCCATGACTTCCTCCATGACACCGGAACTAGTTTCGGCGGTCTCGAGGGCTTTGGCGACTATGGTGAGTTCAGCGGCTTTGGCCAGCTAGGCGAATACGGCAGCGCTTTCACCGGCGGCGACGGCGGTGGTGGTGGCGGCGGCGCCGACTAATATTTAGGCCTTCCTTCAGCTAGCGGTTTAGGGCAATGCTCTGGCGGCATCCGCTCATGGCTCTGAGATCCTGTAAGATTTAGAGTCTAAGTTCAGGCTTGCCTATTGAGACCCCATATTGCCCACTAATCTTTCACTTCATACGGCTGTAGATGTATTACGAGTGCTTATCGTAATCGTAGGCGTTGGCGCCCTAGTTAATAAAACTACTCTGCGGCCCCGTCTGGTTACAGCGCTTTTGGCTCTCTGCACTGTTCTGGTCTTGGTTGTTTTTTCTAGCAACGCCGCTAGTCGCGTCAAAGATGGTAAGGGCGCCGCGGTGATGGAAGCCGGCCAGTCAGAGTTTATGATGCGAATGGCTGCGGGCGCCAAAGCTTTTTCAAGCGGCCTACCGTTGTCTGGGTCGAAAACGCCTGATGAGTTCTACAAGTCTGCGGGCACGGCCATGGACAGCGCAGTACTGCACGACCCTCAATCGTTAGCGCTGCGCCTCAAGCAGATCGTTCTTGCCGCAGAGACCGGAGAAAGCTTCTCTGACGAACTAACGCTCATGAGAGAGTACAAAGATGAGAGGGCTGTTCGAGCCGCTAATCTAGTTGATTCTCTTTATGTAAAGAAAGAGCTGAAAGTTGCCGATACAGTGAGTTCATTAAAGCTAGTCGACGACTTGATTAGCTCTGGCTTCTACAAAGAGGTTGTTAAACTCGAAGTTTATAAACGCAGTGGTCAAACCAAAGTATTTGAGGAGGCTGCTAGCGAGTACAACGACTACAGTAAGCTGTTCGCCATCAAGCTCATAGCGCTTATGCTTGCTTTAGCTCTCTCGGCTTTGATTGGCATTATCGTGATCTTGGTGCAGTTGTTTAATCTGCCACGCACCTTCTCTGACCCCGACACATTGGCTCAGATTCGAGCTCCCTTGCCTTATGGTTTTACCAAAGTTTATGGCGTCTTGATTGGCTGGCTCACCCTTGAGTCGTTTTTGTCGCCTGTAGTCAGCTTTTTTGTGCCTTACCTCAAAGGTGGCGCAAAAGACCCAGTAGTGTTGGCATTGCTGACCATGGTGATTTATCTAGTCACTAATTTGCCTGCGCTTCTTCTGGCTTATTTAATTGCTATCAAGCCCACTGGCCTCGGCTTCTTTGAGTCTGTTAAGTTGCGTTGGCGCACTCCGACCAGGGGCCCATTCGGTCTGGTAATGGCAGGGGTTCTTACTTGGTTTGCCTGTGTGCCATTGGTACTGCTTTCATCGGTTCTGGCCAGAAAATTCCTCGGCGCTGAGGGCTCGTCGAGCCCAGTTCTTACTATCATTATGGAAGCGGTGCGCTCTCATAATGCTTTAGCGCCAATCCTCTTCATTGTCGCCTTAGGGGTCTTGCCGGCAATCTGTGAAGAGATACTCTTTCGTGGCTTTATCTACACGTCGTTGCGTTGGCGCTTTGGCGCCTTTGCCTCAATGTTGCTTTCGGCCCTATTGTTCTCAGCAATACATATGGACCCTGGTGCCTTCATACCGCTCTTTGTCCTTGGCTTTTCTTTTGCCTATGTCTTTGAGCGCACCCGTAGTTTGATTCCATCAATGATTGCCCACTGCATGTGGAATACAGGTACGTTCATGTTTATGCTATCGATATTTGGCTAATTAGTAATAAATACGGTAATGGGGCAATCAGTGATTCGGCTTGCTATAACGGGAATATAGGTGCTGTATAAGCACCCTCTAGCAATATTTCTGTTGACGTGAATCTATGCTTTTGACTGACCGATGCGGCATCACCCTAACTTCTCAGCCGCATAAGCGGCGAGCTGGGTTGTTTCCGCTGTGCACAGCTATTTGTCTAGGTTGGGCCTTTGTCATCATGTGGTTGACTGTTGCCGTTGTCGCACTTTGGGAGTGGCCTGCTTGGGGAGTATTGATTGGTCTCAGTAGCGTTACCTTTGGCGCCCTTCTTACCTTATTTGGAGTTGGTCTAATTCGCGATTCGCGCCGCGAGTATCTCTTAGAATTGACTGAAAGTGAAGTGGTGTTAGTTGTAACCGATCGCAAAGCTAAAAAAAGGGGCACACAGATGCTCCTTCTAGCTGATGTAACTTACGCTGAATACTACCCATATCATGATTCTGCCTCAATTATTTTCCACACCGAATATCTACAGATGGAAGTACCTCTCTGGCCCATGGGAGACCGGGGTCAAGACGTGGTCGATTTCTTAGATGGGCGCGGTGTGAGAGTTATTAATGTACAGTCTGACGATTGCATGCCCAGCCTCCGTTAATAGTGATGCCACTACTGATGGTGCGTGCGTTTGGCACTAGTGAGCAATAATAATTGACACTTTTTGTTGTCTATAACTGTTGTTCTACTATTGATTGGCGTGTTAACAGCCGCAGCAAATGCCATTAATGCCATAACTTAATGCAAACAATAGTGCTAAAATTTCGACCTTAAAACCTGATCTGCCAGGTGTCGAGGAGAACATATGATTGAAGAGAAAGTGCTTGATAATCCACTTCTAGAGGGATTGGCGCTTGATCGGCATGTTGATTCGCTGTCTTTCGTAATATTCGGGGCTCACGGCGACTTAACTAAGCGAAAGCTCGTGCCGGCAATGTATGCACTATTCCTTCAAGGGCTTCTGCCTAAAGGGTTTGCCCTTCTTGGCACTTCACGCACTAAGATGAGTGATGAAGAATTTCGCAATTTAATGCGTGATTCGTTGATCAAGTTTGCTCCAGACTTACCTTACGAAGAAGAGTCGTGGTCTAGATTTGCCGCGTCGCTTTACTACCGTGCTACTGATTCGTCAAAACCTGAAGGCTATGAAGTAATCAAGAGTACTTTGACTGAGCTCGATGCTAAGCACGGTACCAAAGGCCGCCATGTCTTCTATCTCTCAACATCTCCCAGTCTCTATTTGCCAATTATCAAAGGCTTAGCCGCCTCTGGGCTTGTTACCAAAGCCAAAGTCAGCGAAGCCTGGCCACGGGTTGTTATTGAAAAACCGTTTGGTCATGACTTGGCCTCATCAATTGATCTTGATGAGAACATTCATGAAGTGATGCGCGAACACCAGGTTTATCGCATAGACCACTATCTGGGCAAAGAGACAGTTCAGAACATCATGGTCTTTCGCTTTGCTAACGGAATTTTTGAACCACTGTGGAATCGCAATCACATTGATCACATACAGATTACCAACGCTGAGACTATTGGTGTAGAGGGCCGTGGCGCTTACTATCAAGAAGCCGGTGCCCTGCGCGATATGGTGCAGAATCACCTGATGCAACTATTGGCACTGGTGCTGATGGAACCGCCAATTTCTATGGACGCCGAAGCCACACGGGATGAAAAGATCAAAGTCTTGCGCTGCCTCAAACCCTTAACTGCTGAAAGTATTGATCAACACGCAGTGCGAGGTCAGTATGGAGAAGGATTTATCGTCGGCTCGACTGTGCCTGGTTTCCGTCAAGAAGAAAGTGTATCGCCCGATGCACCAACTCCAACTTTTGCTGCTCTCAAGCTTGAGGTTGACAACTGGCGCTGGGCCGGTGTGCCAATCTATATGCGCTCCGGTAAGCGCTTGGCTAAGTCAATTACGGAGGTGGCGGTGCACTTTAAAAAGGCGCCACATAACCTCTTTGCCGCAGATCAAAGCGATGATCCCAGTGAGCGTCATGACAACGTTTTGGTGATGCAGATTCAACCAGAAGAAGGCATTTCGCTCAAGTTTGCCACTAAGCAGCCCGGTCCCACTACTATGGTCCGCTGGCTCAACATGGACTTCAAATACGGCACGGCCTTCGGCGCTCGCACACCCACAGCCTACGAGCGCTTGATTCTTGATTGTTTAATTGGTGACCCGTCGCTTTATGCTCGCACTGATTTTGTTGAAGCGTCATGGAAATATATCGAGCCTTTGATAGAACACTGGGACAAGGTCAAACCTACTGATTTTCCAAATTACAAGGCTGGCTCTTGGGGCCCTAAGGCGGCGGACGACCTAATTGCTTCCACCGGTCATGCCTGGAGAAAGCTATGAGTTTGCCAGCTGTAAAAAATCCCCAAGACGCCGGTCGCACCATGTCATTTCTCTCGGGCAACTTAGCCCAGGTAGATGTGGCTAAAATTGAGCGCGAACTGAGCAGACTATGGGATTCTGCTGGCAATAAAGAAGAAAGTAGCTGGACTCCGGTGGTGCGGGCCTGTGCTCTCAATGTAGTTTTGCTATGCGATGAAGGCAAGAACGAGCGCATGTTTGAGAATCTCTTGGCCGAGATTACACTGAGGCATCCGTGTAGAGCGATTTTGGCCGTTATTGCCGCCGCACAAGTTGAGGCAGTTGAAGCTTGGGTTACGGCCCATTGCCACTTTTTACCCGGTCGCCTAGATAAGCAAATGTGTTGTGAGCAAATCACTGTTAAATGGTCGGGTCAATCATTTAAGTCAGAAGGGTTGGCCAGCGTAGTCACACCGCTGGTGATACCAGAATTGCCTTCCTGGTTGTTTGCCGGTAGCAACCACTTAACTCGAGCTGTAGTTGAACCTTTTTTGGCTTACCTCGACCATCTGCTCATTGATAGCCGCTTCAGTGACGAAGAAGACAACGCTGAGCTTTGTGGCGAGCGCCTCAAGATGCTGGCTTCTAAGTGGCAAATTGCTCTCGATTTGGCCGACCGCGCCGTTGTCGTTGATCTAGCTTGGCTCACCTTGTCTGCTTGGCGCAAAGCTATTGCCTTAGCTTTTGATGATACAGACGTCTCTATTAAACCTAGTCGTTTGCAAGTAGTGAAAACCATCACGATTAACTATGGAGGCGACAACAATGGCTTTAGCCAAGCGCTATTGCTGGCCAGTTGGTTGACTTCTCGCATCCACCTTGAGCCTAGTAAGGCCAAGCTTTCTCAAAAGAAATCAGGCTCTTCTAGCAGTCTGCAGGCTCAATTTGTTCAACCCGGTTCTAGCGATGCAATTGAACTTAATTTGGTGGCTGTAGAAAATTCATGCACTGGTATCAATAGTTTTGAAATGACTTTCAGAGATGGCAGCGATAAGCTCAATGTCGATTTTGCTGGTGGAGCACTGAAAGTTAGTAACGCTGACAATTATGAATATATGGAACTACCTTGGTCTAGTGCTCGTGATAAAGAAGGAGCAATGGAGCCGGTATTTAATGAATTAGTTGACTTTGCTTTTGAACACTATTCGAAAGACATGGTATTTCTAGCTGCGGCCCAAAGTGCCGTTAAGCTACTTGCGAGTTGTCAATGCTAAGCACATTGAAGACTATCGTCGTAAATAATCAGACCATCAACATAGCTGCTGATGAAGCTGCTTTATTCTCTGCTCTTTCTGAGCGCATTACTCAGTTTGCCAAAGAATGCATTGCTCACGATGGTGTGTTTTCGATGGCTCTGTCTGGTGGCAGCACGCCTAAAGGCTTGTATCGCAAGATGGCCCAGCTTTCTGAGCAACAATTTCCTTGGAACTTGACCTATCTCTTTCTTGGTGACGAACGTTGCGTTCCGCATAGTGATTCCGATAGCAACTACAAAATGATTAGCGACGCTCTTCTCTCTCATATTTCAATTCCGTCAACAAATGTTTTTCCGACAATCAACCAAGACAAAGATCCCGAAGATTCTGCCAAAACTTACGAACAAACTCTAAGGCGTTTCTTTAGACCAAAAGACAAGTCGCAGCTCGAGCTTCCACATTTCTCTCTTGCCTTAATGGGATTAGGCACAGATGGCCATACGGCTTCGCTTTTTCCTAACAGTGCCGCCCTTGATGAGCAGACTCACCTATGTGTAGCAAATAAAGTCAAAACTGATTCGTTCGACGGCACAAGACTGACTTTAACTAGGCCAGTGTTTGCCCATGCAAAAAAATTGTTTTTCTTAGCCGCTGGTGACAGCAAGGCTAAAATTTTTAACGATGTTGTCTCCCATCCTGAAAAAGGCTATCCCTCTCAATTAGTGATTGGTGATTGCCTCCCTGGAGCAGTGGAATGGTTTGTAGATGAGCCTTGTGCAAGGCTAATTTTAAAGGAGTAGCAATGGCTAGTAATGACAAAAAAGGCGACAGCAACTTGAGTGCTATCGGTTTGGTAGGCCTGGGTGTCATGGGCGAAAACCTTGCTCTAAATATCGAGAGAAATGGCTTCAAAATTTCGATTTTCAATCGTAGCCATTCTAAGGTGGTTGATTTCGTAGAAGGTCGTGGCAAAGGCAAGAACGTAGTTGGATGCCCCGACGAAAAGAGTTTTGTTGAATCAATTGCTAAGCCGCGAAAGATAATTCTACTAGTGAAAGCTGGTGACGCTGTCGATCAGACCATTGATAAGTTGAAGCCATATTTAGAGAAAGGCGACATCATTATTGATGGTGGCAATTCTCACTTTACCGATACCATGAAAAGAGAGAAAGCTCTTGCAGCCGAAGGCTTGCAGTTCGTTGGTTCGGGCGTTTCTGGTGGTGAAGAAGGAGCGCTCTGGGGCCCATCGCTTATGCCTGGTGGCAATCTTGATGCATACAAACAAGTACAGCCAATTTGGGAAGCTATTTCAGCAAAAGTTGATGGTAGCCCATGCGTCACTTACCTTGGTCCTGACGGTGCTGGCCACTTTGTCAAAATGGTTCACAATGGCATCGAATACGGTGACATGCAGCTGATTGCTGAAATTTATGATGTGCTAAAACGAGTGCTCAATATGTCGGCTAAAGACATGTCTGAAGTGTTCACAACCTGGAATAAAGGTCTTCTAGATTCGTTCTTGATTGAGATTACTGCTCAGATTCTTTCTGTCGTTGATCCCGAAACCAAGAAACCATTAGTCGATGTCATTCTCGATAAGGCTGGTCAAAAAGGTACCGGAAAATGGACCTCAGAAGCCGCTCTTGACCTCGGCGTGCCAGTTCCGACAATTGACGCTGCACTAACTGGTCGCGTGCTTTCTTCAATGAAAGACGAAAGAAAACTGGCCTCTACAGTATTTGCTTCCGTGACAAACGAACTTTCAAAAGTAGCTCCGGCAGATAAGAGTTTGATTGATCACCTCGAAAAAGCTCTCTATGCAAGCAAAATTTGTAGTTATGCTCAGGGTATGGCTTTGATCAAAGCTGGTTCAGATAAGTACAACTGGGGAGTCAATCTTTCTGAGTGTGCTCGTATCTGGAGAGGCGGTTGTATTATCCGCGCCCAATTGCTTGAGCGCATTCGCACTGCCTTTGACCGCAATAACAACTTGCCGAATTTGCTCATCGATCCTGATTTTGCTATCTGGATGGCAAACTCACACGAATCGCTACGGGCGGTGGTACAAGAAGCTGTTAAACGCGGTATTCCGGTGCCAGCGTTGACAGCAAGTTTGTCTTACTTCGATAGCTACCGCAGCGCCCAGCTTCCCCAAAATCTTACTCAGGCCCAGAGAGATTTCTTTGGTGCCCACACTTATGAACGAGTAGATAAACCAGAAGCCGGATTTGTGCACAGCGAGTGGATGGAATTGATAAAGCAACCAATTAATTCAAAATAATTGGCCACTTTTTCGCTCACCGCCATAAATGTCGGTACTTTCAATCTAGGAGAGGCCGACAAGATCATTACCCTTTTCTCTAGGGAGAAGGGCATGCACCGGGCTGTGGCAAAAGGGGCGCGCAAACCAGGAGCTAAGATTGCTGGCAAAGCTGAGCTTCTCAACGTTAATCATTTACTTCTGGCTAAGGGCAAGAATCTCGACATCATTACTCAGTGCGAGAGTATTGAGACCTATCCCAATCTGCGACATGATTTGACTCGCCTCACTTATGCCCTCTATTACGCCGAATTGACTCAGGTCTTTGGCCAAGGGCTGGGTGAAGATTGCGCCAGATATTTTGAACGTCTGACGTTGTCTATTGGCTTGATGGCGGCCAGTGGCCGAGATGCCGCTTTGCTCTGTCTTGAATTTGAGTTTGCTCTGCTCGAGATGCTCGGAATTCGCCCAGAGCTAGACTTTTGTGTTAGCTGTAGAGACGTACTGAACGAACGCAATGTCAGCGCTTTTAACCATGAGCTAGGTGGGGTTCTTTGTCAAAAGTGCTTCTATAAGATTCGAGCGATGGCCAATTCAGCGGTTTCAGTCGCGCCTCAAGTGCATGAAGATCCAAGCGACAACTTCAGGTCTGAGCAGCGCTCTGAAGCTATCGACAGTCAGCGGACCAATGTCTACGTCACGCCACTGGTATGGAAGCGCATGGTATTAGCGCGTATTGGAGCTGACACTATTGATATTGATGTAAACGCAAATGTTCGTGACCATGCAAATAAATCTAACGAAGCCAATATGAAAATGGCTACCAGCGCTGCTCGCCGACTAATGCAAAACTATATCGAATATAAGTCAGGGCGAAGGATGCGGGCTCTTGACCTGCTTGCTAACCTAGCTTAGTAATTTGCCATGTGTTCGCCCTTTTGAAAAGTGCTTGAAAAGCAGCTAAAATAGCGTGTACAAGACCGTTGGAGAGAAGTATGAGTTTAAGCAATAGCCATCTGGCCAATAGCGATCCGGCCCTATTTGAGATGATCAACAGAGAGCTATATCGCCAGCAGAATAGTATCGAGTTAATTGCCTCTGAGAATTTTGTCAGTGAAGCAGTGCTCGAAGCTCAAGGTTCGGTCTTGACAAATAAATATGCTGAGGGTTTACCTGGTAAGCGCTATTACGGCGGCTGCGAGAACGTTGATGCGGTTGAACGTTTAGCGATTGAAAGAGTGAAGCAGCTATTTGGTGCTCCCCATGCCAATGTCCAACCACATAGTGGTGCTCAGGCTAATATGGCTGTGTTTTTCGCGATGCTTAAACCCGGCGATGCCATTCTCGGAATGGCCTTAGACCAAGGCGGCCACTTGACCCATGGTTCTCCTGTCAATATGTCTGGCAAATGGTTCGATGCTCATTTCTATGGTGTCGATCCGCAAACGGGCATGCTTGATTATGAAATGGTGGCCAAAGCTGCTTCTGCAGTTAAGCCTAAGCTCATTGTTTGTGGTGCCAGTAACTATCCCCGCATTATCGATTTTGCCAAAATGCGCGAAATTGCCGATAGTGTTGGTGCTTATCTGATGGCTGACATTGCTCACATAGCTGGGCTGGTGGTGGCTGGCTTGCATCCAAATCCATTCCCCCACGCTCACTTTGTCACTACCACTACTCACAAGACTCTTCGAGGTCCTCGTGGTGGCGTCGTTATGTCACTTGAAGAATTTGCCCCGTTAGTTGATAAGGCCGTTTTTCCTGGTATACAGGGCGGGCCATTGATGCACGTGATTGCGGCCAAGGCTGCCGCTTTCGGCGAAGCTCTGAAACCCGAATTCAAAACCTACCAAAAGTCGATCGTCGACAATGCTAAGGCATTAGCCAACACTCTGGTTGAAGAAGGTCTGGCAATTGTCTCTGGTGGCACAGACAATCACCTGATGACAGTTGACCTGCGTCCAATTTCTATGACTGGCAAAAAGGCCAGTGCTGTACTTGAAGAAGTGAACATCACCACCAATAAGAATGCCGTGCCAAATGATCCTGAGAAACCAATGGTGACTAGCGGTATCAGGTTAGGAACTCCGGCTGTTAGCAGTCGTGGTATGGGCACAGCTGAAATGAAAGCAATTGGCCTAGCTATAGCGGCGACTTTGAAGGCGCCAGAAGACGAGGCTGTTAAAACTAAGTCGCGTAAAACCGTTGAGGAGCTTTGCAAGAAGTTTCCCCTTTATGAGAGCAAGTTAGCTACTGTTAGATGAAAACTTTAGAACTACCCAGCGATGAAACAAAAAAGAGTGGTCGTTCGCGAGCCTCTAGACTGCTGATTCACCTCTGTCAGCTGCTGCTCATTGCAGTGGGTGTCTGGTGGGCCTACGTGCCTGCTGGTAGTGACCTAGCCCAAATGCAAATACCTGGCTTCTTGATAGCGCTTGCTATTTCTTGGTGGCTTGTGCCTGAGATTAGAGCAAGAGCTATGCGGCTAGGTTTAGTTGATCAACCAGGCGATGATAGGCGCATTCACAAAGTGGCTGTGCCGCGCTTAGGTGGCGTCGCCATCTATATCAGCGTTCTGGCAACTATTGTTGCACTTGTCGGAATCGCTGGTCGGTTGCCGCAAAATGCCCGAGGCCAGGAAGGTATCCTAGCTATCGCTGTTGGTGGCACTCTAGTTTTTGTACTAGGATTAATGGACGACCTTGAGTCTATTAAGGCCAAGTACAAACTCTTCACTCAGATCTTGGCAGGCTGTGCCGCTTACGCTCTAGGTGTGCGCATCAAAGCTATTCCTATCCCTCAAGATTGGAATTTCGATTTCTTCTTCATTCATATTCAAGGTGGAGTACCAATCGACCTCGGTCTTCTCAGCTTGCCCATTACAGTGTTGTGGTTGGTAGGTGTGGCTAATGCGGTCAATTTAATTGATGGTATGGATGGCCTTGCCGCTGGCGTATCGGCAATATCTGCTTTGACTATTTGGGCTGTCGCTTTGGGCGTAGCTAAGCCTTTCGCGGCACTGATGGCTGCTGTTATCGCTGGCGCACTACTGGGCTTTTTGAGATGGAATTTCAATCCAGCTCGCATTTTCTTGGGCGATTCTGGTGCTTATTTGACCGGCTTCATTCTTGCTGCAATTTCCATTACCGGAGTAATTAAAGGCGCGGCTTCCACAGTTATGGTGCCGACTTCTCTGCTTGTCTTGTTTATCTTGGCCTTCCCGTTACTTGATACGTCGTGGGCCATTGTGCGGCGCCTGGCTAAACGGGTATCACCATTTTCACCCGATCGCTTGCATATTCACCACCGGCTGCTCGACAGTGGCCTCGATCAAAAGAAAGTTGCCTACATAATCTATTCAGTGTCGGCAGTTTTCGGTTTTATCGCTGCTTGTTTTGTTCATCAAGAAGAGTACTTCTTGAAGCTGTTTGGCTCTGTACTGCTTCTGGCATTGTTCTTCGCCGAGGTGCTCAATCGGCACCGGCAGCGGGGCAAGACAGTGATAAAAAAAAGCGAAGGCGCGGCTATGCCACCTGCCCCTGGCCCTACCAAAGATCTTGATAGTTCACCTTCGGCTGCTTCTGCTGCCGGAGAGGAAAGCTGATTTAGGGCTATGATCTCAACTTTTGTCCTAGATTCGCAAGTCGATTTTGTTAGCTTCGATGGCGGTGTATTGGCTAGGGGGCAACTGGCAAAACCGTCTCAGAGTGCCTTGCGAGAGCTGTCAGACATTGAGGAGAAGGTGCTTTCTGGTAAGAAGGCGCGCATTACTCGTGGTGCCGGCCTATCGTGTGCTGCTAGCAATTTTGGCGATGGCATTACCACTGTCGATAATTCACGGTTCACAGAGATTCTCGAGTTCGACTCTGAGTCAGGTTTGCTAGAAGTGCAAGCTGGCTCCACTTTAGCTCACATTCACAACTATCTGTCAGAGATAGGGCGCTACTTGGTGGTGCAGCCAGATTATCCAGCAATAACTTTGGGTGGCTGTATTGCTGTTGATGTGCACGGTAAAAATCAGCTAAAAGACGGCAATTTTCGCCATCAAGTTCATTCGCTTAAACTCTTTCACCCCTCTCGTGGAATAGTGTCGGCTAGTAGAGCAATTAACAATGATATTTTCGAGCTGACTTGTGGTGGCTATGGTTTAACTGGTCATATTATCAGTGCTAAGTTGCAGACAAAGGCTTTGCCGTCGCCTCTGATGGCACTTTATCGTGTGCCCGTCGATGACATTTTAACCATGCCAGAGTTGCTGGTTACAGCTGCTGAAGAGTGTGACTACGCAGTTTCATGGCACGACTTCTCTGCTAGAGGGGCTGCTTTTGGTCGCGGTTTCTTATTGATCGGAAAATTTGTCAGTGCCCAATACGATTTGAGAAAGGCCAGTAAATCGGCTCTTCCTCTCTACTGGCCCTTAGATAGTCATTCTCGTAAGGGTGTCGACTTAGCTTTATATAGTCTTCCTTTCAACCGCCTTGTTAATGTGCTTTATGGCGGCTGCAATCGCTTTAATACCGAGCCAGCCTTAAGTGCAGTGAAAGATTGCCTGTTCTCCGATCGCAAGAAGCGTGAACTTTACTATAAAATGTTCGGTCGAGCTGGCTTTCATGAAAGTGAGTTGATTGTGCCAGCGGAACAGTTTTCTCTCTTTATCAAGTCAATTGAGAATTGGCTTGATAAAAACGAATTGGCTGTCACACTTGCTTCTGCTAAAGCCTTTAGAGGAAGCCAAAGTCTGCTCCGCTTTGAAGGTGAAGGAGTCTGCTTTACTTTGAACTTCCCTCGTTGCGCTGCCGGCAACAGTTTTATGCAGTATCTTGATGCGCTGATTCTAGAATTAGGCCTTACACCTTACATTGTTAGAGATTCACGTCTGCCACTAAGTGTGGTGACGCACGCTTACCCCCATTATGATGATTTTAAAGGCCGATTGCGCCAGTATGATCGAGAACGGCTCTATCGCTCCCAACTCTCAAATCGCCTTGGGCTTTAGTTAAATGGCCAAATCAGTCTCACTACTACTTTTCTTTCTTGACGATAATCGTTACGCCATTCCGCTTACCAGTGTAGAGCGGGTTTATCCGGCTGTGGAAATTACATCATGCGAGGCCGATCTTGCCAGCGAATTTCTAGGTTTTGTCAATGTCCATGGTGAATTGATTCCTGTGGTTAATGCTCGGGCCCGCTTTGGTTTGCCGAATAAGGCTGTGGCAGTGACAGACATGATGATAGTGGCCCTGGATGGCGATCAGAAGTTGGCTATGATGGTCGACCGTGTCGCTGATGTCCTTGAATATAGCGCCGAACAAATGATTATTGCCGAGTCTCTCTTGTACGCCAAAACTCAGGTCAACGTTATCAATTTGGCCGATGGCATGATTGTGATCAAAGAAATGCGTGATTATCTAACCGAAACTGGTCGCCAGTGGCTAGAGCGCAAGGCTTGATTCTTGTTTCTTGAATTAGTCTACTTCTTGTATTTAGCTACAAGACTTTCTAAAACATCTTGGATAGCGGTTAAGCTGAAAGCTGCTTGCTCAATCTGTTTACTTGAGGCCACATGCTGTTTTGTGGCGTCTTGAATGCCTTGCATAGCGGTAACTACTTGATCTATTCCGGTCAATTGTTCTTGCGATGCTGCCGCAATTTGTACCGCAGCGCTAGCAGCCTCGCTGACACTATTGGCTAGCGATTCGATGGAACGACCAGCCTCTGTTGATTGCTTCACTGCAGACTCTACAGTGCGAGTGCCTTGCTCAATTGATACTGCCGCATGTTGGGCAGCTTGCTGAATGTCGTTAAGGATCTTTCGCACTTCAGCCGTTGCCTGCTTCGATTGGTTGGAGAGGGCTTTGACTTCTTGGGCTACAACGGCAAAGCCTTTGCCTAGTTCTCCAGCTCTCGCGGCTTCTATCGATGCATTCACAGCAAGCAAGTTAGACTGTTGCGAGAGTTCATCAACCGAGGCAGTAATTTCAGCAATTGCTTGGCCCTTTTCTGTTAGCCCCGCCATGTTTTGCGCGATAGATTTCATCTGTTCTCTGATTTCGTTCATCTGCTCGACAGTATCGTCAGCAGCTGCTTTTCCCGCCATCGAAATCTGTGCCGCTTGTTGCGCCAAGTCAGCTACATAGCGACCTTTCTGCGTGGCCACAAGAGTCGTCTGTCTTACTTCTTCTGCCGATACTGTAGTTTGTGTGACTGTGGCTGCCGTATTGGTCGAGCTAATTGAAGATTCGCTTGTCGAGACAACAATTTGTTTAACAGAACTTGCTAGAACTTGCACGGCTTCGGCAATATGCTGAGTATCGGAACGAAGACTCGAAACCATTTTTTCAAAGGTGTCTGATAGAGCACCAAGTTCGTCGTTTTGCGCTGACTTAGGTATCTCATATTTCAGATCGCCTTGCCCAATCTTTTGTGCTGCATCGGTCAGAGCTTTAAGTGGTTGAACTACGCTTCGGTCCATAAAGCGCTTAACTTGTGCAGTAGTGACCGAGGCAACAGCTAAGGCTAAGAGATAGGCTATGCCAAGATACATATTTGACTGCTTAAGAGCTTGAACGGCTTCAATAGTTTCCTTTTGATTGATGGTGGCAGCTGCGCTTTGTAAAACTGCAATGGCCTGTTCTGAAGACCACCACTGCCAACCAATAAAGAGAGTTATGGCACCAAAGCCGAGAGATGAAACCAGAAGTTGGCTAGATAATTGTGATTCGAGGCTATCGTTGGGCATTGATTTCTCGTCAGTAGTAACTTCTCGACCTTGCTTGGCAATTTTAATACAAATCTATTGGGATTGCAGGTCTAATATTTGCTGATAGGCACTCAGAAAAAGATGGTTGCTCTGAGCAAGAGTGGCATTGGTATTGTGACAATGATCCCCTATTTTTAGTGAAGGCGAATGGTCTTGCTGCAAAGCCAATTTCACTTGATCAATAAATTTCTTGGCTATTGTCGACTTGAAGACTATACCGTCGGCTCCACTGTTTAGTATTTCTGCTGTATCGTTCAATTGGGTCGCCGTAATCAAAAGTATTGCAGTTATGGCCTTAGTCGCTTGGTTTTCCTTCACTTTTTTCACTAGTTCAAAGCCGCTAATTCCAGGCATATTGATGTCGGTCAGTATTGCTTGAGGCAACGGCAATTCTTCTAAGGCCGCAAGAGCCTTTTCGCCTGAGCGGGCCAGGACGACTTTATAACCCGCTTGTGTGAGTGCGTGGCTCATGTACATAGATTGGGTCAAAGTATCTTCTACTAAGAGAAGAGTTTGCTCACTAGTGATTATGGTTGTTGTTGGTTCCATTTAATCGGACCTCATTTCTCACACAGAAGGGCCAGGGCTGCTGCTATGCTTTGCAAATTCAAAACATGGCAGTGGGCACCAAGAGCGATAGCAGCTCCAGGCATACCATGTACGACCGAACTTTTCTTGTCTTGAGCGATTGTAATGGCACCGCTTTCTTTCAACTCTAAAAGTTCGCAGGCACCATCTTTTCCCATACCAGTTAAGAGTAGAGCTAGACAGTCACCTCTATTTTGTACAAGTGATTTAAATAGGTGAGAAACCGCTGGCCTGTGACCATCAATGGGCTCATCACTAGAGAGCATGATGCAGTTCTTGTCAACACCAAGATGTTTTCCTTCCGGGCCAAGATAGACCGTGCCAATTTGTAGCTTCTCGCCGTCTTGAGCTACCTTGACTGGCAATGGCAGCACATTGTTTAGCCATTCAACCATACCGCTTAAGAAGCCTGGTGCAATATGTTGTACTACAAGTATTGATGCTGGAAAATTACTTGGCAGATTCTTCAAGATTGTTTCAATAGCCTGTGGACCCCCGGTGGAAGCACCTATCGCAATAATCGAGACTGGCTTTAGTTCAATTGCTTTTGTCGCTGGCTCTGTTTTAGCTTTGGGGGCTGTTTTAGGCAAACGCTTAATTACTTTAACTGCCGCCATGTCTTTGACTGTTTGCACTAAACGCCAGGCGGTTGCCTCAAAATCACCACTACCAATGGCTACGGGCTTGGCGATGGCAGTTAGTGCCCCTGCTTCGATTAATTGAAATGCTCGTTCGACATCTTCAACCAGGCAACTAGCGCTGACAACAACAATCGGTATAGGAGTGCTTTCCATTATTTTGCGAGTGACCTCAAGGCCATCCATGCCGGGCATATGAATGTCCATGGTAATTAGGTCGGGAGAAATATGTTTCAGCTGCTCTAGCGCTTCTTCACCGCTTGAGGCCACGCCCACTACTTCAATTTGGCTGTCTGCACTCAATATTTTTACTAAAATCTTTTGTGCGGTTAGTGAGTCTTCAACGACTAATACTTTAATTTGTCTGGTCATAGAAGCTCTTTAATCACTGAAAGAAGATTTTCTTGATTGAGATCGCCTTTGACAAAGTAGGCATTGGCGCCGGCTTCTAGACCCTCTTTCTGGTCTTTCTCGCTACTCAGTGAAGTCACTAATACTATTGGTAAATGTTTAGTTTGCTTGTTGCTTCTAATGGCTTTAACCAGTGCTAAGCCGTCTAGAATCGGCATCTCAATGTCAGATATTATTAGGTCGAAGCCAGCAGTTTCGCTCAGTGTGTGCAGGGCTTCTTTGCCGTTAACTCTAAGAGTTACTTTGTAGCCAGCGGCTTCAAGAATACTGCGCATAAATATTCGTGACGTCAGAGAATCTTCGACAACTAATATTGATGGTGTGGTTGCAGGGCGCTGCTCGCGAAGAATCGTTTGCGTTTGCGTTTCTGTGTCTTCGCGATCTAACATTGCTGCCAAGCCAAACATGGGTTTTTGATCTTGCATGAATCTGGTTTTGACGATAGTTTCAACTAGATCGGCGATGTTTAATACCAGAGCGACCTTACTGTCCGAAAGAGTGGTGGCACCAGCAAAATTATTGATTTGGCCGAGAGGAAAACCTAGTTTCTTCACTAGAAACTCTTGTTCGGTCAAAATCTGATCGACAATTACACCCACTTTTTTATCGCGATGGCTTATCACTAGCATTTCTAGATATTTGAAAGTGGTTCGGTTTTGTGCCGATGAGGTTGCCTCTCTGTATGAGGGTAGGTTAAGAGCTTTAGCAAGAGCGGCTACAGGCAACACCTGGCCATCCACCATGAAAGTTTCTCGTTCATCAACTATTTCGAGGGCGAGCGGATGAACTCGTATGGCTCGGTTCATACCTGATAACGGTACGACAAATCTTTGACCGGCAGCTTCTACCAAGATACCCATGAAAGTGGCCAGGGTAGTCGGTACGATGATGCGAAATGTGCTTCCTTGACCGGGTTTACTAGTCAGCTCAATGCGACCATTTAGCTCTTCAATTTTTTCTTTAACGATGGCTAAACCTAGTCCGCGGCCTGAGAGTTCGCTTATTGTCTCTCGTGTGGAAAAATCAGATCTGAAAATTAGAGCATAAACTTCATCTAGATTGAGATTGCTGGCTTCTTCAGCACCAATGAGCAATTTTTTGACGGCAGTGGCTCTTACTGCTTGATCGTCAATGCCGCGGCCGTTATCTTCAATTGTGATTTCGATAGTTTCACCATTGAGTTGGCGAGCACTAACAACAAGCTTAGCCTTGCTTTTGTTCTGCTTCGTGCGTTCAGGGGTTGATTCAAACCCGTGGTCCATGGCGTTTCGAAGTATGTGCACTAAGGGATCTTTGAGCCGCTCTAGCACACGTCTATCAACTTCTAATTGTTCACCGTAGATAGTCAGTTCTACATCTTTATCTAGCTCTCTGCTAAGCTCACGAATTAAGCGCGGGAAGCCTTCAAAACATGTTGAAACTGGCAACATCACTAGGGTTTTGGCTGTTTCAAGATAGCGGTTTATTAAAAGCGAAGTACTGCTTTCATCGCGTGAGGCAGCCTTGGTCATATTATTAACCTTGTGCTGCAGCGCTTTGACCTGCTCACCTACCCTAACTGCTTCTGGTTGAATCTCTAACAGATCGCTCATTCGTTTGCCCAGATCGGCTACTAAGGTTTTGAGCTGCGAAAGATCTTGAATGTATTCTGCAGCCTTAGTCTTAATGGTCAGAAGTTCTTCCGATTCGGAGAGCAGCCTGTCTAGCTTTTCGATTGGTACTCTTACCGAAGTGAGGTTGTCTACTTTTGTTGGTAATGGTGGCGCAACTGCAGTGCTTGTTTGTGGCTCTGCGGCAATTTGCTCTGCAGGTAGTTTGAGATTTAATTCTGCATTTCGTGCTGTATTTTGTGCTGTATCTTGTGCTGTATCTTGTGCTGTTTTTGGGGCTGCTTCTTGAGTTGTGCTGTCCTCGATATTCTCTACTTCGAGTAGCTTTCCGATTTCAGCTTTGATACGGTTCTTGCCTTGCTGGTCTGATTGACTGAGGCCAAGCAACTCGTCTAAAAGTTCGATACTAAAGCTCAATGCGTGAGCTAAGACTCTGTCAATGCGCTTCTCTCTGGCTTTGGCGTTTGCTAAAGCTGTCTCTAGCCACTGACAAATAGTTACCGTCTGTAGTTCAGTAACAGCCCTGGCAGAGCCTTTAAGGCTGTGCAATCGAGCAAGTACTAGATCGATACTGTGAAGCTGTTCTTTAAAGGTCGCTTCACCTGTTTGATTGTTTTCTAACTGACTAAGCAATCTGCGAATGTCAGACAGCAACTCACTGGCTTCTTCTTTAAAAGCTTCACTTAAGCGTTTAGCAAAGTCGTCAGAGTCGTCGGTCAATTACCGCCCTCGACATTAGAGGTGGAGCCATTAGTGGCAGGTAATTGTGCCAGAATTTCAGAGACCTGTTGGTGCACAGGTGCATAAGCAGATTTGAGTTGTTGATAGGTTTCTTCCGATGCACTCCACTTACCGTTAACCCCAAACTGCGAAAGCTGTGTGGCTAAGGCGGCTAGATGAGTGAGATTAAGGGAGGCGCACGGCCCTTTTAGAGAGTAGGCAAAGTGACTGACTGCTTCAGCATCTTTAGACTCAACAGCTAACTCTAAACACTCTACAAAAGTACTAGAAACACCTAAGAAGAGCCTTAAGATCGATTCTGTTTCGCTGCCACCATAGGTGTCTTCTAAGTCATTTATGTCAACAGTTAAAGACCGGTTCTCACCTTTATCTTCATCGAAAAGCACAACCCGAGCTCGATTAACAGCTTCACTATCGTCCTCAACGCTGGAAGGATCAAAATTGGAAGGAGCATTGATCCATTTTGCAATTGATTGGCGCAACAGTTTTTCTGGAGAACCTTTGGTGATGAAATCGTTCATGCCACTGGCCATACATTTTTCCCGATCGCCTTCTCTGTCGTAGGCTGTGACTGCAATAATTGGTACGTTGGCGTTATCTTGTTCGAGGGCCCGAATTTGCTTAGTTGCTTCGTAGCCGTCTAATTCAGGCATATCGCAATCCATTAAAATTAGGTCGTAATGGGTCGATTTAGCAGCTGCCACAGCCTCGACTCCACTCTTCGCTAGGTCAACTTCAAAACCCATACGCTCTAGCTGCAACTTCAAAAGCTTTTGGTTGACAGCCACATCATCTGCCACCAACACTCTGCCTTTACTAGCCAATTTTCTTGGGCTGGTATTTGGGTTGTCTTTGCTCGCCTGGTTGGCTAACTCCATATCCTGACTTCTTACCTGGCTAAGTTTTCTGCTAAGCATTTCAAGCTCTTTACTAGCCAGAGTGAAATTATTGAGCTTCTGCTCAAGCTCACCACAAATTGCTGACAACTCGTTGACAACAGCCACGTGCTCAGTGATGTCGGCAAGAAAAGCTATGGCACCACCTATTTCGCCGCTTTCAGCACCAGCTAAAGTTGATACCGTCACTCTTAGCCAAAGTGGCTGGTCTTCTTTGCCCGGCCGTTTGACGATCATTTCAGTGTCTTCTAGCTTTTTGGTATTACCACTCAAAGCTTCCACCCAGGGCAGTTCTTTGCCCTGAAAATGGGTGGCGCCATCGCCTTTGAAAAATCCATACTCGCGGTTTTGTGGATCGGTTATGTCACCAAGACCTGACAACAGGAATTGGGCTCTTTCGTTGTAAAGCAATTTCTCACCATCAGGGCCAAAAACCATGGCCCCAACCTGCTTGTTCGACAGAATTGATTTAAGAATACGGGGGAACTCAAGAAGTGGTTCAACCTTAGAGTTTTTTGCCCCGAGCAGGCCTGTCAGTTCGATGGTCATGCGCTCTAACTCAGGGCGCAGTTGGTTCTTGCTTTGATCAATACTCTTGAGGGTAAGCTTCAAATCTTCCAGTTGCTGCGCAAGCCGTTGCACCGGTGCTTCCCATTCGCCAATCATTTGCTCACCACTTTCTTAAACTCATTGGCATTTTAACGCTCAGGCAGGCTCTATACAATAGAATAATCACGTTACTTACGGTGCCGTAGTGAGCCTATTTGACCAAGAGCTGATGAGCCGGCTAAACACAGTAATCAGCGCGTCTATTGGTATTCACTGTGCCCCTGAGCGCTTCGGCGATTTAGAGAAGGCCTTAGTTCTCGCCGCCCGAGATCTCAACTATAGCGATGCTCAGCAGTTCGCACTTAAACTTTTTCAGTCGAGCCTAGCCGATGAAGAGATTCAGGCTCTAGTACGCCACCTTACTGTGGCTGAGACATATTTTTTTCGCGAGGCTAAAGCGTTCGCTGAGCTTGAGGCCGTCCTTCCAGACTTAATTGAAGAAAAAAGAGTTGCTGGCAAAAGACTGCGCATATTAAGTGCAGGGTGTTGCACCGGGGAAGAAGCATATTCATTGGTCATGCTATTAACACGGCTAATTGCCGATCTTGATGATTGGCAAATAGATATTATCGGCAGCGATATAAATCAAGACTATTTGGCTAAAGCAAGGCTGGGAATTTATAGCTCGTGGGCTTTTAGGGGCGTAATGAGCGAGCCTTTAGATCAGCTCAAAGCTCGTTTTTTCAGCGAAGTGGAAAGCGGTAATTTTGCCATTGAGCCTAGATTGAAAGACATGGTGCGATTTGTCTATCTTAATTTGGCTGATGATTATCTGATTTATGAGAAGCAGCTTGGCACTGAACCGTTCGATTTAATTCTCTGCCGCAATGTACTGATTTATTTTGACAAACCCTTAATCAAGCCAGTGCTTCAACGCTTGAGCCGCTTGCTGCGGCCGGGAGGCTGGCTTTTATTGGCAGCTACTGAAGTGCCGAGCGCTGGTGAAAAGGTGTTTGCCGATTATTTGCGACCGCGACTTCATAATGATGTTTATTTATTTCAGCGCGTGGCAACTAAGAGCGCATCTTCTGATCTTAATGTGGTGCCTAGTCTACAAAATGAGCTTGACTATGGACGAAAGCTTTTGCAGCAGGGTGAATATGCTGCTAGTGAAAGAATTCTGACCAAGGGACTAGAGCAGATTAATCAGTATGGTAATGAAAAACGCAAGCGAGATAGCAAACTACAAAAGCAGTTTCTCGAGTTGTTAGTACGCACTCTCAGTAATCTCGGACGCTTCGATGATGCATCCTGCCAGGCAGACATTCTAGTAAGATTAGACAATCGCTACGATTATCTTTATCTCTACGCTGTGGTATTGAGTGAATCTGGCCGTACTTCTGATGCAAAAGAGCTTCTCAAGCAGGCGATTGCGCAAAAATCAGATTTTATTGCAGCAAGCTTTATGCTTGCCTCATTAGCTTTGCATGAAGGTGACAAACATACCGCCAACGGCTATTTGCAAAAGGTACGCGCTGATTTAGCCAAACTAGCACCACAGTCACTAGTTGAGTGCACTGATGGTACATCTGTCCAAGAATTACTGAATATTGTCGAACAATTAGTCAATGGTGCCCAATGACAGATGATAAAGAAAACCTGGTCGACAACAGCTTGGCTAAGCAGATTCTTCGCAGCAGAGCGAGACTGCTTGCTCGACCGCTAGTAATGGAACAGGACCGTCAGATTCTTTTCGAGCTGGTAGAGTTTAAAGCCTGCGGCCGACGACTGGCTTTTGAGACTAAATTTGTAGATGAAGCGATTACTATAAAAGATATCAGCCCTGTGCCTCAGACCTCTGCTCTAGTGCGCGGTATCACCAATGTGAGAGGGCAGATTGTTACAGTAATTGATCTGTCTGTTTTGTTTGATTTGAAAAACTCAAGTGAACCAAGTTCTAACACCAGCGCTTCTGACGGGCTGATTTTGCGCTTTGGTGCTCTGCGTTTAGCTGTTTGCGTAGACGAAGTATTGGGCGTGCGGCAACTCGACAATAGCGAGTTATCTCAGGGCTTTACTGGCCTTTCAGAGAGACTAAGCCAATTTACTGTTGCTTTGACTATCGACCTGCTGATAATACTTGATGCCAAGCGCATCTTTACTGATGGAATGATTGGTCAACTGGCTGGTTGAAGTACTGTCCTGAATGCTGAAAATCATTGCCTGGCCAGTCTTTGCGGCTGCATGGCTCTGGGGCTGCGTTGATACCACTTAGATGGGGTATATGAATGAGTGCATAACTCTATTGCAGTCTCTGGGGATGTCTTCATGTCTGATAATTGGAATCTTTCTGGCGAGCAAGTGACAGGCCATGTTTTACGCCTTGATAGCCAGGTGGTACTTCTTAAAACCGCCATCGAAGAAGTGCGGAGAGCGACGCACTCACCGTCTGGTCTTGAGCGAGCCACGCGAGCACTGTTCACCGATGGTGGTGCCATTGACTTTCCCTCTGTGCCTAAAGTTTTGAGCAAGCTTGCCCGCAATCGCCAGATGGGTGCCCTCTTAACTGATGCTACTGGTGAAGTACTCCTAGCCAATAAGAGTTTTTACGATTTTACTGGGTATCAACCAGGCACCGCAGGTAGTGAAGAACTTGAACTCTATCGTGAGCAAAAAGGTTTGTCTGGTATTAGAACTGGCATGGTGAAAAACAAAGAATTGCCATGGCGCGAAGTCTTAGCCACTGGTCAATTTAGAACACAGCGACTGGCTTTGAGTGACGGCATGCGAGGCGAACGCCTAAGGTGGTTACAGTTTTGCTGTCAGCCACTATTGTCTTTGAGCGGCAATTTAGAAGGTGTTCTTACAATTGTTGCTGAAGCGAGTGAAGAAGTAGAAATTGAAGATCGCCTAACTTCGGTAATTGGTTTGCTGACTCAACAAGCCGATTCAATCGTGCAGCCCACTCGTAGGCTCAATGCCTTGATGGACCGGGTGCGTCATCTAGATGATTTTCTTCCTAGCAGTCACGTTCTGTCTATAGAGACTACTGCACTAGAAGATACCTTATCTGAAGATCAAAGGCACTATCGAGAGCTGCTTGAATTAGACGTCAAACCAGAAACAACGTTGGTAGCAGATTCGCCAGTGGAAGTTTCGGCACAGAGCCAGTTGCAGAGCAATATTTCGAGCGAAGCCGCCTCTGCAATTCAGGCCTTTGAAGACAGCTTTAATATCGATTTAGGTGAAGAATCTCAGGCAAAAGGAAAAACCAGCAGCATAGAAAGCCCGGCTCCTGAAGCAGAGCCTGATTCTGATGCTGACCAACTGGTGGGTATTCCCCTTGAAATTTTGCCGGAACCTGAAGAACTCGTAGAAAGCCAAATGGCTGATGAGCTAGATATTGTTTCTACCTATATACCGAGTGAAGACGCCGATGCTGAGCTTTGGTCTGAATTTTCAGATTTTGCTATTGAAAAGATGCCCAATGCCGTCAATCAAGCTGAGGAGGCCGAACAAGAGAGAAAAGACGAAGTGCAAGCTGCCTCTCCAGAAGCAGCAGAAGTAATTGAAGAAGTAGAAGAAATAGCCTCTAAACATGAAGCAGAGCCCGAACTTGAAATCGAAGCAGAGCCAGAGCCAGAATTAGAACTGGAACCAGATACAGATATCGAGACTGAGAAGGATCAGCTTGACCAGTCCGAAGAGCTTACTGTCACCATGATGGAAGCATCTCCTCAATCAGTTATTGAGCGAGCCGCCGAAGGCAAGTGTGCACTGGTAGTTGACGATATTCCCGTTAATCAGAAATTGTTGGTTTTGCAATTGAAGCGTCTTGGCTTTGCCACTGACGTCTCTAATAATGGCCAAGAAGCACTTAATCGCTTGTCTAAGTTTGACTACGACGTGGTCTTTATGGACTGTGACATGCCGGTTATGAACGGCTATGACGCCACTATTGCTATACGCAAACTAGAAGTAGAAAGTGGTCGGCATATCCCGATCGTGGCCATGACTTCTTACGACCGTGAGACCGACAAAGAAAGATGTTTAGCCTCAGGAATGGATGACTATTTAACTAAGGGCGTCAATGCTTCTTCGCTCTCTCGTGTAATCGAGCGTGTCTGTGATCAATCAAAACAAGAGTCAAAAGATGGCTTAGATCAATTGCAGTCTGAAACTGAGCCTTTCAATGCAGCGACCATGGCTGCTAATTATAGCCAAGAAGAATTAAACGAAGTCGTGCGCTTATTCTTAACGGCTATGGAAACTTTCGTCAATTCAATGCAAAAAGCGATTGACTCTAGAGATGGTGCCTTAGTAGCAAGCCTTGCTAGTTCTATCAAAGGACCTTCTGCAACTCTAGGCCTAACTCTGATTACAAAAGTAAGCAATGATATTCTTGCTTTCTCCGAAGCTGAAGATTGGCCACAAGTGCGCCTTAAGTATCTAAAACTCAAAACTGTTTATCTGCGCTCTCAAGATCAGCTGCGCAAACTTTGTCCTGATGTATTCGCCGAGGGAGTGCATCCACTTGGATAATTCTCAACTAGCGAATTTACACGATTTGGAAGAACAATTCGACGTGGAAGTAGCACGAGAATTAGTTACTGCCTATCTTGAAGATACAGATACTGTGTTAGACCAAATGCAAGTAGCAATTGTCGATCGTGATGCCGCCGCACTAAAATCGGTGGCTCATATGCTCAAAGGTGCCTCTCGCATAATCACAGCAAAAAAGCTTGAGCACTCTGCCAGTGAATTAGAAGAATTAACTGCTAGTGCCAATTGGTTACTGGCTGAGACCCAATATGAGAACCTAAAACAAGTTTTTGACCAAACAATCGACTATCTGAGGCTCTACCTAAAATGATTAATGGCGACACTCTTACAATGGTAGCCTGCGCCCTTGGCGCAGTGGCTCTCATTGTCGCTGTTTGGGGCTATTTTAGCCTGCGCCAGAGAATTGATTTCCCCGCTGAGCGCGGTCGAAGCATTAATAACAATCAAATCACAGCCGATCTTGCTAACTTGAAGCGCGAGTTTGCCATGCTTTCGGAGACTGTGCATCGCTTTAGAGCTCAAAGTCTAGCTGGTATCAGCGAGAATATGGCAGAGAAAGAACAGGCGATTAAACTGGCTCTGAGTCAAGATTTGCACAAAGAACTTGAAGCAGCCACCGACGAATTTGATAAAGCGCTTTCAGCCATCGTTGGTAAACTCGATCAAAAACAAGAAGAGCTAGCCAGTCGCATAGACAACTTTAGTTCGACTACACCTCCTCCTCAAGCTATTGAAGCGGGGGCGATCAGCAACCCTATCATAGAAAGCAAAATTGCCAGTTTGGTTTCGGCTTTAGTAATTGACCGCTTTCTTGCCTCTCTTGAAGATATGAGCGACAAGCGCAAATGTCTCATGGCATCGTTGGAGTCTGTCCAAGATACAGTCACTTTTGGCAAGCTTGCCGTTGCCTATCCCAGCATCAATTCGTGGCTAATTCTGAAAGAGCTAGCTGACCGCGGTGTTGTTAGTGATATCGCCGGTTGGGCCTTGATTGCTGGAGCTGAGCTAACAGCCAGTAAAGGGCGTGCCTTCTATTCGACTGCTGAAGAGCTGTACCAAGCGGCACGGCTATCGTTCTCTACCGCCAATACAAACAGTGCCGGAGTTGCCAATCGCGAAGGCCTGTATGTAATTGCTAGCGGTCTTGCTAGGCTTTTGGCTCAGGGCGACCGGGCTGCTCTTTCGGATATGCTTAAACAAGAGGCCGCTTCGCATCTGCGCATACTTATTGAATCAAAGCCAACAACAATGGCATTACCAGCGGTGCAGTTAGCAGAGTTCTATTTAAATGAAGAACGCTTCGATTGCGCCAGTATTCTGTTTAGGCAGGTAATTGATTTGGCTACTCAAGTCTTTCCTGAATCAATTTATAACGGTGACAGTGCCGGTCGACTTTGGCACGGATTGGCTCTCGCTCTCTCGAATTTGGCCGATAAAACAGGCACAGAACGCGAGCTGTTTGCTTTTCTTGGTACTGATACAATCGCTTTCTTGGACAAAGCATTATCCGCAAAAATGCCTTTGTCTGATGCTGACAAGCAAGCATTGCAACTTTGTCTGCTGCGACTTTGTGAACGAGACCGAGATGAAGACAGAGCGCTAGCAGTGGCCAAAAATCTACTTGACGATGGCGTACGCTTGGCTGTGGATAGCGAGAACAAAGAACGCTTCAACTTTATTGCTACTGAAATTCTTGCCGCTGTTGATGAACTGCACCTCAGTCGTAAAGCAAATGGCATGCCCATGCTCAAGCGCCTGATTGGCATATTTATGGCCGTCAATAATCATAACAAAGCCGCCTCGGCTGGAGCCAAACTCGTCGATGCGTCTCTGGATCTGTATGGTGACGCCTCTCTTGAGACTGTTGTGCCAATAAACATACTTGCTGATGTTTACAAAGCCATGGGCCGCTATGACTTAGCAGAAGAGTGTTACCGACAAATTCTAGAAATTCAATACAAGGTGTATCCTTCTGAACACGAAGAAATGGTCGATGTGCTGCTTAATTTGGCTCAGGTTTGCAAACTGCAAAAAGATGTTGGTGAAGCTGAGATCTTCTTAGAAAGTGCTGTAGAGATGTGCCAGAGCGTCTTTGACAAGTCTGCAGCTGAAGATGGTGAGCGGTCTGCTGATGAGCTGCCAGTGGAGATACAAGGTCGCAAAAAGGCATTAATGGCAAGGGCTGAGGCCCTTAAGGGCCAACTATCTCATGCTTAACTAACTATTTGCCTCAGAAGCGGTATGCTACAGCAAGTCGATATCAAATCGCTTGCTTAGGCAAATACATACAAAATGAAGACAAATGAGCTCTACTGATATCAAACGGGCTTTAGTAATCGGTGCGTCTGGGCAAGTCGGCGCCGTCTTGTTAGAGCAACTGAACAAAAATGGTGTCACCACCTGCGGTACCTTTTGTCATCATGGCCAAGCGCTGCACCAATCTGAGCTTGGTTCCTCAAAGCTTGAGCTAGTAAAGCCAAGCGATCAGCAGCCGTTGGTGAAATTAGATTTGCTGGATCGCCAACAGATAAGTGATGTCATTGCCGACTTCGCCCCTGATTGTATCTATCTCGCCGGTGCTTACACTGATGTTGATGGCTGCGAGCTTGAACCAGAGCGCTCAAATGCTATAAACGTTCAAGGTGTGCGTGATCTCGTTGCCGCAGCTCGAGAGCTGTCATCCTGTCGCCTAATTTACTTTTCTAGTGACTTTGTCTTTGATGGTTTGCGCGGCCCTTATGACGAAAAGGCAAAACCGTCCCCTGCCTCTGTCTACGGCAAACATAAGGTTGAAGCAGAGAGAGTAATCGCATCTAGTGGCATGAGCAATGTCATTATTCGCACTAGCTCAGTGTTTGGAGCTGACCCCCAAAGCAAAAACTTCATTGCTCGCTTGCTTACTACCCTGAAGAACGGTGAGGTTATGATTGTCCCTAACGATCAAGTTGCCAATCCAACATACAACGAGACCCTTGCGACCGCTGCTATCGAGCTATGCAGCTCTTATCATCAAGGTCTCTATCATGTCGCGGGCGCTACTCGGGTTAGTCGATACCAGCTTGCCCTGGATGCAGCAGCTATTTTTGAACTACCGACCACTCTAATCGAGGCCACATCCACGCCGAGCTTAAAACAAGCTGCCAAACGGCCCCTCAATGGTGGTTTGGTTATTAACAGAGCAAAATCAGCCCTGAAAACAGAGCTGATTGGCCATATCGCTGGATTGCAAAAGCTTAAGAGCCTACTGGCTCATGAGCCTCTAGTTGTCTGACATTAAGTCAGGAGTCGGTGTCGAAGGAACGCTGGGGTTGGGGCAAGCGCTATTGCCGTTACCATACTGCTTTTCTTCAATTGACCGAAGAAACGCGTCTTGTCTAGCTTCAGCAGCTTCAATCTCTCCACTCTTCTTCTCTAACATTTTTGCCTGGGCCATTTGGTCCCAGCGCTGGCGCTCATGAGCCTCAGCCTGTCTACGACGCTCAACCTCTTCGCGTTTCTTTCGTTCTGCCCGTTCTTGGTCAGCTCGGCGCAGAGCGTCTTCCTCGCGCTGTTTGCGCATTTTATCCTGTGAAGCCATTGTCTTTCTCCTGCCTGAACAAACGCTCAATATTCTAGATTTACCCCAATCTGGCAAAAATAAAAGGTCTGTTGCTGTCTTTTACAGAGTGCATAATAGAGTCAACGGGAGCGTTCAATGACTGACCAGCATCGTCTTAGGAAGTTATACCTTGGCACTTTTGTGGTGTCTGCGCTTCTTGTGCTTTGCCTTGCTGACTGGTTTGGGAGAGAACTTGTACCAAGAAACTGTGTTTCAGATGTAGCTTCCGGGGGGGATTGTCCTAAGGAGCATCTTTTATTAAATTCGCTAGACCTAGAGCGGTTAGGTGTAGCGGGTCTGAAGCAAGGTAAATATGCTCTGGCCCAGCGTTGCTTTGAGAAGTTGATTTTCCAGTTAGAGCGGAAGCCAGGCTGTACGCCTCAACAACTCGTTGTGGCAGTAGGCAATCTTGGAAAGGCATTTCAGGGTCAGGGAGAAAATTCGAAAGCGATTCCAATGTTTAAACGAGCTTTGGATCTTCAAGAACGCGCTTATGGTATTGAAAGCAGTGAACTAATTCTGTGTCTTTCCAGTATTGCTTACTCAAACCAGGAGCTGTCGCAATTTGATGAGGCCGAAAAGTATCGAAAACGCTGTCTCCTTATCAGTCGGAATTCCTATGGACGTGAAAGCCCGCAATTTACAGGGGCATTGTCTGACTTAGGTGTCCTCTACTATATGGCTAACAGAACTGAACAATCGATTGCAGTTTTCTCCGAAGTGCTACGACTCGATGAGAAGATAGCGGGTAATAAGAGTCTAGATTTTTGTCGAGACTTATGTAACTTGGCTGAGAGTTTTCGTTACCAGGGTAAGCTGAGTAAAGCTGAACCCCTATTTTGTCGCGCACTTTTAACGCTCGATAAGTTGGGCTTTTCAGATCATTCAACAGCCGCATTTATTAGTAATAACCTTGGTCTTCTCTATGTTAGTCAGGGCAAATATCAGCTTGCCGAGAGCCTCTACAAGCGCTCTTTAAGTACACGATTAAGACTTTACGGTGCAAAAAATCCATATGTCGGATTGACTCTGAGTAACTACTCTGTTCTCTTGCGCAAAGCGAATAGAATCGAAGAAGCCGCCAAGCTTGAGACGCGGGCGTTAGCAACGTATCCATTTGATAAATCGAAATTGTTGTATGAGTGATGCTTCTATTTCCCAATGCCATAAGCTCTGTTTAAAGCTTGCATCACTGCACCTTGGGTCATACCCATTGTCCAGTAAAGAAAGAGCCACGCAGGCAAGAGAAAGAAGATTCTGTTTATGAACCAGGTTCCCTTTGTCGATATAAAAAAGAAAAACAGGAAAGGCACGCACACTATTAGGGCCTTAATCAGGTCGAGTGGAATGATGTCAGAGGCCTTAAGTCCAAAGGCCTGAAAAAACAGGTTAATGCCACCTACTGTGTAGCCCACAATAATTATGTATGGATACGGAAATAGCCAGATGAACGCCGAGAACAGCAACGGTGGTTTGTCAAAAAAATTACTGGGAGGATCAGAGCCAGCTATTAGAGGCTCAGGCGAGGGAACCGTGAACCAGCCAGAAGCTTGATTCGCTATCTCTTTATCGGTCCGCTTATTTGAGTCGTCGCTCATAGGTCGCGCCTGTAATGCTAGTTCTAGTCTAGCAGAGCAGACGCCATGCGCTTTGCGGAATACTCTGGTCTGTTCACTGCTTTTAACTAGTGAGTTGGTGGAATAATAAATCTAGAGCCGGGACCATTGCACACACAAACTAACAATATGAGACGACTATGCGACTTTTCAAACAAACCAAATGCCAGTTAACAACAATTGCCTTTTGCTTCTTTGCGATGTCTTTGACTGGCTGTGGCAGTGATCCAAGTGGTAGTGCCATTGAAAACGTCGTGCCTGACGCTCATTTTCATGAGTTTCTAGTGCGTGATCTGCGGACATATTTCAACTTGCCGGCAGCGAGCCCCAAGTCTGTGGGCCATGAATTTATTAAAGGTCATGACGAAGTCTACCAAACTGGTAATAGCCGGCCTCACTATTATCTTTGGATTTTCGTCTACAACGGCAACAAAATTGAATCAGAAGGATTCGCCCAAGTTGATGTGATGGACAAGAGCCGGTTTACTGTCAATACTTTCATCACCAAAGAACAAATCAAGAAAGATCCAAAAGCCATTGAAGAAGCTTATGGTGCAAGTCTTGGTGCTGACATTATTGACAGGGCTAACCAGCGCTAGTTCAAATTAGAAACTACAGGCTAGCGTCTTCCAATTTGCTCTTTCTTGCAACTCCTGACTTGATAGCTACTTGTGCCACTGCTTCAGCAACTCTTTGGCCCACAAGCGGGTTGAAGACTCCAGGGATAATGTAGTCTTCGTTCAGTTCGCTATCAGAAATGACGTTGGCAATGGCATACGCAGCAGCCAGTTTCATTTCTTCGGTGATGTCGGTAGCTTGGCAATCTAGTGCACCGCGGAAGATACCAGGGAAACACAAGACATTATTGATTTGGTTTGGATAGTCTGAGCGGCCAGTAGCCATAATGCGTACATATGGTGCAGCTTCTTCAGGCATCACTTCGGGTACTGGGTTGGCCATGGCAAAGACAATTGGGTCTTTGGCCATTCTCTGAAGAGATTTGGCTTCAATTGTTCCCGGTCCAGACAACCCGAGATAAAGGTCTGCACCTTCTAGAGCATCTTCAATGCTGCCTTTGAATGTAGTTGGATTGGTATTCTCTGCAAACCAATCTTTCATGTAGTTCATGTGTTCGCCGCGGCCTTTATAGATGGCGCCCATGCGGTCGAAGCCGATGATATTTTTCACTCCAGCGTTCATGAGAATTTTCGAGCAAGCAACACCAGCAGCGCCCACGCCGCTGACGATTACTTTGAGATTGGCGATGTCTTTCTTAACGATTTTGACTGCATTAAGAAGTGCTGCCAGAACGACTACGGCTGTGCCATGTTGATCATCGTGGAAGACTGGAATATTAAGTTCAGCTTTGAGTCTTTCTTCAATTTCAAAGCAGCGGGGCGCTGAAATGTCTTCTAGGTTTATGCCACCAAATACAGGGGCGATGTTCTTACAAGCTTGAATGATTTCTTCTACGTCTTGAGTAGCTAGGGCGATAGGGAAAGCATCGACTTTGCCGAATTCTTTGAAGAGCATGCATTTGCCTTCCATTACTGGAAGCGATGCTTCTGGTCCAATATTGCCAAGACCTAGTACCGCTGATCCATCAGTGACCACGGCGACTGTGTTGCGCTTAATAGTTAGTTTATAGACGTTTTCTGGCTCGTTATGTATGGCCATGCAAACACGGGCCACCCCTGGGGTATAGGCCATAGAAAGGTCGTCTCTGGTGGTCAGCGGAACTTTATTGGTGACCCTTATTTTTCCGCCCAAATGCATCAAGAAAGTGCGGTCCGAGACATTGACCACTTCGATGCCAGTCATAGCCTTTACTTGGCTAACTAGCTTTTCTCCATGTTCTTGGTCTCTAACTTTTACTGTCAGGTCGCGAATGATGGCGTCCTGTTCGAAGCCATGGATGTCGATAGCACCGATATCACCACCGACTTCTCCAATTAATGACGTCACTTTACCGAGCATGCCAGGTTGGTTGGTGATTTTTAGTCGCAAGGTCAAGCTGTAGCTTGCATTAGGCTTTACTGCGCCAGCCAAGATATCTAATGATTTGTCGGGCTTGCTAGTTGATTCGGTTTTTGTCGTCATAGTGTTCACGCTTTGAGTGGTACTTGGAAACGCCGGCTGACCATAATTAGGGTTATCATCCATAATTTGCGTCAGTTGGAGTATGTTAAGCTGCACCAAGGTCAAAATGGAAAGCTTCTTCCTTTTTTTTAATAGCTTGGCAATTGAAAGCTATTAATTTGAGCAAAAACTGCTTAGTTGGAAAATAATGTTTTAAATGAAAGCTTACTGAGGAGAAAAGAATGTCATCGAACGAAAAAGAACTGGTTGGCAACTTCGAGTTGACAAAACAAGGTGTGGTAACCAGACGTGAAGTATTGATGATGGGTGCAGTGGCTGCAACCTCTATTGCTTCGGTGAACGCAGCAGTTGCTGCAACCAATGCTGCTGCCACTGGTTCAGCTTCTGCCGCTGCTGGTGCAACAGTTGCTGGTAAAGACCCTTATTCCGCTAAAGATTTTAGTGCTTTAGTGACAAAGAACATGGAAGGTCTTTCGGCTAGTCAGATCGAGCAGCACTTAAAGCTCTATAAAGGTTACGTCACCAAGTCTAACGAAATCTACAATCAACTTAAGACTGCTGATTTGACTAATCCTAATGCTACTTATTCACCTTTGCGAGAGCTTTTGCTTGAGCAAAGTTTTGCTGTCAATGGCATGGTCTATCATGAATTCTATTTCGGCAACCTTGGTGGCTCAGGTGGTGACCCTACCGGTGACGTTAAGGCTGCTCTTGATGAGCGCTACGGCTCTACTGGTAAGTTTATGGACTTCCTCAAAGCTTCCGGTAAGTGCATGCGGGGTTGGGTGGTTGTTGGATACAACACTCGTGGCAATCATATCGATACATTTGGTCTAGATATGCATAATATGTGGTCTCCACAGAATGTGGTGCCACTTCTAGTTCTAGACGTTTATGAGCATGCCTATATGATTGACTACGGTATCGACAGAGCAAAGTATCTTGATGCCTTTGCTAAAAACCTAGACTGGCAAGTCGTGGCCAAGCGTTTGGCCGCTACCAAGAAGCTTGTAAACGGCGCTGACTCTACAGTCTAATTCGCCCTTTCAATTTACTGCAAACAAAAGAGGAAAGACCTGTATGTGTCTTTCCTCTTTTTACTTTTAGTCTGCCTTCATCGCAACTAACTTACGGTGGAGGGCTCCAGGTTCTTCAACAATGTGCTGACAGTCAAATGTGTTTCATGCTGCGCCGGTAATAGCGTCTCCGCTACGATGTTGCGAACATAATCACAAACAATTGATTGCTGTGCTTCATATTGCACTAACCGCTCTGCTTCTGCTAGTTCCATCAGAGCAATGGCATCCTGTTCTGTCGAAGCGCTGCCTTGGGTCATTTTTTCAAATCCACCCCAGAGGCCTGCCGATTTAGCTGGTTCACCATCTAGTGCGCGCACTTCGGCTGTTAGCTTAGCTACTCGGTCGGCGTGAGACATTTGACACTTCAGCATCGTTTGTCGAACGTCTGCATCTTTGGTGCGCTCTAGAGCCACTTCATAGGTCTCTACAGCCGATATTTCACCACTCAAGAACGCATTCAACTCTTCGATATATTCAGAACTCATGAGCATTGCTCCTTATTTGATTTTAGGGTCACTCAGCTAAAGGCTACGTCTGCTTAGACAGCCTTAGATCTGCTGAACCCGCGGGATAACAGCGATAACAGAAAGACAAATACGGCAGAACCAAGAATTGCTGGTAACAATGAGATGCCAGCGAGGTCTGGTCCGATGTGGCCAATCATATTGCCACCGATCCAGGCACCAATGATACCGACAATTGCCGATGTGAAAAAACCACCAGGAATTGAGCCTGGGACAAGTCTTTCAGCAATGTAGGCACAGGCAGCAGCTACGATTAGAAAGAGAATGAAACTTAAAATAGACATTGAATACCTCTCATCGAAGGACGTTTTGCAGCGGCTAACATTTAACGCTTTTTCGTTGCTTCCTTCGCGGATATTGACTGAATGCCCGGGGCAAAGTTCCATTTTTAAGCAAAATGGCAGCATTTCTGCTGCCATGGCCTTTTTAATTAGGTAAATGTGGTCTATTTTTCGATTTGGAACGAAAGTTCTACCTTATTAGGTGCAGATTTTCCGCCTGAAGCAATCTCATTTGCTACTTGCTTGAACTGTGATTTGTCTTTGGCCGTAATTTTGATCTCACGAGAAGAATATGCCTTTGACTCGTTCACAAGTTTGCGGTATTGCTCCATGGTGATATCGGCAGAGCGGAATGGGCTGTCAGAAGTGCGGTTCATCGCAATAGATATAGGCGCTTCGTTATTAGGATAGGCGAAGACAAAAATATGTTCTTGAATTTTTGATTCACCAGGCAAAGTTGATACTTGATATTCAAACTCACTCTTGTCACCACCGATGGTGACTGTCTCGCCCGCTTTTACCGAGCTGCTTTGTTGGTATTCATTTGGGAATATTTGGGTAAGCTTGCCTTTCCCGTCATAATCAAAGATTGATAGGTTGCAGTCTTGATTGGCGGTAACGTTAACTACCATTTTCTCGCCGTCACGATACTTAGGCAAATTGCCGGGCTTATTGAGCCAAGCTTTGATGATTGCATCACCACTTTCAAGAGATACATTCTTAAAGCCTTGGTCTTTGTCGCTGGCCACAATAGTGACATGACTAGCTGACTTTGCTGCTTTCTTTGCAGCAGGAGCTTTAGCTACAGCATGCTTGGGCAAGTTGGCACCTGCCTTGGTGTGTGCCTTAGCGTGTGCCATAGAGTTTGGAGCGGCTTTAACCGGCACTAAATCTGCCTTGATCTTACTTTTCGGTACAGCTGCGCTGGTCGATTTCGGTGTCACCTTAATAGCCGGAGTGGCCACCTCGACCTTCACTTCTTTGACTGGCTCTTTGCTGGTGGTCTTGGTATTTTTGGTAGTTTTGACTGTCTCTTTGTGATAGAGAGACGGTTCGATAAACAAACCGCGATCTTTGCCCTTTTTCATTTCATCAAATGCCGGTTGTGCTTTGTCAGCGTCTGCGGCAAAGGCTGGCTGCCAGAGCAGCGGTAGCGCGAGGGTGCAGGACAAGATTGCAGTAATTGCTGTACGCTTTTTGGTAATCATTACTATGTCCTCGAACTAAATACTGCTCTAATTAAATGATGCCTGATTTTTGTAGTAGTAGTCTTTTAAACGGGTTTCGCTTCAACTAGTTCCGCTTCGACTACTTACTCTCTACTGCCACTTCACCTAATTTAGGGTCGGATACGGGACCATCCATTATTACGTGCATTACTCCTTCAGGATACTTCTCTTCTAGTGCTACCGCTGCCTTTAGGGTGTTGCTGTCGTCTAAAATTATGGATTTTTTTGGATCATCCCGATTGATTTTGTAGGCGGCTTTCAGGTCTAACTTGGGAACTGACAAATTTAGGGCGAATATGTGTAATTTATCTGGCCGATCGTTCACTAAGAACGGATATGGGCCAAGAGTGTCGATGGAGCGTATTTGTCCTTTGGTAATTAGGGAGAGTTCTTTGAAGTCTTCTGGTGGATAACAGCGGTAGACTTTAACGTCGTCTGGGCTTTTGAGCTGGTCGGCAGGCACTTCGCCGAAAATATAGACATTACAGCTAGAGCGCGAAGTGATTAGAATTTTGGCTTCTTCTTTGAGCTTATAGCCATTTTTGGGACGGTTAAATTGCAGGTTGATTGGCTCTAGCTGCGTCTTTTCAATCTTGTGACTGTCGATGTCTTTAGCCGCTAAAAAGGCTCCCATGGCACCCATAGAAATGATAAATGTGACTATGAAAGCCAGTACAAGAGGGGCCGGAGATGGCGTATTGCTAGGCTCTTCCACAATGGCATTAGGTTCTATTCCTAGCTCTTTGAGGGCATCGATCCAGAGAGCTAGCCTAATTGAAGTGGTGGGCAAATTGAGGCCCGGTAGTGAGGCCGTATCGCCACAGTGCAAGGCTACAACGGTGTAGTCATCAAAGATAGCCGAACCAGAATCTCCTGGTGATAAGGCGAGATCGTGCAAGAGGTGATAGTTATCTTCTTTACGCAAGCGACCTAGCAAGCGACCCATCTGCGCCAGGGGGTTAAGTGCCGAACTGAACTGACCTAGGTGCGTGGGGAAGCGCACCGCTGTAAGAGCCAGCTGGGTGGGAAGATTGCGGTCATAAGCGATGGGCAGCGGCCGTGCTTCCGACTCTGGATAGCTGAGATCGACAATCAGCAACGCTACGTCAAACTTGACCAGCTGATTCAATTGAGGGTCGCGGGTAAAGTTCGGGTGTAGTTTGATTTCAGATATCGGGTAGCGGTTGCCTGATTGTGGAAAGCGCACAACCAGAGTCTCTAGCTCAGCAATGTGGGCATCGATTACATGTCCGCAAGTTACAAGTTTATGAAAACCACAAAGCCAAGCCTGGCCGAGCACTTGCTCTTGGTTACCGTCTTGGGTGCTGACTACTCGTATAACGTGAGCCAGGGCATCGCCATAGGCTTCAGTGTTCAGGGGAATGAGAGGTTGGCTTGCGTTTTGGCCGGTTGCCACTTGATATACCTGAGAATCTACTATTTACGAGGCCGCTGAGAATTAGCTATCTAATCTTATACAATAATCAAATGAGCGATTCTGATTCGTCCACTATCTCTAATCAAAAGCCTGTTGAAAACCTTCCTTCGGCAGGAGCAGCGGCAGCAGACCCATTAGCAAAGAAGACTAGCATAGCTAAACGCTTGCGGTCTTACTGGTGGATTCCGGTTTCGTATTGTGTACCGTACATGGTAACCCACGCTATTCCCGCCCATACCGCTGAACAAACCATGGTGCGCTGCCACAATATGGGCCTAATGGGGCTGGTGGTGGCCGCGCTCATCTACTTATTGTGGCGTGCTGACTGCCGATATGGTGCTAAGCAGCTTTTGCATCTATCTAATGATATACAAGCCAAGGCCTTAATTCATATTCTCGGAATGGCCCTATGGGTATGCTGGGTGGGCATCGGTGTCGTATTCTGTATGGCTCATGATCAAGTCTATGAATTGGTGCCAAACTTGCCCGGTTTGCAAGCGCCAATATAGTTAATGAGGGGCTTGAAAGGCACTCTAAAGATATTCAATCGATAGTATGTAGGAATTCATTGTTAAGCAGCCGTACTGAACTACAAGAAATTTTATCCCTCGCCCCTGAGTGGCAGGCTGTGCTCGATAGCGTGGTCAGTAAAGCGGCAGGCGACGGCAAAGATGTCAGCACCTACCAGTTGTTCGAACGTCTGGGTGCCAAAGCTATATATATGAAGGCTTCCACCCTTGGTGGCCAACGGCTAATTCTCAACAAGTTGCTGCGAGACCATTATTATCAGCCCATGATTGCCAAAATGTTTGGCAGCAACCAGAACTTGAAGCGTTTCTGGGCTCAGCGCAAACATCCATTTGACTGGCAAAAAGGCCAGGCGATCTCGATGGCTGTTGAACTCTCCACCAAAATGGAAGGCGTCCTTGAGCGTCACCTCACCAACAAAAGTGCTGATGGATTCAAGGTCTTGTTGCCGGCCTACGTACAAAGGTCAGTGCAGAACGCTGTTGTCGACTACATAAAAGACGAGTGGCAGTGGGAGCGTGAAACTCTACAAGATCTCAATCTTGACCCAGAGCAAGAAGACCCCCGTTCGGCCACGGCCGATGACGTCAAATATGCCCCCGAAAGCAAGGCTATATCAGGCGAGCAAGTAACTCAACTGAATCAACTTAGAGACGAGCTAAAGGCCATGCTGGTAGACATTAGCCACTCTAGAGAGCCTTTAGTAGTGGTCGATTGTATGTTTGGACTTGGTCTCACTGAAAAGTCGCAAGTTGGTGTTGAGCTAACCATGCGCGAAGTATGTGATCTGCTCAAGATTGCTGGCGAAACACAAGCACGCAAAATTGCTCGCTGTCAGGTTCTACTAGACAAAGGGCTCGATATGATTCGCTCGCAGGTGCGCAAAAAGCTACCTGGAGTGGCCGATTGCTGGCAGGCAGACATCAACGTCAATACAGCTTCACGGCGCGAGTTGTCTCACCAGCTCAGTTTGACTGAGGGTGAAGTTGAGAGATTGTTAGCAAACCGTCAATATTACAGCCTCGGTGAGCTGGTTGACGCCGGTGTGGTCAAGGCCAACCGCCTTGAAGATATTGCCAAAAATGGCGGTGTAGCTGCCTTTGTACCTCTTGAAGTGAACTCTTGCACTACCCGTGACTTGATCGATATTCTAGGTTTGCCCAAAGAAATGGCGCAAAAATTCGCAGCGAAACGGCCTTTTACTAGCTTCGATGAAGCCATTCGCGCTCAGGTTCTTACTCAAGCGGCTTTGGCTGATGCTATTAAACGGGGGGCGGCCCTCAAACCACCGTCGACTGGCGACCGCCGTCTAGATCTCAATTCAACTGAGAGCGAAAACCTTACTACTTTAGGTTTGGCCGGTCAGATGGTTGACCGCATCATTCGTGGTCGGCCTTTTACCACCTGGTCTGAGTTGGAAGAATACCTTGCCCCTGACAACCGGGAGTGGCTAATTTTGAGGCAGAAAACTTGTCTTGGAATATCCGACTAATTTTCGTGAAGCTGTAGTTGATGGCTATGTGAACATTCAATTTTTTTTGTCGAACTGGGAGAAATCCAATGTCTAGCCATAATGCAAACAATCAGAAGCAAATAGAATTGAGCCCCGAAGTGGTAAGAATGGCGCAAATGCGTGCTAACCGCCAAGGTGTTCAATTTCGCCAAGAGTTGGCTAGGTTGGTCGCTGAAGAAGCTGTGATCGAACTTGATTGCGAACTTGGCTTGATTTTAGACAACGAACTTTGCATGAATCAGTCTGATGTTCTGGCTGCTGGCCTGGGTGTCAGTGACATCGTCGTCAATGGCCATCGCATCGACGTCAGAGCAATCGACGATGATGGTGAAGCTGTAATTTGTCGCGCTCTGGTGGGCTCGCCCTATTTGAGCATGGGCAGCTTGCTTGTTAAGCTCAACGGTATTCATGGTGGCACTGTGGTTGGTCACATTACTGCCGGTGCCTGGCTCAAGGCTGAAGATGGCTTAAGAGACGCTGATCCTATTCGCATCAACGAAGCCAGTGTCGAGCATGCTAGTGCTGATTTTGATTTAGCCCAGTTGATGGTTGATTTAACTGGTAAGGCTGTTCTTAACCTACCTTCAGTGAGCAAGTTAGTTAATTTTAAAAGTGACGTCAATGAGCTGCTCAATGACAAAAGTCGCTTGATTGTCGCTCGGCAGAAACAGATTTTTTCATACCTTTGTTCAAATTGGTCTGAAGAAACAATGGCCGCTGTAGAAGCGATTGGCTATAAGCTACCCGCCTCTCGCGTGACCAAAGTTTTGCTAGCGGCTGGTCGTTGGAACAGTGTTGTGGAAAAAGCGAGCGACAAGTTGGCTGCTCGCTTCACCAAGCTCAGCAAAGAAGAAATTCGCCACCAGGTTATGGTGACGGGTGAGCGCTTTGGTGGCGAAATTAAGGGACCAGCTTTCAGAAAGGCGCTATTAAATGACTTGGCTGCATCTGAATTATCCAGAACAAGCACTGTTCCAGCCAATATTGCCCAGTCAGTCTTAGCGAAAGTCTTGGCTGGAGTGAGTGCTGCCGATGCTGTAAAGCAATTGGTTAAGAACGCTGTGGCCGTCGATTTGGCCCTGACAATCAAAAACAAGCGCCAGGCTACGATTGGTTTTATGGCAGCTACTGCTGACGAAATCGGTATGGCCTTCCAGCAATTGGCATTGCAGCCGGCCTATGCCACCCACAGTAGTGGTGACTCTGGTATTGATTCAATTAATGAAGCCCTTGCCCTGCTTGATGCCACAGATATGGCTGACACCATCAAGGCCTGTGACCTTGAAATGACAGAACTTTAAGTGGCGGCACTTCAACTGCTATAGCTAGTCCATTTCCCGTTTGGCCGTAAGTTCGGTACAATCGGCAGATGCAAACGAGCGCTAGTTTAGTTGATTGTCAAAGTTGTGGAGAGCAGAACAGCTCTGAGATGGCCTTTTGCCTTAAATGTGGCAAGGTGCTGTCGTCAAGTGTTCAGGCTCAACGCGATATTCAAGGCATCAAGAAGAGGCAGTGTAAAAGTTGCGGCAGAGCCGACGAACTGAACAATCGCTACTGCATATTTTGTGGCGCTGACATCAAGACCTTTGTAGCGAAAGCTGCTAATCCTGAAGCTTTGGCTCGGTTCACCAGCGAATTATCGCAGTTTGAAGTTGAGCCGGTTGAAGATTTGCGGACAGTAGAGCCAGCGGATAGGCCGAGCCAGCCGGCTACACCCACGGTCTATAAAACTCGACCCGACGGCAAAACGAGCCATGGATTCTCCTCTATCTTCACCTTCATCGTGCTTGGTTTGCTTTCTGGAGCTGCCCTTGCCTATTTGTTTAACGGCCCCACTCTAGCCGAGGCCTACAATTTACTGACCATGAACGCCCAGAAAGAGGGTTTGGTAATTTTCACTAAGCAGCCAACTGTGAGAGTGGTTGTCGAATCGAAAGATCGCACACACTACACTGTCGGTCAGACAACAAAAGGTTCGCTTGTGATACCAGATATTGATGCTGGATTTTATCGAGTTATACTAACCGTGCCAGGCAGTGACTCAATTGTAGAAACTGTAGACTTGCTGAAATCCAAATTGAATATTCTTGGTTACGATAAGCGAGTTGACGCCACTGGCAAATTAGGTAAATGAGATGACTGCCTCTGAGATCAATTGCCCTACATGTGCTCGCGCTCTGCCAGCCACTTCTAAGTTTTGTGGCTTTGATGGCACCGACCTCTCTCTAGCTCAAGAAGGCCAAGCTTCAAGAAAAGTCTGCTCAGTTTGTGGTCGTTTTTATCCAGGTTATGCCAGCTTTTGTGCCTTTGATCGCAGCTCCTTGCAGGTTATGAAAACGCAAAGAGAGATGAATCAGACAAACTCTGGTGAGGGGTCACGTAGCTTAGATGGCACTCAGTCGGTAGAGACGCAAATAGTGCCAGTTTTACCTCCAGCCACCAGTGCAGCGCAACTTGCCGCTGACGACCGCCTACTTGGTGCCGATGCAGAAGCACCATATTCTGAATTGATTGGCAAAACAATTGATAAAAAGTACCTGGTGCAGTCAGTTCTTGGTGAAGGCGGCATGGCCGTTGTCTATCGCGCTCACCATGTGCAGATGGAAAGAACTGTTGTAATCAAAGTAATGCAAGGATGGTTACTATCGAATCGCAATTCGGTAGAGCGCTTTGAGCGAGAGTGTAAGCTCACAGCTAAGCTTAATCACCCTAATATCGTCTCGGTTTATGATGTCGGCTTGATTAACGGTAAAGAGCCATACTTGGTGATGGAATACATCAAGGGTGAGTCTTTAGCCGACAAGATACACAACTCTGGTGCTTTACCCTATGCCACCACTGCTAATATCATCATTCAGATTTGCCGTGGCCTACAAGAAGCGCACACTTCAGGAATTATTCACCGAGATCTGAAACCAGACAATGTTCTGCTGCAACACAAATCGGATAGACCAGACTGGGTGAAGATTGTAGACTTTGGTATTTCTAACTTTGTTCACGGTAGTAAGAAGTTGACTAAGACTGGCCGTATGGTCGGTACTCCTGAATATATTGCCCCAGAGCAGCTCAAAGATCGACCCATTGATATGCGCACCGATCTTTACGGCATCGGCATTATGATGTTTGAAATGCTCACTGGCCGCGTGCCATTCGATGGTGAGAGTGCTGAATCTATTCTGATGAAGCATTTACTTGAGGATGCGCCAACAATGGCCGAGGTGCGTCCTGAACTAGCAGAGAACAATCTCTTTCAGCCGATTGTTGATAAGCTGTTAAAGAAGAACCCTGATGAGCGCTATCAGACAGCTACCGAGTTAAGACTTGATGTTGAGCATGCCCTCAACGCCGTGCTCTTGAAGAAGAACAGCCCTTCCTAATTTGAAGTTTACTGGTAGTAGACAATGTCATGAATACCATAGGTAAACTAGCTCTAGCCAATATTTCTCTCGCCGCAGGGGCGTGGCTTTCTTGCGGCTCAGCGTTGGCCGACCCTAGTTCTTTTTCATTCACGCCGACCTATTCGCCACCAACTCCCCAGGTGATGGCACCAATAAGCCCAGTGCAAGCACCGCCAGTTATGCCCGTGCTGCCCGTTCACGGCGGCAGAGACACTGTGCCTTTGATACCAACTGACTACACAAACTTTAGTATGGGCATGTTTAACAGCACCGTTACTATGCCTAACTTAAATCCAGCAGGGGCTGTGCAAAAGCTATCTGGTCAATTTCCAAATCTTGATCAAGTAAAACAAGATGAAGAAGGAATATTGGTCAGAAGCCTAGAGAATGCTCGCTTTACCAGGCCTAGTCTGGCTACTGTCAAACTCGATAGTGGCTCTATTTTGGTTTCGGTAAGGCGGCCGTCGCGCTTGGGCATTATTAATACGCCTCAAGGTGATGTTTCTGTTTCTGCAGACGCCGATGTCATAGTCACATATAACGACGGACTGCTGCGGGTTCTAAATTTAACCGGACACGGTGAGGCTGTGAAAATCAAAGTACACGCCTCTAATGTTAGTTCCAAAATTATTACTGAAAGCCAAGAAAACAGTAAAGAATCTAGTCATGAGCCCATTGTCAGCCAACCGCTGGCTATAGCAGTAAAGGTTGGCCATGAAATAGTCTCTAGCGACCATGCACTCACTCGGGCCGACCTGCACCCCCATGATGGCATAGGCCGTAGGCGTTTTGGCTTTGTCGAGTCAAACGTTTTAGCAGTCAGTGAGTTTTCACTCGAATCGGTTTTGACGAGCTCTGACTTATTGGTTGACTTGAGCCAGACTACTAGTGGCGTAAAAGAACGTCGAATCATGGGCGACCTGTCAAAAATGGCTGCAGTGCTAAACTACATGAACGGTCAGCAGGGCTTTGTCAGCAATACTAATCTAAGCAAATAGGACAAACTTTTGAAATTGCATCGGCTCTTATCGCTTTCGCTAGCTCTATCTTTTAGTTTCGCTCAAATTTCTCTGCTTAGTGTGCAGGGCAAAACTACAGTAGTTCCTAAGAACACTGACAAGTCGGGGCAAGGCCAGACTGAAAATAATACAGGGGGTAGTTCACTCTTCACTACGCCTTCTGACGAATCTAATAACGATGGTGCAAAAAATGAAAATATCGCTGACCTTGAAGCACAGTTAGCCAAAGCTCGCTCCGGTAAGCCAGAAGTTCAGGCTCGAGCCCTCTTTAATTTAGCCAAAGCCTATGGCGAAGCGCGTAAATTTGATCAAGCCGAACAGTATTATCGAGAGGCCCTAGTCATAGACCGTAAGCTTGGTAAGGCCTCTGATGTTTTTGAAGACATTGTCAGCATTGCCTTAGTGCAAAGCTTCGCTAAGAAATTCGATTTAGCTGAAGCGACATATTTAGAAGCTCTTGCTGATGCTAAGACTGCCAATAACGAGCAGTATATTATTCGTCTTTCCAATGATTTAGGTGGCCTTTGTATTTTTAGCAAGCAGCTAGACAAAGCCGAACAATATTACATGCAGGCCCGCGACACTGCTAAGAAGACCTCTGACTTTGTTGGAGAAGCGCAAGCAAGGCTCAACCTCGCCCTGGTGTATCAACGTTTGGGTCAAGCCGCAAAAGGCATTGCTGAGGCCGAAGCAGCCCAGAATCTATTAGGAAAAGATCCTGATAATCAAATGCAAGCAGGACAGATTGCCCTTAACTTGGCCAATCTCAAAGAGCAAACTGGCGACCTCGATGGAGCTCTGACTGATTATAAAAGAGCGGCACAATTCTTTGAAACGGCTGGAGAGGGAGAGCGACAAGCGTCGGCTTTGATGGCGGTAGGCAGCCAGTATTTAATGCGTGGTCAAGCGAAAGAGGCGCTTACTGTTCTTGAAGGGGCAGTCACTGTTTTTCGTGCTGACGAAAATTTGGGCAAACTAGCCAAAGCACTTTTGCGTTTAGGCTCAGCCCAAGCTGATTGCGGAAACTTTAGCGAAGCGCAGCGGCTACACACAGAAGCAGCCAATACTGCTTACAAAGTGAAGAACGTCGACGATTATTTGTTGGCTCTGTACGAGTATGCTTACGACCAGTATCTGTCGGGCAATGCAGATAAGGCTCTGAGTAAGTTTGTCGAAGTTTCGGCAAAACTTAAAGGTGCTAAGCAGCAAGATAAAGATATGGAAGCCGACTGCAATAATTCGATTGCTCTTTGTTATCGCGCTCTAGGACAGGCTGAAGCCGCCGTGCAGTTCTATCAAAAGGCAGCAGAATGCTATCGCGCTAGTGGCAACAAAGTCGGTGAAGCCTCAGCCGAAAATAGTATTGCTTGCGTTTATATTGATGTACAAATTAAAGGCAATGATTACCTTGCTCAGTACAAAAAGGTAATGGGTCTGCTTGAGGCTGCCAGCCCAGCTGAAAAATCGTCAGGCGCCTACAAGCGGCTGATTGGTTTTGTTAACTATAACTATGCACAGTATCTTGTTATGCAAGATCAATATGACTTGGCCTTGGCCAGTTATCAAAAGGCCCTTGCTGACTTTACTGCCAGTGGCGACCGTAAGGGGCAAGTGCGTACTTATATTGGTCTTGGTTTGTGCAAACTAATACAAGGCACCAAGGGTAATAACAAAGCTGATTTGGAGCAAGCAATAGTTTATTATCAAAAAGCTGAACCTTTGGCGGCGGCTGTATCGCTGCTCGAAGGCGAGTGGGACTGCGCCATTGGACAAGGTTCGGCTCTGCGCCTTTTAGGTCAAAGCAGTCAAGCTGAAAGCAAGTTGCGCCAAGCCATTGCCCTCTTTGAAAAAGAGAAGGGCCAGTATTCTCGAGATGACTCTAAGACCTTCACCCTCGATTTACGCGGTGGATCTTTTGAGCAACTGGTGGCACTTCTGTTTCAACAGAAACGCTATGAGGAGGCTCTAGAAATTGCCGAAAGGGGCAGAGCAAGAGCTTTTCTTGACTTGCTGGAAGGGCGTCGACAAAATGCTTTTGCTGGTCAAACTAGTGCTGCTGCATCAGCATTATCTAAACCCACCGTAGCAAATCCTAAAAGCGCATCAACTGTTGCTAGTGCCAACACTAGTCTGAACCCTGTTAGTTCTGATAGCCAATCAACCATGCGCGGCGTTCAGGTAGTTCCGCGCGAGTTTACCGCTGTCGATTCGGCCCATGGTCTTTCTCTTGAGACTGCATTATCTCCAGTAAACGCCAAGGCACCAGACTTAAAAGAATTGAAAGAGCTAGTCAAATCTTCTCAAGGTTATGTACTTGAATATTTCGCTGCTGGTGACAAACTCTACATTTGGCTTGTTAATCCGCAAGGTGAAATCGAAATTGCCACTGAGTCTGCCATCGGCCATAAAGACCTAATTAAGAAAGTAACAAGCGCATATCAAGCTATCATCACACCACCTAAGTCACTTACTGACTTGGCTGCATCTAATCAACGCAGACAGCAACTATTGATTGATTTGTATAAGATTTTGATTGAGCCGGTCAAAGCTAAATTGCCTAAGAATGCCGATGACGTGATCACAGTGATACCACAGGCTGAGCTTTTCAAAGTGCCGTTTGCTGCCCTCACTGACCCCTCAGGTCGGCTGTTGATTGAAGACCACACATTGGCAGTGGTTCCTGCTATTGGGGTCTTTAGAGCTACACAGAAACTCAGTGCCGACTTACCTGGTGGTAAAGATCATCTCTTTGCTTTTGGCAATCCAAAAATCAATATTGTCTCAGTTCTCGGTGCTCTACCTTACGCAGAGCGTGAAGTGAAGAAAATATCTGAACTATTTGGCCAAGATAATTCGTTTGTCAAGATTGGTACAGAAGCAACGAAAGCCACTTTGCGCCAGTTTGCCCCAAAGAGTAGCGTTATCCATTTAGCTACTCACGGATTAATTGACGAAGATAGACCAATGGATTCGGCCGTTTTACTTGCCACCACTGGTGATGACGATGGTATTCTTTCTGTCAAAGATATTTTGCAACTGCCACCACTTAAGGCCAAATTAGTTACTCTTTCTGCTTGCCAAACCGGTCGCGGCAAGATTACCGGTGATGGTGTGGCTGGTCTTTCACGTGCCTTTATTATTGCCGGTACGCCATCAGTACTCGTGACATTGTGGAACGTCGACGACGTTATGACCGAGTATCAAATGGAAGCCTTCTACCGCGACTACCTCAAAGGTGAGCACAAAGCCAGAGCGCTAAGAGATGCACAACTTAAGACCATTGCCTTTATGGAAAAAGGTCTCACTATGCCTACCTCACCAGGGGCCATTAAGACGCGTGCTAATCCGCGCTATTGGGCAGCTTTTCAGCTAATAGGCGATAGCCGCTAATTCTTGCCGTTTAGCCGTGCTTGAGCTTGATTGGGAAGATTGGTGGTTTAGCAATCTCTGCCCGCAACCCGCCGAAAATACGGAAGTTGAAGCCAGAATAACCAGGGGTGGTATTAGCGCCCATATTGAAAATTGGCTCAGCTCTGACAAAAGCTGTGATTGGTAGACGCGGGTGAATGCGGCGACCAGCTTCTAGAGTAGTGATAATTACTTGGTTGTTCGGTCCGAATCTGAGGCGACGGCTTCCGAAGTTAGTTACCAAAGTATTGTCGACTAAGAAGTTCCAAGGTCCTTTGCGCCAGGTGCCACCAAATGAATAAAATTGGTCGAATTCTTGGAAGCCGCTGGCAATGCCATGCCATCTAATTTGACCCATAACGCTACCGTAAATCAAACCCGATTGGCCCACACGACGAGAAATCACTGCAGATGGAATTAAGTCGTTGTAGAGAATAGAAGGTGCATTGGCTGTATTGATGAAAAGCACTCTGGGCATCAAGCCAAAAGTAGCATTAGTTTTCTCGTTGATTTTAACGTCTCTATCAATACGTCCACCGATAGAGTGGATGTTTCTGCTCAAGGCATTATTGCGTAGAGTATATTGATCGCGGAAGAAGAAGTAGTTGGCAGAAACTCTGGTCTTCTTATCTAAGGCATAGCCTAAAGTGACGTTGGGCATGACCCGATAGACCATATCTGACAAATAGTGACGATTGGTCTGGAATGTATTGGCTTCAAAACGCAACGAGTTTTCAACCGAAGCGTTGAAGAAAACACGACCGGGTAATTTGTATAGAGCTTGAGATTTAAAAGAATCGAGACCATTAAAAGCACTGGTGCGCTCAGGTAAGCGTACGGGAGTGAGGTCGATAGGTACGATATCGGCATCCCGTAATGGTGCCGATTGGGCAATTGCTCTTGGTGCTTCTTCAGTGAATGAAGCTGATGCTTCGACAGTCTTATCAGTTGCGTCACTATCTGCGACGCTATTTTTAGAACTGTTTTTGGCAGCTTCAGTTTCTTGACCAGGAAGAGAAATACGCTCTAAGTTGATATTGGTTTCGCGAGCGAAGGTACCCGAGTCAACTAACGCAGGTGAAGGCGAGGATGGTGCTTCAACAGCTGCCATCGCCATTGGTGCTGAGCTCAAAAGCGACAATGTTAGGCCCGACAACCACAATTGTCTGTACTTAAACTGGGTCAACTTCAATGCTCCAGGACTTAGTAAATTAAGGTTGCCATGTGAATAAAAGATTTTCCACTTGGCGATTATATCTTAGTGTCTATTACTTGAATAGCTTATATTCTTCACTTTCTTCAGTTAGGATAGGCACCATCTTTGGAGCTACGGGGTTCATCACTTGTCTTCTTCCTCTTCTTCTTCCGCCAATAACTCAACTTCTCAAGAGCTGCGAGATCCCGCTATCAGGGTGGTTTTACAGCCCAAAGATACAAATAATGCTGGGACAATCTTTGGTGGCATCATCTTGAGTTATATCGACTTAGCCGGTGCTGTCGAAGTTGGTAAGACAACCAAGCAACGTATAGTCACTGCAGGGATTAAAGAAGTAGAATTTAAAGCCCCGGTACTGGTTGGAGAAGTGGTGAGCTTCTACACCAAAACTTTGCGGGTCGGTCGCACTTCGGTGACTGTCTCTGTTGAAGTTGAGTCTACTAGGGGTCATGAGCAGGTGCGCGTGACTTCTGCTGAGTTGACTTTTGTTTGTCTCGACAAAGAAGGTAAGCCGACGCCAGTCGTGCCTAGCTGAATATTCTAAAATTGATGCCATGATCTGGAGCTCTCTTAATGACAACCATTGATCCTGTTTTTGAAAAAGCTAGCCTTGAGAAAATACGTCTTTATTTAGGTACTGGGGCTGGCAAGACAACCGCCACTTTCGGTTTAGCTCTAAGAGCGCTGAGTAAGGGCATGAACGTCACTTTAGTCTTCTTCGACAAGCTTGAAGAAAATTCGTCTGAGGGCAAGGGCTTGAGACTACTTGCTCAATCTCAAGCTGAAGGCTTAGGCCGACTTACCATGAACTACACCGGGGTAAATCGCCTGGGCAGCGGCCCAAAGGGCAGCTTTAGGTTATACAGTTCACCTAATGGCATTTTGCCTGAAGACAAGGATGCTGCAGCGCTTGGCTTAACCTATTTAGCTGAAGGCCTTAAGCGTAGAGACGATGTGGTGATTGGCGACGAACTGCTTGATGTGGCTCGCGTTGGTCTAGTTGAATGGGATGCAGTAAAGAACACTTTAGGTGAGAGGCATGATCCCAGTATCTTAGTGCTCACTGGCCGCCGTGCTCCAGATTGGTTGATGGCTGAGGCTAGCACTATATCTGCCACCACTCAATTAAAGCACCATGGCCGTGCCATCGAAGGCATTGACTGCTAAATCAAAATTTTGAGAATAAAAAAAAGAGGGGTTGCCCCCTCTTTTTTATTGGTTTGTTGCCGATTTACTACGGAACTTTTTTGAATTCACCAGTAGTAGATACGGTGTTACTTGCAGCAGCGCTAGAAGTATTTGCGGTGCCACCATTGTTCTTGGCAATTTCTTCTTTCATCACTTCAATTGCTTTGGCCAATTGAATATCTTTGCCGTCAGATGGGCTGCGTTTGAAGTTAGACAGAGTTGGGTCGTACCACCAAGGTCCTTTTGTATCTTTAATATCGTCTTCTTTCAGCTCAACCTTGTAGTCAGGAATGATACCGGTCTTGTGGATATCAGTATCGTTTGGCGTTAGATACTTGGCGATGGTGACGTTGATACCAGAACCATCTTCGAGACGGTTGATGGCTTGAACGAGTCCTTTACCAAATGATTTTTGGCCAACCAGTTTCGCTCTGCCGTTGTCACGTAGAGCACCACTAAGAATTTCACTGGCAGAAGCCGAACCGCCATTGATTAGCACTACCAGCGGTTGGGTGCTAATTGGTGAACCAGCAGATACCTGCGATTGCTTGTAGCCTTCCGCATCAATAGTACTAACGATGATGCCTTTCTCAAGGAACATGTTAGCGATTTGCACAGCGTTGGAGAGCAGGCCGCCAGGATTGTTGCGCAAATCAAGGATGATGCCATCGGCCTTAGATACTGTGTTTAGAGCTTTAACCATCTCTTTGTCAGCTTTGTTGGAGATAAAGCTCTCAAGGCGTATATATCCGACATTGCCTGGGAGTATTTCAGATGTACCAACAGCCTTAATTGGAATTTCAGCGCGTTGCAAAGTTACTTTTTTACGCTCTGTCTTCCGAGTAAAAGTAATGATTACTTTGGTGTCGATTGGACCGCGAATCTGTTTGACCACCTGGTCTAGAGATTGACCTTTGACTTGTTTATTATCGACTTCGATAATCTCGTCACCAGAGAGCATGCCGGCATTGTAGGCAGGGGTGCCTTCAATCGGTGCGATCACCACTACTTTGTGCTCTTTGTTCATACCCAGCTGCATGCCAACACCGAAGAGGTGGGCTTCAATCTGGTCCTTCTCTTCTGAGAAAGCTTCGCGATCGAGAAAACGAGTATATGGGTCGTTTAGTGAAGCAAGCATTGTTTCGACAGCTTTGTGCGACTCGTCGCTCGTCTTCAGCTTGCCGTCGTAGTTATGCTCCCAACGATTCCAATTTTGGCCGTTAAACTTTTGGTCGTAGTACTGCTCTTTGATTAGCTTCCATGACCGGCGATAAAGGTCTTGGGGATTAGACTGTGCCAGAGCGACTTGTCTAATCAGCTCGTGGGAGTTTCCGGCAGCACCATCAGCTATTAATGTCTGAGAAATGGCATCGCCTTTGCCTTTAGCAAATAGCCAGCTTTGTAAACCAAAGAAAGCAAGGCAGAATGCAAGCGGTATTCCGACCCGAGCTATTACTTTCCTATCCAACAACTTTCTACCTCTACCTTCGAAACATTCGGAGTATTCAATATACAAATCTTAGATCACTATGCCCCTGGCTCGCTCAGACTATGCTTTCTCTCTTAAGAATGCTGAAGCCTAATCGCTAGATAGTGAAGTCTTGGGAATTTTTAATTGTAGCCCCAAATTGGCCGTCGCGTCGATAAATAGCGGCTTTCTTGCGACAAAAGCTGTGAGAAATCTTTTTCTCGTCAAGAAGTTAATTATTTTGGGTTTCAAGTATCTTGGCATTTCCCCTATGATTGCAACTGATTAGGCTCTGCTTAATAAACTTAGGTAATTTGGAGGCGGCTCTAGAATGATGGCCAATCAGGGAACCCTTCTGGAGAAAGGCAAAAGCGATAGCCCAGATGTCGCTAACACAGGCAGCCCGACCTCTAGCCAGAAATCCCAAACAAGTGCCGAAGCTCTGGCTAATATGGAATCCCAGTTGAATACAGACAGTAAAACTCGGCAATTCTCAGTCACTGCTGCAATCAACTCAATAAAAATCTCAGAACGCACCAAACTGCGCGCCAAAATTGCAGTTTCGGTGGTTTTGTTCGCAAGTCTTTTCTTATTCGGCAAGGTTGACCTTTCAAAATCAATAGAGGTTGCTCTCAAAGCCAATCCTTGGTATCTCCTCGCAGCTGTTGCTTTGTTTTTGGGCTCAACTTTTCTCAATGCTCATCGCTGGAAGCTACTGGCTATCGCCGTTGGCCTCAATCAGAGCTTGCTCAAAATGGTGCAATTCTGTTTCGTCGGCGTCTTTTTCAACCTCTTTTTGCCATCTACTGTGGGCGGTGACTTTAGCCGTTGTTACTATCTCTCGAAGGGCACGGGCAAATATGCCCATGCTTTCTATTCGGTCTTAGCCGACCGCACCGTCGGCATTGCAGTACTTTTCTTGTTTGCCTCCCTCGGTATTCTCTTTGGACCAGGTGGCGGCGGCTTGCCACTACAGCTCAAACTACCTATTTTGCTAGGTACAGTCGGAATCTTTTCGGTGCTACCTTTCTTGCCGCGGCTCGCAGCGCGCTTCTTGGGACCAGAAAATTGGGTCTCGCGCCAGCTGAATAATTCTCCTGCTTCTATTTATTGGCATGACAGCCGTCTGATGGCTACTACCATCGGCTTGTCGGTAATCATGCAAGTTGTGATTGTTATGTGCCACGTGGCTGTGGGCCTGGCTCTAGGCCTGACTAGCATTCCACTTTGGTATTACTTTGTTTTCTATCCCTCAGTCGCTGTTCTCGGTTTCATCACACCGAGCTTTAACGGCATTGGTATTCGCGAGTGGGCCTATACTTATTTTCTCACTCTGGCTGGCGTTGATCGGGCCCCCGCGCTTACTTATGCAATCATGTGGCTAGGGTTGACGACGATGTCAAGCTTGGTTGGCGGTCTTGTTTATGTGCTGGGGCACTTCAAGATCTCTAAAGCCGAGAAAGACTTGATGGAATCTGGAAAACTGGACACCATAAACTAAGTGGATATTGGCCATGGCCGGCACTAAAGTCAGGTTTTTGCCCGGACGCAGCCCCCTTGAGGCCGATGTTGTTCGAGAAACATTTGCTATAGCCCAGGCTCAGGGAGTGAAGACATATCTTGTTGGTGGCGCCGTTCGCGACGCTGTTGATGTTGGTCGAACGCCCGCTCAGTCACTAAAAGGTGAAGCCGGTGCCATCGATTTTGATTTTGCCGTAATTGGTTCTGCTGAAACTAAGGGGCAAGAGAGCCCGGCAATCAGCTTGGCTCGAGTTGTGGCCGAGAATATGGCTGGCCATTTTGTTTTGCTTGACCAATCTAATGATATTGCTCGCGTAGTTTTGCTGCCTCATCAAGATCTAGATTCTACGAGCACTGCAGAACCACAGACATACCTCGATTTTGCCGGTTGTGTTGGTGGCAGTATTGATCGCGATATTTTGCGCCGTGATTTCACAGTCAATGCCTTGGTCTTTGATCCTGATCACAGCGATGAAGTGCTCGACCCCACAGGCGGTTTGAGTGACCTCAAAAACAATATTATTCGAGCCGTCTCAGAACAGGTCTTGCTCGATGACCCATTGAGGGTCCTGCGAGCCTATCGCTTTGCCGCCTATCTTGACGCCGAGATAGAGCCAATCACGAGAGGCTATCTCAAGGCGCATGTGCAGACTCTTAATCAGGTTGCGCGCGAACGCATTACCTATGAGTTCTTCACCATGATGAACTGTCACAAGGTGGCTCGCCTCATTGTTGAAATGGGTCAGATAGGCCTCCTCGAAGAGATTTATCCTGAGCTCAAAGATTGCCGCCGGGTGACTGCCAATAGCTTCCACCACTTAGCTTTGTTTGATCACAGCGTCGAGACTATTCCCCAGTTAGAAAATCGTTTTCTCGCTTTGCCAGAATGGGTACAACAGTCTGCCCATTTACCCTTAGTGCCAGGCGTGACACGGCTTGCTGCCACAAAGATAGCGGCTCTTTTGCACGACATTGGTAAGCCTAATACTTGGGAAATTACCCCTGAGGGTCGCCATACTTTTATTGGTCACGACAAACTTGGTGCCGAGATGATCCGGCCATTGGCAGACCGGGAGAAGTGGTCAAAAACCATGACCCGATTTGTAGAAAGGCTTGTGCTCTGGCATTTGCGACCAGGTCACCTCTTCCATACTGGCACGCCCACGGCCAAAGCTCTGAACCGCTTTTATCGTACGGTGGGTGAGGAAGTACCGGAGCTAATGATGCTTGCCTTTGCCGATTTTGGGGCCACCTGTGGCGCTGGCTTGGCCGCTGAACGCGATCGCTTAGAGCGCTGTCTTGTCGAACTGATGGACGGATATCCAGCCTATATAGAAGCAACCAAGAAATTGCCGAAGCTCATGGACGGGGCGGATGTAATGAGGATACTTGGGGTAAAACCAGGACCAATTATCGGAGAAATCCTAAATTCATTGACTGAAGCTCAAGAAATTAAGGAAGTGACGAGCGTGGCTCAGGCAGAGGCTTTCGTTCGATCTTACAAAGCTGCTGAAAACCTCTAAAAAAGAAAGTTCCCGCTTGATAACTAAATTTCAGGGTTAATTGGAAGTTTAGCGGGCATAAGAAATGCAGAGAAACAAACACAACGTTCGGACCTAGTCTGAGCGGAGTAGTAAGGATTTCAAGAACAGTAGATAACACGAAGGCCCCAGCTGAGGGTCTTGTTTTCCACTGACATTTTTTAAAACTCTCTGGCATAGCTTAATAAGGTGAAAACAATGAACGCTAAAGTAGACAAACTTCAGAACTACACAGTAATTGCCCGTCTCGATGACGCCATTCCGTTGAACACTGAAGAATGGCTCGCCACCGAACGCTTGCTCAATCAAGTAAGTGAATTCGTACCTATGTCTATGCTCAATGCTCTGACCGAATCAATCATCAACTATGCCGACGATCAAGCTCGCCGTGGATATATCCTCGGTCAAGAAGACTTGGTCAGTGAGCTAAAAAGAAAGGCTTCTAAAATAGCCTAACTGCAAAATTTTTCAGCAAATCAAGCAGCTATAGCCAGAAGTTATATTGTTGCCATGCCTATTAGGGTATGGCAACTTTTTTTTGTTTACCGATATAATTGACAAGGTAGTCTTATAAAAAAATATAGCGGTCGGTGACCACGGAGATAAATTGCCAAGTTCTAGCAGTCAGTTGAATGTCACAGTGCGCCATTGGACAACTATCAATAGAGAACTGGTTGCTGACTGTAGAGTTTTCACCGTGCATAAGCTGATTTCACAGCGCACCACTGAAGGTATCAGTGAGACTCATGACTTTTATGTCTTCAAACCGACAGACTGGGTTAATGTCATTGCTGTCACTCCAGACCATCAGGTCGTCTTGATTGAGCAATATCGGCATGGCATTGAGCAAGTCACTCTCGAAATTCCTGGTGGCATGATTGACGAAGAAGATGGCGGCTCCATGGTGGCGGGTCGGCGCGAACTTCTTGAAGAAACTGGCTGCGTCGGTGAAGAGCTAATTTTCTTAGGTCGCAATCATCCAAATCCGGCTATTCAAAGCAATATCTGCGATACCTATCTATCGCTCAATGTTAAGCAAATCTGTGTGCCACGTTTTGAAGGCACCGAAGAAGTAGCAATTCGCCTTGTACCAATTAAAGATATTCCGCGCCTGATTAAAAACGGAACCATTACTCATGCGCTAGTAATAGTGGCTTTCCACTATCTACAACAATTTTGTCGTGAAAATGGTGCTAACCCAGAGATTGATAGTCTCAATCCTTTCAGTTAGGTTTAGCGCACGTAAGCCATTGGATTATTTGGTTTGCCGTTCACTCTCACTTCAAAGTGTAAGTGTGGTCCTGTGGAGAAACCAGTGGTGCCTTCATAGGCAATCACATCGCCTTTTGAGACATTGTCACCAGCTCCTACTGCCACTCTAGATAAGTGAGCGTAGAGAGTGGCCATGCTGTTGCCGTGGCTTATGATTACTACTTTTCCGTAGCCACCATACCAACCTGTATAGAGAACATTGCCACCATCGGCAGCGTGAATAGCTGAGCGATTAGGACCAGCAAGGTCGACGCCTGAGTGGAATTTGCGCACACCAAATATGGGGTGCTTACGCCAGCCAAAAGGCGAAGTAACAGGTGCCCGCAGAGGCATACACATACTGCCTGAGCCAACCGTAATTGGTCCGCCTTTTTTGCGATTAGAGCTTTCCATCACAAAAATTTGTTTCTCTAGTCGAGCAGATTCGTTGGCCAACTCTCGTTCGGCCTGTTCATAGAAAGCTCGTTGGCTGCGTAGACGCTCAGCTGTTTGTTGTTGGCCGAGCTTCTCTTTAGCAATTGCCATCGCTTTTTCAGCGATTTGCGAAACTAAATCAGCCAGCATATTTTTCTGAGCACCAAGTTGCTGCTTGTTCTGCGAAAGTACTGATTCGCGCAGGCGCAATTCGTCGATAAGCTTTTTGTCTTGCTCAGCAACACGCTCTTGATAGTAGAGGCGGTCTAAAAGAGTCTGTAAATTATCGACTTGAAAGAGCATTTCAACAAAATTCAAACGGTTGCCTTCATAGATCTCTCTAAGACGGAAGGCGGCAGATTCTTGCAAGCTAGCTTCTTTAGTTTTAACCGTGGTCAGCTTAGCCTGGGTTTCGTTGATTTTGTTTTCAGTGTGGCTTACTTGTTGCTTGGTATTAGTTAGTTTGCCAGTGGTGACAGTCAACTCTCTTTGGATAATGCCGAGTTTCTTGTAAGCCTGGTTCTCAGTCTTTCTAATTTCTTGTACCTTTTTATGGTACTCGCGCTTCTCTTTTTCTAATTTCTGCTTCTCTTGCTGCAGCAAGCGTTTTTTTGCTTCATTAGAGTTACCGCTCTCGTAGGCGACAACGGTACTAGAAGAATGGTGCAAACTAGAGTGCACGTCGGTGGCACTAGCTGGCAAAATGCTGGCAGCGCCACTGGTCAATATAGATAAAGACACTGCTATCCAAATGGATTTTCTGTCAGCGCTTCTAAGACTTTTAAATTTCAATTTTTGGGAATCCAATCTGAACGCCTTCAATATCTGAATCTGAAATTGAGTATCTTGATGGGGAAGAGCAGTCTACCATTGAAAACCGGCAGAGGCAAAGAACCCTCAATATGGTTTAAGTCGATAGCCTAAAGATATGCCATTTATTAGCTATAATTTGGCCTGCAGGCTGCCATGGTTTCAGTGTTTAGGCGCGGAAGCCCCGCCTGAGGTCGAAACTGTTGAAATAACTTCAACATTCGAGCATTATCTCAACATTTGTCACATGTTGTCATATAGTATGCAGCGGCAGCGAAAACTAGAAAAGACCGACTAATTCCCGACTAATTCCCTCTAATATTGAACGAGCAAGATAAAATGTTGAAAGAGATTGTCAAGTACCCTTTGTCTATCAAAGGTTTGGTCACCACTGAATTTACTGAAGTTAAAAGCCCTTTTAGCGGGGAAGTCGTAGCAGTGGTCGGCCAGGCCGATGAGAAAGCTATTGATGCGGCGCTGACCTTGGCTAAAGAGACTTTCGAAAATGTGATGAAGAATATGCCAGCCTACAAGCGCTCGGAAATTCTGGCCAAAACCTCTCAACTGATTCTCAACAACATCGAAGACATGGCGCAGACCATCGCCCAAGAGGGTGGCAAACCAATTAAAGATGCCAGAGTAGAAGTTTCTCGGGCAGCCAATACTTTTGCAATTGCATCACGCGAAGCTCTTCGTCTAGATGGCGAGCAGCTACAGATGGATACTAACGCTGGCAACGAAGCCCGCATCGGCATGATCTTGCGCGAACCAATTGGTGTGGTGGCAGCGGTGACACCATTCAATTTCCCTCTCAATCTTGTTGCTCACAAACTGGCACCGGCAATTGCGGCTGGCAACACTGTGGTGCTCAAGCCCTCTTCGCAAACACCGGTATCAAGCTTTAAATTGGCAGAGCTTCTCAAGCAAGCTGGCTTGCCAGACGGGGCACTGATTGTTACCCCCTGCCGCGGCTCTAAAGGTAATGCCTTGGTGCGCGATTCGAGAATCGCTCTTCTTACTTTTACAGGCTCGCAAGAAGTTGGTTGGAGACTTCGTGGTGAAGTGCACGCCGGTGTAAGAGTGATATTAGAACTCGGTGGCAATGCCGGTATCGTCGTGCACTCAGATGCTGACCTAGACGCTGCTGCAAAAGCCGCATGCCGTGGTGGTTATGCCCATGCCGGTCAAATTTGTATTTCAGTACAACGTGTATATGTTCAAAGCCAGGTTTATGACAAATTTTTGGAGAAATTCAAAAACTTTGTAGCTGCTCTGAAAGTAGGCGACCCGCTTAATGACGATACTGACGTCGGTCCACTAATTGATGCAGGCTCAGTCGATAAAACAATCGAATGGGTAGATGAAGCCGTCAAAGGCGGTGCCAAGCTTATTCATGGCGGCAAGAAATGTGGTAACAATCTGGTCGAGCCAGTTATCTTGACTGAGACCAATCGCGGCATGTCGGTGGTATCAGAAGAAGTCTTTGGGCCAATTGTAAGCATCATGAAATATGACACTGTTGATGATGCCATTGCTTCTTGCAATGACTCGCGTTATGGTCTGCAAGCGGGTGTATTTACCGCCAATGTAGATGTTGCTTTCAAGCTTGCTCGCGGCATTGATGCTGGTGGCGTCATGGTCAACGATGCTCCGACTTTTAGAGCCGACCACATGCCTTATGGTGGCCGCAAAGAGTCTGGTTTAGGCCTAGAAGGTATTCGTTATGCCTTGACTGAAATGACTCAGCCCAAGTTCATCTGTCTCAACTTGAACCCGAATGTGTAGAATTTTATGGCAAAAATAGCAGACTGTTTTCGCGATGCAATTCAGGCCATTGATGGTGCCTTGGTCGTGTCGTGTCAAGCCAGCAGCGGAGAACCACTTAATCACCCTGATCATATTTTGGCGATGTCGCTCTCTGCTATTAATGGCGGCGCTCGTGCCTTACGTCTAGAAGGCGTAGAGAATGTCCGTCATGTCCGGGCCGCAGCTGAAAAGCTATTTGAAGGTCACTTACCGATTGTCGGTTTAACGAAGTCAGAGATACCGGCAGCTGAAAAGCTATCTTCTGTATATATCACCGCTAGCTTTGCTGAAGCTGAGGCTTTGGCAGAAGCTGGCGCTGATTTTATTGCTTTAGACGCAACAGGTCGCAAAAGGGCTGATCAACTTAGTCTAAAAGAGACAATAGAAAAAATTCACAGCCAGCTGAAGCTGCCGGTCTGGGCCGATTGCTCTACTTTTGGTGAGGGCATGGCAGCCGATGAGGCCGGTGCCGATATCATTTCGACGACGCTATTTGGTTACACTGAAGAGACAGCGCTACCTAAAGAGCATGGTCCTGGTTTAGACTTACTAAAAGAATTTGTTGACCATATTGCCTCGCCAATAATTCTTGAAGGGCGCATATGGACTCCAGAAGAACTTACAAATGCTTTTGAATTGGGTGCTTATGCCGTTGTCGTCGGCTCAGCCATTACTAGACCGCAACTAATCACCGAGCGTTTTGTTAAGGCCATTCCTTCAAGAAGGGTTCGCATGCCGGGCTTTAAGCCCAGCCGCTAAAAAATGACCCCCTTTCATTACTACACTCTCTTTCCCATAATTATTCTCACCGGCATTTCGCTGGCTGTGCGCTCCATGACACCTTTGGCCTGGGGCAAGGGGCTGGTGTTGCAGAGTTGCTTGGTATTAGTGGCAGTGCTTATAGGCATGCTTTGCCGCAATATCTGGATTGCTCAAATAGCAGGTTGGAGCCTCTTTCTTTTATTTCACGTGCCCGCTTGGTACATTTTTGGCCAAGCTAAAAATTCTATGACCCGCATGAACACAGAAGAAATGGCTAAGTGGGGCAAGCTTTTGCCGCTGGTTTTTTGGGGCAAACCGGGTCAGTTCTGGAAAGATATGGTTGATGCCTATATTGCCTTTTCCAAAGAAGACCCCGTTTTGGGTGAAGAACTTTTAGGCCGTTGGCAGAACTCGCCCGATTTGCCCGATAGCTTGAAAGACGTGCCAATTCAATACGGTCTCTATGGCAACTGCCTCTGCTGGCAGTGGCAGGCTGTAGTTGATGATTTTGAGAAATTGCGCTTTGCTGCTCGCAAAGCATCGCCAATGCTATATTTTTCTGCCGCAAGAGCCTATATAGAACTGGGTCTCTATCACAAAGCTGCGGAATGCTTACGTCAGTCTCGCTTTGACGAATCTATTACACCCCTTGATTCGCTGGCCATGGCATTGCTTCCTTTCTTTTCATTGTGCGGCGCTCGTAACCAAGTAGACCAGCTTCTCGCCGTTATTGGTGAGGCCAAGATTACTTTGCCTGAAGCACTATCACTCTACTGGATGGGTCGCTGTCTTACTAAAGAAGGCGAGATCGCCCAAGCTCAGGCCGCCTTTGAGAAAGCTCTGACCAAAACTGAAGTGCCTATTTTGCGCAAGCGTATTCAATATGCTCTTGATCAAACAAACTCCGATAGCGAGATTGTGCATCAAGGTAGCGTGTCGTTTACAGTTGACGACTGCAAAGCCGAGATGAAAGACATCTGGTCTCATTTTCAGCGGGGTGCTTTCATTCAAGAAATACTGGCACCGCGTAGACGCTCACCAGTCGTAAATACTTTGCTCTTCATCAATTTGGCTGTGTTTCTCTTGGCCGATCCCCACTTTAAATTGGCTCCTACCCTAGCTCTGTCAATTTTTAAAAGCGGCCTGTTGTCTGATGCGGTCATTAAAAACGGCGAGTATTACCGCCTCTTCAGCTACATGTTCTTACACACCACAGTCATTCACCTTGGTGTCAACATGCTTGGTCTTTTAGCCTTCGGCCGGATAACTGAAAATATTTTTGGTACCAATCGCTTTTTAGCAATTTACTTTTTTGGTGGCGTTCTCTCTGGTGTGGCGCACCTCATGCTGCGTCCCGATGAACCAGCCGTTGGGGCTTCAGGAGCGATTCTCGCTATCTTTGGGGCAGTCGGTGTGGGCATTTGGAAACTAAAGGCAGTGCTACCAGAATCAATACGTAAGCGCTACTTGTGGATGATGGTAGCCATTGCCTTGTCGCAAATAGTAATGGATCAATTCATTCCTCACATTGCCGTCTTTGCCCACCTCGGTGGCCTTATTGCTGGTATCGCATTAGGTGCAGTTACATCTATTCGCACCCCATCAAAAGGAGTGATCGATGGTACCCAGAAATTTGTGGAAGGCTGAGTGATTTGGCCTTGTTGCCAGTGTGCCCATAGTGCTAGATTATAGCGGCGACATGGGTTGCCAACAGCTTCTTGTAAAGAGTCAGAAAATATGCACGATTGTCCTACCTGCAAAGTTCCACTTCACGGCCACGAGGCTGTATGTCCCTCCTGCGGAACAAAACAACGAGTGAAGTTGGGCTCAAGTAAACTTTTTGGTAGCGAGCAAGCTGCTCAGAAGCCCACTATTAATTTGATGCCTTTCGTCGCCGCTGGTGTCATTGCTTTAGGAGTAGCCGGCTATCTATTGAAAGATAGTTGGATCGGTCAATTAATGAATCGGCCACCGCAGGTTGAAGATCCAATTGCAAAAATGACTTATCTAGAAGCACGCAATTTGATCGAGACTAAACTCACTGAAGGTGTGGCTGCCACTGGTGGCAAAACGACAATGAAGTGGCAGAGAGCTGGTGCCGAAGTGGATAAAGCTAGCGAAGGCCCGGTGGAAGTTGAGGCTCAAGTTGAGCTTAAAGATGGCAATGATCGCAAAGCGATAATCGACCCGCTCAAAGAGTATTTTGATAAAGCTGGTATAACCACCTTAAACGTTAAAGACGAAAAGTTGCATGCCACCTGGACCTATTCTGTTACTAAAGCAGCGGCTCCGACTGAGTAAATGGCAAATTCTAAAAAGCTATCACTGATTGTCTTTCTTGCAGTATGCATAGGTATTGCAATATACGGTGGTGCGCAGGCGCAATCGGCGCTTACCGGTGAGAGCAATCAATCTTCTCTTTCCTCTGTTCCCTCTGTTCCCTATTCGATATTTGATCCAAAATTCAACTTGGTGGCCGGTGTTTATCTAATACCTAGTGGATGGCAAGCTCAGAGTCAGGTAGTTTGGAACATTGAACATTTTAGCCAGCCTCTGCAGTTGCACACTCTAGCCTGTAGTGCTGATGGCAAATCGGCCTTAGAATTCTTCCCTGCTGAACAGTTTGTATGGTTGGTGCCCCGTTCAATGGCTAGACCTGGTCAGCCTTTAGGCGATGGTGCTACTCTCCTTCCGCCCGTGTCAGCCCAAGATGCAATGCTGCATTTTGAGATTCCTAAACTGCGAGGCTCTGCCCAGAATCTCAAAGTTGAGCAGATTGTATCCGTGCCAGATTTGGCACAGCGCTTGCAAGTCGCTTGCCCTGCTGGTGGAGTGCAAGAATGTGTTTGTGCAAAAATTTCATATGTATTAAATGGCCAACCTGTAGAAGAAGAAATCTATGGTGTGAAAACCGCTTTTAATGGGGTAACCAGCCGCAGCAGCACTGTCGGTTCTATGGTGCAGTACAACTGGGGCTTCGGCACTCTCTTTAGCTTCCGCACAGCCCAAGGCGAACTAGAAGCTCAACGTCCAAATTTCTGGGCTATGGTCACTTCATTTAAGCCCAATCCGGCTTGGCAGGCTGTTCGAGCACAGGTGCAGCAGCAAGCACTGCAGCACAACAATTGGCGCTTACAAGAAACTGCAAGCTCTATTGCTAATGCCAACAAGCTCGGGCAGATGGTTGTGGCCGGCAATGCTCAGTTCTTTGCTAACCAAGCCGCTCGTCGAGAACAAGAGTATGCCTCTGACCAAATGAGGCTACAGGCTCGTTATGCTCCAACCGGGGGCGCCACGGGTACTTCCGGAATGTCTCAAACGGAAGCCTTTGGTGATTTGATGATGGGACGTGAAACCGCCGCTGACGGCTCAAAACATGACGGTTATCACAGTACGATTTGGAGCGACGGGCAAGGTAATTACCGGCCTACTAACGATCCCAATTACAATCCAAATATCAATTCGAGCAGCACCTGGACTCAAATAGACAAGATGCCACTTGGTCGCTGAGTAACAGATTAGACAATCTCTCTAGCACCAGTTGACAATTCGTACTACCTTTTCAAAGCATCAATCTTTGAGGTAGTTGTGCCAAATAGCAAATTGTATCGGGCCGCCTATTTTAATTCACGCTCTGCAAGTGGCTCAGGCATTGCAGAGTTTGCACCGGCTCTAATTATTCTGTTGATTTGCATATTCTTTCCGTTGGTAGATATGCTCGCTGTTGCTCTGGCCTATTGTGATGGCCAGGTCTTAAACAGCAATCAGACCCACGAAGCTTCACTGCTTGATTGGCACGATGCTGTCAGCCCGACAGGAACTGTTTGCAAAGGTATCCCTGATCAGTGGCTCAATGGCATGGGCAAATTTGTTAAGGTCTCAAGTCCGCCTACAACTACAGTTAGTTATAGAGATGGCACTTCATCTGCTGATGGCACAGACAAAATCGTTAGTGTTACAACCACTTTGTCCTGTACGCCGTTTCTTTCTATTCCACTGCCGGTCTTCAATGTTCCCGGACTAAATGGACCGATGGTGTTTTCGATCACATCTGAACGGCCTATGGAAAATCCTGATTATGCCGGTCCGGTCATTGCTAGTGCTGGGGGTGGCGGAACTGGCGGTACTGCAGCTGCAGCCGCGCCTCCTGGTCCTCCTGCTAATCCACCTCCAATTCCATCCGCCGCGCCTCCTCCAAGCCCAAGTGGCCCTGCTGGACCTGCTGGACCCGGGGGCCCAAGTGGACCTGCTGGACCCGGCGGCCCGAGTGGACCCGCTGGACCTGGCGGCCCAAGTGGACCTGCTGGACCTGGCGGCCCGAGTGGACCCGCTGGACCTGGCGGACCGAGTGGACCCAAAGGACCCGGTGGCCCGAGTGGACCCGCTGGACCTGGCGGCCCGAGTGGACCCGCTGGACCTGGCGGCCCGAGTGGACCTGCTGGACCTGGCGGCCCGAGTGGACCCGCTGGACCTGGCGGACCGAGCGGACCCAAAGGACCTGGCGGCCCGAGTGGCCCCGCTGGACCTGGCGGCCCGAGTGGCCCCGCTGGACCTGGCGGCCCGAGTGGCCCCGCTGGACCCGGCGGCCCGAGTGGCCCCGCTGGACCTGGCGGCCCGAGTGGCCCTGCTGGACCTGGCGGGCCGAGTGGACCCGCTGGACCTGGCGGCCCGAGTGGACCCGCTGGACCTGGCGGCCCAAGTGGACCCAAAGGACCCGGTGGACCAAGTGGCCCGGCTGGACCGAAAGGCCCTGGTGGCCCGAGTGGACCCGGCGGACCCAGTGGACCCAAAGGCCCCAGCGGCCCAAGTGGACCTGCCGGACCGAAAGGCCCGGGTGGGCCGACTGGACCTGGTGGACCAAGTGGACCTGGTGGCCCGAGTGGACCTGCTGGTCCTGGTGGACCTGGCGGCCCGGGTGGACCTGCTGGTCCTGGCGGCCCCACTGGTTCTTTCTCTAACGGCGGATAAGCACTATATTTAGTGGCACAAAAAAGGCGGCTTACAGCCGCCTTTTTTTAAGTGCAGTTTCTAGGTCTAATTACTTACTTACTTACTTACTTACTTACTTCTTTTTGCCGCCGCCAAGAACACCACGGATGAACTTACCTAATGGGTCGTAGAACTCGTCCACCACTCTTTCTTTCAACGGAATAATGGCATTGTCAGTGATGTGAATATCTTCAGGACAAACTTCAGTGCAGCACTTTGTGATGTTGCAATAACCAATATGGCCTTCATCCTTTAGATACTTCATGCGATTGGCTTCATCTAGAGGATGCATCTCCAAACCGGCTACCCGTACCATGAAACGTGGGCCCATGAAATTGTCTTTGCGTTCGTGATCGCGCAGAACGTGGCAGACGTTTTGGCAGAGGAAGCATTCAATACATTTGCGAAACTCTTGAACGCGCTCAATATCTTCTTGATAGATGGTCCAGTCAGCATCTGGAGAAGGCGAAAAAGCTTTGATCTTTTTATTGACTTCATAGTTCCAACTGACGTCGGTGACCAAGTCTTTGATGATAGGAAAAGTCTTGATCGGTTGAACACAAATGTCTTCGTCGTCTTTGAACGAATCCATTCTTGATTTGCACATCAAAGAAGGCATGCCGTTAACTTCAGCACTGCATGAACCGCATTTAGCAGCCTTGCAATTCCAACGCACAGCTAGTTCCGGATCAAAGTTTTGTTGAATATAGTGAATGGCGTCAAGAACTACCATTCCAGCTTCAACAGGCACTTTGTAAGATTGAAACTCACCTTTATCTTTGGTGCCTCTATATACCTTCAGGGTCGCCTGGCGACCGGTTGACTCAGGCATTAGCTGGCTCCTTTTTTTTAACGAAAAGCTCTTTTAAGTCTGCAGGCATTTCTGGTAGTGGAGTATGCTCTAAGACCATTTTGCCATCAGCACCTTTGCTGCAAGCAGAGTTCTTAGTGCCCCACTCTTTTTCAGTGTCGGGATAGTCGAGGCGGCTATGTGCACCACGACTTTCTTGGCGAGATAGTGCACTGCGGGCAATCGCTTCAGAGCAAATCATCATATTCTTCAAGTCACGGCACATGTGCCAGCCTGGGTTAAAGGCTTTAGTACCTTTAGCACCAGCTTTTTCTATGTCTGCTTTGAGCTCTTCTAGCTTGGCCACTCCGGTGGCAAGCTCCGCTTCTTCGCGGAAGATGCCTACATAAGTAGACATGATTTTGTTCAGTTCTTTGTGCACATCATATGGATTTTTACCGTCTTTTATTTGGAACGGTGCTTCCATTTCAGCCATCGCTTCTTTGACAAAGTTGTCGTCAATTTTTGGTTGGTCACTTAGGCCTTTGACATACTCAACAGCCCCAGCGCCGGCCCTTTTACCGAATACGACTAAGTCAGACAGTGAGTTGCCGCCCAGGCGGTTGGCTCCGTGCATACCTCCAGAACATTCGCCGGCGGCGAACAATCCTGGTACTCTCGACATTTGCGATTCGGCGTCGACTCTGATACCACCCATGGTGTAGTGCATGGTTGGTCCCACTTCCATGGGGCCAGCAGTGATGTCTACATCTGCCAAGTCTTTGAACTGGTGATACATAGAAGGAAGTTTCTTCTTCACCCGGTCTGAATCTTGATAGCTGATGTCGAGGAAGACGCCACCGTGAGGTGAACCGCGACCTTCTTTTACTTCGGTATAGATAGCGCGAGCAACGTTATCGCGAGTCGATAGCTCTGGTGGGCGACGGGCTTCTGTGCGAGTACCAGCCAGGGCCGCATTGACCCAAGTGACAGCTTCGGCTTCATCAGCTGCATAGTCGTTGCGAGTGGTTTCTGGCAAGTATTTGAACATAAAACGCTCGCCTAAGCTATTGCGCAAAATGCCGCCTTCACCACGCACCCCTTCAGTCACTAAGATGCCGCGTACGCCTGGTGGCCAGACCATACCGGTTGGGTGGAATTGGATAAACTCCATGTCAATAAGCTCAGCACCAGCATCATAGGCTAGTCCCTGACCGTCGCCAGTGTATTCCCATGAGTTAGAAGTAACTGTATAGGCTTTACCAGTGCCACCGGTGGCGAGCACAATTGCTTTAGTTTTGAAGAGAATGTAGCGGCCATCTTCACGGTAATAACCAAAGGCACCGGCAATTTTGTCGCCGTCTTTGATCAGCTTGGTGATTGTGCACTCCATGTACACTTCGATGCCTTGGTGTACGCCGCGGTCTTGCAAGGTGCGGATCATCTCTAAGCCGGTTCTATCGCCGACGTGGCAGAGACGCTTCCAGGTGTGGCCACCAAAGGCCCGTTGCAAGATTTTGCCGTCTTTGGTGCGGTCAAAAACTGCACCCCAGCGCTCTAGCTCTTTCACTCTGTCTGGAGCTTCTTGCGCGTGCAATTGGGCCATGCGCCAATTGTTCAGCTGCTTGCCACCATTCATGGTGTCTTTGAAGTGGGTTTGCCAACCGTCCATGGGGTCGACGTTTGCTAAAGCAGCGGCAACTCCGCCTTCTGCCATAACTGTGTGGGCTTTGCCTAAGAGTGATTTACAGACCAGTCCTACGCTGACGCCTTGGCCAGAGACTTCGATGGCGGCTCTCAAGCCCGCTCCACCTGCGCCAATTACCAAAACGTCGTGTTCTCTAATTTCGTATTCGCTCATAATTTAAAATAGTTGAAATGCAATGTTGGGATTGACACAGGTGTAACGGATATATAGATCAGTGAGGGCCACAGAAAATAGTGAGGTCCAGGCCCATTGCTGGTGGCGCTCATTGAATTTAGTCACTAGCTGCCAAGCTTGGAAGGCAGGTTTTACTTTCGATTCGTTTGAGGGGCATGAGAAGCAATCTTCTTTGCCGCCGACTATGTGCCTGCAAGCGTGACAGCCAAAGGTGTAACCAGAAAGAAGAATGCAGTTTGCAATCATTACTAGGGTTAGCACACTCATGTGGAAAGAACCATCGTAATAGAGAGTCTTGATGGCATCCCACCAGAGAATCAGTAGTACTGGTGTGGCCACATAGAAGGCATAGCGATGCAGATTCTGCAGAACAAAGGGGAAGGATTGTTCACCGGTGTAGCCTTTGCCTTTGAACATGCCCACGGTGCAAGCCGGTGGATGCATAAAGTAAGAGCGGTAATAGGCCTTGCGGTAGTAGTAGCAAGTCGCTCTGAACGACAGAGGAATCCACAGTATCAAGAAGGCTGGCGATAGTGGCCACCACGGCACAAACTCTTTCAAATTAGGAGAATAGAAAGGCGAGAGGTAAGGGCCTATTTCATAAAGATTGTTTTCGATGGCTCTGCCAGTGGCGTAAATGCCGAAAGCCGTAAAAACAAAAGCAATAAGAAATGGTTCTACCCACCAGTTGTCTTTGCGCGAGGTGGGGCCTTCATAAGCTGGCACTGCATTTGATTGCGGGAGCTTTGATTCAGGCAAATCAGTAAGTTGCGATTGGGTCATTTGAATGTTCAATCTCCTGGGATGCTCAGAGCCATAACAGCTCCGGTCCACTATCGGACATAACAAATTATAGCCAGCTGAAACACCGTGTGACCCTGCTTTTGTCTAATTTTCGGAAAGTCACATGACGCTCAAATTGTTGGGCTAATTCGTTTCTATTGGCTTGGCAAGCAAAAGATGCAAGTTGCAAAGCACAAATCTATTGCAAGTACCTTCTCCTTATAATCCGTTCATCTTGCTAAGGCTCGGAACTTGGCTTTGCCACGAGCGTCTTTCTAGCAATGTTAGCTTTGAACTTTTTGTCCTAATTCGTCGTTATTAGCAGTATGGATATCAGGTTCAAATTTTGAAGGTCTCGCAGTAAGAGGCCTAGGCAAGGAGCTTTATCATGAATGCCAAAGTGCGCAAATCTAAATCTAGCGAAAGTCGCAGCAAAAAGCCGCAATCAGAAAATCAAGCGATTGCAAAGCGCCTTGATGAGGCCATTCCGCTTAATACTGCCGAATGGCAAAAAGTAGAGCAGATGCTGATGCGCTTAACCGAATTTGCACCCACCGATTTAGTTTTTGATGTGGCCAGTGCCATTGCATTTTATGCTGATGATCAAGCTCGACGTGGCTATATACTAGGAACCGCAGATTCTTGTAAGCTTGTCGCTTAAGTATTTTTTGCAGCTTTTGGTTTAAAAATGTCGATTCAAATTCGCCCGGCACAGCTATCAGATTGCCAATCGATATCTAGTATCTATAACTACTACGTTGAGACTTCTACTGCTACTTTTGCCCTTGACCCTGAGACTGTGGCTGAGCGAGAGGCTTGGTTCAAGCAGCATGAGCAGAATAACTTGCCCACCTTAGTCGCACTTCAAGACGGTTCTGTGGTGGCTTTTGCCTCATTGTCTTTCTATCACCAGCGCTGTGCCTATCGCCAAACTGTTGAAGCGTCGATTTATGTTGACCATAGCCATCTTTCAAAAGGTTATGGTCGTTTGCTTATGGAAGAGTTAATGGCCGCTGCCGAGAAAGCGTCTTATCATGCGGTTCTTGGCTTGATTTGCAGTGAGAATACCGCCAGCATCAAGCTGATGCTTGACTTTGGTTTCTTTGAGGCGGGCTGCCTTAAACAGGTAGGAAAAAAATACGATCGTTGGCTGGATGTGACAATATTAGAGAAAATCATTTAATACCCTAGTCACTAAGTTGCCAATTGAAATTTGAAAGCAAAATTCGCAGTGCTCGTGTCAAGCCTGAAAAGATGAGTGCCACATCCAGGCAAGGGTTATGGCGCTATCTCTTCTTAGCACCGATTGCCTATCTGCTACTTTCACCGCGGGTCAATATGCGGCTTTACCGCCGCCTCCTCTTCCAACCAACTGCCTTTCCTCAGTTGCCTGCTGGCCGCTTGCCTCGGTCTATGGATATTGAGCCAGAAGAGTTGTATTTCAATAGCTTTGGCGATCTCGATTCTAAAGAAACCCTCCACGGCTGGTATTTTCAGCATCCCAACCCAGAAGCACCACTGGTAATTTTTAGCCACGGAAATAGTGGCAATCTTACTATTCGCGAACCGCTGTTTCAGTTGTTGCTTGAGTGCGGCGCTTCTGTATTTATCTACGATTACAGGGGCTTTGGTAAGAGCACCGGCGCGCCTACCTTAGAAGGGGTCTACCAAGACGGTCTAGCAGCTTATGATTTTATTGTCGGCAAGTTTGCACTACCGGCCAATCAAGTTTTCCTCTATGGGGAATCTCTTGGGGCAGCGGTGAGCAGCTATATCTCGAGCAAAAGAAAGTCGGCCGGACTGATATTGCAGTCTGGTTTTAGCTCTCTGCGTAATATAGGTGGTGAGCGTGTGAGAGCTCTTAAGCTTTATCCATCGTGGCTCTTTCCTATGCCCGGAACAAGCAGTCGCGAAATCTTGTCGGCCGATCATCCACCACTGCTTATTATTCACGGTATGCTCGATCGGTCTGTTGCTTTTCATCATGCCCAAGCGCTCTATGACAGCGCCTCACAGCCGAAGCAGCTCCTGGCGCTGCCAGCCAGCGCACATTCTGATTTGGTGGCAACTGCTAAAGACACCTTAAAAGAAAACCTGACAGCCTTCTTTAGCAAATTTAGTTAGTTACCCTCATTAATATATTGGCCTGCCTAGATACTCTTCAGCTCATGGAGGTGTTAAATGGTAATAAGTACTTCTCAAGAAAAAGAGGAGGAGTCATGGTTAATCACTATTATCTGGCTAAAGGCCTAAATAAAATTGCCCAAGGTTGGCACGAGGTGGGCGAAGATGCCGTTGCACTAAGCATCTATCGCTACATCATAGCCATGCAGAACAGCAATCCCGCCGAAACTTTCGGCAATGATACCGCTGAATTTTCTTCGCTATTAGAAGACTATGCGGCTCTTCTGAGCTGCCGCAAGATTGACGAAAAAGAGTTAGTACGTAACTAGCTCTTAGTTCTTCTGGCTGTTTTCGCGAATTAAATTGAGTGCAGACCCAGCTTTGAACCAGCCTATTTGTTCTTCGGTCATTGTGTGCTTGACCTCGATAATTTCGGTTGTGCCATCGACGTGCTTGATTTCAACATCAATATTTTTGTCTGGAGCTAGAGCTCCAAGGCCTTTGATACTGAATCTGTCTAATTCTTGAACTTTGTCATAGTCAGCGGGGTTGACGAAAGTAAGGGCAAGAATACCTTGTTTCTTCAAGTTAGTTTCGTGAATACGGGCAAAGCTTCTAACCAAAACGGCCTTGCAGCCTAAGAATCTTGGTGACATAGCAGCGTGCTCACGGCTTGAGCCTTCGCCATAGTTTTGATCGCCAACTACTATCCAGCCTGTCTTTTCAGCCTTGTAGTGGCGGGCAACTTCAGGATAGGTCTGACGTTTCTTGTTCAAAACATCAAGACCAATACCAACTTCGTTAGAAAATGCGTTGATTGCGCCAATGAACATGTTGTCGCTAATTTTGTCGAGGTGGCCACGGAATTTCAGCCATGGACCAGCTGGTGAAATATGGTCAGTGGTGCACTTGCCTAGTGCTTTAAGAAGCACTGGAAGATTCTCGTAGTCTTTGCCATCCCAGGCGGTGAAAGGTTCTAACAACTGCAGTCTGCCTGAATCAGGCAAGACAACAACTTTTACTTGATCACCGTCAGAGGCTGGTGGAATGTAGCCATTGTCTTCTGATTTGAAGCCTTTTGAAGGCAACTCAGGGGCTTGTGGTGGCACCAAAGTAAAGGCTTTGCCATCACTGCCGGTCATTGAATCTTTTAGAGGATTGAATGAGAGTGAGCCTGAAAGCGCTAAGGCAGTGACAATCTCAGGGCTGCCAATAAAGGCTAAGGTTTCAGGGTTGCCATCGTTGCGTTTTTGGAAGTTGCGGTTGAAAGAAGTGATAATGGAATTTCTTTCGCCTTGTTTGATGTCAACGCGCTTCCACTGGCCGATACATGGGCCGCAGGCGTTGGCCAAAACAGTGCCGCCAATGCCTTCAAGAGTTTTGAGCTGACCATCGCGATCAATGGTCTCGTAAATTTGCTCAGAACCAGGAGTAATTAAGAAGCCACAGCTAGACTTGATACCATGATCGGTGCCTTGCTGAGCGACGTGGGCAGCTCTGCTCATGTCTTCATATGAAGAGTTAGTGCAGCTGCCGATTAAAGCATAGGTCAATTTGTCTGGATAGCCTTTGACCTTGATTTCAGCAGCGAATTCAGAAATTGGTCTAGCTAAGTCAGGTGTGTGAGGACCCACTACATATGGTTCTAGTTGATCAAGATCAATTTCTACCACTTGATCAAAGAAGACAGATGGGTTAGCAGCAACTTCAGGGTCGGCCACTAGACACTCTTTATACTGATTTGCCAGTTGGGCAAACTCTTCTCTCTTGGTGATCGAGAGATACTTGGCCATGCGCTCATCGTAAGGGAATATCGAAGTAGTTGCGCCAAGCTCTGCACCCATATTGGTGATCGTAGCTTTGCCGGTGCAGCTTATTGACTCTGTACCTTCGCCGAAATACTCAACAATGGCTCCGGTGCCGCCTGCCACGGTGAGAATACCGGCAATTTTTAGAATAACGTCTTTAGGTGAAGTCCAGCCGTTGAGCTTACCTTTTAAATGTATACCGATTAGCTTAGGCCAACGCAGGCCCCAAGCCACTCCGGCCATAACATCTACAGCGTCAGCACCACCGACGCCGATAGCAACCATACCGAGGCCGCCAGCATTTGGTGTATGTGAATCTGTACCAATCATCATCGTGCCAGGCAATGCATAGTTTTCTAGAACGACTTGGTGAATGATGCCGGCGCCCGGTTTCCAGAAACCGATACCATGTTTGTTACTAGCTGATTGAAGAAAATCAAATACTTCTTTGTTTTCATCTAAGGCGCTCACCATATCTTGTTCAGCGCCAACACGGGCCTGAATTAGGTGATCGCAGTGCACCGTGCTTGGTACCGCAACTGTTTTTAACTGAGCCTGCATGAACTGCAATAGAGCCATTTGCGCTGTGGCATCTTGCATCGCTACGCGGTCTGGTCTTAAGAAGGCGTAGGTTTCGCCGCGCTTAATTTCTTCGACTGGCCAATGATCAAGGTGTGATGTCAACACCTTCTCTGCTAAGGTCAGCGGTCGGCCGAATTTCTCTCTCGCTTCTTGATGCTTCTTGGGCAGCGCTTCGTAGAGTTTTTTGATATCGGATACTTTCAATTCAGCCATTGCAGTCTCTCTTGTAGCTTCAGTCTAAGCCTCTCATTGTACTAGTTTTTGCCTTCAACTTGCTTATCAAGAGCTCCTTGAAGCCCGTATAGCAGGCTGTCTTAACTGAATATTTCAATTTGTTGACTGGCAGTGCTAGCATGGACGAGCAATTTTCTACATCGAGAACCGAATTTGAAAGCCAAGCCGGCAGTATTTATTCCTACTTTGTATTTCGCTTCCGGTCTGCCGTACACACTAGTTGTGCTTGTTTCAGTCATTTTTTATAAAAATCTAGGCGAATCCAATGATTTTGTTGGAGTCGTGACTAGCTCTTTCTATCTCGCTTGGGTGGCAAAATTTCTTTGGGCGCCGCTAGTAGATTTAGTTGGCAAGAAAAGAATTTGGATAGTGGTGGCACAGTTGATACTAGCGCTCACTTGTGCCGCTCTCTCCTTGAGCCTGGCTAGCAGCCAGATAGCGGTTTTGAGTATCATTCTGTTTTCGCTCATGGCTTTGATCTCGGCGACGCAAGATGTAGCCAGTGACGGCTATTATCTTGAGGTTCTAGACAAAGAACAACAGTCGTATTTTGTCGGCGTGCGCAATGCTTTCTATAAGATGGCTGTGCTCTTTGGTCAGGGTGGCTTAGTAATGTTGGCCGGTTGGCTAGCCCATAATTCAGCGTTCGGCGTCAAAGGCGGATGGTCAGTAGCGTTTTTGCTTTGTGCGGCCATTTTTGCACTGCTAAGTATTTTCCACTTCTTGGCTTTGCCACAGCAAGTCTCAGCTGTAAGTGAAGATAAGCCGACAATTAACCTGGCTGAATTTCTCACAGTTTTCCGCACCTTTTTTGCCCAGAAAGCGATTGTGCCGATTGTTCTTTATATATTGATTTTCCGCCTAGGCGATGCCTTGATGTTGAAAATGGCTGCTCCATTTTTACTTGATGCGCCCAAAGTCGGTGGCCTTGGCATTTCTACTGAGACTGTCGGACTTATATATGGAGGAGTTGGCGTCGCCTTTCTCTTATTGGGCGGTATCGTAGGCGGTTTTATCGTTAGCAAGTTTGGACTTAAACGCACGTTAATGCCCACTGCTATTTTTCAAAATACGGCCATTTTGCTCTACTACTTTATGGCCACTTCCGCTCCCAGCGTCTTCCTTGCCTCTGTCTGTAATGCTGTTGAGCAGTTTGCTTACGGATTGGGCACCGCAGCCTATACAGTGTTTTTGCTTAGAACTGTTAACCCCAAATACAAGTCTGGTCATTACGCCATTGCAACTGCCTTAATGGCCGCAGGCGTGATGGTACCTGGCATCTACAGCGGCAAGCTACAGGGTGCGCTTGGCTATCCTCATTTCTTTTTGCTCAGCTTCGTTCTATCTATCCCTGGTATGATCACGATTCTCTTGTTGCCACTTGAAGATAAATAACGAAAATGCAATACCGCAGAATTGGAAAATGGGGCGTCAAAGTCAGTGAAGTGTCATTGGGCAGCTGGCTAACCCACGGTGGTTCCGTCGACGAGAAGAACTCAGTAAAGCAAGTTCAACATGCCTTTGAACAAGGCATAAACTTTTTTGATAATGCCAATGTCTATGCCCATGGCGCTTCAGAGAGTGTGGTTGGTAAGGCAATTAAGACAATTAAGCGCGATGCTATCTTCCTCGCTACCAAAGTTTTCTTTCCTATGGGCGATGGTCCTAATGATAAGGGCCTCTCGCGCAAACACGTTTATGAACAATGTCATGCCAGCCTCAAGCGCTTAGGCACTGACTATATCGATCTCTATCAATGTCATCGTTTTGATCCTGAAGTACCCATGGAAGAATTGGTACGTACGATGGACGATTTGACCAGACAAGGCAAAATTTTGTATTGGGGTGTCAGTGAATGGAGTGGCTCTCAGATTGAAGACGCCCACCGCGTAGCTACTCTGCTTAATGCAGTACCACCAATTTCAAATCAACCTTGCTACAACATGCTAACTCGCAACATCGAAGCCTCAGTCATTCCTGCCTGTGAGCGTACTGGTGTTGGACAAGTGGTGTTTTCTCCTTTGGCCCAGGGCGTACTGACTGGTAAGTATTTACCAGAAAAGCCTCTACCTGCCGATTCACGTGCAGCTGATAGCAAAGTAAATGTATTTATGATGGGCCGCAATTTGATGGCTAACGAGACCCTTGAGAAGGTGCAACGTCTCGGTGTTCTCGCCTCAGAATGCGGATTGACTATGTCTCAGTTTGCCTTGGCTTGGTGCTTGCGCCATCAGAATGTGGCCAGTGTCATTATTGGCGCTACTAAAGTAGGCCAGATTGATGAAAACGTTAAGGCTGCTGGGGTCAAACTAAGCCCCGAAATACTTGAGAAAGTTGAAGTGATTCTTGGTGCTACTGCACCGGCCAGAGCTTAGCTATAAGGTTCTCTATTAGAAGCAGGGTTAAATGTGCTGCCATTGGGCACATTGCTGATGTCACAGGTGGAGAAATATGAAAAAGTTTCCTGAGCAGACTTCGGCATTGCTACTGAGCTTTACGTTGGCGCTCCAAGTTTTATGCCCATTATTAGAGCTGCCGCCGGCTTTTGCTGCAGAGGGTGATGCCTCTACTAGTTCAACTTCTGGTTCTAGTTCTAGTTCTACTTCTAGTTCTGGCTTGCCATCTGAAGTTACCGGCGTAGATCCAGTAAAAACTGAAGTTCCTGCTTCCACTCCAACTACATCTAGTACAACAACTTCTAATTCAACAACTACTGGCGCTGGTGAGTCGACAAATGAGTCGTATGCTGACCCGGTAATTGTGCGACCGGTAATTGACCTTCCTCATGTTAAAGAGGCCGCTGCCGCTTCTGCCCACACTCAAGCAGGGCTCAGTGGAAGCGCTTCTAAAGCCACTTTGGGTGCAACTGCTAAGCCCGCTCAGGCTCCCGTTCAGGCTCAGGCGACAACAACAAAACTATATGGACGTATTGAGCAAATTACCAGCGGTAACGGTGCAAATTTCCCTATTATTTTGAAGGCCATGACGCCGCAGCTCGACAATTCATTGGCGAAGAAGCCGCTTAGTGGCGCCGCTACCGATGTGAGTATGTTTTCGGGCACAATTGCTAAGAGCTTCCCCTCTGACTATCGAGGAAATTGGGGTGGTGACTTGACCGTATGGCGAGTTGAGCAAGATCCAATTTGCTATAAGATTGATCCAGAAGAAGCATCTAAAGTATTGAAAATATTCAAGTCTGGTGCCAAAGGCTCAACCAATTTTATGTTTGCTCAAGATACTCGAGGCGGTATTGTTTTAGCACCAGCTAAAGTGATGTTCTCGGTGCCAGGCAAAGATATTGGTGCCGATCAACAAATGGCTCAAATGATGGGCGGCCAGAGTTTTGCCAGCATGGGACCAATGGGCCAGATGATGCAGCAGATGGCACAGAGCATGCCCGTTCCAGTAATATTCTCATTTGGTGACATTCAATCGAGTCAGTATGCCAAAGGCTTATCAGGCAACGAGTTTGTTCAGCGAACTTTGAAAAACCAAGTGCGACAGCTCGCCCCGAATGTACTTGAGCAACAAATTGTGGCTGAGTGCAACGAAATAATGCGTGCCACTGGTCAGCCAAGAAAGCGCTATGAAGAATCGGTATTGCGTTTTACAAAAGTGAACAGCCAGCAAATGTATGTGCAAGCGGCGCAAGTCGTTTTCGGCCAAGACCGCAAGTTCCAGCAGAAAATCGTTATGTACGGATATGTGACAAAAGGTCAGGTAGCTAATACTAATCCTTACTCTGGTATGATGCAGATGATGCAACCGGGCCAATCTGGCCAAAGCCAATTCCCGAGCTTGCAACCAGGACAGAATCCTTTTGGTGGAGGCGGTATGCCTCAGCTACCACCAGGGTTTAATCCGTTTCAGGGCCTATTCGGCCAATAGAATTGCACTAGAAACAGTATTTTAACGGACACGATCAGATGAACACTTCCTCCGCCAGCGACCTTGATTCATTAGCTGATTTTGTAACCAACATGATTATTCAGCATGACTACCCTGGTTTCGAACCGCGGTCGTTCCGCATAGGGCTCACCGAGCAATTACTCAAATCAAGTGCTCGCCTCTATGCTGATGCCCTTGGTCATCCTAGTGTCTACGTTAGGCTCACTGCTCTTCGTTGGTTTCAAGAAAAACCTGGCGCCATAAAACCATATCTAAAAGCAATTATGGGTTTGCTCTCTTATTCAGACGAGTGGGTGCGCATGGAAGCGACCATAACCCTAGAGCGCTATCAACATCCGGCAGTGCCAATTGCCATGGCAGTGACTGAACAACTTGAAGATCAGTATCCATTGGTACGGCGAGAAGCAGCCAAGGCACTTGGTAAGATGCTGGCCAAAATCAAAGAAAATACAAATTCTAAACATGCAGCCAAGAATGCTGAGCGCGATCTTGAACTAGCTCCTATTGTTGAAAGTCTTAAAAATGCTTTGCGTGACGATGAAGATCCACAAGTCAGGCAAAAAGCTGAGAAAGCTTTGCGCAAATCTGGAGCCTACGCTGGTTAACTAACTAGTCTTCTTTTTGTAGGCGCTCGCGGATTGTTTTTAGCAGCTCGTGAGAGCGGCTGGTGAAGTCGCACTCGTTGGTCAGTTTTGTGTACAAACCATACTCATAATATTGCTCAAGAAAATTCAAGTCATATCTTAAGATCTTGAGTAAGTCGTCGACTATAACTTCAGAAGCCCCTAGAAGCCCTTCTAAGGCGTTTGAGAGAGTTAGAAGCTCTAATGCTTCGGCAACTATGGCCTGAGTCTTCTCCTCGTGCCTCGTGCTGCCATCGCCATAGGCATTGGCAAGTCCTTGGTGAATCACTGCAGCGCAACTAACTAAATTGGCGGCAAGTTGATGAAAATAAGTGCGGATCATCTTTTCTTCTAGGGTGACCCTTTTTTCGGTCATGCGAGAGACGATTTCATTAATCTTGGTGGCTACTGCAAAGCAGTGATCGAGCACTGAAAGTATGCCCTTGACACGTTCTTCTTCTTCGAGGTTATGAAGCATATTTTGATCTTCTTGTGCAACTACTTTTATCGATACTTTAGTGTACCTGCTGCCATAACAAAAGAGACCGCCTATTAGGGCGGTCTCTTTTGTTGAAAACTGACTAACAGTCTTTATGTTGAGGAAGATGGTGTGGTAGCGGCTCCGATGGCGGAATAGTTTTCGGATACTTCCATTGTGCTGACTGAAAGGTGGGCCCCACCTTGCTGCCTTCTGAAATTATCGAGATACCGGCGTAGAGCTTCTCTTATCAGATCTGATCTGGTGCGGTGTTCGCACTGGGCGATGAAATCTACTTGCTCTAGCATGGCAGGCGGCAGTGCAATTAGGACCTTTTTGGGCATATTCGATTCCTCAGTATGGCTGTCGAGTGACAAGGGGGTGCTTTTTGGGGCGCGAAGGTACATCTCAAGCAAGCTGCACTCTGGCGCAGATGTCTTGAGACGAAGTCGTTCCTACAGTTCCAAGTCCGTTTTTTTTGTCTACGGTCTTAACAATAGGTAACTGCTTTTGGGTGGTGAGTTGGATTTATCAACCACCTTCAACATGTATTCAATTTACACATGAAAGTCGATATCGTAAAGGTCTAAAAGGGGCATAAATACCCAATTTCGCAGAAGTGCACATAAAAGGATTTTCCGAAAGGCGCAATGGCAAGCACGGTAACACTCTTCGCGGATCGGTCTGGAAACGGTATAGATACTAGGATCCACAAGGACATATACACCTATTGCATTGCTAAAAAATTGTGCTAGGTACTTTGCTGTTTTTGGCTGAAAACAACTAAAAGTAGCTAATCATGCGGGTTTGAATGTGCACGCGCTGCAGTTTATCTGGCCTGTTTTAGTAGGGCTTAGTGTCTTGCTCACTAGTGATATTTCTACTATGTCTACAAGGTAAGCCAGATGGCATCTAGTTATCATTAAATGGTATCGCTGTTGATACCACTAGTGTATATCTGTGCCCGGGGACGCTGACCGGTATATTCGTTTGCATGTTGAAGCAAGTGTTTGAGCCAATTCTGACGACCATAGACAGACAGTGGGGAACCTCTTGCTGGGTTATCTACAGGTTTTGCACCGATCGCATATATTTCGGTGCTACTAAAAAGTCAAATTTTTTTTGACTGCTTAATCACAATGAGCAATGTTTGGCAAAAAGCGCAGAGAGACTAGATTTTTACTAGCAAAATCTAGTTAGATATAAGCTGTCTATTTAGCTTTTGTTCGCTTTTTGTCGTTTACCTGTAACAAATTTAGATTCAATTAGGGAGTGCCATGCTCATTGCAAGTTGGAATGTCAATTCCATAACAGTTAGATTGCCTCATCTTTTAGATTGGCTCAAAAGTACTTCTCCAGATCATGTCTGTTTGCAAGAGCTAAAAACCGTTGAAGAAAAGTTTCCATTTGCCCAGCTTTCTGAAATCGGCTATAGCGCTCATGTTGTCGGTGAGAAAACCTACAACGGCGTGGCGATTCTTTCGAAGAGTACGGTTGAATGTGTGGGCAAAGTTCTGCCTGGTTCACCAGAGCCCCTACAGAGTCGTTTGATAGAGGTTTGTGTCGACGGTGTGTACATTCTCAACTTATACGTGCCCAACGGCTCAGAAGTCGGCTCAACAAAGTACGAATATAAGTTGGCTTGGTTTAAAGCTCTCATCTCTTATATAGAAGAGCGCCATGTCCAAAATGGTGTGGTTTCGGACAAGCTTGTTATATGTGGCGATTTCAACATTGCACCAGAAGATCGCGATGTGCACGATCCTGCTGAGTGGGTCGGTCAGGTTTTAGTGAGCGAGCCCGAACGCGACTGTCTGCGCCAGCTTATTAACTTAGGCATGATTGACAGCTTTCGCGAATTTGAACAAGGTGCGGGCCACTTCTCATGGTGGGATTACCGCATGATGGCTTTTCGCCGCAAGCGGGGTATGAGAATTGACCATATTCTTGTTTCAACTCCCCTTAGAGAGGCGCTGAAACGCTCATGGATAGACATTGAGCCACGAAAGCTTGAAAAGCCTTCAGACCATGCACCAGTCATTGCCGAATTTGAAATATAGACGTAAAAGCCTAAGCTTTCTCTTTGACAGGCTTGTCGTACTTGAAGAGAATGTCTTGGACAGCTACTTCTGATAGACCTGGGAATTTGCCATCAATGATTTGATCGGCTAATTTACTGGCTGCTTTGAAGTAACTATCTGATGGTCTCTCACCAGTGAGCTTGCAGCGCAAATCTTGACAGAGAATGTCAGCAGCTGACTCTATGACAGGGTTCTTCTCGTTGTGTGCCCAGAGTGCAGTGACCAAAATAATAATGGCGTCCTGCGCTCTTTGCGACATCTCAGCAATGCGACACTGTCTGTCAGCCAGTTTGAGTTGGTGCTTGACCATTGCCTGACTTAGTTCTAATGGTGTGTCTGAGAGAAACTCTAAGGCAAAATCTACATGGGCCTTGAGTTCTAGCGACATGCCGGGAATTTCGTGAGAATCAACCCCTTCGAGTTGCTTGCCCATCCACCAGAATGCGTAGGGCACTAATTCGTTGCGCAAAGCAAAACCGTGTAGCGGATTCATAGGATTGAACTTCTTCAGGCCAGCGCGAGGTATGGCTTTGCCTATTGGTTCAAAATAGGTGACGCCATGCTGTTTTGCCAGCGATTTGAAGAATGCCATGCCGAGCATTTCACCTTCGCCTTCATAAATGCACGGAGCAAGAAAATCGTGGATGTTATCACCCAATAAATGGCCTGCTAAAAATGAGCGTCCACCATGAGTTTTCATAAATAGTTCAATAGCGCACTCTTTCTCAGCTTCAGAGCCAAAGATTTTGGCAATGATGCATTCGAGTTCGCCGCGGTAGCCTTGATCAAGTAGCCAGGAACCCCAAGCAACTAATGCGTCGGCCCCACAAATTAAGGCAGCAGCCCGAGCAATGCGACGTTTAACCAACTCTCTGGTTTCGATGGCATTGCCGTAGGTGTCGCGGAACTTAGCCCAAGGCAGCATGTTGGCTAGCATGATACGCATCACACCAGATGCCGTTGCGCAGAGTGCCAAGCGCCCCATATTCAAGCCGTGATAAGCAACGGTTAAGCCGTCTCCAGTTGTAGGCACTAAAAGATTTTCTTTTGGCACTTTGAAATCTTTGAATTTCAAACCATTGTTGAATGCATGTTTTAGAGCGTGCAACTTGTAGGGAATGATTTTGAATTCTTCATTTTCTTCTTTGGGCAAATCGGCGATTAGAGCGGCTGGTTTACCGTCAACCAAGCAAACCAAACCGATAGTACGACCGGCAATGGCGTTTGTGATGAATAGCTTCTCGCCATTGACGACATAGTGGTCACCGTTTAGCTCAGCTTTTGTTTTGAGGGCGGTTAAGTCAGAACCTGCCTGCGGTTCAGTTAGTGCAAAAGCAGAAAGCGCTTCACCGCTTGCAAGTTTCGGCAAGATGCGTTGTCTTTGCTCTTCGCTGCCAAAATAGCGCACGGGGTCAACTGCACCGATGCAGCCATGTACAGAGGCCAATCCAGCGGCGGTGGGCTCGATAGACGCTACTTGGGTAAGGAAAGTCATAAACTGTCTTGAAGTGGCACCCTGACCACCATACTTTTGTTCAATGAGCATGCCCCAATAGCCTGCCGTTGCCAGCTCATCTAAGACTACTTTGGCAATCTTGCCTTGATCGTCAAGCATGGTGCCATTCTTCTTATGGCGGGCTAGCACTTCTAGCGATTTTTTCATCGCTGGAAGATTCATTGATTCGCTATTGAGCTTTGGTGTGGAGAACAATTCAACTGGTACTTTCGCTTCCCAGATCGCCCGGTGAACAGGGCTGTTAGACGTTTTGTATTGTTCTGCGAAAAATGAATCTACTTCGTCATCGGTGCGATCAACAGCACCAGTTCGTTTGGCTTCCTCTTCTGTCTTACCAGCCAGTTGCATGGCGGTTTCGGCAAAACTAGCGTCTTTTGAGTCGTCTTTAACTGATGTCATGGTTCAATTCCAGTAGTAAAGCAATATTATAAATCATTCAGATCTTAGCCCATACTAGAGCCTCAGGTGCCATCACAAAGATTAATCGCTATCGGATTTGTGCTGCTGTCTGAAACGGTCACCTTAATCGGTGTGCCTTTGAGCACACTAATCAGTTCATTTCCGGCCAATCTGCGGCGCCAACCAAAGGTAAGAGGGTTTTGATCGTCAACATCACTGTCCATCTCGTCAGCACCGTCCGCTTGAGGCTGGATGTCACGACCAATTTTCACTAATCCTTGCAATTCATCTCTGGTGGCAATTAGTTCAGGGGCTATTTCTAAGTCAAGAGCTCTAATTTTGAGAACTGTATAAAGGACATCTGCTATGAGCACGTCAGCCTTTGAAGGGGCTCTACCGGAAGGCCACTGAGGACAGTCTTTGTCTGCAATCTGGTTAGCTTCTTCGATTACTTTTACAACTTTTCTGCCCCAGTGAGAGAGCTGATCAGCACGGATGCCACGGATGCGTTGAATATCTTCTATTGAAGAAGGTGGCTTCTTTGCTAGCTCAAGCATGATGTTGTCGTTAATTACTGAACGGGCTGGTCTATCTGTGCGTTTGGCTTCAGCCTCACGCCATAAACAGACCGCTTGCAATACTGCTAACTTTCGCCGATTGAGACCTTGAGCCCCTTTGACCCGCAAAAATTCGCGACCGCTCTCTTTGATGTAATAGCTGTCTTGCTCGTAGTGTCTGCACTCTTCTACTACCCATTCAAGACGCTTGCGGGCACTAAGATCGGTCTGAAGGCGCTGATAAAGCGGAATAAGATGCAAGGCGTCATCAATGGCATAGTCAATTTGTGAGCGGCTCAATGGCCGTGCTTGCCAATCTGTAAATGATTCGGTCTTAGAAAGATTGAGATCAAACAGTGCTGCTAAAAGCTTGCCATAGCCAGCTGGGTAACCAAGGCCGAGAAAACCAGCAGCAATTTGTGTGTCAAAAATATTTTTTGGAATTAGACCAGAGCGTTGAAAAATGATCATCAAATCTTGCGAAGCGGCATGCAAAACTTTGATGATGCGTGGGTCAGCCACTGTCTTCCAGAGAATTTGTAAGTCTTTCAGCTCGATTGGATCAACTAGAAAAACTTTGTCTTGAACAGCTATCTGCACCAAACAAATAATAGGAAAGTAAGTGCGCTCAGGAATGAATTCAAGATCGAGAGCAAATACACCGGCTTCTTCAATCAAGGCGACTACATTTTCGAGATCTTTTGGGTCTGTAATCAAGGCGGTGTTTCTTTTAGGGCTTTCCATTTCTTACGTGTTCCTTCTTAGATGATTTCGGCACCAAGCCAGTGAACCAGGTCGGCCCATAATTATGCTGGTGTTATGGAGAAAATCTGGCAGTGGGTAGAGCAGCTGATCGTCGTCCATTCCGCCTACTTCTAGACCTGCTCCTAGAGCTATTGCTGCTGGCCCTGCCGTATCCCAAGTTTTAAGCTTACAAGAGAGATGGGCAAAGACATCAGCTTCTCTATCTAGGATGCGAGCCACTTTCAGCCCGATGCTACCAACTTTGACCAAGTCGACTACGGCCAACTTGTCGATCCAATAGTGTTTTTTTCGATCGCGAGAACCCATTGCCAGGCGAGCCTTCGCCAGTGGATCTATGGCAGCCAAATTTTCTATGCGTTCAACTTTGTCGCCGCATCTTCTGAATGAGCCGTAGCGAGGACCACCAAAATAGAGAATGTTTGAATGCGGCTCGTAGACCCATCCGAACACTGGCAGTAGGTCTATTATTAAGCCGATCATGACACAGTATTGACCGTCGCCTAAAATATAGTTTTGCGTGCCATCAATGGGATCGATCATCCAGACCCGCTTGTGCGGCGCTGGTTGATTTAAAACATGATGGTGTTCGTCATCTTCTTCTGAAATGACACAATCGTTAGGAAAACGCTCTTTTATTGCGCTGGTAATTAGTTTAGACAGGGCTTTGTCGGCACCAGTTACTTTGTCGTCGATGGTGGCCTTATGCGAGATGTCTACGCCGTCGCGCATGGCCATAGCCAATTGGCCGGCTTGTTCGGCCAGACAACCTATGCTTTCTATATCTTCATTAGAGAGATGCGAAAAGGTCAAAAGTTTAGCCGGAGTACATTTTGCACTCAAACTCCTCGGCAAGCTTGTTGTCTAATAGGTCAGAGACATAGGCAACGTGCCAGACAAGATCGTCTAATTCTTCTTGAACTAGTCCAAATGTAGGTCTTTGCGCCACCACTAAGACTAGGTCTTCATGGGTAGAAATGGCGCAGCTTGAGAGGGTGCCATTAAGATCTAATAGGCGCCGATAGAATTGTTCAAGGTTTTTCTGGGGTAAATGAACCAGCGGTGATGTAAGGCGCAAGATTGCCCCTTGAGGTCCGTCTTGCACGAAGATGAAGACCTTGGCGCTGCCTTCCATAAGCCACCAGCCCAAACCGCTGGCATCGCTAAGCATATGATCGCCTGGGTTCAAACCACGTCTTTGGAAATATGCTTCGACCATAGCCTTCGCTTCTTGCGAAAGTACATGGCTGACTTTTTGTGCTCCAAATATTCCCATCAGTTCTTCTCCATGTCCATTTTACTCAATGGCTTTGAACGCAAGTTGCAGTTTGTTGCGAGGGATTTTCAATCGCAAGTCACTCAGTATACAAAACAGAGCCTTTCTTCGGCATTATTAAATGCGGTTAATGTCAAAACATTCGGCTCTCCGGGCTGGTCGGGGTTGAAGAGTTTGGCCCATGCTAGTATTGTTATCTTGTTAGCAACGATGTATCTACTTTCCCGAGTAGCGCAGCGGTAGCGCAGTTGACTGTTAATCAATTGGTCGCTGGTTCGAATCCAGCCTCGGGAGAATTCAAAAAAAGCGGCCCTCCATGAGGGCCGCTTTTTATTTTGCTTTATTGCAAATAAGCTTTTGAGAATGCTTTTGGTGCTCTACTTCTCGGCAGCAGCGGCTGCTTTCTTCTCTTTGACCACTTTCATTGCTTTGGCAAGCTTGATAATAACCAAAGGCATAATGATAATTCCGGCAAATACAATACCCATCAAAACAAAATTGTCGTCCATGTCGCACTCCTTAGGTTTTAGCGCTTGGTTAAAGTTGAAGGATTACCAAGATACTTCAGACTTATTATAGTATTGCCCAATGGCTGAGATGAAATAAATCCTTAATTTGTAAGAAGAAAAGCGAACAACTGATGTCAATCAGGCAAGGTCGTCTTCCACAAATCGTCATTGCAGGGTTCAAGCGAGTCTAGCCGCCACACGTGTTCTTCTGAAACCATCTTGGCCAAATAGATTTCGGGCTTGTCAAAGATATATTTTCCGTTTAGATAGAAGGTAATCTCTGAGTTTTTGATGACACCTACCTTGAAAGCCGATGGCTCGATGGCGTCAGGTTTGAAGTCTTCTCTGAACTTTGGATCGCTGCCGTACTTTTCTTTAAAGCGCTCAGGATCTTCCCGTTTTTGGGCATTGACGCTCAGGCATTTATAGGCGAGTTCAAGGGCGGTACTGCCCTTGGCCCTCGAGCGGAAAAGGTGAGCAAGAAACTCTTCAAGCTTCTGCCTGGCCGGGGTGACACTATTGTCGCTGTGCTCGGTGAAGTCGCCTTCTTCAATTTGCAGTGAATTATTTGGACCCTTGTGACCGGAGATATGCCAAACAGCCCCTGGCTTCTGGTCTGATCTATCAGCTTGGCCTAAGTGACCCTCTAGGTTGAAATCACCCAGCATTACTTTGATAGGGGCTTTAGCCTTGCTGGGTAGTATGTACATCAGTCCTGGTAGCTCTTGGCCGCTTTCGCTGTCGTGGGTAGCAGCTCTTAGATAAAGCAGCACCCCTTCATAATTTTTGGTCAAAGAGAAGGGGTTATCGTTGCCCATTTTATTGGCGGCGATTACTACACCAGTAATGGCGCCAGGTATTACGACCAGGCCAAGAACGGTGAGAATCACTTTCTTGTTGAGATATTTAGCAAAATCAATTGCTACAGCTTTGTTTTTCTTCTTTTTCTCAACTAAGGCTGGTTTGCGCACTCCGGTGCTGCGGCCGGTACTGCGAGGGTCAACATCGGTGCTGCGTCCGGTACTACGCCCGGTGCTGCGGCCTGTACTGCGACCTGTACTACGACCAGTGCTGCGGCCGGCACGATCATCGCTTAAGCCAGTTGTTGAGCCAGAACCAGAGCTAGAGCTAGTTTTCCGTCCGCTCTTGGTGGTGCCGCCGCTTCTTTTCTCGCCCGGTCCTGAGACAAAGGGCGCGTTAGTGCGACTACGTTCTGAGGAGGCGCTCGGTGGATCATTACCAAAGAGACCGCCAGAAAGGTCAAAATCTTCAAGTTCAAGAGGGGCGCTGTCACTCTGTGGATTGGGATTAAAGCCCATTGATGGTGGCGCACTAATTAAACTAGGAATGCTGCCGGTTTCAAATTGGGTGTGAACACATTGCTCTAGGGCATCGCGCATCTCTTGCATGGTTTGATAGCGCTGCTCTGGCTTCTTCGCCAATGCCTTAAAAGTGATGCGCTCAAGTTGTTCAGGAATGCGTAAGTCTGGTCTAACTTTATTGAAAGGTTCTGGCATCTGCGACACATGCATTTTCATGGTGGCATATATGGTGTCGCCCATTAGTGGAGGAAAACCAGTGAGGGTCTCGTATAAAACCGCACCCATAGAATAGATGTCTGAGCGGCTGTCGAGATTGAGACCAAGGCATTGCTCAGGGCTCATGTATATCGGGCTACCAAAAATCTCACCGGTTTGAGTCAGGTTTTGTGGCGTCTTGCCTGATGCAGTGGTTAATTTGGCGATGCCAAAGTCAACCACTTTGACAAAATCTCTTCGCCCTTCTACTTCAACCAACATGATGTTTGATGATTTCAAGTCACGGTGAATTACGCCTTTTTGGTGCGCATGCTCTAAGGCCTCAGTGGCAGAAATGAAAATCGGAATAGCTCTTTGATAGGCAATATAGTTTTCTGCCTTGACTACATCAGAAAGGCTCTGACCTTCCAAGAAGTCCATGACTATGTAGGGCTGGCCCGTAGCAACGACGCCGCAGTCGTAAACAGTAATTACATGAGGGTGTTGCAGGTGCGAAGCGGCCTGAGCTTCTTGCTGAAAGCGCTTAATGCTCAATTGGTCGGTGACGTGTTGGGTTTGCAGCATCTTGATGGCAACCGTGCGGTCCATCATTTCGTGCAGGCCTTTATAGACGATACTCATGCCGCCACGGCCCACTTCAGAGAGAACCCGATAGCGATCGTTGAGAATAGTGCCTAAGAGCTCATCTTTCTGCACGAACATGAGCATACTCTTGTCATGCGGACAAACAGCTTGAGTCGGCGGAAATTCGCGCTTACAGACAGTGCAGACTTTCTTCTTGGTTGATTGAGTGGGATCTTCGAAAGTCATGGTGCTATTTTGGCATCGGCAAAAGTAATACTGGCAAAACTATAATAGCAAGGAAGAAATTATCAAGGGCTTATTCTCACTTGCAAGTTGCCACTTTCAAATCTGCAACCAGAGCTTCTGCAGCTTTTCGCCCTGAAACAAGGGCGCCATTGATCGAGGCGTTTTCGCGGAAGTCGCCGCAGACGTAGAGCCCGTCGGCTAATCGAGTGGGGCGTTCAGTCTCTAGCCAAGGCGGAGACTGATCTGGCAGGGCATTGGCAATGCGATAACTTTTTAGATGTTGCCAACCATCAACTTGTTCGCCGAACCAAGATTTAGCTTGAGCCAGGACGTCTTTAATTAGTTGTGCTTCGAAGGAAGACTCGAGTTCGTCGCTCTTATGGCCAGCGGGTAGCTGACCTAACACGGTCACTGATATTAGATGTTTTCCTTCTGGTCCATAAGACTTGGCCACATTGGTGAGGACAGCCAGGTTGTTGATGGGGCCAGTATCTTTGTCTGCACCGTTTAAAACTAAAACGGGCTCGCTAATGGGTGCTTTGTCTGCAGCGAAGTAGAGACAGGTGGCCATTTTTGCTGGCCTTGGCTGCACTAAGTTTGTCAAATCACTGGCGCTGGCTGAATCGGTGGCAATGACTATTGCCCGGGCCAAGAAACTCTCCCCACTGGCTAAAGTCACTTGAGCTTTGACTGGGTCTATAGAGGCTACTCGGCTGCTTAGTCTGATTGAATCTTTGGCAAAGCCAGAGGCGAGTTGTTGTGAAATTTTGCCCATGCCGCCGCTGGGGATTGCCACCTGGCCTTCGGCCATCATTTTGTACACAAATTCAAACATGCGATTAGACCCAGACAAAGTATTGTCAAGGGTGATGCCGCCGAAGAAAGGCTTGAAGAAGCGAGTGATCATATTGTCACTAAAGCCATAGTCTTTCAGTGACTGCATGATGGTTTTGTCAGGTTGGCTGAAAATTTGTTCTATTGTCGATGACATAACTTTCTGCCTGAGATAGGCAACTCTTAGTTTGTCTGCTAGTGAAGCTATATTCGATACCATCATCGACAAAAAGCTGGCGGGTTCTTTAAATGGGTCACTGAGGCGAATGAAATATTTGCCGTCATTAATTAGGGCCCCAGGCAAGAATGGTTTCAAATCTAGCTTCTCATAATCGAGAGTGCTGGCTGCTTCTGGATAGGCAGTTAAAAGAACCTGAAAACCACGATCAAGGATAAATCCATCTATATAGTCGCTACGAACTCTGCCACCAATGGCGTCGCTAGATTCTAAGATCAGAAAAGAGAAACCTTGACTAGCCAGGCGTTTAGCGCAGGACAAGCCTGCTAGGCCAGAACCAACAATAATGGCATCGTAAATTGGTTCCACTGTCTTCCTCGTTCTTGTCTTTTAGTATTCGGCCATTATTTCAATTTTGTTTCCCGCCGGATCATCTACATAAATAGACCGGGTTCCATCACGGTGAGTCTTCAATGTGCCGAATTCTTCGGCCTTAGCGCTGACAAAAGCTAAATGGGATGGGTGCTGCTCAGGTATTACCAAAGCTAATTTTATATTGCCAAAGCGCAGAAAGGCCCAAGTATCGTCTTGGTACTCCACTTCGCACTTAAAAGTACTGAGATACCAGTCAACTGTTGTCTTTAGTGTTTCTGGATTTTTTACAGGAATGGCTATGTGATCTATTGGGTCTAGCATCATTTATTGTTTGCCTTAAGTTAAAGCCGTGCGCACACTCCAAAGGTCTTGGAAGCAGCGTTTGACAAGGGTAGAACGCAAATAAGCAACGCCTTCGCTGCCACCAGTGCCTCTCTTAAAGCCGATGATGCGTTCAACCACAGTGACGTGGTGCGTGCGCCAGAGTGCAATTAATTCGTCTATATCTATGAGTGTTTCGGCTAAGTCATGTAGTTCTCCGAGTTGCTCATCTTTATAGAGGCGACACAACTCAAGCACACGCGCTTCGGCGAACTTGCCATTCTCGTCGTCATCACCAGCAGGCGGCATAGCCAGCGTAAAGCCATGTTTGCGCAAGAGTTCATAGAAGCAATCTTTTAGGCTAGGAGCTTCGAACCGTTTGGTCAATTGAGCGAAGGCAATACTATCGTTTTGAAAGTGCATGAGCATTCTCTCTTCTTTTAAGCCCGCCATGAATTCAATTTCGCGAAATTGTGATGACTGAAAGCCTGAAGCTGGGTTGAGCTTATGACGGAAGCCGAGAAAATCAAGTGGTGACATAGTTTCAAGAATATGAATTTGCTGCACAAGCAAGCGCATGATGGCCACAGCTCTTCTCATAAAATGAGTCGCTTTGCGCACTTTGTCTTCTGCCATTAGCTCAATGACGAGGTCTAACTCGTGAATAATCAGTTTGAACCATAGTTCGTATGTTTGGTGGATGATGATAAATAGCGGTTCGTCGTGGTGGGCTGGTTCCGACTGACAAACTTGCAAGGTTTTTAGTTGTTCCACCATTAGATAGCTGTTGTAGTCTAGCGAGCTATGGCCACCACTAGTAATGCCACCGTACTGAGCTGATTTCTTACTGTCCATTACTTACTTTGACTCTCCACTTTCTTTGGTGTCGGACGGACTTACTGGCTGCGTATCTTGGCCTGTACTTGGTGGAATTTCGCTGGCCGCATCGCTAGGTTCACTGTTCTGATCTTTAGTGTCACTAACTGGTTTTTCTTGGCTGCTAGGTAGATCTTGCTTCTCAACTGCTTCTACCGGCTCTTTGTCTTTGCCCTTCTCTTTCTTGGCTTTAGACTTTGCTGTCTTTTCTTCTTTTGTTTCTTTTGTTTTGCCTGGCTTTTGCGGCTTGTTCTTGGTGGCTTTTTTGCCTAAGCGCTGTGCTACTGCCCCTGGTGCCAAAGATAAGAAGGCGGCTCGATCTAGTTCGTTGCCTTCAGCAAGTTTCAAGAATGTGTCTGGCTTGTGGTTGGAATATTGGAAAGCTAGGCGCGAATTGACCATCACTTTCTTTGCTTTCTTGACTAGAGCTTCATAACGAACACCAAGAGTCTCAACAGTAATGCCCTGTGGGTCTACATGAAAGAGCTTGTATTCGCATGGATATATATCGACAGGGGGGCATGAGACATACCAAATGTTGCGTTCTCTTTGAATTTTATTGATAGGAACGTGTCCACTTATTGCCAGCCTGACATCAAGGCAGGCACCAAGAATTTCTCGAGCAGAAGCTCCTTGCACCACTGTGTATTCTTCAAAGGGTGGCCCGCCATCATATGGCGGTGGTGCCAGTAAAGGATGGTGGCTGACGACAATGGTCAATTTACCTTTGTTGCTATTTAAGTCTTGCTTGAGCCAGTTCATTTGGGCGCTGCTCAGTTCGCCAGTTTCGCTATTGGCTTTGGCCGTGTCCAAGCCGATCAAATGCACTCCCGGCACTGGGTCTGTCGACCAATAAGAATTGCCACTAGTGAGACCCTTCCCTTTAAAGTCTGGTCCGTAGGTGACCATGCGCTCAACAGCGGGAGGTCCGCTCACATCGCACTCGCCCAAGACGAAATACCAGGGGCAATTTAAGGGGGCCATTATGTCTATAAAAAGTTGCCAAAATGTTTCATCGCGACCTGGGCCTTCAACTTGGTCTCCGCAGAAAATGACGAAGTCGACTTTCTGCTCGTTAATTGACTTGACTACGTCCTGTAAGAACAGCTGGCTTTCTTGCAGCAATTTGAGGCTATCGGGTAGGCCATGAGAAAGGTGTGTATCTGAGACCACAGCAAAAGCGAAAGGGGCAAAATCAAAACCAGCGGCATGGGCTGGTGTAAGCAAGCCGAACATTCCTGAGGCTTGACCAAAAGTTAGGGCGCCCAGTCCGGCGAGAAAATGACGTCGGCTAAGTAACTCAGTGTGACCGTCCTCGACCATAAAATCTCCTGCTGCTGAAAAATAGCGAGAGCACTAGCATTTAGCTTGATGCTTATTTCATCGCTTAGTTTACCTAATATCAGGCTTTCTAATTTTTGATCAAGCCGAGAAGTTCTGTTCGAAGATTGGCGTCATCTTTATATAGACCACGAGCATCGGTGGTAATTGTCTTGCTGCCAGGCTTCTTTATGCCGCGCAGGCCGATACACGAGTGTTCTGCTTCAATCATTACGAAGATAGCCACTGGATCAAGTTTGTCTTCTAGGGCTTGGGCAATCTGCGCAGTTAAACGCTCTTGTACCTGCAGCCGCCTGGAGGCTACTTCTACCACTCGCGCCAGTTTGGACAAACCTGTTATGCGTCCTTCTCTTGGCAGATAAGCGACATGCACCAGGCCGTGGAAAGGCAGCATGTGATGCTCACAGGTGCTGTTGAAAGTTATGTCTTTGACAAGAACGAGCCCGGCTGATTCTTCAAAAAACTCACAGGTAATCTGGTCGGCAGGATCACAATTAATAGATGAGGTTAACTCTGCCATCATCCTGGCAACTCGATTGGGAGTTTGCAGCAGGCCCTCTCTCTCTACGTCTTCGCCTATTGCATGCAAGATCATCTTGACTGCTTGCTCTACTAAATCAAGATCTACTTCTCTATTAAGAGCAAGGGGCGAAGGTGAGGGCGAGGTCGGCGCCTTATAGGCCGTCGCTTGAAACTCAGCTTTACAAATCACTTCAGAATTCATGGTTTCCTCAATGACGAATCATTGTGTATAGCTAGATGAAGAGCAATTTAAGGCCCAAGAGCGCTGTCAGTTCTTTTGACAACCGCCAAGCCTAAGTATATCGCTTATACTCTAAATCTTTCAATTTTCAGCGATTTCATGAAGGAGAGCCGATGACCGCCGCAACAGTAATGCAACTGGATGTCCGTCAAATTAGAGAGTTGATTCCCCATCGCTATCCCTTCCTATTAATAGATCGCGTTACTGAAGTTGAGCCTGGCGTGCGTGCCAAAGGCTTTAAGAACTTGACAGTCAATGAAGAATTTTTCCAAGGGCATTTTCCTGACAGACCGATTATGCCAGGAGTCTTGATGGTCGAAGCCTTAGCTCAGCTAGGTTGTTTGACGATGCTATTGAAGCCTGAAATGAAAGGTAATCTTGGTGTATTTACCGGTATCGACGGAGTAAAATTCCGCACAATGGTTGTGCCCGGTGACAAACTAGAACTTGAAGTTGAGCTTCTCAAGATGAAAGGACCAGTAGGCAAAATGAGAGGAATTGCTCGCGTTGGCGACAAAATTGCCTGTGAAGGCGAAATTGGTTTCGCCATGGTTAAGCCATAATTTTGTCCTTTTATTTGCTTATATATAGGTAGGGAAACAATGTCTATTCATCCCACAGCCATTATCGGCGATGGAGCGAAAATCGACGAAAGCGTTGAGATTGCACCATATGCGGTTATTGGGCCAAATGTGGTTATTAAAGCTGGCACTAAAGTTGGTGCTCACGCCATCATCGATGGCCACACCACCATTGGTGAGAACTGCAATATTTTTCCAGGGGCGTCAATTGGCCTACAGCCTCAAGATTTGAGCTATAAAGACGAGCCAACTGGCGTGCTCATGGGCGATCGTGTCACCGTGCGTGAATATGCCACCATTCATAGAGGTACGGCAGATCGCTTCACCAGGGTTGGTGATGATTGCTTCCTTATGAATTATTCGCATATTGCTCACGATTGCCAAATTGGCAATGGTGCCATTTTTGCCAACGGTGCCACGCTTGCTGGTCACGTCGTAGTGGGCGAACGGGTTGTTATTGCTGGCTCTGTCGTTGTGCACCAGTTTGTGCGCATCGGTCGCTATGCCATGATATCTGGTGCCACTGGTACCAGAATGGACATTCCACCTTTCACTATGTGCGACAAGCGACCACTAGCTGTAACCGGACTAAATCTTGTCGGTTTGCGCCGAGGAAAGGTTGGGCCAGAGATACGCAATACCATCAAGCAGGCCTACAAGTTGATATATCGCTCGGGGCTAAATACCACACAGGCATTGGTGAAAATCGAAGAGGAAATTGAGCAATCTCCGGAAATCAAAGAAATTGTTGAATTCTTCCGCACCACTAAGCGCGGTGTTATTCGCGGTGCTTTTACTGCCGATGGTGGCATCGCTTCATCAGTGGATGATGAATGAAGGCCAAATTGACTGAAAAGGTGACTGAAGAATCTAAATCTGGATACGGCAGTCTATTCGCTAATCGGCAATTCATGAGTTTGTGGATTGCTCAAGTCTTCTCTCAATTTGCCGATCGTGTTGTTTTTGTTTTGTTTGTAGCAGTCTTGACGGCTAACGAACAAGCGACGATTGCTGGCAAGCACTTTGAATCGGCTCAGCTTACCAGCCTTCTCTACGTTGCTTTTACAATACCAGCGGTATTACTTAGCCCTATGGCTGGTGTCTATGTTGACCGCTGGTCTAATAAAGCAGTGCTCGTTCTCTCAAACCTTTTTCGTGCCGCCTGCATTTGTCTTGTCGCCACTCCTTACGCTAAAGCCTCACCAGTAGCTGCTTTTTCATTGGCATTCGTGGTCTCAATAGGTTCGCAATTCTTTGCCCCAGCTGAGGCATCGTCGATACCACGGCTGGTGAAAAAAGATGAACTCTTTCAGGCCAACTCACTTTTCTTCACTACTATGATGATTGCTCTGGGCTTTGGGTTTGCCATTGGTGAGCCGATTATTGCTCACACTGGTATTGGCAAGGCACCATTTGCAGTTGCTGGTGCCTTTATTTTGGCGGCGATTTTTTGCTGCCAGATAACAGACAACAAGCCAGCGGCTAAATCTAACGAAGTCTGGTGGGAGGAGCTGCGCTTCGGCATCGCCTATATTGCCAACAACAAGATGGTCTTTCGGGCAATCGTGAAGCTAACCTTCTTGTTTTCAACCATCATTGCCCTCACTCCTATTTCAGTAGGACTGACCGAGCAATTGCTAAACCTGCAAGCAGTGCAATTTGGTTATGTCATTGCCGCCGCAGGCATCGGTATGGGCATTGGCAATTTCGTCGTTGGTCACTATTTTTCCAAAGTCTCGGCTGCTCTTTTAGCCTACAAAGGCTTTGTTTTGCTCGGACTCTTCCTCACCATGCTAGGTTCGCTTGGTTTTCTCCAAGACTCGGTCTTTCCTTCAATAGGAATGTCGTCAGTCAATTTCCATGGATCACTAATAGCCATTCCGCTCTTGATTGTCTCCTTGGTCGGCGCCTCCTGCGCCTTTATTGCCGTGCCCACTCAGTCTCTGCTGCAGGCCTCTGTGCCAGAAGAGCTTAGAGGCAAGGTTTTTGCCGCCCAAAACACCGCAATGTCTGCAGCCTCGACCATTCCAGCGGTTTTGATCGGCGTTTCGGCCGACAAATTGCCGGGGGGAGTTTTCACTACCCTATTCCTCATTGGACTGCCCACTCTTTTGGTGGGCCTGCATCACCATAGCCAAACCAGTAAAGAAATTGCTTCAGGTGCAAAGCTTGATGAAGCAGGCAATACCCTAGGGTAAAGTTGCAAAGGGTAGCCCTGTTGGCCTTGACGACCTTTCTCTTGATTAACGCAAAGAGGGGCTATTCTAAACATTTGATTAGGTGAGCGGTGGCTGGTTGCCATGTGGCTGCATTCTTATAGAATGTTAGTTACAACCGTTATCAGTAGGAAACATGCGTAACCGAATAGTTTTAGTTTTGCTTGTTGTCGGCGTCTGGATGGCCCTAAAAGCCATAGACAAGTTTTTCACAGGTCCAGAAGTGCTCTTCATCTTATGTGGAGTCTTGAGCATGATGATTGCTCACACTATCTGGCTCTTCTCCGCCCAGCAAAGACATCACAAAAAGGTCCTGGCGCGTCGCTCCCTCGGCTTGACTAGCCCTGAAGCCGCTCAGGTTTGGCATCCCTATGTAGATGTTGTGATTTCTGCCAAGAACGAATCTCGAGTTATCGAAACTACGGTACGTAACCTCTTTCAGATCAACTACGACTCATACTCTGTTTGGGTGATAGACGATTGCTCTACCGACAAAATGCCTGAGATTCTCAAGAATCTTCAAGTTGAGTTTCCCCGTCTGCAAGTACTGAACCGTGTTCCTGGTTCCTGCCCAGGCAAATCGGCAGCCTTAAACGAATTTCTACCGCTCTGCAAAGGCGAAGTAATCGCCGTATTTGACGCAGATGCCAACGTCGACCCAGAATTTCTCAATATTATTCTGCCCTCACTAGAACCAGCCAATGTTGGTGCGGTGCAGGCTCAGAAGAAAATGTACGAGAATCAAAAAGGGCTTCTAGTTGAGTGCCAAGCTTCTGAATATGCCGTAGATACCTATTTTCAGGTTTCGCGTGACTTGATCGGCGGAGCTGTCGAACTGCGCGGTGATGGACAACTGGTGAAGCGCCAAGCCCTTATTGATGTCGGTGGTTGGAATAACAAGGCCATAACTGACGATCTTGATCTGAGCATGCGCCTACTTGTCAGCAACTGGGATATCAACTTCTGTCCCGAAGCCATTGTCTGGGAAGAAGCAGTGACTACCTTTAAGGCTTTAATTCGGCAACGGAGACGTTGGGCCGAAGGCAGTATCCGCCGATATCTCGACTATATTTTCCCGCTCAATTCACCCACTCGCCTATCGTTGGTTGAACGTCTCGATACACTGGTATTCACCGTCTACTTTGTCGTTCCAGCTTTGATGACTCTAGAGATTGCCTCTGAAGTTGTGCATATTGCCACCGGTGTGCCCACCTACGGTAAGTTCTTGGCACTAATAGTGATGGCAATTTTTGGTATCAGTCAGGTCAACTTTTTGATTGCAATGCGCATTTATCGAGCCCCTATGTCCTTCATGAAAGCGTTAGGCCGCAGCTTCTATGTGACAGCCTACGTATATGGTCACTGGGTGCCGGTTATCGTTGTTTCGTTCTGCCAAATTCTCTTTGGCAAACAAGTTTCAACCTGGCATCGCACAGAGCATGCAGGCGTTGCACCGGTGATAAAAGCCTAGTAAAAAACAGCAATTTTTCGGACGGGAGCAATTATTTTTTGTTCCCGTCCTTTTATTTGCTCCCTACCACCGCTTGGCATCACATTTGATACCATCTTGATTTCGTTGTGGCCCAAGACCCAGTAATATTCCTATATTCAGGGCGTGTCGACACTGCTTTGATTGTATATACCACTTGAAAAGTGGTGCTATTCCAACAAACTTTTTACAACTCATTTCAAAGCCCGAAAGCAGGTATATTGCTGCGATACAGTTACTGGGGCTGAAATAAGTCTGTCATTAAATATGGACCTTGCGGAATAATTGAGTAAAATGGAGCTTGTCTCGGGCCGTTGGTCCAGGATTGGTCGAATCATTCGAAAAATGATTTCCTAAATTACGATTGCTAAGAGTTGGAGATTTGCATGCTTAAAAAGATAGCGTCCTCTTTCATACTAGCCTCAGCTTTGGTTGGCACAATGGTCGCTCCGTCGTATGCCGATGACGACACATTCAAGAACATTTGTCTGTTCCCTGTCAAAGTGGTTGGTTCAGGTGTTGGAGCTGTAGTAGGAGTTCCTCTAGGTGCCGTTAAAGACGGAACTAAGGGAGCCATCAAGTCCACTACTTGGGTTGCCGGTAAGCTTGGTAACGAAGATGGTGGATACCAGAAGTGGACAGGAGCCATCGTTGGCGCTCCGTTCGGTATCGTTGGCGGTGCAGCTTATGGTTGCTTCGATGGCGGTTGGCACGGTATGAAAACTGGCTTCGAAAAGCCATTCACCAAAGAAGCTTTCACTTTCAAAGAAGACTAACTTGTTGAGCAATCAACGTTAGGCGCAATGAAACAGTGAACTTATGTTCGAAAATTGTCGGGCAGAAAGAATGAGAGGGTGGCTCTCTTAGAGTCACCCTCAAAATCTAACTCAAAATCTGAATCAAAAATGATGTAGACCGGGTGGTAAGGAAGAAATGAAAAACAAAGCTTTAGCCTTAATAGCTGCTGGCGCTATCAGTCTTGGTGTTGCAATGCCTTCGATGGCCGGAGACGGTCCTCTTCACAGCATGGCTTCTCTAGCTGGTGCTACAACAGCAGTAATTGTTGATACTCCACAAGGTATCGTCGTCAGCTCACTCTGGCGCACACCTCACACATTGCAGCGTCAACTCGCCAAGCATTTTGGCGATGAGAAAGGTCTCGGACAAAACCTCGCAGCATTCGCACTCGGATGGCCTGTTGGTATGGTTTGGGGCGTTCCTTATGGCGCTATCATCGGTGCAAAGCATGGTATGACTAGTGGTTGGGAAAAACCATTTAGTACTGATTCCTATATTGTCACTGAAGAAAAATAGTAAGTAGTAATTGCTACCCGGCACCCTAGCCAAGTGATGCCGGGTAGCTCTGAATTAGAAACGGTGGATAAGATGACAAACAAAATACTAGGTCAAGTTCTTATGTCGGCCGCTCTCATGGTCTCTGCTGTCGCTCCTGCGATGGCTCTTGATTATGAAGCCAAGCCGGTTCAGTGGGTGCTACAAGCTCCCTTTCGTACTGTGGGAGCTGCAAGCGGTGCCTTGTTCACCGGTCTTGTAAGCGGTCCTATCGCTGGTGGATACCACGGCGGTATCAAAGGTACTAATCACGTAGCTGAGAAATTCGGCGACGAGCATGGTACCGGACAACGTCTAGCTGCCGTTCCAATCGGCGGATCTGTCGGTATGGTAGCTGGTGGTGTCTATGGTGGCTACCACGGCATGGGACATGGCTGGAAGAAAGGTTGGGAACATCCATTCAGCCGCTGGTCTTTCATCACCATGGAAGAAAAATAATTCTATTTGACTGAGGGATTTACTCCCAGTAGAAAAGGTTGAGGATAATGCAAAAGAAAATTCTTACGTCTTTGCTAGCAGCTCTAGGACTCGCAATGAGTCTTTCAGCTCCTAGTATGGCTTACCCAGAGCGTCCAGAATCGGCTCGGGTAATCTATGAAATGTGGTACTTCCCATGCAGACTGGTCTCTATGGCCGTCACAACTGCTTGGGACGTTCCAACCGCTGCTTTCTCAGATGGCATCAAAGGTGCTATCGGTGGAACCAAAATGGTTGCCCGTAATCTGGGTAAAGAAGATGGTGTTTATGAAATGGTTGCCGGTGCTATGACCGGTGGACCAGTTGGCCTAGTTGGTGGCAGCGCTTATGGCGTTCTCCACGGCGCAGGCTACGGAATCAAGCATGGCTTCATCGGATATCCGAGCCCCCACAGCGGCAGCCACAGCATGATATTCCAGGGTAAAGGTTTCGTTGTTCCTTACGACGATAACTACTAACTGATTGTCATCCTCGTTTCTAGTGTCTTTGTAATTAGACGCTGACCTGGAAATACTTGGCTTCAAGTGCAAACACCTGTCAGAAATGACGGGTGTTTGCCTTTGCTATTAGAGATGTAATTCCTCTAATATTTATCCTACTGTGACAGGAATTCGCAGCAACGGCCTGTTATAGGCCCTGCTCTTGCTAGACTAATAGGAAGTGAAATGGATTCTACAGAGTTGCAGACAGCTTTGAAGGCAGTTTAGGGCGCAAATTGGAAATCACCGGCAGACGTTCATCTCCCAAAAGAATCGGCGAGCTATTAGTAGCCGCTAACATCATTAGGCAAGAAGTGCTCCTCGAGGCGTTGAAGGTCTCTAAGACTTCTCAGACTCCTTTAGGGCGCGTTCTAATGAGTATTGGTGAGTTGTCTGAGTATGACGTTGAAGTCGCTCTCTATGTCCAATCTCTGATTAGGCAAAATACTATTTCGGCAGAATTCGGCGTCAAAGCCATAAATGTCTGTATCAAGGGGCGCATTCCCTTAGATGATGCTTTCAAGCGTCTTGGCTGGACTCCTCCTGAAACCACAGACGAGCAAAAAGCTTCAGCTGGTGAGTTGGGTGAGTTACTCGTGCAATCTGGTTTGCTAGACCGCTCAATGCTTGAGCAAGCGCAGTGGCAGGGTCAAGAAAACAATTTGCCCCTGGGCCGTTGCTTGGTCTTAAACCGCATGATTACATCAGTACTGCTGCAATCTGCTCTCACGGCCCAGGTCTTAATTCGTGACGGCAAAATCACTGAAGAACAAGCCATTGCTGGTTTGAAGAAGGCCGTGGCCAAGCATCAGACTTTTGAGCAATCGTTAGTTGATACTGGTGCTTTTCGCACATCAGGCAAAGACACTATCAAGCTTGGTGACCTCGTCACCCAGGCCGGCTTGGTAACTGAAGGCGATAAGATTTCGGCAATTGAAATTGGCCTTTCTGAGAATCAAAAAATTGGTGAGGTCTTTGTTCAGACCGGCATGATTTCGTCTGAAATTGTCGATGAAAGTTTGCGCCTTCAAGAAATGGTGACAAGTGGTGCTCTTAGTGGGCTGCAAGCAGCTGATATATTGCGTCAAGCTTCGTCGCGTAACGTCTCTATTGATGCCATTCTTGAAGAGAGAGTTTCTAGGCAAGATGACATTGCCAAAGTAAATACAGTAATGGAAATACTTCTGCAGTCTGGTGCTCTTAGTGGTGACAATTTTAACCGGGCCCAGTCGCTAGCTCGCCAACTCAATGTGTCGATGGCCGAAATTATCGTCACTAAAGACATGATCGATAAACGCTTGATCACAGCTGCCCTACAGGCACAATCTCTAGTTTCAGAAGGGATTCTCAAACCAGTGCAGTGCGCTGCTGCTGTGAAAATGTGTCAACAGACTGGCCTTGAGTTGCATGAAGTATTGAAAGATTTGCCCCCTGATTCTCCTCCAGCTACTGCACCGTCGGCTGCTGCGAAAGACGAAGGTGAGAAGAAAGGTTGGATTGGCAACATCTGGAACAAGGTCACTAAGAAAGACTAGTACTGCAATAGGTTGATGATGTCTGCAACTTTTACCATCGATGAAATTCTCACTCTTGATGGCGCCGTTTTGCACGGAGTAGTGGAAGACGAAGTCAAAGACTCTAAGTTTAGTATTAGCACTGATAGCCGAACGATCAAAGCCGGCGCAGACATATATTTAGCCTTAAAAGGCGAGCGTTTCGACGGTCATAACTTTACTGAAAAAGCTTTTGACAATGGCGCTTCACTAGCTATCGTAGAGGCCGACAGTTTGGCAAGTGTCGTCAGTAGCCTATCTAAGCCTGTGCCTCTACTGGCAGTGCCCAATTCGCTAGCTGCCTATCAAGGTCTTGCCCGTCTCTACTTGCGTAAGTGCAAGGCTAAAGTGATTGCCATTACTGGCTCTTCCGGTAAAACCACCACCAAAGAAATGACTGCAGCAGCCACTTCGGCCCGGCGAGTACATAAATCGCTGGCTAACGAAAACAATGAAATTGGTGTTCCTAAGACAATTCTTTCGATGCCCGCTGATACCGAGATACTGATATTAGAAATGGGTATGCGTGGTCTTGGTCAAATCGCTGAGCTAGCGGCCTGTGGTACCCCCGACATTGCCATAATTACTTGTGCTGGAACGGCTCACATAGAGCTTCTTGGCTCGCGAGAAAATATCGCTCAGGCAAAGTGCGAGCTATTTGCTGCCTTAGATGTTGAGCGTGGCCATGCCATCATCGGTGATGTCACCGATTATTTGCTAGCTGAGGCCAAACGCGTTTTTTCGGGAGCAATTGAAACCTGTCCGAGTCTTGAGATTGTAAAAGTAGCTAGCCAAGGAACTACTTTTAGAATTGCAGAAAGTAAGCAAGAATTTTTTGTTAAAGCCCATGGCCGAGTATTACTTGAAGACGCCTGGTGTGCCATTGCTGCGGCTCGTGCCGCTGGCATCAATGACCAAGATATTGCTCAGGGGCTAGCTCAATTTGCTGCGGTGGAAGGGCGGGGCAATGCCCACAAATCTCCTCACGGTGCCACTGTAGTCGATGAGTCGTATAACGCTAATCCTGATTCTGTTCGCTGTGCGGTTGAGGCGATTCTGTCGCATGCTTATCCACAAAAAGACAAGATAGTTGTGCTCGGAGCCATGGCTGAATTAGGTGACTTCACCGAACCGCTACACCTAGATCTAGGTGCTTGGTTAAAAGACAAGCCTTTAAGCTTGTTAGTGACAGTTGGTGCAATTGCGAGCGGTATTGCCAGTGGTGCTAATGGGGCGAGCTACGAGGTGGCCTCAGTAGAAACTCAAGAGGATGCGCTTTCTCGTATTTTGCCGCGCTTGGGTCACGACTCTTGCGTTATGGTGAAGGGTTCTCACAGTACCAACCTTGATAGACTCGTGCAGAATATATTAGGTAAAAATGGCTGAACCGTTTGGTTCTCATTGGCTCAGCATTGCCTTCGTAATTACCCCAATGACAACGTCCTAGCCCTGGGGCTAGAATGGGGGCCCCACGACCTAGGCCTTTGACACAATGGATATCGAGAAATCGTGCGCTAGTCTCAAGACTATCGACAATTTGGCTCTTGCCGAGGCATTACGCGGCAATCCGCTTAACATTGAAACCAAGCTTGAGTGCGGCAATACCTTAGCTCGCCGAGCGCTCGAAGAAATTGGCCCCAAGACCGTTCGCATTACTTCTCCTGTGCTTGATGGAACTCTGCGCGGTTCTGGCTTTTTTACAGGCAAAGATGGCGATCTTGTGGTCACCAATGTGCACGTGGTTGCTGACAGCAAGTTTACGACTGTCGAGACCAACACCGGCGAGCGCTTCCGAGCGAAAATCGTCGATATTGACGACACTAATGACCTGGCTGTTCTAAAAATTGAGGGCATAAAGAAAGACCCCAAGCGCTCTCTCAATTTTGCAGACGATAATGAACTAAAGAGTGGCGACCCCACCCTTGCCGTTGGCTATCCTGCCAACTCACCTGTGGCTGTTGTCTCGGATGGTTCATTTATTGCGAAGCTACCCCAAGTCATGCTGCTACAGCCAACAATTGCAGGCAATATGATAAGAAAGACCGCGGCCTTTCAGATTGCTAACCCAGCCTTTTCAGCCGATGCGGAAAAATATCTGTTCTCACCTCTGGTCGGCATGGACACTCCACTCTGGCATGGCAATTCTGGTGGACCTGTGGTCAATGAGTTCAACCGCGTTGTCGGTGTTGCCACTGCCATAGATCCAAGCAATCCTTACATGACTATGGCGCAGCCTTCTTCTAACGTAAAAGAATTGCTGGAGCGCATTGCCAAAAAAGAACAGAAATTTGAATTTGCCTACGAAGATCAAAGCGCTTACGACCGCAATCGCTCAAAAGTATTAGGCGAAAGTGCTGCTGTGGTTGTCGTCAGCGGACTGCTGAGACGAATTGCTGCCCCTGTGCTGGGCGGTCTTGCCGGCTACCAATCAATTGAGAATTTGCGCATGGCAGCAGAACCTAACAGCTTCGCCGGGCGGGGGCATTATTTAGCAGCCGCCGGTGAGCAGCTCCTAGGACTAGCCGGTGGAGTTATGTCACTTGTGCCTCGCACTAGAACCGTTGGTTATGGCTTGGCCGGTGCAGGCCTATTGCTTGACCTCAGTCATAATTTTAGAACTGACACCTCTCTGTTGAAGGAGGTCACACGCACTAGTGGTGAGAAGCGCGTACCTTTCGGTTGGGGCGGCTACGGCCTTTAATTTAGTGTTGGCCTAAGCATTCTTCGGTGCACATGTGGTGCCCATCAACTTCTTCTACTGCAGTGCGAGAGACAGGCTTCTCTCTTTCTTTGCGGTCCTCAGCTTTCTTGGCAGGGGTAGTTTCTGGCTTTCCTTCTGGATGCATATAATCGACTTTGTCTTTATTCTCTTTATCAACTTCTATTTCGCCATTCGGCTTAATCTCAATCATGATGCTTCCTTCTAATTTTCGACATGCTGCGGGGCAAGAGACTGAGGCCAACCTTGAAAGTTCCTATATCAAATTATTTTCGCCTGCTTCATTGCTTCAATTTGGCTAGGGCTTATGCCGATGGCTTGCAGTTGCTTTACTGTTTCTGTAGCAGTATCGCTACAAGACCATTCAGAAACTTTTTTATTGTAAATAGCCTTAATCGGATTGCTTATCTGCGGCACCTCACCCAGCCTAGAATGAGTCATATGTGTCAACACTCTCTCACTGCCTTCAGGCAAGAAATTGACAGCCTCTTTGACCGTGTTCACGGGTGAGACACAACAATTCGCGTCAGCGAATAGCAACATCCACTCTGCCAATGTTTTGCTCGCCATTACGTCTGCAATTTCAGCACTTAGGCTATCTCGATCTTCAATTACATCTTTTGCAAGTAAATCTAGACGCTCGATAATTGTTAGAAATTTTAGCCAGAACTCAGGCTCTATAGGAGCTGCGGCAAGATAGCGGCCATCTTTGCAGCGGTAGACACGGTGGTTGGGAAGTTCATCTGGATATTTGGCATGAATCTCGGAGGGTTCAAGTTTAAGATAGAGACTAATGGTGCCAACCACTGCCAGAGCTGACAGGGCACTTTCAAACATGCTGATTTCAACCCTTCGGCCCTTGCCGCTAGTTTCTCTTTCGTACAAAGCAGCAGTAATAGCTAATGCGGCATAGGTTCCTGACATATAGTCAGAGACAAAGACAGAAGGCATGATCGGTTTGCCGGACTGATCTTGAGACTCATACAAGATACCTGTTTCAGCGACAAAATTAAGATCGTGACCAGGCTTTGTTCCCCATTTAGAAGCAGAACCATAGCCGTTGACCGAGCAATAAATAATGCGGGGGTTTAGTGCTCTTAAGTGGCTGTCTCCTAAACCTAATCTATCCATCACCCCAGGTCTGAAGTTTTCTATGACAATGTCGGCACTCTCTGCCAGCCTTTTTACAATCTCAAGGCCAGTAGTGCTTTTAAGATCTATTTTTATGCGTTCTTTATTGCGATGCAGACTCCAAAAATAGAGACTGTCCTGCCAGCCATCGTTAGAGACAATTGGTGGCAAGCGTTCGTTGAGCGTTGTATCAAGACGCTCTACGCGCAAGACTTGGGCGCCTAGGTCGCTCATTAAAGTAGAAACAATCTCACCGGGCAAGAGGTGAGTGAAATCTAGAACTTTTAGTTTGGCGAATGACATAAATCTCCGTTTGAAAAATCGGTAAAGAGAAAGGAGGGCATACCTGAAACCAGGAGCCCTCCTTTGATCTAGATCAGTTGAACTGTTTAGTTCATGTTCTCGATGATGGCATTTGCAAACTCACTGGTTTTCAGTTTGGTTGCACCTGGCATCAAACGCTCTAGGTCATAAGTTACTTTCTTCTGTTGGATGGTTTTGGTTACTGCTTGAGTGATCAAGTCAGCAGCTTCTTGCCAGCCCATGAATTCAAGCATCATAACGCCTGAGAGAATTACAGAACCTGGGTTAATCACGTCTTTGTCAGCATACTTAGGAGCGGTTCCGTGAGTAGCTTCGAAGATGGCGCAGTTGTCGCCGATGTTAGCACCAGGAGCTAGACCCAATCCACCAACTTGAGCTGCGCAAGCATCTGAGAGATAGTCGCCGTTCAAGTTTGTAGTCGCTAGAACAGAGTATTCATCTGGTCTGAGCAATACTTGTTGGAACATAGAGTCAGCAATTCTATCTTGAAGAAGAATTTTGCCAGCTGGCAATTTACCGTCGTGCTCAGCCCACATTTTCTCTTCTGAAATTACTTCTTTAGCGAATTCAGTTTCGCCAACTTGGTAGCCCCAGTCTCTGAAGGCGCCTTCAGTGAACTTCTGAATGTTGCCTTTGTGCACCATGGTGACAGATTTCTTGCCACGAGCAATGGCGTACTCAATTGCTCTTCTAACAAGACGGTCTGAACCGAATTTAGAAATTGGTTTGATACCGATACCAGATTCTGGACGAACTTCCTTGCCATATTTAGCACAAAGATCGATGAAAGCCTGCGCTTCTGGAGAACCAGCAACAAATTCGATTCCGGCGTATACGTCTTCTGTGTTTTCGCGGAAGATCACTACATCAAGTTTTTCTGGTGACACTACAGGTGAAGGCACACCAGGGAAGTGACGCACTGGGCGAATGCAGCAGTAGAGGTCAAAGATTTGACGAAGAGCTACGTTCAAGCTGCGGATACCGCCGCCTACTGGAGTGGTGAGAGGGCCTTTGATAGCAACTCCGAACTCTCTAAGGGCGCTGATGGTATCTTCAGTTAACCATTCATCAAAATTGTCTTTTGCTTTTTGTCCGGCAAATACTTCGAACCAAGCAATTTCTTTCTTGCCGCCATAGGCTTTGGCAACAGCAGCATCAATAACGCGCTTGCTGGCCTTCCAGATGTCACGACCTGTTCCATCTCCTTCGATAAAAGGGATGATTGGTTTGTTTGGTACAACTGGCTTGCCGTCTTTGAAGGTAATCTTTTCGCCTTGCGGAACTGTTACGCCGTTGTAGGTCTTGTCTATCACTTGTCCCATGTCTCTCCTTCGCCGTCTCCCAGGTACGGTTAAAAGATTAACAGCAGAGTTTGCTTCAACCCGTAGATGATCAACAAATACTAATTGTCCTGCTTAACCCCAAGAATTTTCCGGTAGTCATGAGGCCGCAGAGTAAACTTGGCCATATACTTTTATAGCCAGGAGGGCCGAACTTGAACCTTGCTATTTCGTTGAAGCGAGCCATTAGCCAATGGCCCGACAAAGAGGCCTTCGTTGATGGTCAGAAGCGTCTCACCTATGCTGAGTTTGGTAGACGGGTCGCCGCCCTCACCCACATCATTTCTAATCTTGGGCTGGGTAAAGGCTCCACCATTGCCGTCTTAGCTCCCAATTGTCTTGAGTTTTGCGAGCTATATTTTGCCGCAGCCTGTCTTGGGGCAGTGCTGTGCCCTATTAATTATCGACTTGCCAGTGCTGAGCTTGCCCAGATCCTTGAGCATAGCGAAAGTGCCATGCTCATTGCGCATACAGATTTTGCTGAGCAGGCAGCACATGCTCTTGAAAATCTCTCACAAATTAAGTTGGTGGCCTGGCTGGGAGCGGGAAAACTGCCAGATATTAAGACGAAGAGCGTTCGTTATGAACCATTCTTGCTCACTGAATGGAACAAGGAACTGATCGACAACCTGGCTACAGGCAGCGATTTGGCCCAAATTTACTACACCAGCGGCACGACAGGTCAAGCCAAAGGGGTAATGCTCACCCACGAAAACGTTGCTTACAACGCCCTTGGGGCAGTGGCAGAGCTTGGTCTAAATGATAGCCACTGCTGGGTGCATGCTGCTCCGATGTTTCATTTAGTCGATGCTTGGGCTGTTTTTGCCCTAACCTGGGTTGGTGGCAAGCATGTCTTTATTCCTTACTTTCATGCAGACAACTTATTACCCTTATTAGAAGCCGAGGCAGTCACTCATACAGCTCTAGTGCCAACTATGATCAATGCTCTTTTAAATAGCGGCAGCCTTTGCCAATATTCGTACAATGCGCTCAGTACCATAATGACCGCCGGCTCTCCGATAGCCCCTGAGATAGTCAAACAAATTCAAGAAGTATTCTCTTGCACATATGTTCAGTTTTATGGGATGACAGAAACCAGCCCATTTCTCAGCATCAGCTTGCCCAAGAGCAAAGATCTTGAGCGACCTAAGGCTGAAATACTGGCAATTCGCAGCAAAACCGGCCGTCCATTTATTGGTGTCGATTTGAAAATTGTCAAAGAAGATGGCAGCGAAGTGCAGCGTGATGGTATCGAAGTGGGGGAGATAATTGCCCGCGGACCAAATGTCACCAAGGGCTATTGGAAAAACATAGAAGCAACTGAGCAGACTATTCGCAATGGCTGGATCTATACCGGTGATTTGGCAGTTATGGATTGCGATGGCTATATAAATGTGGTGGATCGTTCAAAAGACATGATCATCAGTGGTGGCGAAAATGTCTACTCTACTGAAGTTGAATATGTTCTTCATGAACACCCCGCTGTTCTTGAGTGCGCCGTGTTTGGCATACCTGACGAAAAGTGGGGAGAACTTGTTCATGCCACAGTTGTTTTCCGCGCTGGCCAGTCTCCTCACGAAGAAGAACTAACTGACTTCGTTCGCGAACGCCTAGCTCGCTATAAGGTGCCTAGACATTGGGAGTTTTTAGAAGAACTACCAAAGACAGGCAGTGGAAAAATAAAAAAGAAGGAACTGCGCGATAAGTTTTGGCTCGGGCGTGAACGACGAGTTAATTGATAGAAAAAACTTGGATATTGGCTCTTACTTGCGTATACTCTACAGTCAGTAGTAGCACTGACAGGCAGTTAATGACTAAGAAAAAAGTGGTAACCCAAAGTGACTATCTCGTAAATATCTTGACGGGGGCTATCTTGCTATCCTCTGTCTATTCAGTTCAATCAGCCTGCGCCCAAACTAAGCCAGCCGTTGAAGCACCAAATAAAGTGGCTCCAAATAAAGTGGCTCCAAATAAAGTGGCTCCAAATAAAGTGGCTAAAATTAAGGACAGCAGGGCCCTTGAGTTGTCTTTGATGAGTAAGGCCCGGCGAGCCACGGCTGACAGTCATTATGAGGCTGCCTGTGACTATCTATCAGAAGTAATTGTAGCTAATCCGAAGAATGCAGAAGCGCATTATCTTTTGGGGTTGCTGCAAGGGCGCCAAGGCAAGTTTAACGAGTCGATAGACCACGAGCGCAAATGTTTAAAGCTAATGCCTAATTATGCTTCTGCCCATTCGGTTTTGGGTCGTTCACTGGCTGGTAGACAAAACTACGAAGCGGCTGTGGTTGAGCTAAAAGAGGCAATTCGCCTAGACCCTCGTAGCCCTATCAGTTTCGTTAATCTTGCTGCCGTTAAAGGTATGCAAGGTGACTACAAAGGTGCTATTGACGCTTATGACAATGCCATAAGAGTAGACCCGAACTATGCTCAGGCTTATCTAGGAAAAGCACTTGCCTACGGCAAACTCAAAGATTTGAAAGGGCAGCTTGAAGCGGCTCGCAACGCCGTTCGAGTGGCGCCTACAAGTTCACTAGCCCATGGCCGCCTAGGCTTTGCCCTATCTCAGAGTGGTGATGTTCCTGGAGCCATGGCAGAAGGTCTCAAAGCTAATTTGCTTAGGGTGAACGAGTCATGGAATGAATTTCTCGGCATGTTCTTAACTGCCTGGGCCTCAGTATTTCTTGTGTTCGCAGCCATATTTGCTGCACTTTTTGCTGGGTCGCGCTTCAAGCCCCAAGAAGGTGAGATTGTCTTGAAGTCGTTCTTCCTTACTTTCTATAAAGACAAGCCAGGCCGATTTGTTGTTACCGATACCCGCATAGTTTTTGTTCCTGAAGCATTTTCTGCCTGGTTTGGCGCTACAAGAGTGAGCATTCAGCGCCCCCAGATAGAATCAATTAACTATCTCAGCACTGTTGGTGGTGGCACTGTCTCAATTCTTACCCGCGACCAAAGTGTGCATCAGTTTCGTATGCCGCTATTGGTGTTAGACCCTGTGCGCAGTTTACTGGTTAGCCAAGGATTGACTGCCCCAGATCCCGATTTGAAGCCGTCTGAGCCAGTTGCCTCAGCACCTGATAAAGTAGAAACTGAAGTAGCTGATGCAACTGAGAGAAATGAATGAGTATTATCAAGAATGTCCTCGGTACCAACCTTGAGCCTTGCTGTCACAATCCCCTGACTGGATTCTTTCGCGATGGCTATTGTTCAACCAGCCCTGATGACCATGGGGTTCATACCGTCTGCGCTGTAATTACCGATGAATTTCTTGAGTATTCAAAAGCACAAGGAAATGACCTCTCTACGCCCAATCCTCGCTATGGTTTTCCTGGCCTTAAAGCAGGAGACTCTTGGTGCTTGTGCGCGGCTCGTTGGCGCGATGCCCTAAGAGATGGTATGGCACCGCAGGTAGTGCTTGCAGCAACCCACCAGGCTACCTTGAAAATTGTCAGTTTAGAGCAGCTTGAAGCTCATGCTGTCGCGAGCAAAACATAGAAATATTTTGATGAATAGACGTTTGAAGATTTGGGCAAGTTTTGTCCTCATTGCCTTCCTAATTGTCAATTTGGTAAACGGTCCTACTCAGGCCAAAGAGAATGCCATTTGCTGGAAGCTTTTGATGGAGACGGCTATTGGTGGTCGTTATAACATAATGGCTACAGACAAGGCTGTGCGTGTGGATAGTAACTCATTTAAGTACTCATTTATTGCAACAGCACCGTTATGGAATTTAACTATTTGGAGAGACGACACTAAGGAAATTTGTCACTGCTCTTTAGTGCAGTACCTTGCCATGCGCAAGAAAGCTGTAAACACAACTTCTTCTTGCAACCTAGAGAAGTTGGTAAATAGCCATGCCATTGCCATTCCTCGTTTTAAATTAAAGGGTACACAGTATGTCTATGCTGGAGAGAGGCGTGGGCACGATCTCTTTATTTCAGACAAGACCACTGAAACAGTAACCAACTATTTTATAGACTGTGCCGACATACAACTGCCTCGCCCGGTAGTAAAGCTAATCTGCTCAACCAGTTCTCTACCTGAATTGCCGGGGTTGCCCTATCAAATGTCTGAAGTATTAGACAATGGTAAGCGCTTCTGGCAGGTGCTGACTCATTCTATGGAGAAAACATCGCTCTCAGCGAAAATGTTCTCACCGCCGGTTGGTTACAAAGACATCGGTGTTTTTAAGCACACATTTCTCTTTAAAAGTGTCAGCTCAATGATGGACGATACGATAGATAGCATTGGTATCGGTGAAGGTCGGCCGCACAGGCCGCCAGTTAAGCATTAGGTAGCTCTTATGTGTTAAAAACTGGACATATTGTAGCAACTTGTCGACTTATGAAAATTTTTTGTATGCTTAAGCGCTATACTGAAATTATCTTTTTTGCTTAAATTAGCTCCTGCGTTAATTTAACGCTTTTTCTAAAGTGTTTTTAGCAATATTTTCTGGAATCCCAGGCATCCCGTCGCTAGTAGTTGGGAGGCCTCATGGATTCTGATGCTTTTGAACCATTGTCTAACCTTGGAGAAGAGCGCCTAAGGCTAATCGTTGAGGCCGCTCCCAGTGGCATGATTATGGTTGATGAGATTGGTCGGGTAGTCTTAGTCAACTCTCAGATCGAGCGCATGTTTGGCTATAGCCGCGAAGAGCTTCTCGGTCAGTCAATTGACATGCTTGTTCCCACGGCTGTGCGAGACAAGCATCCTTGTCATCGGGCTCAATTTTTTGCTGATCCTAAGGCCAGAGCCATGGGTGTTGGACGCGATCTATACGGCCAGCGTAAAAATGGAAGTGAACTTCCAGTAGAAATTGGACTCAACCCTTTGATGACAAACGGTGAACGTTTTGTCTTAGCTTCAATTGTTGATATCACTGAGCGCAAACACTCTGAAGCTATTTTGCAAGAAAAATTACTTGAACTTCAACGGTCTAATGAAGACCTTCAGCAGTTTGCTTATGTCTGTTCTCATGACCTACAGGAGCCGTTGCGAGTAATTTCAAACTACACTCAATTGCTCGCTCGTCGATATTCTGATCAACTAGATCAAGACGCTAAAGATTTTATCGAATTTACTGTTGATGCCACCAAGCGCATGCAGGAGTTGATCAATGATTTGCTCTTGTATAGCCGAGTTGATACCAAAGGCAAAGAGTTTGTCAGCACCGACTGTAATCAAACAGTTGCCATGGCCATGGCCAATCTTAAGGTTGCAATAGATGAATCCGGCGCGCAAGTACATTGTGCTCAGCTCCCGGCTGTGGAAGCAGACGGCTCACAAATTTTGCAGGTTTTTCAGAATCTGATTGGTAATGCCATTAAATTTCGTTCTACTGATGCACCAGTTGTTACCATCTCGGCAGAAGAAACCTCGAAGAGCTGGACGTTTGCAGTAAAAGATAATGGTCAAGGCTTCGACATGAAGTATGGCGATAGAATCTTCGTCATTTTTCAACGCCTTCACACCAAAGAAATGTATCCAGGAAGTGGCATTGGCCTAGCTGTCTGTAAGAAAATTGTAGAACGTCATGGTGGAGCTATTTGGGTTGAATCGGAGCCAGGCAAAGGCACCACTTTTAGGTTCACGATGCCAAAGTCATCCGCTCAAAATAAGAGGGTAAGCTTATGAGCGATCGCATTAGAGTATTGCTGGTGGAAGACAGTAGAGCTGATGCCAGGTTGATGATAGAAGTATTTAAAGAGCAGCAGATCAATGTGGACGTTGACGTCGTGAGAGACGGCGAGCAAGCAATGAATTATTTGTATCGGCGCGGAGAGTACAGTGAGTCGTGCGTGCCAGATCTGATTATTCTTGACCTTAACATGCCTAAAAAAGACGGTCGAGAAGTCCTCTCTGAAATCAAGAACGATAGCTCACTCAGTACCATTCCCGTCGTAATTCTTACAACCTCTCAATCTGAAGAAGATATAGTCAAAAGTTATAAGTTGCACGCTAGCTGCTTTGTCACCAAGCCTCTGGACCTAGATAAGTTTATCGAAATTATAAAATCACTTGATCGGTTTTGGTTTCAAGCTGTAAGGTTTCCTGCCAACACATGAACATTTTAGACGCTCAATTATCCTCAATAATTAGGCAGCAGACTAATGTGTTGCTGGTGGAAGACAGCATGCCAGATGCACGTTATGTCCAAGAAATGCTATCCATTGCATCTTACAAACTAGTTCACGCCAAGAGCCTTGGAGAGGCTCAGATAAAGGCTTCGGCTCATAGTTTTGACGTTATATTGTTAGACTTATCTTTGCCTGATGGCCATGGAATTGATACAGTCCATTCAATGCTTGAGTTAGCACCAAACGTTCCAATTGTTGTTCTCACAGGTCTAGATGACGACGATACTGCGGCGAAAGCACTTAAAGTTGGTGCTCAAGACTATCTTCAGAAGCATAATTTGGCTGAAAACATTCTGACCCGCACTATTCGCTACTCAATTGAGCGCAATCAAGCACGAGAAACTATACGACTTGGTGTGCAGAAGGTAATCGCGTCCGAAGCCTATCTTAACCTAGCCTTGAAGGCCTCTCATATTGGTGTCTGGTCTTGGGATATAGTCGCGGACAAAATTAAGTTCGATGATTTGAGCCACCAAATATTTGGTTTTGGAGCTGAGATCGTTGGTCTGAAAGATCTTTTGAATTGTGTGCATGAAGAAGATCGAAGCCTGGTTCAGTTAGCAATTGCAGATGCAATCGACAAGAAAGAAGATTACGACGTAACCTTTAGAGTGGCATGGCCTGATGAAAGCGAGCACTACATTGCTTCAAGCGGCAGGGGAATATATGACGACGGCGCTGCAATTAAAATGGCTGGCATCTTTAAAGATATAACGAAGCAGATTGTACAGCAGCAGAACGCGCATCGATTGCAGATATTAGAGCAGCATGAAGATTTCATCGCTACTTTAACTCATGACCTGAAAAATCCGCTCATCGGTGCTGACCAGCTATTAGCTCTGATCTGCAATGGCGCCATGGGCTCATTTGAAGATAAGCAACTACATGTGCTGCGCTTGCTTCATCAGTCAAATAAAGAGATGCTTGGATTGATCAAGAATCTCCTCGAAGTTTATCGATATGATGCCGGTGCAGATCCTCTGAACCTGCAGTCAGTAGATGTTCGTGATCTAATTCTCGATTGTATGGCTTCGATGTCGGCTGTGGCCGATTTGTCGAAAGTAAGACTTACAGCCAATTTCGATGATGGAGATCACCGAGTGCAAGCCGACCAAGTGGCACTGCAGCGGGTAATTCGAAATCTACTTTCTAATGCTATTAAGTTTAGTGCCGAGGGTTCTACCGTAATTGTTTCTGGTGGCACGATGGGCTCTATCTATGTTTTCAAAGTACAAGATTCAGGAACTGGGGTGCATCCCGATGAACTACCGAAACTGTTTCAAAGATATGCTCAAGGAAAGCAGGGACAAAAGATACTTAGTGGTACAGGCCTTGGTTTATATCTCTGTCGTCGTTTGGTAGACGCCCATGGTGGCGAAATAACCTGCTCAAGTGTGGAAGGCCAGGGGACAACCTTTGTTGTCAGTTTGCCCACTGAACAACCATAGAATGTATCTTTTAAAGGAAGTTTTGGCTAAACTATCTGGCAATTCTGAAATAGGAAATTATCAGCAAGGTGGAAGCAAAGAGCGTTTCGTCGAAGAGTTTTGTCACAACTCTACTTAGCAACGAATGGCATCGGCTGTTTGTTATCAGCTTACTAAGCCTCTTCTTAGAGCTTTTTGTAATTCGCTGGTTGGCTACTGAAATTCGAATTTTTGCCTATTTTAAGAACATGGCATTGATGTCTGCATTTCTTGGCCTAAGTCTTGGCTTCTTGTGGTGCAACAGTAAGCGTGACCTTTTCAAGCACACACCACTAATCTTGTTGTATCTGAGTGGCATTCTAGTTTCAGCTCTGGTGCTAGGTTTTACTCACATGTCATTTGTGGCTGCTTCTAATAGCGTCATGATGTTTGGCAACTTTGAAGACTTTGCTGGTGTACAGATCTTCTATGTTTCTCTTGTTTTGCTAGGCATATACGCCATGTCTGTCATGCTCTTTATTGGCTTAGGGCAAGAGACCGGTCGGTTGTTTCAAGCATTCAAGCCACTCACGGCCTATTCAATAAATGTTGCAGGCGGACTGGTCGGCATTTTGCTATTTTCGTGTCTCAGTTTCTTTTGTACAGACCCAGGCGTCTGGCTTATTATCGCCGGCTTGATGTTCATGTTTCTTGGGCGCAAACTAATTCCTGCTTGCATTGTTTTGTTTGGAATTTTCTACATGGTTTATCTTGGGCCCTTTGTTGCCAGGGAAGCCTATAAGCCTGATTTTATTACGACAGTTTGGTCGCCCTACTATCGCATCGACGTGAAAGAATCACGCATTGATGATGGTGAATTCAAAGGGCAATCAGTTGGCCAAGATATGTTCATCAATTACGATAGTTTTCAGACCATGGTTGATGACAGGCCCTCGTCTCTGTCCCGTTTCTCTAAACAAATCGCAGACGAGCTATCAGAATTTCACCTGAGACCTTTTATTTGTTATGGCAAACCAGCCAAGAATGTTTTGATTATGGGTGCCGGTTCAGGCTCTGACGTTGCTGCAGCTTTACGCGCTGGCGCTGAGCATATTGATGCCGTTGAGATTGATCAGAGTATCTATAAAATTGGCAAAGATTTGCATCCCGAAAAACCCTATGATTCGCCTAAAGTAAGCGTTCATATTATGGATGCGCGGACATTCTTGCGCAACACAAAGCAGAAGTATGACGTCATTGTCTTCGCTTTTCTTGACAGCCACACTGCTTTCTCATCACTCTCATCCCTGCGTACGGACAACTATATTTTCACAAAAGAGTCGATCAAAGAGGCAAGTGAGCTTCTCTCTCCGACCGGAATTCTTTGTGTGTCATTTATCAACAAACCTGACTGGCTCTGGGATAAGCACTGTGCTATTGCCAAAGCCGCGACCGGTGAGTTTCCTCTTGGGTTTTACAAAGAGAATAAATTGCCTTCGGCCTTCCTTATCTCTGGCCCCGGTGTGAAAGGTAAGACCTACAAAGACTTCCCCAAGATAAGCTTCTTTCCTCGAGAAGCAAGTGTCCGCAGCGAAATTGCTGCTAGCGAAGATGACTGGCCATTTCTATTCTTGCCTCGGCGCGAACTGCCAATGACCTATGTTTGGCCAATTTTTCTAATTATGTTTGTCGGCTTCTTGCCTCTGTACAAAGAGCTGAAGAAAACGGACGACCCCATTCTTGATGGTCTTATGTTTTGTCTCGGCATGGGGTTCATGCTGCTTGAAGTGCGCTCGATGTCTGAGCTGTCATTGCTGTTTGGCTCTACATGGCTAGTCAACAGTGTCATTATTGCTGCTGTGATGCTCTTTATTTTGCTGTCAAACTTCATTGCTGCCCGCATAAATGCCAAGCTAACTCCGGCCCTGACATTGATTCTTCTCACTATTTTGTTGCTGTCGTCATTTGTCAAAGCTAGTGCCTTGGCTAGTTTTGGTCCTGTTGGTGGAAGCGTGTTAGGTTGTCTGATCTTTCTAATGCCACTGATTTTCTCTTCAGCCATTTTCAGTCTGATGTTTAAATCAACCAAGAATATCAGCAGAGCTTTGGCCTTCAATTTGGTTGGCGGCTTAGTTGGGGTCTGCCTTGAATACCTTTCTATGGTGTTCGGAATCAAGGCTTTGACTTACATTGCCATTGGCATCTACTTGTTGGTTTTGTTCCTAACAAACAAGGTGGCTGGTCGCTCCGCGGAATGAACTTTGAGCTAAACAAGTCGTAAGTTAGTATCGTGCGCAATACTCATTTACGACGGTAGCAATTGTTCTCTTGTCGTATTGTCGACAGGTCTAATTGTCCAACATCCTTATTGTCAAATTTCCTTCTTGTTCAAAGTAAGAAAGTAAGATAGAAAATAAGATGGAAGGAAAGAGGCAAAATTACTCCACTCCGATATCTTCGTTCCAAACTTTTGGAAACTTGATTTGGAACTGCTGCAGTAGCTCAAAGCATTGATCAAGATCTAGATCGACAACTTCGACGCCATTGTCACGCATAAATTGAGCGGAGCTTTTAAACGTGCGGTTCTCGCCAGCTATCACTTTGGCAATCCCAAATTGCACTACCGCCCCTGCGCACATGGCACAAGGCATTAAGGTTGAGTAGATAACAGTGTCTTTATAGCTAGCTTGTCTGCCGGCATTGCGCAGGCAGTCAATTTCACCATGGGCGGTGGGGTCGCCGTGTTGAACGCGACGATTGTGGCCGCGGCCGATAATCTGACCAGCTCGTACCAAGACTGAGCCTATAGGAATGCCGTCTTCACTAAAACTTTTCGTTGCTTGATTGATTGCTTCGTCCATAAACTGATCGATTTTAAGGGCCATAATCTCTCCATCTTTTGTGCACCGCATATGGAATCAATTAAGAGCATCACCGTGGCAATTTGTGCGCTCTAAATTGGAATCGGCTGGTCTGATAATGTATATTATGTTTCATCGCTGATTCGATGACCTCTAAAGGCCCGCCAGTATTGGGTTTTGAGCCTCGAATTTTAATGGCATTTTTAGCGCAAAAAGAAAATCGCCAGGACAATTTGACCTAATCAATTTTCAAGGCGGCAAGAATATCTGCTTCGATCCAACCATGTCTTACTAAGGTATCGCCGATGCTACCAGAAGCAAAGCGTTGTTCAATCAAGGCGATAATCATCAAGTCTTCTGCTACTAGTCCAAGAGCCATTAATTGCAATGCCAAAGCATCACTAACTTCTTCGTCAGGTGCAATTAGTTCTTGACCAATGAGAAGACCGTCCAACTCTTCTTGGGAGATAAATTGCTTTTCTAGCAATATCTCTCCCAATTGCCGATCGCCTCTCTGTTGCTCCTGAACAGCTTCTTGTAGCTGCTCAAGGGTAATCATCCCGGAGGCCAAGCAAAGCTGGCCTAAACGCAGCCTAGAATTAAATTGTTTACTGCCACTGATGGCAGCCGGCTTAGTATCATTATCAGAACTCAGCTCTTCATAGGCTAGGCGCACACCCTTCAAGGCAATCTGAGCTTGTTCATTGGCTTTGGTGCTCTTGAATTGTTGTGATAGCTGCTCTGTTAAGCGCAAAGTTGTTTGATCAATAGTAGAGGCCGAATCTGTAGGCTTCAGTTTAAGTGCATGAAAATGATTGCTCATAAATTGCTCTGCCGATGCGAAAAGTTCCAGGAGAAGTTTCAGTGAGTAGTTTCTATGAAAGGTTCATCTAATATTATTGACAAAGTTAAAATTGAGCATTCGACAATACGACCATTCGATAAGTCTAGTTGTCGTCAATGCGTAGTGTTGACTATCTGAACTGTCCACTAGTTGAAAGTTCGACTAGACGATCTTCCGAATTTACTTACTAGAGTTCTAACTGAATATCAAAATAAAAGAGTCCTTAGCTTAAGGTACCCATGACATCTGCACCTCTAAACAAAAACAACAAACTAAAAGCCTTTGACCTACAGTTCTTGCTTAAAGAATGGGCGGCGATGTTTAATCCGGCCACTGTTGGTCGTGATTTTTTAGCTGGTATCACCGTGGCAATGGTGGCTCTGCCACTCAATTTGGCTCTTGCTGTTGCCTCTGGTGTCGAGCCCGCTCTTGGTATTGTTTCTGGTATCGTCGCCGGAATTATCGCCGCTCTTTTTGGCGGTCAACGTTATGCAATAACTGGACCAGCTGCGGCCATGGCTGTTGTGTTAATCGAAGTTGCTCACAACTTCGGTATGGGTGGAATTTTCTTTGTTGGCCTAGTCAGCGGCGCTTTGCAAATGATAGCTGGTCTTTTAAAGCTAGGCCGAATAATTTCATTTTTGCCAATGCCGGTCATTGTGGGCTTTGCTAATGCTATTGGCATACTGATTATTTTTAACACTGTTGACGACTTCTTTGGCCTAGCCACCAGACCGCTGCATCTCCACAATGCTCCTAATGTGGTCGGCTCGCCTTTCATTCCTGAGTTCATAAAAGACGTCAATGAGCTAATTCAACGCATTTTTATGCACCATGAGGGCAATTTTCAGGCAGTAGTTATTGGTTTGATAGTCATTGCTCTAGCCGTAATCGTGCCCCGCTTTACCAAGGTTATTCCTGGCTCTTTAATTGCCATTGTGGTGGCTTCAGTCGCCGCTAGCCTCCTGCATTTCGACATTCCACGCGTAATAGATTTGGCGCCCCTAACTGACATCAATTTGATGCCACATTGGCCAAGCTTGCCCACTGGCATTTCAACCTTCCAGCAGTATCAAGCACTGACACTATATGCGATTACTGTTTTTATGCTGGGCTCCATCGAGTCACTACTCTCGGCCACAGTTGCCGATGGTATGTCATTGCGTTCGAAGCATAGACCTGATCAAGAGCTTATCGGTCAAGGCCTGGCAAATTTTGTCATGCCATTCTTTGGTGCTATTCCTGTCACTGGAGTAATCGCCCGCACTGCCGTGAACATTACTTCTGGTGCGCGCACGCGCCTGGCAGCAATAATTCACTCGGTCGTATTGTTGTTGCTTGTAATTACTTTTGCCAAACTGGCTGAACAGATACCACTGGCTGCTCTGGCGGGCGTACTGGTATTGACTGGTTTCCGCTTAATCGAATGGGATGAAATTCGCGAAATTTGGCGCGGTTCTAGAACAGAAGGTTGGGTCGTTGTTGCCACCACTGTAGCCTCTGTCTGTGTCGACTTGACGGCCGGAATATTGACTGGTTTGCTTCTCACTTGCGTACTGACTGTGCAAAAAATGAGTTCGCTCAGTTTGGTTAGCGAAGTCGGCGAAGACGACGATCGCATTGAAGCCACTCAACAAATTCCTGGTTGCAAGTTTGCTCGTACTTACCTAGTTGATGGTCCGCTGTTCTTCGGTGCGGCGGAGCGCTTCACCGAGAATATATTACTGACTCAAGATTTGCGCGCTCTGATTTTGCATATGCGCTCTCTCAATATGATGGATATAACTGGCGTAGAAACACTCTTAGCCATTCATTCACAGCTAAAGCGCAACAACGTTCGCTTGGTTATTGCTGAACTCCCAGGGCAGCCCTTAGAGCTAATGCGTAAGTCTGGGGCACTTGAGAAGATTGGCACAGAGAATTGTTTCTCTGATTACAAAGAGGCTCAACTAGACGTCAACGAGAAATTGCTCACGACTGTTTGTCAGGGCTGTTCTGCTGGGCTTAATCCTGAAGTAAAGGGTAAAATAGCTGGTCCGCGTGATTGCAAACTCCGTAGTGCGCTTTTAATGGACAACAGCAAACTAACTAAGACCTTAAAAGCTCGCATGGACAGAACGCAGAAGATTAGAACTGGTACATTTACCGCTCTCAGTCCTGATATCGTCCGACTGGTTAGAGTGAGTAAGCCTGAGGATATTCCTCAATTCCTCAGAGACACTCCTATCGAAGCTTTGCTCAAGTGTCAGAATATGGGCGAAGTTGATGCCAATCAGACAGAAGATCCCGATCTTGTTATTGGCATGTGTATCGACTACCGCAAGTCGCTTTCTCTGCCGCAGAACTGCGCCTATGTCATTCGCCGCACCGGTGCCAATATGGCTGGTTCAGAATTTTCGCTTGCTCTTGCTCTCTCAACAGGTATTGAGTATATGGCTCTGATAGCCCATAACCACTGCGTTATGTCCGACCCTCATGTGAAGCGTGGTGCCTTCGTCTCGGCCTTGACTGGCAAGCACGGATGGAGCAACGATCAGGCGCTCAGCTTCTTTGACGAACATGCCTCAAGTCGAGAAATTGATGATGCCATCGATTTCTCGATTAAAGAATCTAGGCGTTTGAGCAATCTTTTCCGTGGTCTTAAAGTGGTGCCTATGCTCTTTATGCTTGAGGACAACTTGGTCTATTTAGTAAAAGATTGGGTGCGTGAGAAGGAAGGTAAAGATGAATCTGACGAGGATTCTTACCTCGACGACTAAATTTTTGACGCTTTCTGAATTTGTTCTCAGAGTAGCTAATTAAGTTTTAGGGTGTTGCCCACAAGGCGGCTCTTGAGATCATCTATAATCATCATTCTTATCGAGGTGGTCATGGCTCAGGGCAAAATTCACATCAGCACAATAGCAGTGGTTCTTGCTGCCTTAGTATTTGCAATCGCCTACTTAGGCAGAGCGAAAGAGCCTATCTTGCAAATTGTCAGCCCCGACAAAATGATGTCGACGACTGAAAAGGCTGCTTTGCCTAATGGAACTGATTCTAAATTTGCCGAAAGTGTAATCAATAGTTCTAGCTACGCTGTTTTCTTGTGCCGAAGCGAATATACAAGCGGCAATGCCAATTCTCTTGAAGCTTTGAGGGGCTGGGCTGCTCAGCAGTTCCACAACGACCCACGCTTTCTTCATCCGGTGATATTGCCTAAAGCTGCCGGTACTTCAACCTTTATCAACTCCACTGCCCATACTCTTTTTGCTGCTCCCTATTATTTCGCCTCACAAGCTGCCGCTAGCGCCATTGCTGCTCGGGTTGATAGCTACTGTCAAAGCGAATCTTTTCGTATTTTCAAAAATGATTTTACCGGCCTATTTGGCAGTGAAACTGAAGCGGCGACATTGCTCGCTCGCTATCAGTCAGACCGTGCCCGCAATGCTATAAACCCCTTATTGTCAGTGCTATTTTGGCTGCTTACTGCAGTGCTCTCGCCCATACTGATTGCACCGTTCAAGCGCTCAGCTAGCTTCTGGCGGGCACCTTTCGCCAGTGATGAAAGAGTAGACAGAAAGAGTGCTGCGGCAGCCGCCTATTTCTCTTATTTTGTCTCGTTCTTAGCTCTCTATTACACAGCTCAGGCCATAGTGGTTGAAAGTACAGCTGGCCCCTCAGCAATCGCCGCCATTGTATGTGGTGCATCTGCTCTCTATGTACTCTTTCCTATAAAGGTTTTTGTCGACAACGATGAAGTGTTGTTCTTACGTTCGACCATAACTACACGTTCTGTTGTCATTTCAGCCTGGCTGTTCTTAAGTGTACTTTCAATACAAATGTTGACTTGGATTAAGCAGGGAGTTTTGACGGAACCTGACCCCATAAGCCTGTTGATATCTTCAGTCACTGGCGACTTCATCCATGACCCGTTAACCGCCAAGCGCTGGATTTCAACAGCCATCGCACTGAGCTGGACAGCCAGTTTTGCCTTCATCTTGAAAATACTGTCAAGACGTGGCAGCGAGAGCTCAAGGGAAGTGACGAAAAAGTTGGCAGGTTTAGGCGCGAAACTCTAATGCTAGAATAAATATCTCTATTTGCCCTTGTGTCGGAACTGGTATACGAGACGCACTTAAAATGCGTTGCCCGTAAGGGATTGAGGGTTCGACTCCCTCCGAGGGCAATTTTTTTCTGAGACTTAGGCTAGCTCATAGACCTTAGGCAAGCAAGTGACTAACTCGTTCGATACGATTGTAGTTGGCCTTGGTGCTATGGGTAGCGCCACTCTCTATCAACTAGCAAAACGCGGTGTAAAGGCCTTAGGCATCGACCACTTGGCTCCACCTCATTACCTAGGTTCGTCTCACGGCGATACCCGCATTACCCGCCAGGCTATCGGCGAAGGTGATCACTACACCCCTCTGTCTTTGCGCTCTTACGAGATTTTCAGAGAAATGGAAGTGCAGGCAAACGTAAGTTTGCTGCAGGTGACTGGTGGCCTGATGATCTCAAGCCTAACCCAGCCGGTTTCAGTTGTGCATGTGCCACAGTTTTTTGAGAATACTGTGGCGGCGGCAAAGCGCTTTGGCATCAAACACGACATTCTAAATGCTAAGCAAATGCGCTCGCGCTTTCCACAATTCAATGTCGATGATGATGAACTGGGCTATTTCGAATATGAGTCAGCCTACTTGCGTCCTGAAGAAATAGTGCGTGTGCAGCTAAAGCTTGCTGCTAGTCTCGCTGCCACGATTCATACCAATGAACATGTTATTGGCTTTGAGGAGAATGCGAAGGGCGTTGAGGTGCACACAAATCTCGGGCGCTATCAGGCTGAGCACTTGGTGCTCTCTGTCGGACCTTGGCTAACAAAGCTGTTACCGGAGCTGCAATCAGTTTTTAAGGTCTATAGGCAAGTGCTTTATTGGTTTGACATTGAAAACTCATATGAGCAATTTGCTGAGGCTAAATTCCCCATTTTTATTTGGCAATTGAAGGGCGAAGAAGCTGGAGTCTACGGCCTTCCTGCAGTGGATGGCGCGCTTGGTGGTTTCAAAATAGGTAGCTCAAACTATCTCACTGAACCAGTCACTCCCGACACCGTCTCACGCACTGTTAGCCATGAAGAGACAGATCATATGTTTGCAACGAAAGTCTTGCGTTGTTTTCCTTTGGCGCAACGAAAGTGTATTAAAACGGCTGTTTGCCTTTATACCGTTACCCCTGATAGCGGCTTCGTTATTGACTGGTTGCCATCTAAGCTTAGTGCTCAAACAAGGTCGAAGCGCATTGTTTTGTGTTCCCCTTGCTCCGGGCACGGCTTCAAACATGCAGCGGCCATAGGCGAAAGCATTGCCGAGATGCTGACGACGGGTCATTCTCGCCTCGATCTATCTGCCTTTAGCTTAGGGCGCTTTGTGCCAACTAACTGAAGCCTATTTGACTTGAGCCAAAGACTTAATGCGTACTTTATTCTCTAGAACGCCAATGCCTTCAACTTCCATTTTTACAACATCGCCGTCTTTAAGCCATGGATAAACAGCCGGTGTAAGCTCAGCACCACTAGCATCGTAGGTGGCCATGAACTCCGCAATGCAGCCATTGCCGACAGTGCCTGAGCCAAAGAAATAGCCTGGTTGAATAGCAATGTTTTGACTACCTAACCAAGCAAAAATTCTGGCAAAGCTCCAAGCTTTTCTCTCACCTGTACCAGGGTGTGTATGGTACAGCGACTGGTAGTTGCTGCGGGTGCGCTCTTCACCGTTGACGGTTAGTATCATCTCCATATCGAAGACGCCGTTTTCGTCCATCTTTAAATCAGAAGCCTTTACTAGCTTCGGTCCAATACTTTTGCCAACAACAAATTTACTATTGGTTGGCCCTAAGCCTTCCATGTCTTTCTTCTGAATGTCGCGAGCTGACCAGTCGTTGAGAATAGTGAAATAGCAGTGATCTTTGATGAACTGTAAGGCATCAGCTTCAGTGGTGAGAAGGGCACCTTTAGTGGTTAAGCAGCCAATTTCAAATTCATAATCAGGGGCTCTGACGATGGCAGGGATATTGACCTCGTCACCGCTGGCAAAGACTTTGTCGGCGGGCATGTCGACTACGTAGTAGGCTGCATGGTCGTACCAGACCGGCGACACTTCAACTCCACGCTTGGCACGAATTTGTCTAATGTGAGTTTCGAAGCCGAGAAAATCGAGCAATACTTTTGGTTCAGGTACTTTTACGCCGAATAATTCGATTGTATTCTCTGAATTTTTGTAGAGCATGCCACTGTTCCTCTTTTCTCGATTTGGCCCAACACTTTAGCTGTGCGATTATGGCACGCTGATTGGCTTCTGGCCCAAATCTCAATTTTGCCCTTATATTGGGCTGCCAAGGTGCCGCGGGAGGCTAGCATGACTTATTGCAAGAAGATTTCATTGAGAAACGAGTAAACTAACAGGGTGGCAATTGGTGGAAGTGATGAAACATTCGCAAGAATTCGAAGATTTGGTAGCTCAAATCAAACCAGGCATTAAAGAAGTTACGATTGAGCAAGTAGTTGCCTTTCAGAAAGAAGGCAAAGATTTTGTCTTGATTGATGTGAGAGAAGACCATGAGTGGCAAGAAGGTCACGCACCTGGGGCGGTGCACCTTGGCCGTGGAATTATCGAGCGCGACATCATTGATTTTGAGCCAAACAAAGCTCGTGAAATGGTTTTGTACTGCGGTGGTGGCTACAGGTCTGCTATGTCTGCCGATAATTTGCAGAAAATGGGCTATACGAATATTTTCTCGATGGCCGGTGGTATGCGCGGCTGGCGAGAACGCAGTTTGCCTGAGGAAAAACCATGAACGACTGGTTCCGCGAGTTTTTAGAGCTGCAGACTAAAGACCCTCAAGCCTTTTTTCTTATGATCGGCTGCATTTCCCTGCTGGTCTTTTTATCGCTCACTATATTCGGTGGCTTTATTTGGTATCTCTATTATGGTGATAAGCCCCGTACAAAAGTGATTGCTAAAGCGGAGAGCAAACCAGAGAGTGAAGAAGTAAACTCCGACTGATAACTCGTTGAATATTGGCTCTAGAGGGCAATTCTTGAAGTCAAGAGTTGCCCTTCGTATTGATACTACCCATAATATCTATATCCGAACGAGGGGCAGTATATGGCTGAATCAGTTAGACAATTGAATTTACTTGGTGATCCACTCGATCTTGATGGTTTAGAACCACTACTCGAGCGTGCTCATGTAGATGTGGTGCCGTTGGGTACGACTAGCCAGGTTGAAGCTCCAATCTCTGAGACTCGCCTTATTCTCGATTTGATGACTCAAGTTGAGCTAGTTAATGATTTGGTCATGGAGACAAGTTTCAAGCTTCAGCGTGCCCATGAAACATTGCTTGTAATGGAAAAGGTCTCAATTGATCAAGAGATTCGCTTAGAGCATATGAAAGACCTTGAGGCTAAAGTTATCGAGCTAGAGACCTGGCTTGAAGCGGTTCAGGCTGAGAACACTTTGCTCAAGCGTCCTTGGTACAAAAAGTTGTTTAACTGGAGATACTAAACTCTAACCAGTGCAAAAGGCGAAAATCAGAAAGAGGGTGCTCACAATGAATCGAGCATCCTCTTTTTATTTGTTTGATTGAGGCTTGAATACGAAAACATGAAAGAGATCATCGTTGATCTGTTTCGCCCAAAATTGAAAGCCGCGAGCAGACCAAATATCATAGAGCGGCTGTGGTTCCCACATGTGCTTTATACCAACGACTTCTCCGGGTTTAGCAGCATTAACAGCAATATTGATAGGCGGCATAGGGTCGCCGAGTACGGCATCAATAGGTGTAACGTCTACCCAAGCGATTTGGTTGAAATCTACGCCGTGCATCCAAGCTGGTGCCTCTACTGGTGATACTGGCAGGTGAGCCGCTGCCTGCTCATTGAAATCACTGTGATCAGGCAAGCCTGCCAATTCATTGATCTTGGCCACAAAGTCGCTCTCGGTCAGGCCCACCATATTGGCTAAACGACGCAAAGTAATTCTTGTCGGCATCACTTTATTCAAAAGTGGATTGCGTAGACGAGCAAAATCATGAGGATTTAGGCTAATTACATATTCTAGAATTGCCGGGCTAGCTTTAAGAGCTTCGGATAGTCGAGTGTCGCCGTTCAAAAAGAACTCCTCAGCTGGCCGAGCAAGAGGCTGCTTCTGTCTGCACAGGCAAGCCAGCTTTTATCCAAGCAGCGGTACCACCGGCAACATTGACTAGCTCGCCGATGCCGTGTCTTTTTAGCAAGCTTGTGGCCATACTAGAGCGGTAACCACCAGCGCAAATTACAGCAGTCTTCACGCCCCGCTCAACAGCCTCTAAATGCTTTTCTAATTCTGAAAGAGAAATATTTTTTGCTCTCGGCACATGTCCTGAAGCGTACTCGCCAGGTCGACGTACGTCTAAAACGCGCAATTCAGGGTCAGCTTCTAGCCTGCGTGCCAGTTCTTCAACCGAAACTTGCTCAACGGTATCAACTTTTGAACCAGCTTTTTGCCAGGCATTCATGCCTCCGGCAAGATAACCAATGACGTTTTCTAGACCAGCTCTCGCTAAGCGCGTCACCGCTTCGTCTACCTGGCCATCCTCAGCCAGCACCAAAATCATTCGACTTTGAGCATCAATCACGGTGCCGCACCATGAGGCGAATTGACCGCCAAGCCCGACACTATAAGCCCCAGGTATGTGACCCTGACCAAACTCTGCCGGAGAGCGAGTATCTAAAATAATTGTTGCTGGTTTTGTAGTTGAGAGTAGTGCTTCTTCAACTTCTTTAGGCATCATCGCTTTCGCTTCTTTGAGATCGCCAATTGAGGTTGCACCGCTGCGATTGGCTTCAACTGCGAGCGGAAAATAAGCAGGCACCTCAGGCAATTGAGCCGTCAACATCTGCACGAACTGTTCTTTAGACATGGGCTGCAAGGCATAGTTAAACTTGCGTTGATTGCCTATGGTCGATGAACTTTCGCTTGAAATATTTTTGCCACAGAGTGAGCCAGCACCGTGGGCGGGATACACTTCTGTTTCATCGGGCAAAGTGAGGAGCTTATTATGCAAACTGTCATAGAGCATGCCAGCCATTTGTTCAGAACTAAAGCCGAACTTGCCAACAAGATCTGGCCGTCCAACATCACCAATAAACAAGGTGTCGCCGGTTAGCAGCTTGGCCGGTGTTGCTGACTCATCTTTGATTAGTAAGCAAATACTCTCGGGAGTGTGACCGGGAGTTGCTAGAACCGTTACTGTAAGGTCGCCAATCTTAAATTGTGTACCGTCGGCAACAGCTTCGTGGTCAAAGCGAGCCTTAGCCTGGTCACTAAAGACAATTTTGGCACCGGTTGCCTCAGCCAGTTCTTTGTGACCGCTGACAAAGTCTGCGTGCAGGTGGGTCTCAAAAATGTACTTAATTGTCAGGCCGTTGTTTTTCGCTTCGCTCAAGTATTCATCAATGTCGCGTTGTGGATCTACCACACAGGCTTCGCCATTGGAGCCAATTAGATATGAAGCATGGGCTAGGCAGGCAAGATAAAACTGCTTGAAAAACACAATTGCAACCCCATCAATTTTTTCTATGATCGGATCTTACCGCTTTTCAAGAAAGTAAAATAGAGCCTTACTTTCTTCGGGGAGCCTCACATGGCTTGGAATTTCCGTTTCAAAAATCTGCTTGCTACAACGCTCACTTTGAATCTGGCACTGCTGTCTGGGGTCACCGTGGCTGAGCCAGTCCAGGCTGATGAGAAGACAAAAAATACAGCGCAGACAGCCAAAATAACGGAATACAAGAGGTTGCCAGGCAATTGTCAACCGGAGCGCTACGACCTCTATTTTGAGCCCGACCTGGAAAATGGCGAATTTGAAGGCACAGAAACTCTATTTTTCGATGTCAGCAAAAGTACCAGTGAAATAGTTTTGAATGCCGTTGACCTCAGTGTATTTGAAGCCACAGTAGCTCAGCTCAAGCCTACACACGGAGACTGGCTCAAAGCTGAGATTGTGCGAGATAAAGAGGGCGAGAAACTCACCTTGAAACTGGCAAAAGCGCTCAAGCCTGGCCAGTACGAGTTGTCGCTTAAGTTTAACGGCAAGCTGTCGAGTAAAATGGAAGGTTTTTACCTGTCCACTTTCAAAAGCAAAGATGGCAAAGAACACAAAATTGCCACAACTCAGATGGAACCCGCTGACGCTCGTCGCATGTTTCCTTGCTTCGATGAGCCACAATCAAAGGCCGTTTTCAAAGTTACCGTTGCCATAGATCCAGCCCTCGTGGCAATATCAAATGCTGCTGTCGAATTTGAAAAGCTCGATCAGCGTAAGAACAAAAAGATAGTTACGTTCAAAGCCAGCCCGCGCATGTCGACCTATCTCTTTGCGCTCATTGTTGGACCATTTCAGGGTACAGAGCCAGTTATCGTCAATGGCAAGAAAATCAGAGTTTGGTTCACCGAGGGTAAAAGTCAGCTAGCTACCTATGCACTCGACACTGCAGCCAAGCTACTTCCCTACTATGAAACCTATTTCGGCCAGCCCTATCCCTTAGACAAGCTTGATTTGATCGCCATTCCTGATTTCTCCGCCGGTGCCATGGAAAACCTTGGAGCCATAACTTTTCGTGAAAATGCTCTACTGGTTGACGAGAAAAATTCAGCTCTAGGCTCGCGCACTAGAGTGGTAAACATCGTCGCACACGAGATGGCGCACCTTTGGTTCGGTGACCTAGTCACCATGAAATGGTGGGATGACCTTTGGTTGAACGAAGCATTTGCTACTTGGATGGCAGACAAGGCCGAAGATGTATTGAAGCCAGAGTGGCGCATTTGGGATGACTTTGCCGTTGAGCGAGCAGGCACACTAGATGCCGATGCCATTGTTGCCACCAGATCTGTTCAATCGCCTGTCAATTCACCCAACGATGCTTTAGAAATGTTTGACGAGATTACCTATAGCAAAGGTGCGGCACTGCTGCGTATGCTCGAGACTTATTTAGGAGAAGAGAACTTCCAGAAAGGCATACAAGCTTATATGAAAGCACATGCCTTCAATAATGCTTCTACCAACGACCTTTGGGATGCTCTTTCAAGTGCGAGTGCTAGTGGTAGTTCGAGTAGTGGTTCCAACAGTAAGAGCACCAAAGCCAAAAAGAAGGGCCAAGTTGATGTGGCCAAACTAATGGACGCATGGGTGCATCAGCCTGGCTGCCCGCTGGTCTCATTTCACTTTGAATTTGATAGCTCTGTAAAGTCAGAAGACGAGAAGGAAACCCTAGGTCAAAGGCGCTTTTTCTTGGACAGCTCTCAAAGTTTGGTTGCAGAAGATTCGAAAGGCATGCCAATTGTGTGGCAAATCCCTATCACTTATAAACAGGTCAATAACGGTTCCTCCAAAAATGGGACTAGTCTGTCACTGTTACTAACACAAAGATACGAAAGAGTACTTGCGGATGGCGCTAAAGGCGCTCTCATGGTGAATGCCACAGGTAATGGCTATTTCCGCACCAACTATCAGGTGGGTCAAGTAGCTCGCTTACAAGAACAGAGCTTGCCAGCTGTGCTTTCAGTTAGTGAGCGCGTTTCTGTCTTGAGCGATCTTCTCGCTACAACAATTGCCGGCCTGCTGCCGATCGATAAGTATTTGCAAAGCCTAGAACAATTTGCAGCTGATCAAGACCCATACGTTCTCGGCCTTGTAATTTCGCAAATAAGCGAACTTGAACAAGTGATCGAGCCAACTAGTAAAACTGGCTTCCAGGCCTTTGTAGTCAAATGTCTCAAACCCCAGCTTGCCCGCCTTGGCTACACTCGCAAAACCACAGACGACGATCTAACCGCTGAATTGAGAGCGCGCTTAATTAGAACTTTGGGCACCATTGGCAATGACAAAGAAGTAATCGCCTTCTGCCAGGAGAAATTCGAAACCTATCTTGCTGACGACAAGACGTTAGATGGCGATTTGCTTTCGCCAATAGTCAACGTAGTTGCCTATAACGGAGACAGTGACGAATTTGTGCGCATCGAAGAAGCTTGGCGAAATGCGACCACTCCAGAAGCTCGCAATCGCAATCTTTATGCTTTGGCTGTTTTCAGAGAAAAGTCATGTGTCGACAAGGCTCTTAATTTGGTCTTCAACAAAGAAGTTAAAGCTCAGGATGCTCCCCATTTCTTAGCACGACTAATTGGCAACAACGATAGCCAGACTGCTGCATTCAAGTTCTTAGGAGAGCACTGGCAAGAAATCTATGACAAAGTCGGAGAGCGAAAAATGCCTGACATTGTCGAGGCCTGTCGCAACTTCAATAAACCTGGTCAACTTGAATCTTTGAAAGCGCTAATTGCTGCTCACCCAATGCCCTCTGGGCGAAGAAGTGCTGCTAAGACAATTGAGTTTGCAACAATTAGCACCAGCTTTAAAGCTAAACAAAGTGACCAACTTGCTAAGTTCTTCGCGGGTAAATAGTGCAGCAAGTTATTTCGAGTGTTATCGCTTTGATAGTACTGCTGAGTGGCAGCAGAGCTAGTGCTGCACAACAGCCGACTGCTGCAGAAAGTGCCAGAAGAATGCAGCCACGCATCATGCTCTGGTCTTGGCAAAAAATTGAAGATCTGCGCGACCTTGACACAAACAAAGCAGGAGTTGCCTTGTTGGCGGGCCGCTTTACCGTAGATCAGGACAAGATTGCGCTAGAGCCTCGCCTGGCCCAATTGCAGTTGCCTCATGGCTGCTACAAAGAAGCCGTGGTAAGAGTTGAGATGAAGCAATTGCCGAGCGAAAAAGATGTCGACCGCGTTAGTGCTAAGTTAGCTCAATCTATCGTAGATCTAGCCCTTGCCCACGGCAGAGTTGATGGCTTACAAATAGACTACGATGCAAGACACCTAGAGCGATCATTCTATATAAAATTGCTCAAGCACCTGCGGCAGCAATTGCCAGCAGATCTGACTCTATCGATGACTGCCCTAGCCTCATGGAGTCAAGGGGATCAGTGGCTGCGCCAATCTATTGGACGAGAGCACTTGCCGGTAGACTATGTGGTACCTATGTTTTTTACCATGGGTGTCGGCAAAGATCAGGCCGTGCATCTCTTGCAAGATAACCTACCGGCGCCATTTAATGGCAGCCGCTCCATTGGCTTCTCTCTTGGTGAAGCTTCGACAATTTCGCTAATCTCAAGCAAACTCAAGCAACTGGATCGCATCTATCTTTTCTGTTCTCCCGGATGGAGACTAGACCGCATTAACACCGCAGGAAAGCTTATTGGTCAAAGCTTAGTAAATCAGAACTCAGTTAAGGAGCAAAAAAATGGCATTTAAGGCAAAGCGCTCGCAAATTCTCAAGAGCACTGCTCTAGCGCTCCTTTGTTCGCTAAGCGCAAGTTCTCAACCAGTTCTAGCCTGCGGGCCCTTCTATGATGAAGCGGTTTTCTCAGCTACCCTCCATCCAGACTTGCCCTTTCGCCTCTATGCCGCTGGCAACCTATCTCTAGTTGAACCAACTTTTGCTCGTTCATATCTTGTGGTTGCCTATCGTTATTTGAATAACAAACCGTTGAGTGCCACAGAGCGAGAGCAAATGCTCAACTTTTGGCGCTACCGCCTTGGTGATTCGAGCGGTTCAGAAACTGATAGCTCAGTTCAGCTCTGGCAAACCAATAGATATAAGGCACTAGGCATCAAACCCGACGATAAGGCAGATAGGCTTTATCCATACCGTTCTGCAGGTGCTAATGATGACTACAATCCATTTTTAAACTGCAATGACGACGCTTTCAAGCAGGCAGTAACAACGTTGCAGGCAAAAGTGGCAAAGTTTGGCGCAGGAAGTGCGGCCGTCAAAGAATGGCTCTCCGCTCAAGATAGCGTTTTTTGTCATTGTTCGGCTCCACAGTATGACTACAAAACAAAATCACCTGGCAAAGAGCCGCCCTTGCCAGCACCTGCTCCCGCTGATGCCAGCGAAGAGGTGAAGCGAGAGCGCGCTTATCAGATTGCTGCGGCAAATTTTTATGCCAAGAATTTTGATGAGTCGGCGAAATTGTTTGGCGCCATTGCATTAGATGGTGGCTCACCTTATCAAAAGATTTCAGCTTACTTGGTGGCACGTTCGTTAATTCGTAAAGCCACAGTAAGTACTGACAAAGGTATTGACCAAGTGGCTCTGGCTGCCGCTCACAATAAATTGCTTGAACTTCAATCTGACCCGACCATGACCGCCATGAAAGAGGGCATTGAAGGATTGCTCAACTTTGTCGGTCTGCGTTTGCAGCCAGCTGACACCCTCGTGCAACTGAGCAAGAAGATCGCAGCCGGCGATAACAGCTTGTATCAAGACATGGACGGCTATATTTATATTCTTGATAGCGCCTTTAAAGAAGATTCGGAAGACGCCAGCACCAGTCACACAGTTGATGATGCCAAATTGGCAGCGGCAATGCATGGCGATGATATGACCGATTGGATTTGGACATTCTCAACCAGTGACAAGGGTAGCCTTGAGCACGCCTATGATCGTTATCAAAAGAAGAAAAACGTGGCATGGCTGCTAGCCGTCGGCTCAAAATTAACTGGTAAAGAATCTTATGCATCAGAAGTTTTGGATGCGCTTTCTAAGATTGAAAAAACTAGCCCCGCATACGTAACTGCCAACTCGCAGCTGGCGCGCATTTTTGCCGAGCAGGGCCATAACGACAAAGCTGTTGCCGCGATAGATAGCGCACTGGCTGGCACAAAGTCGCCGTCCGCAATGAATGCACTGAATCTGCAAAAGCTCATGCTCGCTAGAACTCTTGATCAGATGATTGCACTTTCTTACCGTTCCCCTGCATTGATCGCCGGCGAAGCTGAGTCAATGACTCTCTCTGACGAATGGAAAAAACTTGATCAGAAGAAAACCGAGGTCAAAGGTTATTCGACCTTGCCAGTGATGTTACGTCCAGAAGGTGCAATAGCAATCAATCAGAGACTGCCGCTCAGTCTCTTCCTTCAAGCTGCTCAGTCACAGCAGGTGCCACCAGCTCTGCGCAAAGACATTGCCCAGGCTGCTTTCTGCCGCTCTGTACTGCTTCACGATCAAGCAAGTTCTAGTAAAGCCAGCGTGCTGCTAAAGCAGTACATGCCAGCTTTAAATGCATTTATCTCACGTTATGATTCTGCTGGAGCTGATAGCAAAGAATTTTCAGCTGCCTACCTGATGCTAAAGAACCCCGGTTCGCGCCCTTATGTAACGGCTGGTGTTGGTCGTACAACGAGCTTTGGACAATTGGATAGCTACCAAGATAATTGGTGGACTACCATTTCTGCGGATAAAGCTACAAAGTTTGCTGGTCAAGTTTTTCTCAAACCAGCGGAACTGGCTAAGGCCAAATCTGAAGTGGCAACCATTAACGGATACGGAACAGCATCTGACTATCTCGGTAAGGTAGTGATTGACTATGCACGCAAACACCTGGGTGACTCCAGGGTGCCCGAGGCTCTGCACCTGATCGTCAAAGCCACCAAATTAGGTGCCACTGACGATAAGACCAGTGCTTTGTCAAAGCAAGCATTTCAAATTCTCCATCAAAACTATAAAGGCAATCCTTGGACCATCAAAACACCATATTATTATTAGCGCCAACGGGAATTGAACCCGTATCTCCGGTGTGAAAAACCGGCTTCCTAACCATTAGAAGATGGCGCCAAATTCTCTCAGGCAGGAGTCGAACCTGCGACTGACCGGTTAAAAGCCGGCTACTCTGGCCTCTGAGTTACTGAGAGATACACCCTGGGAGAGATTTGAACTCCCGACAACGCACATCCGTAATGTGCTGCTCTATCCGCTGAGCTACCAGGGCTTGAATGTATTTTCAATGAGCCAAATATGATGACGATTTGCGCGCGTCAATCCATGGCACTACCCACGGTGCCATTGCTCATATTAGATAATTCCATTTTGCACTTGACCTAAATCAAGTCATCGTTTTCGCAAGCTCTCTCGCCCGCGCTTTCGCTCTCGTTCGTGACATGGCATGGCGACTTGAAACGAAGCCAGGAGCTTAGTTTGAGAATTCTTTGAAATAGAAAATGTAAATTGCAACTGGGCTGGCATAATCGATCCTTCAGTGAAAAAGCACACAAACACGAACAGTCTTTATGACCGTTTCTCGCTCGTCTTTCGCTCTTTCCTGCAGTTCATGATTGCGTACCCGAATAAAAACCAATTCCAATATACCAGTTGTATCACACAATTTGAATAATGCAAATGAGAGATTTGTTCTCTCATTTACAATTTATGCACAGTAACTTCCTCACGCAATCGATCTAGCTGCTGAGCTGGATACAAAGTCGATTTGCTCACTTTGTGGAGCTGCTGATAGAAATCACTTATCGTTAGTGCAAGTGGTGCATAGCGTCTAATTGTTTCTTCCATGACTGACGTGAGACCATCTGGCTTCGCTACAGTGTCATCCATAAATGTTTTTAAGTGGTCAGACCAGCGTCGTTTCTCTTCGCTCGGACCGTACAAATGCTCCATCAAACTTTGAATCAAACTCACTGCTGCCACACATCTATCGTACGAATGGTGGCTTCGTAGAAATTCCAATTCATCTTGTGAGAGATCAAATTGATCAGATAGGGCCAAGCCGAAATCGCTGTAATAAAGCTTGCCATCACAAAGGATGTTTTGGAAATGAGCATCAAAGTGAACCAACCCGTTGGCATTTAGAAAGGCTGAAGCGCTCGTTATCTCTCGTTCTACTAAGCGCACCGCATTGTCAGCGCGGTCTTCACCAGCCTTCAACTCGCTAGCGAGCCAGTCGTGTAATGTTTGAGGAATGTATTGGCAGAATAAAACTAGATGAGCTGAGGCACTATGCAAAGCCTCAAGTCTATGACGAATGGCTATTGAATTATCCCAATAGGCAACTGTGGAATTTAGGCTTTCAATTTCTTTAACAGTCATTGGCGGTGCTTTTTCTGTTTCTACAACGCGCCAGTGGTATAGCAAGGGAAAGCTCGTGCATGCTCCACTCAGTACCCATTGGGTAGTCTGTTGATGCGCAGCAAGCTCTCTCCAGGCGCCAAATCCCGCCGAACCTAGGCGATACTGATAAAACAGCGGTAGGCCGAATAGATTTCTCGTCGATAGAATGTTCTCAGATTTCCTCTCAAGATCGGTAAGTGGGATCTTCTTGATGAAGATTGTATGACCGTCAATTCTTAGAAGAGATGAGCTTCCACCCACCCCCTCATGCATCGAAGTGGCATCTTTAAGTAGCGACAATATCTCCACATCGTCTTGTCTGGCGATGGTGCTGGAAATCCTTTTGTATTGTTCTGAACCTAAGGTCATTTGTAGGTACCGATAAGATGTACACCTTGCAAGCTCATATTGAATGCACACATAGTATATAGGCTACCAGCCTGAGTTGTATTGCTGTGTTCGATTTAGAACAGACAGCAAAAATTTCTATATCTTTGGAACAAATAAAAGCGTTTGATGTCACAGAGCGCAGTCTAAGCCCACGAGGTTAGAATTACCCAACAAAAAGGAACGAAAATGAAAACACTTACAGCGAAAAAAACAGCTCCCAAGAAAGTTGTGGATGCAGAACTCACAGATGTTACACAGGTGCTTCACCACGACCACCAAACTGTTGCAGAAATGTTCTTCCAATATAGCGAGTTAGAAGAAGATGATTTGGAAGCTAAGGATGAATTGGCCAAGACAATCGTCAAAGAGCTCTTTGTTCACGCGAAAGTCGAAGAAGAGATTGTCTATCCTGCTGTGAGAAAATCGGCTGACGATTCAGAAGATATGATGGATGAGGCCGATACTGAGCACCACATAGTCAAATTGCTCATGGCTGAAATTTCACAGATGAAGGCCGGAGACGACCATTTTGACTCGAAGGTATGCGTGTTAGGCGAACTAGTCAATCATCATGTTCAAGAAGAAGAAAAAGAAATATTTGAAGAACTCAGAGCTGCTGACTTAGACCTAGAGAAACTAGGCAAGCAAGTAATTGCTCGCAAGGGAGAACTATCTAAGAAAACACTGCCAAAAGACCTGTCGGTTGCAACTAGCAGCAGACCGGCATCTAAAAAGTAGAATTAAACACATTGACTGCTGTAGAGCGCTCCTGTAATTTCAGGAGCGCTCTTGGTCTGTGTCAGGTCGTTCTGATAGAGCGTCGTCTGAAACTTCATTTTGCTGGGTATAGTAATTAAACTGACCAAAAACAGCTTATCGAAGATGCAGGAGTAGCTTATGGCCGGCCGTCAAGATGTAATTAATGATGTTAGCGAGCTTAAGAGCGAACAGCCTGAGTCTCCGAAGCTCGATATTGCAAGCATTACCGAGAACAAGGCTGAGGCGTTGTGCATCGTTAAAGATCACGGTGGCAAAGATCCTGTAAACCCTGAGTTTCCTAAAGCTGATGACCTTCTGGCTGTGTCACCTTATGATTATCCAGGCTCATTAGTTGGTCAGAAGCTTATAGTTGACCAGCAGGGCGATGGCAGTGACTTCAGCAGTGTTTATCCAGAAGCGGACCCGAACGGTGTTTATACTGTGACCGAAGATAATGAGGGAATTACCAGCGATGGTAGTGGAATCAGAGTTGCTACCCTCAAAGATGCCAATGGAAATGAAATATTCGGCAATGTTAGCCGGTTTATGTTTCCCAAAGAATGCCCCGAGTATTTAGGCTCTTAGATTATCGAAGCTCATTTTGCGGCAATGCGTTCAAGAATCTGTTAACTGAAGCTGTATATTGGTCGAAGTTTATATCGTAAATATCATTATGCCCTGCTTCAGGAAGGCGAACAAACATCTTTATAGGTGGTGCAATCTCGTTCAGCTTTTGCGAGTATGCGATAGGTATAACCTTATCTCGCTCACCATGAATAAGCAAAAGTGGTGCATGCGGTTTGACTAGAACTTCCAAATTATTCAGCTGATCATTTTTTGCGAACATAGCATCTGGGTAGAACCGTAGCCAGAAAATTTTCTCGCGAGCGAGATCTCTTAAAGATGTGTAGGCAGACTGCAGAATTACTCCTGCGACCTGCCGCCCCTCTGATAATTGGCAGGCGATGCCTGTACCTAATGATTCACCAAACAATACGATGTCTTGATCTTGATAGTGCTTGTTTGATTGCAGCCAGTCAAACGCCGCCAAGCTGTCATCTCGCATGTTCTGTACTGATGGAGTGCCAGTGCTACGGCCGTAGCCTTGATAGTCATATATAAATACGGACCAACCCTGACGCAGAAACATGGCAATCAGAGGCATTCTATTGGTTAAGTTGCCACCATTGCCATGACTTATGAGAACGGCGCCTTTCGCCTTAGCTGCTGGCAAGAACCAGCCGTTGAGATCCGCTCCGTTTTTGCTTTTGAAATAGACATTCTCAATTTTTACTCCTACGATATTGTGTGCGTCGTAGTTGCCAGCCATGCTGGGGTGAAATAGCAGCGTGTTGTATAAAGGCGCTGCCACAATTGGTGAGAGTAGTATGTAATAAATCAGTAGTTGTGGAATTAGATTGCGTAACGTCAAGAGAAACGTTCGCTTGTTTGTTGCTCGTAGCTTTTTAGTTATGGCGGTCCACTCGCCAGGATTAAAAGCAGCGGTCAGCTCTCGCACTAAGCTCTTGATGAAACGGATTATCATTGGCTTGCTTGTCTATTTTTCATCAATATCAAATTCTTGCCGACGCGCCAGGGACAGTTTCATTTTGACATAGTTAGTCAGGCTAGCTCATCAGCTGCGGTAAAAATGCTAGGCTTTATCGAAAATTAGGGAGATCAATATTATGGATTTGCAGCTAAAGGGCCTTAAGGCATTAGTTACTGGCTCATCGGCCGGAATTGGTTATGCAATTGCTGAATTGCTCTGTAAAGAAGGCGCTACTGTCTATCTCAATGGCCGCACCCAGGCACGAGTAGATGAAGCGGTGAAAAAACTTCAAGCAGCAGTAGGGCCCGCTGGTAAAGTCTTTGGCTTGGTGTCAGATCTGGCCAGTGCTGAAGGAGCCAATAAGCTTACTAGCGAACTGCCTGAAGTGGACATTTTAATCAACAATGTCGGTATCTTCGAGCCTAAAGAATTCGCTCAAATTACTGACGATGATTGGCTCCGTACTTTTCAAGTTAACGTCATGAGCGGCATTCGCTTAAGCCGACATTACATTGAAGGCATGCGCAAGCGCGATTGGGGCAGAATCATTTTTATCTCAAGCGAGTCTGGCGTCAATATTCCTAGTGAAATGATTCACTACGGCGTGACAAAAACTGCCCAGATTGCTGTTGCTAGAGGTCTAGCTGAAACTACAGTGGGTACCAAGATCACTGTCAATTCTGTTTTGCCTGGCCCAACTGCTTCGGAAGGTGTTGAGCAGTTTATTGTTGATATGGCCAAGCAGAACAATAGCGATGCTAAAACTGTTGAAGACGAGATGTTTGAAAAAATGAGACCGACATCTTTGCTCAAACGCTTGGCCACTACTGAAGAAGTAGCTAACATGGTTGCCTATATTTGCAGCCCACTGGCTGCCGCTACCAATGGTGCCGCTTTGCGAGTAGATGGCGGCGTGGTTCGCTCTATTCTTTAGCTTCTATATAAAAAATAAAGACAGAGAGCGCACATGCCCTGTACGCTCTCTGTCTTTGTCATTCAGCAGTTTGTGGGTTAGCGTGAATGATAGCCGTTAGGAGTTTTCTTCACCTTAGTTACTGCATTAACGTTTTCTTGCAGGGCACCAGAGTGGAAGAAATAGGGATAGACAGTCTTCTGTGCGCTGGCTTCATCAAGTCTTTTTAGTTGCTCATCGGGAATGGTGAACTCTAATGCTTGAATGTTGTCTTCTAGCTGTGACAGTTTAGTGGCACCAATGATAGTGGAAACCACACCTGGTCTATTGGTTACCCAATTGAGAGCCACCTGAGCGGGAGTTTTTCCAAGCTCAGCCGCAACTGATTTTAAGACTTCTACTAGCTGAACCAATTGGGCGCTAGTAGGATCAATGGTCGGATCAGTTACCCATGTACTGGCTACTCGGCCTTCGCCTTTGACTTTGTCGCCTTCAATTTTATACTTGCCGGTGAGCAAGCCATTGGCTAGGGCGCTCCATGGAACAATGCCGATGCCTAATTCTTGGGCAGCACCAACATACTCGTTTTCGATATTGCGCACTGCTAGCGAGTATTGCATTTGAATGGCTGCAAGCTTTTCCCAGCCGCGCAATTCTGCCAAAGTTTGGGCCCGACCTAAATACCATGCTGGTGGGTTACTGAGGCCGATGTAGCGTACCTTACCTGATTGAACAAGGTTGTTGAGCGAAGACATTACTTCTTCTGCTGGAGTCATGGTGTCCCAATTGTGGACCCAGTACAGGTCAATATAATCGGTGCCGAGTCTACGCAGTGAGGCTTCAACTGCTTCAATCATGTGTTTGCGGCCGTTGCCACCGCCATTAGGGTCACCCGGGTGAGTACCAAAAGTAAACTTAGTTGCAATAACGACATTGTCGCGCTTAGTTACTTCTCTAAGAATTTCGCCAGTAATTTCTTCGCTCTGCCCTTCTTGATACGAATCGGCAGTGTCGAGGAAATTACCACCGGCTTCTAGGTATCGTGCCAGTATTTCTTTTGCTTGGGCTTTGCTAGTGCTCCAATGCTCACCCCAGGCGTCTCCAAAAGTGCCTGTGCCGAAGGCTAAGGGAGAGACCCGCAGCCCAGATTTGCCCAGTAAATAGTAGGATGCCAAACTCGGAATTTTGCGCGAGTTATCAACTTTTGGTGCTTCTCTTACAACTTCTTTTACCGCGTCTTTGCTGGCCATTTGGTCCTCACTTTGTTGAATAAGTATTGGATGCCTGATTAGAAAATTTCAGCCACACTGTTTTGTCGGCTGAGCAATGACCCAATAATAGACCAGTCGTCTAGCGCTGGTCAACCTACCCAAAAATAACAGCACACATTTCTCGAAATGACTGAGCTGTAATTGTCTAGAGACTTATTTGATATTTGAGCTAGTAATGATGGTGACTCTTGAGGGCCTGCGCGCAGAATTAACGCATAGGTGCATGAATTTCAGTGTTATAGAAGGAGACTAAAATCTGCCCCCAAGAATCTATTGTCAAGCATATCTTTAATTGCTTGCGGTTACCTTTCCCACCGTTGTGTAAGCGGGAAAGGTCAGTGTGAATGTCGTGCCGACTGCTCGCTCTAGTTTGTCGTCGCTATCAGCTTGAATTGGCGAGTCTATGCGGATTTCGGCATGATGATTGGCTGCCACATCTTTCACTATGGCTAGACCGAGCCCGGATCCCCCGCCAGTGCTTCCAGGAATGCGGTAAAAACGCTCGAAGATCTTTTCTCTCTCTTCGCTGGCAATGCCGGGCCCTGAATCGGAAATCGCTAGTTCAATTGTATTGTCGCGTTTGGTAATTCGTACGCTCACTCTTCCACCTGGAGGTGTGTAGATTAAAGCGTTATCGAGAAGGTTGGCTACAAGGTGCTGTAGTGAAGTTTGGTCGCCGACAATCTCTGCTGAAGATTCGGCCGAATCAAAGCCGAGATCGATACTTTTACCGACAGCCATGCCCACTCTTTCGGCGATTACGTCTGACACAACGAAGCTCAGGTCAGCTCGGGCCATCTGACTGGCAGCATTCGAATTGGAGTCACTGCGCGCTAAGGCAAGCATCTGGGTAACAAGGTGTGAGGTGCGATCTAGACCACTGTCAATTTGCTTCATGGTGCTGCGCATTTCATCGATGTTATCGTAGGCTACGCCAAGACTCGAGTAGGCCTTAAGGCCTGCAAGAGGAGTGCGAAGCTGGTGTGAGGCACTAGAAATAAATCGTTGTTGGGCCTTAATGTCTTCTCTTAAGCGCGATAGCAAGTCGTTTAGGGCCAGTACTAGCGGATACGCCTCGGCTGGTGCAATGTCTTCGCTCACCGGGCTGAGATCGTGCTTAGAGCGGCGAGCAATTGCTTCCTTTAAAAGTTGCAGTGGTTTTAGACCACGAGTTACTCCTGTTGAAAGGGCAGCTACTCCAAGTAACACCATCAATAGCTGCGGTAGTACCATACTCATAAAAATCTGAGCGAAAAGGTGCTGGCGACTATTCATAGTCTGGGCAACTTGTACGATAACTGGCTCTAAGTCTGCTTCTGGTATTGACGCGCTAATCTCGGCCAGTCTCACCGTGTGTCCTTGCATTTTTATGGTGCGAAGTTGCGGCGCATCGTCGATGTGCTTTTCAGGAAGCGGCAGAAAGGTATCACCAGAAAGATTTTTACCAGTTTTGCTCAGAACTGCATAATAGAATTTATCGACATCATCGTGCTTTAGAATGGCTTGGGCTGCTGGCGGCAAGTCAACAACTAAATGGTCACCCTTTGCTCTAATTCGTGCTACAACCGAATCGGCAGAGTTAACCAAATCGCGATCATAAGTGTCGTTTGAAAATTTTAGAGCCAGATAAAAGCTCGCCAACGTGCTGCAAATCCACAAGGCACCAAGCGGTATTGCCAGCCAGAGGAACAATTGTTTTCTAATTGAGCGCTGCATTGCCTCGGCCTTAAACCTGAACCCACTACTTACGCTTGAGACCACTCGTCCAGCATGTAGCCAAAGCCCCTAACGGTGCTGATTTTTATGCCGCAAGCTTCGAGTTTGCGCCGCAATCTGTGTACTACAATTTCCATAGCATTGTCAGATGGCTCTTCATCCCAGGTGCCCACATGTTCTACCATCTGTCTCTTTCTTACCATGCGGCCAACTTTTTGCAGAAGCAGCTCTAGTACCGCTACCTCGCGTGGTGTAAGTTCTGCTGCTACATCGTTGATGAAAACTTCGCGGCTGGTTGTAACAAAGCGAATAGGGCCGTGCACAATTTCCATCTTGTTGCCAAAAGTATCTTTGCGCAAGAAGGCTCTAATGCGCGCATCTAGCTCGCGGAAATCAAAAGGCTTAGTGATGTAGTCATTGGCACCGAGGTCTAATCCCTCGATTTTGTCTTCGATAGTATCGCGAGCCGTAATTACAATTATCGGCAAACTGCGGCCACTTTTACGTACTTGCCGCAAGACTTCTGTGCCATCCAGGCCTGGCAAACCAAGGTCAAGCAACAATAAGTCGTAGTCAACATCAATTAGGGCCGAGGCAGCGGCAGTGCCGTTGTCGATTACATCTACTGCGTAGCCGCTGTTCTCCAAGCCAAGGCGAAGCGCGCCCTGCATCAATTGATCGTCTTCAGCCACGAGTATGCGCATAATGATCCCTAGTCTCCAAGAGCCTATTTTGAGCGTACCTGGTATTGTTTGCTAATAGCTGTCGATGAAAGCATATAGCAAACTTTTTAATGCTCAGCGGCCGCCTTTCTTCTGACTCGCTTCCCAGGCTCGCAGTTTTTGCACTCCGATCTCGAAGTCTTGGGGATTGCTATAAAAATTGTGCTTGCCGTTGTTGAACGCAGGGTCGCGCACATAATAAATGTAAGTGCTAGAGGCTGGCATTAGGGCTGCATTTATTGAGCTTTGGCCAGGCGAGCCCACGGGGCCAGGCGGCAGACCGTAGTACTTTCTAGTGTTATACGGAGTTTTTAGATCTAAGTCGCTTTGATAAACGATACCGTTGCCTTTCCATTTGCCAATCATCTTAGATGCATAAACAATAGTGGAATCCATAGCTAGAGGCATTTTGCGAGCTATGCGATTGTTTATTACTGAAGCGACGATGGGCCTTTCTTCTTCCAGCTTCGCTTCTGTTTCGATTATCGAAGCCATGGTGATAGCTTTGTGCGCGGTTAGCTTGTACGGATTTTGCACCTTGCTCCACACTGCGCGAAAACGCGCAACCATAGCCTCAATTAGTTCTGCTGCTTTGGTATCAGATTGAATAAAATAGGTGTCAGGGAAAAGATAGCCTTCCAGATTTTTTACCATAGGGTCAATGTCAGAAATCAGGCTAGTCTTGTTCATAAGAGCCAGTGCTTGATTTTTATCAACCTTGAGACTTTTGATTTTTGCCATAGCTTCGGCAATTTCAAATCTGGTCCAGCCTTCGATTACTGTCAGCTTGTTTAACTCAATACCTCCAGCTTCAAGTGTTTGTAATACTTGCAGCGGAGTTATTGGTGAAGCAAATTTGTAATCGCCAGCGCGGATTACAGGTTTAAGCCCAGATAGCCGCACGTACAGTTTGAGCATAAAAGCTTTGCGCAAAATGTGTTTGCGCTCAAGCTTGCTCAGTATTTCATCGAGAGCCATGCCGCGGGTAACAGCAATAACATCTTGGTCGTCGTGAATAATCGGCGCTTTCAACTCAGCATCAAGCGCATAGCCTGCCGCTACAAGCGCAATACCAATAAGTAATCCGAGGACCAGAAGTATTTTTTTAGGCATTTGGTGGCAGTGACACAGACCATTGGTTGACGCCGTCTTGGCTGCTCTGCTTGAAGTACAGATGGGTGCGTACTATTTGCTGTTTCATAGTAGCTTTCGACGGTGACTGACTTTTAGCCTTCTTTTGCACTTCAATCATTACCGGTTCTATCTGCACATCTACTTCGTTGCTTGAAAGCAATGGCTTTTTATCTTCTCTATAAAGCTTTACAGCGTCGCCTTCAATTTTGAATGTAAGACCTGTCGGTTCTAGAGGAGCTAACTTGATACCAGGGTTGCGAAGCAGAGAAGCCTCACGATTCAAGATTTTGTCGAAGTAGGCAGCACTCTCAGGGCTAAGCTTGCGCTCATCTTCAAGTGAATCTCTATATATCGCTCTTAGTTTGTCTGGCTTGCGTTCGTTTAGTGCAGTCCAGTAGTTCTGTAATTCTTTTTCAATGGCCTTCTTGTCATCGTCGCTCAAGTTTTTTATTGCTTTTGAAGGCTGGTCTTTGGGCAAATTAAATGAAATTGTCTTCTTTGCAGCAGCGCCATTTGACTCGTTAGCTGCAAGTACTACTTTGGCCACCTCTTCCTTCTTTGGACCAACAGTACGTTTCTCAATCAAAATGGTCATTGCATCTTTAGGATTGCTAATGTAATCGAGTACTAGTTCGTTGGCACCTGGCACCAGGTAGCCAGAAATGTTGACTGGCAGAGTAAGAGTGACAATAGGTGCACTGATAACATTCTGGCCATTGAGTTTTGCTTGACTGACAGAGCGGGCACTACCATTGAAAGAGATGAAGTAGCCAGACAGCTCTTGCTTCTGCTGATTCTCGTTTTGAGGAGCGGCTGACGACTCCGCCAATACAGGACCTTGAAATCCTGCCAGGGTTAAACCGACCAAAATAGAAGCTACTGTTGCTTTTGAAAACATTGTTGGCACTCACTTTCCTGCAATAACACTGTTCCGAATGACCGCTATTTTAGCACTTTCGTACCAATCTCAAGGCCAAGAGCAGTCAGAGAGCCTGCCTTGCAAGATTGGCGAAAGCGGGGGAACTGCGGCCCAGATAGAGCGTCCTTAATTTATACTAAGAGCCGCAAACGAGTCGAGGCTAATTTGAGACCTATTATCCTTACAGCATTGCTTTCAATGTTTGTATATGCAACCGTTGGTGCATCGTGCAGTTCAGCAAGTGGTATTGAGCCTCCACTAGCGCCTGCGATCACGAAGAGCCAATCGCACGCAGATGCACAACCACTACAGGGTAATGTCATCTCTGTAGACTTAGACAAGCCTGAGATTGCCAACTTTACCAAGTTGCCACCAGTAGTTGGCAAGGCGCACTCTGAACGGGTTGATCCTTTGGTCTTTCAAGCCTGGTTAAGTAAAGCACACCCAAATTTAGTTTTGACTGGTTCAGTCAGTGAAATGAGCCCAGTTGTTGAGGTAGCTGGGCAATGGGATAAGGCCGATAAAACGCTAACAAAGCTCGGCATCCCCTATCGTCATGTCAAAGAACGAGACATAGCTCCAGAACTTCTTAGCACTTGCAAGGTTCTGATTATCAATTGTGCGGGAGATTTAAAACGCGACAAATTACAAGCAATTCGTGACTTTGTTAGTCAAGGCGGATACCTGCTCACTACTGATTGGGCCTTGGATCGCATGCTGGCGCAGACTTTTCCTGGCTACGTAAGTTGGAATAAAGGTACCAATCATAAAGACATCTATGATGCTGAATATTTGGCACCAGATCCTATCCTTGCGAATAACACAGTGAGTAGCGCTTTCTGGAAATTAGATCAGGCATCGCATACGGTGCGCATATTAAAGCAAGGCAGTGTGAAAATTCTCGTTGGCAGCCGTCAGCTAGCAGCTGAAGATCCCGACCATGTCGGTGCGCTCGCTCTAATTTTTCCTTTTGGCAGAGGCTATGTTTTACATATGGTCGGACATTTCGATAATAATGCAAGAATTGCCATTGGCAATTTTCTACCAGACCCAGCACCATCAATTGGTATTAGCTTACGCCAAGCAATAGCCACAAATTTCATTGTGGCTGGTCTTGAAGGCAAGCGACTGCCTTATTGACCTAACTTTATTGTGTGACCCTTTGTAGCGACTCACCAAGAAGTTGCAGGCTGCCGTTCACAACCACTCTATCGTTAGGTTTAAGACCACTCAAAATCTCAACATATCCGCCGTTGGTTTGACCCACTTTGACTTTCTTTTCTAGGTAAAAATCGCCAGGCTCGTCTACATAGACTAGGTAGGTCTCTCCTGCTTTTTGCACAGAAGGTTCTGGCACCATTAGCGCTGTAGTTTCGCCAACTTGGACAGAAAGGCGCGCAAACATCTCTGGCTTGAGGCGCAGAGCGCGGTTGTCTATGGTGGCTCTAACTGGCAATGTTCGTGTTTGGGCGTCAACTTTCGAGTCGACAAAATCGAGCACTCCCGGAAATGACTCATCTGGCAAGCTATCGACTACAACTTTTACAGGCAAACCCTTTTTGACAAAGCGCAGACTGTTCTCTAATACGTTGGCAACTAGCCAGACTTTTGAGAGGTCAGCAACCGAAAAGAGCGACTTGCCGCCCTCTACTAACTCACCAGGATCGCAATCGCGGTCAGTGATAATGCCGCTACGTGGTGCTGTTATCTCAAAAACTAGTTGTATGTGGCGACTTTGCACCACGCTGTCTACCAATTTAGTTGAGGTGCCAAAGAGACGCAGACGTTCTTTGGTAGAAATGATCAATGTCTGTTGCTTTTCGTCGGTGGCAAGCACTTCTTCTTTGGCCTGTTCTAGATCACTTTCAGCTTGATCGACGTCTGCTTTGGCAGCAATTTTCTCTTCTAATAGCTTTTGCTTGCGGTCATATACCTTTTGAGCAAGGGCAAGCTTGAGCAAAGCATGGCGTTTTTCTGATTTTAGTTCAAGCAATCGAGTGAGCAACTCAGTTTGAATTTGGGCCACTTCATCACTGCGAATTTTAGCCAGTATTTGACCTTTGGTTACGTGGTCTCCGGGCTGCACCAAAACCTCTTCTATGCGCCCTGGTGCTAGCGAAATAACCGGGGTGGTGAGGTTTGTATTAGCGCGCACAGTTCCAGTTGCTTCGCTGACGATTGGCATGGTTCTAACTGCTACAGTCTCAGTGGTTATGCCAATTTTCGCTTGCTGGGCTTTTGACAAACCAATGGGATCACTTGGCCCTAAAATATGTGCATGCGCCTCGGGCAAGCCATTCTTTAGCTCAGATTTGGGCAACTCTCCCTGGCTGCTACAGCCAGTTAACAAGACGGTCAGTATGAGCAGTAAAATTGGCCGTTGCATGGGTTACTCGTCCGCAGTGTGATCAACTAGTATATCGCGAACCGTCTTGGGACGGCCAGGGCTAGGGCTGAAGCGCAAATACAAAGCTGGCAGAACATAGAGCGTCAGCAGTGTACATGAGATTAGGCCACCGATAATTACGATAGCAAAAGGCTTTTGAGTTTGCGAGCCGATTTCATTTGATAAAGCAGCTGGAAGAAGCCCTACTGCGGCAATAGTTGCCGTCATCAAAACTGGCCGCATACGAGTAAGTGATCCGGTATAGACCGCATCTTTAACAGACATGCCATCATGCCTTAGCTCGTTAACAAACGATACTAGCAAGATTCCATTTTTAACTGCCAAGCCAAACAATGCAATCAGACCAACACCGGCTGAAATAGAGAAGTAGGTGCCGGTGACATTGAGTGCCACTACTGCACCTATGGCCGCTAGAGGGACAACAGAGAACATTATCACCGCACCACCTAGAGTACCGCAGGCGATGTAGAGAATAGTAATAATGATGGCTAGTGTGATTGGCAAAATAACGGTTAACTGGTGAGCAGCCTCACGCTGTCTTTGAAATTCGCCAGTCCATTGAACTTTGTATCCGGCTGGAAGCTTCACTTCATTTAGTACGCGCTTCTGAGCGTCTTCTACCGCGGTGGCCAGGTCGCGGCCGCGTACATTGGCTCTAATTGTGCCCATACGAGATCCGGCATCGCGCCATATTTGGCTGGCACCATTGACCTCAGTTAAGGTTGCTAACTGTGCTAAAGATACTGTGGCACCAGATGGGGTGTCAACGAGAACATGGTTCAAAGCCTCTTCAGAAGACCTAAATTTCGGAGCCAAGCGCACAATTACTTCAAAGCGCTTCTCTCCTTCGATTACTGAAGTGGCTGGTGTGCCACCGATGGCAATCTCAGTTAACTCTTTCAGGTCGCCCTCGTTGAGACCATACCTGGCTGCTTCTGCTCGATTGATCTCGATGACAAATTGAGGCTGGCCTAACAGCGGGTCGACAATGACATCAACAATGCCTGGCGTCTCAGACATAATGGTCCCGACATGTTGTGCTTGCTTTTCTAACTCAGCAAGGTCGGGCCCAGATATCTTTGCTACCAACGAGCCTTGTACACCAGAGAGGGCTTCATCTAAAGTAGTCTGAATGTATTGGGTAAAGTAATAACCGACGCCAGGAATCTGCTCAAGTTCTTTTCTTATCGAAGCGATCAGCAGCTCTTTGTTTTCTTTGAACTGAGGACGCCAATCTTTTGCCGCTTTTAAATCGACATAAAATTCTTGGTCGGCAAAGCGAGCTGGGTCTGTCCCGTCATCAGGTCCGCCCACTTGTGAGAGTACTTGTTTTACTTCAGGGTAGCGCAACAGTGTCTCGCGAATTTGACGAGCGGTGTTAACCGCCTGAGTGAGTGTGACACTGCCAGGCTTAATTGTGGCTCTGAGCCAGATATTGCCCTCTTCTAGGTGGGGCAAAAATTCACTTCCGGTATGTAAAAACATATTGGCGGCAATAGCAACGCCGACAATAGACGACAAGATCACAGGCAGCGGATGCTTCAGACACCAGGTAAGAGTGGGCGCATAAACTGCTTTGGCAACGGTAACAATAGGGCTTTGTCTTTCAATCAATGGCTTTTTAACAAGAAAGAACGAGGCTAAGACTGGTACCAGGGCTAGGGCCAAAAAGCCAGCTCCTAGTAGAGCCGATACCATGGTCGCTGCTAAAGGGCGAAACAGTTTGCCCTCAACGCCACTAAAAGTAAAAATGGGCAGGAAAGTAGCAACAATAACAACGATGCCGAACACTATCGGGTCAGCTACTTCACGAGCTGAATCAGTAAGAATAAGCAGACGTTGCGCTGGGGTCTTATCTTGCCCTTCTTCGGAAAGTCTGCGAATGATATTTTCGGTCATTACCACAGCACTATCTACTAAAATGCCAAAATCGATAGCTCCCAAACTAAGTAAGTTTGCGGGCACACCGAGCAGCAGCAGGGCGATAAAAGCAATCAACATTGAGAGCGGAATAACACAAGCTGTGATCACCGCAGAACGCAAGTCAACTAAGAATATGGCTAAGAGAACCACTACTAATGTGATGCCGATAGCAACATTAGTGCCGACAGTTGTGAGAGTTTGATTAATGAGCCACTCGCGGTCGTAAAGGGTTTGCAGTTTCACCCCTGGTGGCAAGGCCGCAATTATGTCAGGCAACTTTTCTTTAATTGCCTGCAAAACTCTTGATGGGTTTTCTCCCCGGCGCAAGAGCACAATGCCTTCCACGCAGTCGTCTTCTCGATCTTGACCGACCTGTCCTCGCCTAACCATCGGCCCAATTTCAACATCGGCCACATCACGAACTTTAATAGGAATGCCGGCGGCAGTTGAAGAAATCGTGACATCGCGCAAATCTTCTTCGCTTTTAATCAGGCCAATCTGGCGCACAATTAAAGCGTTGCCATTATGCTCAATAAAACCGCCTCCGGTTGTGGCATTGCAGTGCTCAACGGCCTCAAAGACTTGTTTTAAGGTCGTACCTCTAGCTCTCAATTTGAGCGGGTCGACATTGACTTGATAGGTCTTTGTTGGCCCACCCTCACTGACTATGCCAATTACTCCAGGTATCTGTCTAAAGAGTTTCTCGAGGTCCCACTGTTGAATTGCCCTGAGGCCCATAGCTGATATATAAGGGCTAGATAGCGAATAGCGGAAAATTTCGCGCAGTGAACCGACATCGGGCTCTAGTACCGGCTCTACATCAGAAGGTATATTGGCTTGCTGAATTCGTTCCAACACCTGCTGCCGAGCAACAGTGGTACTAGTTACATCTGTATAGGTAGAAATGATTACAGAGAGACCGTAAAGCGACAGCGAACGCAGGGCTGTTTGTCCTGGTACTCCGTACATTTCTTTCTCGAGAGGAATGGTGACCAAGCGCTCAACTTCTTCTGAGCCTTTACCAGGTACCAATGTAATGACTCTAACCTGTGGGTTTGACAACTCGGGGTAAGCTTCAATTGGTAAGACTTTCCAGGCCGCAATGCCGCCCAGCAGAATGAGAAAAGAGGCAATCAGGGTTATATACCTGCCCTTTAATGCCATTACGATAAACTTGTCAACAAGTTGATGCATACTAAAAAATGGAAACCAATCCTTGCGATCTGCTTGCATCAAAATAGCGCATTGCAAATACTTATTGGTCTACCCGTGCTTGATTACATTATGTTCAGGTTTGATGCATATACAGACTGTGCGAAGATCAGTCTCACAGAATCAGTTTTAGGTCTTTGTAGGTTCTACTCTTAATAGGCTCAACTCTTAATAGGTTCGAAAACTTGGAGTCAATCGCCCCAAATGTCACCGGAACGCTTACAGAAGCGCTAATAATTTTTCTGCTCATAATGGTCAATGGCATTTTGGCAATGTCAGAAATTGCATTAGTCTCTTCGCGAAAAACCAAGCTGCAACAGTGGGCTGATAACGGCGATGCCGGTGCTAAGGCAGCACTTAAGATAGCCGGTGCCCCCAATGATTTTCTATCAACCATTCAAATTGGTATCACCCTAATTGGTATTTGTGCCGGTGCTTACGGTGGTGCCAATATCGCAGATGACTTAGCGGTTGGTTTGAAGCTCATACCAGCCCTGGAGCCTCATGCCCAAGGTCTATCTATCACAATAGTAGTAGTGCTAATTACTTACTTTTCACTGATTATTGGTGAGTTGGTGCCTAAGCGCCTCGCCCTGCAAGCTCCTGAGCTGGTAGCAAAGTTTGTCGCTAAACCAATGGTCATTCTGTCAGGAATAGCAAGACCACTGGTACATCTATTGAGCGGCTCAACTAACTTAATTTTGAAAGCGGCTGGCATCAAAGAGTATAGCGAAACACCAGTGAGCCAAGCTGAAATACACGTGATGATTGAACAGGCCACCGAAGCTGGCATAGTGCAAGAGGCTGAGCAAGAAATGGTGGCCGAGGTGCTTAAGCTTGGTGATCGCAAAGTCACTTCTCTTATGACCCCACGGATAGAGGTCTATTGGCTCAACGGCAATGACAATTTGGAGCATGTGATAAGTCTGATTTCTGAGTCTTCTCACTCCCGTTTTCTAGTCTGCGATGAAACTGTAGACGAGGTGCTCGGTGTAGTTGAAGGCAAGACAATTATGCTTGCTGCCCTCGAGTCCAAAGAGAAAGCCATCCGCGATCTTGTAATACAACCACTTTATGTTCCTGAAAATACAACAGCGTTGCAGTTGCTAGAGCGTTTTAGAGATGCCAAACAGCAAATCGCAATTGTTCTAGACGAGTATGGTGGCATGCAGGGTTTGGTTACTAGTGACGACATTTTTCAAGCGATAGTGGGCGATCTACCCAATGTAGGAGAAGCTCCAAAGTGGTCAAAACTAGCTCTTGAAGATGGCTCTTGGTTAATCGATGGCCACGCACCAATTGAAGAGTTCTTCTCTGAGTTTTCATTGAAGCGGGACTTAGATGATGGTGGTACTTATCAAACTCTTGCAGGTTTTATTCTATGTCAGCTAGAAAAAATACCTGCCATCGGAGAGCAATTTAATTGGCACAATTTGACCTTTGAAATTGTCGACTTAGATCGACAACGCATCGACAAAGTAAAAGTGAGTGAGACCAAGGACGAATAGAGTAATTCAAGGAGAGTGTTATATGGCCCGTGTTGTTGTTTATTCTGGTCCGTCTTGCCCTTATTGCACAAAGGCTAAAGCATTACTCGATAAAAAGAACGTCGCTTACGTCGAGTTCAACGTCAAAGAAGACGGCGCCAAGCTAACTGAAATGCTAGAACTTTCAGGCGGCCGAAAAACCATTCCTCAGATCTTTATAGACGATAAGCATATTGGTGGCTGCGATGATCTCTATGCCTTAAACGACGCAGGAAAACTAGACGAATTGCTGGCCGCAAAATAGCCTAGGCCCAGCAGTCAGGTAAATGTCAGGCATGACAGCGAAACTAACTTCGCCCCCATTTACTAGAGGACTGCAAAAATGTATGAAATGTATGACAAGAATGTCGACTATTCGATGGCGCCCGAGGCCACTCAACTAGAGTCTCCCTTCTTCACTACCGCCTACGATGCACCTGGTACTGCACCACCATCTAAGGCCAGTGATAAATATCAGCTGACTCTATCAGAATCAACTTTTTTACCACCGGTTTTCATTGATGCACCGGCAGCCTCTAGCACAACGGGTGCTGCAGTAACCAAGGCAGAGGCCGCAGTTGTAGAAGACACTGACTTTTTCAGCGGCTGTTGGAATGTCATTTCAGATCTGGCAGAGGGCGCCTACGAGGAAATAGTAGAGAACCCCTATGAGACCGCCGTTAAAGTTGTGGTTGGAGTAGCTGTGGGTGCAGCCGCAGTCTTTGTTGCACCAGTGATACTGGTGGGCGCAGCGGTAGGTGCTGCTGTTGGTACCGGTTATGAAGTTTACGAACACGGCGGGGAATGGTGCGACAATATCGACAAAGTTGCTAACCCCGAAGACTATACAGCAGCAGAAGTGGAAGAAGCACACAAGGCTGTAAAAGGAATGGGAGCAGTGGTCGCTGACGTTGCCTTGGGGGCCGCTACCGGGGTTGCTGGTAGTGCGCTAGCCGGAGTTGTAACATCGGCCGTGCGTGGAGCCGCTAGTGCTGAGGCATTATCTGTGGTTTCGGGTGCGGCTAAAGGAGCGGCAGAGACCGAGGTGAAAGCCGCCGTAGAGTCTGGTGCCACTCGTGCAGTAACCGCCGATAGTGCTGCGGGCAACGCAGCAGCTACTCGCCCATTTCCCGCTGAACCACCAGCAGGGGGCAAATATATCGAAGTCAAAGTGCCAAAAAACGACGAGTTCGACTCCAACTTGCCACTTACCGAACGAGAGATCGAAGAATTGGCCGGGCCACAAGTAAGCATGGCAATAGAAGAAACCACCTTCCAGATAGCTAGCAAAGAAGCCTGGGCGGCGGAACTGGAAGCCTTGAGCACAACCGGTGCCGCCGTGCGTGTGGCCCAAACAGCTAACAATTGGGCTGTGGCCATAGAAGAGCGCCTGGCTGCCGGAGAGCTATTTACTAAAGAGCTTGCCGACAGGGCCTTCGCCTGGGTTAATGTTGACGATCGCTTCGATTGGATCGTGGCCAGTGCTCTGAAAGACGCCTGGGTGAACGGTAAGCAGCTAAATCAATGGTACGAATTTTAGGATGACTATGCTCTCCCTTTATGTCAGATACGATCCAGCCATAGAAGGCTATAACGCTCCCTATCCATCAGCTCAATAGAGTCAGCATGACAATTATGCGGTGGCGTATTCACTAAGCAAAAGATATTTTGCTTTGGTGTCTTCATCAATCACCCTTTGTCCGCAGCCATGAATGAAGCAATTGTCTGCTGAATCGTCATTGAGTGAGCTTATTTCACCAACTAAAATTTCTTTGTCTTTCGCGCATCCACAAAATTGGTGGCACAACATCGGTGGAATAGTCACGCTTTCACCTGGTTCTAGAATGAGCTTCTCTCCTGGCTTAAGTTGCTTGGATATTCCGTCAACCTGAACTACTACAGGGCGATCGGCAATCGATTTTTCGTCCTCTGAGGCCCAGCCTAATTCCACTTCTAAGCGACCACCACCGCGGTTAAGTAGGTCTTCTGTTTTAAGCCAGTGAAAATGCCAAGGTGTTACCTGGCCTGGTCTAACCATCATGGCTTTCTCGGCGTAGGTTTTGCTAGTCTGAGCTTTGCCGCCCTTTAAAAGACCATTGCGAACAATAAAAAGCAGCAGGCCTGTTTTTGAAAATTCACCAGAACCAAAATCGGTAATATTCCAGCCCATGCCATGACTGCGAATCTCGTCGGCTTCGCTACCGACTTTCTGCCAGTCATCAGCTGTCCATTTGGACCAATGAGGTAATTTAAAGCTATGTTTGTCGAAGAAAACCAGAGCTTCGTCAATTAGCCTATCGATATCACTTCTTTTCATCTTTATCACTCATAGCTGAAGTAAGAATTCTAAAGCAAAGGCATCATGTCCGCAAAAACATCTACTCGTATTCGAGCACTTGAATTCTACTCAGGCATTGGCGCCTTCGCCCAGGCAGCACAAAGCTTTGACGTGGAGATATTGACAGCCTTTGACCAAAGCCAAGCGGCAAATCAAGTTTATGCTCAGAACTATAGTCATAAACCTAGCTCTAGAAATCTCGACAGTATCTCGCTTGATGCGATTCCCGATGCCGACCTCTGGTGGCTTTCTCCTCCGTGCACTCCTTATAGTCGTCGCGGCGAACAAAAAGACATTGGTGATGCAAGAGCTAAATCATTCTTACGCCTCATCGAATTGATGGTGGCAAAGAAACCATCTTTAATTTTTATAGAAAATGTCGAGGGTTTTCTCAATTCAAAGATGTACGCACATCTGTGCCAGACGCTTACACAGTGCCGTTATACAATCAGCTCGATAAAGCTGTGCCCGACGATGTTTGGTATTCCAATGCAGCGCCCACGTATTTTTGTGGTGGCAACTCTAAGGCAAACTATTGACTTAGTGGCTCCAGCTAAACCAAGTAAGCGGCAAGCACTAGAGCAATTTGTTGATTATTCACTGAACGACACTGAGTCTGGAAGATATTTACTTCTGCCGGAAGAATATGTAAAAAAACATGAGGCGGTGCTCAATGTAATTGACCTCAACCAAATCAGCGACGCTGACGTGAATGCCATTTGCTTTACCAGCGGTTACTATCGTTGCCGCAAAGCCAGCGGCAGCTTATTGCGCTTAGGCAGCGGTCGACTGCGTTTTTTCTCTCCTCAAGAGATCCTTGCACTCCTAAGATTTGCACCATCTTTCTCTCTCTCAGATTTAGAGCTGCCGATCTGCTATCGTCTTGTTGGTAATAGTGTTGACGTAAGAGCGATTGATTATTTGCTTTCAAGCGTTGTGCAAAGAAAATTAGAATAGAAGCGGTGACAAGATGGGTCGAGACTATAAGGGCAGTAATTACCAAGATCGAGATCGCAATTCGAGCAGCCGGTTCGATAGAGGTCCGCGCAAGCCGTTCTTCCCGCACGTGGACCGCACTTATCTAGCTTTCTACAAACCATTTGAAGTGCTTAATCAATTTACTGCCGACGGTAGCGAAAAAACTACCCTTGCTGGTTTTGGTTTTCCCAAAGATGTTTATCCGGTGGGCCGACTAGACTTCGACTCTGAAGGCCTGTTGATTTTAAGCAATGACGGCCGACTGACTACTTCCCTGTTTGATCAAGACAACCCTCACGCCCGTACCTATTTGGTTCAGGTTGAACGCGAGCCCACGGATGAAAGCCTGAAGAAGTTAGAACAAGGCTTGATGATTGAGGGGCGGCGTACTAAGCCCTCTGAGGCTTTCATAATTGATGGTGAACCGGAGTTACCGGAGCGCTCTAAGCCGATTCGCTTCCGCAAGACAGTTCCCACTTGTTGGCTTGAAATTACTCTCTTTGAAGGACGCAACCGCCAGGTACGCAAGATGACTGCTGCGGTAGGGCATCCCACCCTGCGCTTGGCCCGAGTGGCAATTGGTGATTTAAGCTTATTTGAGCTAGGCTTAAAGCCTGGAGAATGGCGTGCTCTAGGCGAAGAAGAGGTTTTGAAACTCTTTACTTAAGGTATAAAGGTTGAGCTAAGCGAGTAACGCCTATGTTCAATCGCAATGGTGACCTAGAGCATAAGCCTGGCAAGAAAGATGATGCTGAGAAAGCACCTGAGCATAGCGCTGGCTTTGATTTAGGCAAGACCTTGAAGCAAGCGGGCGATGCCATTGGTCGTGTTCAAAATGACATGATTGAGCGTGTTACTAATGCCCAGGTACAAAAGCAGTACGTAGCTAGTATTTCACCGGCTTTGGCCAGTCAATATGCCCGCGGGCGCGAAATTGTACTGAGCCGCAGCGAAGCGGGTAAATCGACCTCTGATTTGAGTGATCTTAGTGCCAGTGAACTCAAAGCCGCGCAAACTTATCAACGCTTGCACAGCGATTTGCCGTCTAAAATTCCTTTTTACAACAAAGAAACTCTGGCCAATGATTTGGATCGCGATATCGTGCGCAAGGCCCGCAGCCAACCTCAGCCAGTTGCCGAAGTTAGAGTGAGCGACAGACCTAGTCAGAAAGCAGAAGCTAGGCTAGAAACTAATGTTGTGACCAAGGCTGAAACAAAGCCGGCCAGCAAATTAGAGACCGCTCACAACGATTTGGCAAGGGTGGCTAATCCAAAAGAGCAGCGCCAAATTGAGACGCGAAATGAGCCAAAAACTTCAGCAAGTAACTCTGTTGAGAGACTTTCAGATAAGCATTCAGATAAGGCTTCGGGTAAATCTATAGAGCGAATTGCCAATCAGGCAAACATCTCCGAAAGCTCCAAAATCTCACCAGGAAATGCTCTTCTCACTTCACTGGGAAAGAACAAGGATGACAGCTCTTTTAGGCACGAATCGAGTAAGCCTGAGATGGCAAGGCCTGTGCCGGTAGAAGGAACACCAAAAGTCCCCGGCATTAGAGCTGAGGCAATAAAAATACCGACCATAGAGACACCATCAAGTCAAATGGTGGCACCAAATATCAGGCTGATTAACGTCAGCCAATCTCAAATTGTCCAAGCTTACCGAGATGGTGGCATCAGTGTTGTGAGGCAGCTAAGTGATCGTGTTGCCTGCGCAGTAATCCGAGTTGATCTTGCCTCTCCCAAAACTGGTCAAGTTCCTGACTCTAAACCTAGTCATGACGCTGCTTCTACTTCTACTTCTACATCTACTTCTAGCTCTAAGCCTATATCCAGTTCTTCATTGGGAGCTAAATTTGTATCAGAATCCAAATTAGATGCAAAGCCTGAATCTAAGCTAGATCCAAAGCCCGATCTAAGATCAGCCCATATGTCTGAGTCAAAGCCAGAGCGTAAAGATGTCACCAAAATCGATCCAGCACCTTTACGCCAAGAGATACATTCTCAACCTCAGAAAAACTCGAATCTAGATTCAAACTCAAGGCAGATAAACATACAGCAAACGAGAAAAACAGAGACGAGGGGAGACGAGAGCAATAGCGCACCGCCAATAAAGCCCGAGAGTAGAAACGAAAGCATTACGCCTAAGCAGTTAGATCTAAACCCGGATGCAAAGCCAGATTCAAAGCCATCAACTAAAGTTGATACGAAGGTGGTCATTATTCCATCCTCAAAATCAGAGAGCAAAACTGTGCCGGTTAGATCTGAGAATCGGCAAGAAAATAAACCTGAATTTAAACCAGAATCTAAATCTGATTTCAAGACAGATTTTAGAGCCGATTTTAAATCAGATGTTAGGCCGAGCTCAGCCTCGCAGGACAACAAAAATTTTGTGCGAGGCTATCGCCTCAGGTCTCAAGAGGAAAGCCATAAGTATCTAACTGGTCCGGAAATAGCCTTGTCTGCAATTATTGCCCTGGCTAGTATTTCTAAGCTACGTACCGATCAAAGTATGTGGCAGACTGATTCTGTAGCACTGGTGCAAAATTATTCTAATCACGGTTTTGCCAGCCAAGACTTTGTCATAGATAACCGTTCTGTCGGCAAGAACGATGTCGCTTCTGCTGTTGACGCTATTAGCATCGAGAATGAAGGTCACGAAGTAGCAAAAAAAGCTGTTTTCATTCGGCCTAAAATATTGATAGGGACTAACGACTCTCTGGCATCAATAGCAGAACAACTCTTCAATGATGCAGGAATCGCCTGGTTGATCCTGAAGCTCAATATAGACCTTCAGCCCATGATTATTGAAGGCAAGACAGTGGTGCGTCTGCGTAGCCGGCAGGAAATTGTCATACCTGTCTACCAAGATATTCTCGATTTCCAAAAGATTCGCACTAGAGAAATGGCCGGGAGCAATTTAATTACAGTGGTTGAAGAAAATCAAATAGACAGAGAAATTGTCGATCTAGCGATTGCACCTATGCTTGGCCATAAGTCGAGCAATACAGATCCCTTGCAACCCTTGCAGGTAGTGCCTGACGAAGACAGTTAGAGACCGCGCGCTGTCAAGCAGCGAATTAACTTTTGTTGTTTGACTTTGCCAATGATGAATTAGTACGATCTTGCAAAAGCAAGAGGATGATCATGGAATTTAGACAGCTAGGCAATTCTGGTTTAAAAGTACCTGTGTTGAGTTTTGGTACCGGCACCTTCGGTGGCAACAACGAGTTCTTCAAATCTTGGGGTGGATCAGACGTCAGAGAAGCAACGCGGTTGGTCGATCTCTGTTTTGATGCCGGTGTAAATTTCTTTGATACTGCTGATATTTACTCAAATGGCTTAGCTGAAGAGATTCTCGGTAAGGCACTGGGGAAGCGTCGTCACAAAGCTTTGATATCAACCAAAGCGACGTTTCGATTTGATAAAGAAGAGAACAATGTTGGTTCGTCGAGGCACCACCTCATTGCTTCATGTGATGCTAGCTTAAAGCGCATGAATACCGATTATATTGATGTCTATTTCATGCATGGCTTTGATGCTATGACACCAATGGAAGAGACAATGAGCACCCTTGATTCTTTGGTCAAGAGTGGCAAAGTGCGCTACATCGGCTGTTCTAATTTCTCTGGCTGGCATTTGATGAAGTCACTTGCTGTTTGTGAAAAATATGGTTGGACTAAGCATATTTCGCATCAAGCGTACTATTCTCTGATAAGTCGCGAATTTGAATGGGAACTGATGCCTTTGGCATTAGACCAAAAGATAGGCACCATGGTGTGGAGCCCGCTTGGGTGGGGGCGCCTCACAGGCAAGCTCAGGCGCGGTGCAGCCTTGCCCGAGACAAGCAGACTACACAAGACAGCTGAACAGGGCCCACCAGTTGACGATGAGCACCTCTACAATGTTGTTGATGCTATAGATCAAATTGCTGCTGAAACAGGTAAATCGGTGGCCCAGATTTCACTCAACTGGCTTTTGCAGAGACCAACCGTGGCTAACATAGTTATCGGCGCTCGCAACGAAGAACAGTTGAAGCAAAACTTAGAAGCTGTTGGTTGGAATTTGACACCAGCACAGGTAGCAAAACTTGATGCTGCAAGTGATGTGCAGACTATTTATCCATATTGGCACCAAAGACAGTTCCAAGAGCGCAACCCGCTGCCAGTATGATGCGGCAAAAAAATAGTGCTGCTCTTTTGGCTCTTTCAGCCCTGGGTATTGCGGCTTTTTCACCTGCACTTGCTCAGTCGACTAAACCAGAAGAACCAAAGTTCTATTCGCAGCAGCCGGTAGCCGATGATAGCAAGCCAGTCTCTGATAGTAATAATGGTGCGGCTGCTGCCGTAACTCGTATAGCACCATTGCAAGGAAACGCCAAGTTTGAGGGACCGATTGAAACATCAGGTACGCTGCTTACTGGGCGAGCAGGCAGCGCACCTAGCCGCATTTACAAAGGTTGGCTAGACGATGCTCATCCACAGTTTGTACTAAGTGCTGGTGCCATTGCTGAAGATCGTTTAGTTGTAATCACTGATCGCTACGACCAAGCAGAGCGCACGCTTAAAACTTTGGGCTTGCCCTGCAAGACCATGGACAAGAAAGAACTCGACACTTATGACCTGTCTCAAGCTCAGGTTCTGGTAATTGACTGCGGGCCGAAGAACCTATCATTTGCGGCCGGTATGAAAATTAGAGAGTTTGTTTGCCGTGGCGGTTATTTGATAACTACAGATTGGATGCTGGATAGACTCGATCAAAAGATCTTTCCTGGTTATATCGCCTGGAATGGCGCCATGAATACACAGAAGCTCTACGATGCCACAATCGTAGGCAAAGATCCTGTGCTCTTCAGACATGCTGTTACTCGTGCGAACTGGAAGATGGATATTCACTGCCATTTGATTCGAGTAATCAATAAACAGCTTGTGCGAGTTCTAGCGGTCAGCCCAACACTGGCAAAAGATGATCCTGATGGGCAGGGCATACTTGCTGTTGTTTTCCCTTTTGAGAAAGGTTATGTCATGCACATGACAGCACACTTTGACCGCAATCAATCTAGCAACGATCTAATTGACGACCCAGCGCCAGTCATAGGTATTGGACTTAGACAGGCAATAGCAATCAATTTTGTGGTGGCAGGGTTATCTGGTACCAAACTGTAGCCTTAAAGCCAATTCCAATTATTAACTTAATGACACTGTGAAATCATCCAGCACTTATCAAAGCGGAGAGCTGCTAAGTCTTCTTCTTTGATCCAAAAGTAAAGCATGCCCAGATCTCCCCACATCATGTCGGCATTGTCTTCACTATTGATTTGCAGCAACAATTTCCAGTGATGACAATTTTTCTCAAGTTCCGCTGCACGCGGATCTTTGTAGCCAGTGGCATCTCCACAATATAGCCCATTGGTTACGAGCTCACATTCAAGTTCCATTTCATTTTGAACGAGCACTGGATGACCAAATAGGCGGTGTTGACCACCAATGTCATCGAGCAGGTTGCAATAGTTGCTGCTCTGCTCGTCTGATAGCTCGATTCCATCTAGGTTGTAAGGCAGAGTAAGAATTATCTCTGGGGTAAGGGAGCAAGTGGCAAACTCGTGAACAGCAGTGGACTTTGAAAACATACCAAAGAACTTTTTCTCAACTACCGCCGGTGGTGGCAGAAGCTGTCTTAAGTGATTGACTTCAGCGAAATAGAAAACTTGAAAGCCACCCTTGTCTTTAGGGTCGAAGCCCCAGACTTCGTTGTTATAGAAGAACGAAAGCAGACCATGAGTCGGCAGTTGCGAACTTTCGATAGCTGGCAATTCACTTAAGTTGATTTGAGCAATAAAAGAGAGGGGTTTGTCGTCCTTAGTAGGCCAATTAAAATCTGGCGGCGTATCTGGTCTGCCACCAAGTTTCGATTGACCCAAGGGCAAGGCGACCTTAGACTTATCTCCTGCTATCAAAGCAACAGCCTGTTTTGCCTGCAGCAACATTGCTTCTTTAAGTGAATGCAAGTCATTCTTGGCAATTAGTGATTCAAACTTTTCTTGGTATTTTTCTGGCATAAAATTTAGTGCTACTCAAACTTGGGTTTAAACTGCTCGTCAACAGGTATTTGATACCCATTAGCCAGCCGATTGGTTTCGTTGGCCAAGCCTACTACTGCTATAAGTTCTGCGTACATTTCATCAGACATACCTTTGGCGCGGGCTGCTGCTGTGTGTGAATGAATGCAGTACTCACAATTGTTAGTGACACTGACCGCCACGTAGATCATTTCTTTGGTAAGAGGGTCAAGGGCTCCAGGCGCCATTACTTGTTTAACATTAGACCAAATTCTATGCAAATTTGGTGGTGAGCTTGCTAACACCTTCCAAAAGTTATTTATCCAGGTAGATTTTCGAGCCGTTTTTATTTCATCAAATACTTGTTGAATTTCAGCCGTCGCAGCACCGTCTTCGACCATCTTTACCATGACCATAATCATCACCCCGTTTTTGCATTCTGAAGAATATCAGAGAGCCTGGCTAGGGGGCGAAAGCTAGACTGCTTGTCAATAGGCGAGCGTGCAAAATGCAACAAATATGGCACGCCAGTCGGACTGTGTGCAAAAATACGCAGCAACGACTAACCAAATGGATACTTTTATGAACTCCAAAATTCTTTCTCTTTCTCTAGCCGTGGGCTCGGGATTGCTTTTCGCCTCTCATGCACTGGCCCAAGGCGCTGCTGCAAAACTCGAATTTCCTGCACCAAGCCCTGGTTGCACAATTAAGCAACGGGTCGGCTTGACCGATGTTGAAGTGACCTATTCCCGCCCAAGCGCCAAAGGGCGTGAGATTTTTGGCGGCGTTGTGCCGTTCGATAAAGTCTGGAGAACAGGCGCCAATCAAGCAACTAAAGTTGTTTTCAGCACTGACGTCAAACTCAATGGCACAAACGTATCAGCTGGCACTTACGCCTTGATGACTATTCCTGCTAAAGACGAATGGACCATCATTATTAATAAGCCTGCTGAGCAGGGCGGCCCTTTCAAGTACGATGAAAAAAACGATGTTGTTCGCTTCAAGGCCAAACCAGTGAAAGTTGCAAGAGCGCTTGAGACTTTCACCATCGAATTTAATGACATTCACGAAGACTCGTCATTGATCAACTTGAGCTGGGACAAAACTGAAGTTCCAATCAAACTCGAAGTTGTATTTGTAGAGAAATTGCTTGCTCAAATTGAGTCGGTAATGGCCTCAGATGCAAAAGATAAGCCATACTTCCAAGCCGCTGCTTTCTATTTGAACCATGGTCAAGATTTGAAGAAAGCAAAAGAGTGGATTGAGATCGCTTTAAAAGAGCGTGACGCTTATTACATGGTCTTTGTCAAAGCACAAATTCTCAATAAGCTCGGTGACAAAGAAGGTGCGATTGCAGCTTCTAAGCACTCAACTGAATTGGCTGAAAAAGCTAATGACGGAGCCTATGTCAGGCTGAACGCAGAGTTCATGTCTAAACTAAAGTGAAAACCACGGTTGCCGAGAATAAAAATAGGCAGCTGTTGAGAAAGTGGCGTCGCGCGAAAGTATGCGTAAGCTGCGCACTGATTTGTGCGGCGCCACTATTTTCTCTTTCTGCCAATGGCACCGATTTGAAGCCTGAGACAAAATCTAATTTAAAGTCTGAAATGAAACCTGAATTGAAATCAAAATTGAACTCTGGCCTGAAATATGATTCGCCAGCCGCAATTTTGCACGAACTCAGGCGCTTTCGCCAAATGGGTAGCGCACTTTATATCGCTGCTCACCCTGACGACGAGAATACTGAACTCTTAGCCTACCTTGCTCGCGGGCGCAACTATCGCACGGCCTATCTATCTCTCACCAGAGGTGACGGTGGGCAAAATGTATTGGGTTCAGACCTTGGTGCAAAACTTGGTGTAGCCCGTACACAAGAATTAATTGCCGCAAGACAGATAGATGGTGCTCAGCAATTTTTCTCTAGAGCAGTCGATTTTGGCTTCTCCAAAAACTATATTGAAACACTCAATGTCTGGGACAAGAAAGCTGTTTTGTCAGATGTTGTACGAGTTATTCGTCAGTTTCGCCCGGACATTTTAATAACTCGCTTTTCGCCGGCTCCTGGTGGCACTCATGGCCATCATACAGCCTCAGCGGTACTAGCCATGGAAGCATTTAAGCTGGCTGGTGATAGCAGCGCATTTCCAGAACACGGTTTGCCACCATGGCAGCCAAAACGCATTTTGTGGAATACCTCGATCTGGCAGAAAGACAAAATTGCACCAGGAGATATTTTAAGAATAGATGCTGGGGGCAAAGATTTAGTTTCTGGTGAGTCATTCACCGAACTAGCCGAATTCAGCCGTGGTATGCACAAAACACAGGGTTTTGATTCGTTCAAGATGCCCGGTGGAAAGGCCTCCCCCCGCATAGAATCGTTTCAGTTGCTCGATGGCGCACCTACTTCTGCTGACATCATGGATGGTGTCGATACCTCTTGGCACCGTGTGCAGGGTGGAGCGGTCATCGCCAAAATGAGCGACGAAGTGATTTCGCACTTTAATATGAATGACCCGGCAGCCAGTCTGCCTGCACTCTTAAAATTGCGCAGCCAGTTAGCGCAACTACCACAGTCGGCCAGCCTCAATTCAGTTGTTGAAGAAAAGAGAGCGCAGCTTGATCGTATTGTTCAGGCTTGTCTTGGCTTAGAAGTAACCACTACTGTAGCCCAAGGCGACGTGGTTCCCGGTGAACCTATTACATTGCACCATTCAGCGGTGCTGCACGCCAAATTGCCAAGTCATGTCACGGTGCATTTAACTGGGGTTCGCTATCCAGCTATACAAAAAACTATTGATCAGAAGTTTGTCTTCAAAAGTAATCAGACACACACCTGGGAAGCTTTAGAAACGCTGCCCTCCACAGCACTTCTGGCTCATCCGTGGTGGTTAAGAGTAGATGGTACAGCTGGAATGTTTGAAGTGGGCGATCCAAATTTGATAGGCTCCGCCGAGAACGCACCTTCTTTTCCTATTGAAGAGATATTTGAAATTGCCGGTCAGCCTTTTGTCGTGCACGACCATCTGGTTCAGATAAAAACTAGTGCTGCTGGTGCACAGCTTAGTCGTCCTCTCGATATCATCGCCCCGGTCTCTTTGCAATGCAGTGTTGAGACTTTGGTATTTACACCGGGAACCAGCAAGCAAATTGAGGTCGAGATAACCGCCGCTCGTGCCAATACAAAGGGCTCGCTGCAGCTTCAAGCCCCAGCTGAGTGGAAGATTTCTCCTGCGTCCCAAACTTTTAGCTTAGATAAAGTGGGAGCAAGTGCCAAATATACTTTTACAGTCAGTGCTCCGGCTCATCCTAGTTCAGCCCAGCTTGTTGCCAGCGCCGACATCAACGGCGTTCAATATAAGAGTAAGCGAGAAGAGGTAAATTATTCGCATATACCAACCCAGGTTTTGCACGCACCGTCGACAGTGCGAGCTGTCTGTCTTGAACTTAATACGCGTGGTCAGACAGTTGGTTTCGTTCCTGGTGCTGGCGAGCTTCTTCCCGAGAATCTTCAGCAGATGGGCTACACAGTCAAGGTTTTGGATGACAATGATTTGACCGAAGAAAAATTGCATGGGCTTGATGCCATTGTTCTTGGTGTGAGAGCCTTTAACGTGCGCAAAAATATAGATGCCGCCATGCCTCAACTGTTTGAATATGTGAAGAGCGGTGGCACTGTTATAGTGCAATATAACCGCCCGGATAAGATGAACACTGAGAAGTTGGCGCCATACAGTTTGCACATCTCAGCTGGACGTGTTACCGACGAGAAATCTATAGTGACTTTCTTAGCACCAGAAAGCCCGGTTTTGAATTCTCCTAATAAGATAACTAGCACCGACTTTGATGGCTGGGTGCAAGAACGTGGACTTTACTTCGCCGACAGATGGGACCAAAACTTCACTCCGATACTGTCCTGCTCTGACTCTGGTGAAGAGCCGCTCAAGGGCGGTTTACTTGTGGCTCAATATGGTAAGGGTCATTTCGTCTATACAGGCTTGTCATTCTTTAGACAATTGCCAGCAGGAGTACCGGGTGCCTATCGCCTGCTTGCAAATATGATTGCGCTAAGCAAATAGTAATTAGGCTATCTATGAAAAATACCGAGCCGGTTGAAGCTATAGATGAAAACAAAACTGGCTTGCCCTGGCCTTCTAGCTGGAAGGGCGCCTATATATTTGTTTTGGCTAGTTTTATCTTGTGGATCATTTTACTCGTTGCCTTGACGAGGTATGGTTCATGAATAATCTCGACCTGGTCGTATTGATTACCACTATTCTCGGTATTGCCATTTATGGCATGTGGCAAACTCGAAAGCGTCAAGATTTGCATGACTATCTAAGAGGCACCAACCATGCCCCTTGGTACGCCATTGGTCTTTCTGTTATGGCAACCCAGGCTAGTGCCATTACTTTCTTGTCTACCCCTGGCCAAGGCTATTTGGGAGGCTTGAGTTTTGTTCAAGTCTATTTTGGTGTGCCCATTGCATTGATAATTATTGCTGTATTTTTTCTGCCAATTTTTCATAAGCTCAATGTTTACACTGCCTATGAATTTCTAGAAAAGAGATTTGATGGCAAAACCAGATTGCTTGGTGCAGCTTTGTTTATGCTGCAACGTGGCCTGGGAGCGGGGCTAACTATTTATGCACCGGCAATTGTGCTGACCACAGTGTGCGGCTGGCCACTAAACGTAACTATTATTAGCTCTGGTCTCTTGGTGATACTTTATACGGTGATGGGTGGCAGCGACGCGGTTACGGTTACTCAGAAATATCAAATCATGATCATCTTTGCTGGCATGATCACCGCCGCCTGCTTATTAGTGGGCAAACTACCGCACGACCTTGATTTTGGCGACACCCTAAAGTTAGCCGGTGGTTTTCAGAAGCTCAATGCTGTTAGCTTCTCTCCCAGTATTCATCAGCGATATACTTTGTGGTCAGGTTTGTTAGGCGGCACATTTCTCATGCTCTCCTATTTTGGTACCGATCAGTCTCAAGTTCAGCGCTATATTTCTGGTTCTTCTTTGCGCGAAAGCCGCCTCGGACTGCTATTTAACGCAATATGCAAGATACCAATGCAGTTTTGCATTTTGTTCATTGGCGTATTAATGTTTGTCTTCTATCAGTTTAATCAGCCGCCCCTTTTCTTTGATGCGGCTGCTAATAACTACATGCAGGAACACAAAACCGAAGCTAATTTCGCTGCATATCAAGCAGATTTTAGTGCGGCACGGGGTCAAGTGCGACAGAATCTCGAGAAGTGGATTGCCGCCCGCCACCAAGGCGATCAAGCTGCCGCGAACGTTGCTTTTACTGCTGCAGCCACAGCTCAGATGAGCAGCGAGGCCGTGCGCGCTGCTGCAATTAAAGAAGTATCTGAGAAAAGATCTGATGCTAAGGCGAACGATGCCGACTATGTCTTTATTACTTTCATTTTGCGCGAATTGCCACATGGAGTGATTGGTCTACTCATGGCTGCCTTTTTCGCCGCTGCATTGTCTTCTAAGGCTGCTGAGTTAAACGCTTTAGGGACATGCTCGACTATAGATTTTTATCGCCCCCTCTTGAAGAAAGATGCCAGCGATGAACAGTCTCTCTTTGCAACGAAGTGTTTTACCGCCCTGTGGGGCTTTCTCGCAATTGGCTTTGCCTTGTTTTGTAATCTATCTGAAAATCTAATTCAGGCCGTCAATATTCTCGGATCAATATTTTACGGTGTCATGCTTGCCTTATTCTTAGTTGGTTTCTTCCTGCGCCAAGTTGGTGGCACGGCTATATTCTGGTCGGCTTTAGCTGCGCAGACACTTGTGTTCATCTTGTACTCAAAGCTGACAATTTCGTATCTTTGGTTTCCGCTTATTGGTTGTGCTGCCTGCGTAATATTTAGCTTACTCTTACAATTAATACTCAGTAGCAGGTCTAACCTAAGGAAGAGCACATGAGTTCGCCGATAATTTGTCTGGGCCAGCAACCATGCGGATTTTTTCCTAAGCGTTTTCTGGTGGCAAAAATTATTACTGCCTTGAGGCTGCAAGAAGAAATTGGTGGCAAGATTGTCTTCTTTTATCATGATAGTGATCATGACCCACGGGAGACCAGAACAGTTTTGCCCCACCGCACAACCCATGAACCAGCCCAACTGAACTTCACTTTCGAGAATAAGACTCAAAGAAAGTTCTCACCCCTCTATCTCAAACGAGTAATGACAGGCTGGCAAGAAAAGACCACAGGGCAACTGCCAAACTATGTTGATCACACGCTGATTGATATTTTCAAAAGCGTTAAAGAGTCGAATATTGCAGATTTCTGTCTCGAAATGTACCGCAAAATGGGCCTGCTTGAAGGAATGACAGTGATGCGTTCAAGCGACGCTGAGTTTCGCCGGGCAGCATGCGACATCACCGACTTTTTTGTCGACGTGCCCTACGACAATGAAATTGTTCGTGCCCGTTTTATGGACGGGGCTCTAAAGTTGCACGAAGGCGGAGATGCCTTCACTGAAGTGCCTCTGGTGCCGTACACAAAAGAGCAAATAAGCCCAACACGCGACAGCCGACTAAAATGGATGCAATCTGTAGTCAATTGCACGCACTATGTTTCTGGTGCCGGAGAACAGGCATATTTGAACAAAGACGATGCTCCTGAGATCAACTTTGTTACCCGTGATACGATTGAACAATCTGATGAGGCCTACACTGAACTCCACTGAATTAGAAGCAAAGATACATTCCGCCGGCTCATTGTTAGTCTTCGGTGCCCATCCAGACGACATTGAGTATGGTTGCGGCGGTGTCATAGCCAATGAGACCCAAGCGGGAAGAAAAGCACATTTTGTGGTTTGCTCCCCCGGCGAGGCTGGCAGCAATGGCACCCCCGAAATTCGTAAAGCTGAATCGACTGAAGCAGCAAGACTACTTGGTGCCTCAATTGAGTTCTTAGATTTAGATGGCGACGCCCATTTAGAGATTCGCGTGGGCCATGCCATTAAATTGGCAGAGCTAATTCGCCGCTACAAGCCGTCCACCGTTCTCGTCTGTTCTACCACTGCCAATCAGCATCCTGACCATGCCCGCCTTGGTGAACTTGTGCGTGATGCTACTCGATTGGCCCGCTATGGTGGCCTCAAAGAGTTATTAGAGCAACCGACACATACAATCGAGCAACTATTCTTTTACGCTGTTACGCCTGATGGTGAGCCTCGTGGCATAACGCCTATCTATGTCAACGTTTCGCCAGTTAAAGTTATGAGCGCTTGGACCCAGGCCATGGAGGCGCACAAGTCGCAGCGGGCTACGCGCAACTATATCGAGTTGCAACTTACTCGCGCTAAATTGCTTGGTGCCAGGGCCGGATTAGATTACGCAATAGCACTCTATCCCAATGAACCACTAGTATTCACATCGCTCGCCGAGGCGGGCAGGGGAGCACGGAGTTTCTAGTATGTCTTCTGATAATTTCAGACCACTAAAGATTGGCATAAGTTGTTACCCCACTGTCGGTGGTAGCGGGGTGATTGCCTCGACACTAGGCAAAGAGTTGGCAGAGCGTGGTCATGAAGTGCATTTCATTGCCTATGAGCGACCATTTAGACTAGCAGCCAATTTGCCACGAACATTTTTTCACCAAGTAACAATCAACGATTATGGCCTTTTTAAATATCCTGATTACACCTTGCCGCTCTCAGTCAAAATGGCAGAAGTCAGTCGTCTGCACAATCTAGATATTTTGCATGTGCACTATGCAGTACCGCATGCCACTGCCGCTATTCTGGCGCGCTGTATGTTAAAACCAGAACAACAGCCGAAAGTTGTCACTACTTTGCACGGAACTGATACCACCTTACTTGGTCGAGACCCAAATTATGGGCCGGCAATTGCTCATGCGTTGAACCAGTCTGATGCGGTAACAACAGTGTCACGTTTTCTCAAAAAAGAAAGCGAGTTGGTACTCGGCTGTGTCGGACCAATGCAAGTAATCTACAACTTTTTTGAACCAGGTGCACCAGCGCATACTCGAGAAGAAACTAGACGCGAATTGGGTGTCAACGAAGAAGTATTGATTTTGCATTCTTCCAATCTGCGCTCGGTCAAACGCATCGATCATCTACTTGAAACTGTTGCTCGCATTAAAGACAAAGCTTCTTTCAAGCTATTGGTTCTTGCCGGAGGCAGCTTCGAACCGTTTGCTGAGGATGTTAAGCGTTTGGGCTTAGAGAACAATATCATTGTGCGTGAAAACGTATTAGATATCGAAGAGTATTTGCAGGCGGCAGACCTAGGCTTATTCACTTCAGAAAGTGAGAGCTTTTGTCTGAGTATTTTAGAAGCAATGTTCTTTGGCTGCCCTAGTGTGTCTACCAATGTTGGGGGCATTCCAGAGGTGGTAGAAGACGGTGTAAACGGATTATTGGTGCCCTTCGGTGACGTAGAGAATCTTGCCCTTTCACTAGAGAAACTCATTGTCAATATTGAGCTGCGCATCAAGTTTGGTGAAGCTGCCAGACGTCACGCCAATGAGAAATTTTCTGCTGAAGTGATAATTCCACAGTACGAAGCACTCTATCAGAGTCTTGTCGGTCAAGACTCGCCGTCGTGCCGTGGACCCAAGGTACTGAGTCTAGACTGACCTGATAATTCACTATTCGCTTTTTCTGTCGATCTCACTAATCCTTCTTTCTATCAATCCGGTTTTGGCCTGTGTAATCTTCGACTTCAGTTAGCTCTATTAGTTAGTTGATTCTATTGATATTCTAGTTGAATGCCGATCAACAGCTTAAAAGTTTATGGATACCGTTCAATCAAGAATATTGATTTGAAGTTGCACGACTTGAATCTGGTTGTGGGTCCAAATGGTTCTGGCAAGAGCAACTTATATCGCTGTCTACAGCTAATTTGGTCTGCCGCCAATGGCAGTCTAGCGGCCGCTATTGCCAAAGAAGGGGGTATGCCTTCGGTCATGTGGGCTGGGGCCAGAAGCAGCAATGATCCCGCCCGCATGCGCTTTCAGCTTGAGGTAGACGATTTAGCCTACACTCTTGAATGTGGCATCATTCCACTATCTGCAATAACCGAGGTCAAAGGTGACCCCTGGTTTTCTACAGACCCAGATATAAAACTTGAAGAAGTAACTACCGTAAAGAAAGACAAGCGAGTAAAGCTCTTACATAGAAAGCGTGGACTAATTGAAGCGCGAGGAACAGATGGTCAACCAATAGAGTTCCCCATACTAGGTAATCCATTTGAGTCTGTCTTAGCCTCACTAAGAGCGCCACACCTATATCCGGAACTGTCTCGATTACGTCAAGAGATTTTAGATTGGCGTTTCTACCATCACTTCCGCACAGATTTGGCTTCAGAAATTAGAAAAGAGCAGACTCCCGTATTTACGCCTGTTCTCAGCCACGATGGTCATGATTTGGCTTCTGCACTCGCAAGCATAATTGCCACTAATGGTGGCTATGAACTCAATGAGCATCTGCAAAATGCTTTTCCTGGTGCGAAATTAGAGATAGACATGAAGCCAACCGAAGTGAGTTTGCTTTTTGAAATGCCCGGTCTGAACCGACCATTTAGTGCCCGAGAACTCTCAGATGGTACTCTCCAATATCTCTGTATTCTCGCGGCCCTGTTGACTGAGCGACCTCCCAACTTGATGATACTCAATGAACCAGAAACTAGTATTCATCCAGATTTATTCGACGCTCTGGCTGAGTTACTGATGGTGGCAAGCAAGCGCTCTCAAATTCTCGTGACTACTCACGCACGTGAGCTAGCGGGGGGTATTGTGCGAAGGGGCGGCCCGAAGCCAATCGAGCTTGAAAAGAAGAATGGTGAAACTAGGATTGTTGGAGCCAAGTTATTTTCCTACGATCAGGACGATGACGATCGAAATTGAGGATGCAATGGCTATTACTGATTTCAAAATCTTAGGATATCGTTCGATAAAAGAAATGTGGCTGAAGCTACAACCTATCAACGTGATTATGGGCAAAAATGGTGCGGGTAAGAGTAATCTATATCGTTCAATGTACCTATTCTCGTGCGCAGCGAACGGTAGTTTTGCTGCAGCTATGGCAGAAGAAGGGGGTATTGAGTCAGCCCTATGGGCGGGTAATTGGAACATCAAAGAACGGCCAGAGATTACTCTTTCTGTAAGGACAGATTCTTTTGAATATACGTTAACTTGTGGCTTTGCTGGTGATGTCATAAGACCTGGCTTTTTTTCGACAGATCCAGTGATTACCAGTGAAGTAGTTTATCGTATCTATAGTGGCAAACCCAAAAAGCGCATATTGCAACGAAGAAAAAAATCAATCACGGCCAGAAACTCACAAGGTGCGGACGTCGAGTACACTTTGAAGGTAGCGGACAACCAGTCAGTGCTAGCGGTATTGCGCGATCCGGTGACTTTTCCCGAGATGTTTGCAATCAGAGAAGAACTTCTGGGCTGGCGATTCTATCATGGTTTTCGAAAAGATATTGACTCTCCATTGCGCTCTCCGCAGAATTGCATAATGACACCGGTTCTTAGTCACGATGGCCATGATCTTGCATCGGCCCTTGCTACCATCGCTGAGGTGGGGGACGAGGAAGAATTGAGTTTTTCCATTCAAGAAGCTTTTCCTGGATCAAAACTGATTATAAAAAAGACCAGTGCCGGCCTGCGGATTGCATTAGATCAACCCGGTTTAGAACGAGAAACAGAAAGCAGAGAGTTATCTGATGGTACGTTACAGTATCTTTGTTTGTTAGCGGCCCTGCTCAGTATCTCGCCACCACCAGTAATGATATTGAACGAACCAGAGAACAGTCTTCATCCCCGCCTTTTTGCGCCACTAGCGAGATTGATAATGAAAGCCTCGCAAGGCAGTCAAATTTGGCTGACAACCCACTCACAAGACTTAGCAGACGCAATTACCGATTTGAGCGGATACAGCCCTTATGTGCTAACCAAGGTTGATGGCCAAACAAAGCTGGTGGGAGCAGGCCTTGGTGGGTACAGAGAAGAAGACGATGACTAGATGCTATGGGTTGAACGGAATCGTCCACATCCGTGCCAACTAGTTTCACGGCCTAGAAGTCGCCTATCACATGACATCATTTGCCAAAAAATGTGAAGAATGGCACCAACAGCCTCAGTTGTTAGTGACAGGGAGTAAGAAGTGGATGTCAAAGGTAGTAATAGCTACGAATAATGACCAGCGCGGCCAATTTATAATTACAATATCCCTGAAACAGAATGGGGCCTCTTAAATTGATTTTCGGCAATGCAAAAATTTCAAGCAAGTGCATCATCAGATTTGCCCTTACCCTTACCTGTCTTCTCTCTGGTACTCAGGTTCTAGCACAAGAGAGCTTGACAAAAGCAATCGCTCTATATAACAAGAATGACTTTGCCACATGTTCAAGCCTGCTTTCGAAAGATATAAACGGCTCACTGAAAAATAATCCATACGCACACTATTATTTGGCTTCGGCTTTTCTGCGCATGGGTCAGTACACCTATGCAGCTGAGCATTACCTGGCCACAAGCCGGTTGGCTCCAGGCACCACATACGATGCTTATAGTCGCAAGGCTTTGCTGTCAATTATGCCACGAGCTGGCAATATACCTGAAGCAATGAAAGAGCAATACAAGCGTCTGAGCTCTGAGGGGCAAGCGCAAGCGGCCACGAGCACAGGCGCAGATTCAGGCTCAAGCTCTGGCACAAGTGCTGGCTTTAGCGAAGTAACCGATCCCACTCTTGCCGCAGCTACCCTTAAAGATGTTGATAGCAAGTTTATTACAGTCGCCCGCCGCAGTGCAGATACAGATACTACCCTTATTCAGATTTGCCGTGCACTTAAAGCAGTGCCCAAAGAAATAGTTGACGATTTGAAGGCGGACGGTATCACCGTGGTGGTCACCCCGACTGTGCTTGAATCTATGCCCGGCTATGCTATGGAAAAACCCCGTGGATATAATCACGGAGGTGGATACACCAATACTGGTGCACTGTTTAGTTATCCAAGAATAGTAATTGGCGAAAGGGTCTCATACTTATCAGGTGTACCTGAACCGAACACCAGAGTTGCCAGTGGCATGCTGCATGAGATGGGGCATGCTTACGATCACGTAAAAGGAAGGCTCTCACAAAAAGGTGCTTTCAAAGAACGGTATAAAGAAGACTTCGACCATATCACCAACTCTCAGAGAACCAAGCATTCATACTTTACCCAAGAAGATGGTGCCGGTGCCAGCGAATTATTCGCAGAGTTATTCAGCTATGGTATCTATAAGTCGCAAATTAGAGCTGAACATGGCACCGCAGACCTCCAGGTTACTTTCCCACGCTGCACGAAGTACATGAGTGACCTGATAAAGAGCTGCCGATAACATTCCGATATTCTGGAAGTGCGAGCAATGCTTTACTCAACCTTAGCGTCAAGACAAGTTTTAATTGCTGATTTAGATAAAAGCTCTCGCACTGTTAGTGGTGCCTTTTGTATTCTCGAGAGAATCATACCTGTGTAGATCCACTGCTCTTCATTTGTTAACCCAAGATTGTCGTTGATAAGGGTAAAGTCAGTCTCTAGACCTTCAAGCTCTTTGGCGTTGTCAGCAACCGGTTTTCTCATCTCAGCAACGATATCGAGCACTAGTTTCTTGCGCTCATCAAGCGTACTTTGAAACTTGAAACCTATGTAGCTGTCTTTATCGGCAATCATTCTGGCGTAGACTTGCTCAAGCCATCTTTCGAATTCTGAGCTGAAATTAGCTGTTTGCAGAATCTTCCGGAGATTCTCCTCGGTCACTATTGTCGGGGCTGGTGCACCCGGATAGACAAAGCTTATAGGCTGGCCAGTAAGCATTTTCGAAAAACTTTCATAGTAGCCCCAGGTATTTTCCTGACCAAGCTTTTGCGCCAATGTGGGATTGGATGAAGCCATATCACGCACCATGGCGTCGCGAATAACAAATACTTCGTGCGGATTGTCGTTGCAATTTGCGACTGTGCTTAGCTTCTTTTGGATACCAGCATGTTCACCCTTATCAATTAAGAGCCCAACGATGCGACCAGAAGTCGCTTCTACCACTGAGTCACCGGCCACCCAATAATGTTCAGAGGTTGGAGTGAGTTTATCAAAGCTTGCTGCCCAAGTAGGATCACCAGGTATCGGCTGAGCATAAGCCATCAGTGTTGTCTTGTCCCAAGGCCAATTCTTCACTTCTGTTCTTAGCTGATCACCATAGTTTCCTTGAAGCACCGCACTAACAAACTGACTTCCGAGGCCAGCGCCGAGACTGTGTCCAGTTACAAAAATGTGATCAGGAGCAGGATATTTCTGTTCTAGATATTTGCAACAGGCTGTAATTGGCCCAAGCATAGTGGGTAGCGCTTCGGCAAACCCTTGCGTGACCTTGCCAACTTTACTAATGAGGGGTTGTTCAATTTGTTTTCCACTACGTAAGTCTGTGATCCAGTCTGGGTTGCCTTTGGGATCGCCAATAATATCTTGCGCTTTCCATACAGTCTTACTAAGGGCAGAGCCGCTGCGGCTGCCGCGAAAGACAATGTGAGCGTCGTAGCCAGTAGCGGTCTTTTTCATCAGAACAAAGCCCATGGGGCTCCAGGCGCCTTCATTTGAGCCGGCAATACCGGTGCCGCCTTCGAAAACAATTAGATGATCTTCGCCAGTGGGGTACTCACGAATCTGAAAGCGCTCTATGTCGCTATAGGGGTAGCCGGTTGGCTTTGTTCTATATCGAACACCCTCAATAGTCTTGATATTTTGAGTGATATAGCTTGGCGCTTGCACAGCCAAGAACCTTTCGCCGTCACGATTGAAGGTAGGAAGCTTGGCGTCGATGCGCTTGTAGTTCGTCAGAATCGGATCAAGATTGGCATTAGTGCCTTGCCAGTGGCGCGCTGCATTAGGACCACTGTAAAAGCCTCGGCCGCTTGACTGGTCAATGGCCGTGGTGTTGTCAATTTGACTGGCGTATTCGTGGGTAAAGCGGCAGATATTGGTTCTTCGGTCGCTGCCAAGGCGCGACATAATGTCGAACCAAGGGTCGAGAGGCAGGCACAGTGACTGGTGATATAGCTGATAAGCCAGGGTGCACAGATCGAGATTGACCACTTCCTCGGGCACTGCGCTTGATTGAGCGTGCGCAGATGTAGTCATCAGCATTAATGGTGCGAGAACCAGCATTGTTGCTCTCTGCAATCGTCTGCTATTGAACATCTTGACCCTCAGTGAAACTCTTGAGGGCAAGAATTATCTCACAATGGGTTCTATCAATACTTACGAGTCAATACTTATGATGCCTTCTTGCTAGTGTCGTCACTGCATTGCTCGCAGTTGTGAACCAGCCTGGCAAACTTCATGCGCAGGCCATGAGCAATACTAGCGATTGTTCTAAAACTAGGGTTGCGTTGGCCACGTTCGACGCTACTTATAAAGGCTCGGTCGACGCCGGATTCATCGGCAAGCTCGTCCTGGGACATACCTAACCGCTTACGACGGCTGGAGATAATCTGCCCAAGGCAATCCTGCAAAACTTTGTGCACTGGTTTCTTTCTTTCCATATAAAGCTCTCTAACCGGTGGGGATAATCTGGCAGGCTGACGGACGAAGACTCGCGGAGTTCCATTGCGGCGAATAGGCCACAAATAACATTTAGTTTACAGGGCCTGAAAGTGCCGTGCTGATATGGTTTAGGGATCTCGGAAACACTTTATTAAATTCCACCATGATTTCTGTTAATCGGGAACCAATTGCAAGCAAGCGCTGTCCAATTTGGCGGTAATTCTGTCACAGAAAGGCGCGGTATCAATGAATGAACATGAACACAATAATGCGCAGCCGCTGAGGGAGCTGGAATGGCTCAGTCAGTATTTTAGAGAGCATGCCCGTGAAGACTTGGCCAAGGACATTTTTGATCAAGTTAAAGGCCTGAGACATTTAGCCCAAGATTCACTTAAGCAACAAGCAGAAGTCATCGATATAGACACGCTCAGAAACAAGAAGTCGGAGGGCGCTGAGTAACGGCACCAGCCTTGGTAGCTTTGGTAGCCTTGCTTGACTCATGGGAACACAACAACCGATATCTTTAGCAGAACGTAAAGCAGAGTGTAAGCCGCTGGTTTTGGTTGTGGATGATGACGCTATTCATCACAAGCTTTTAGATTTACTCGCTGAGCGTCTTGAAATTACCGTGCATATGGCGTCTTCTTGCGCTCAGGCTGTTGAAGCCCTGCACATGTTCTCTTTTGACCTAATTCTTTTAGATTATCGTATGCCCGAAGTTGATGGTTATTTATGTGTTCAACGAATTCGTCAAATGAAAGAATTGAAGCACGATATTCCCATCATCGCAGTAAGCGCGCATATCAGACCAGACAGCATAGACAAGTGTTTAGAAGCCGGCATGGACGACCTTCTATGCAAACCATTTACTCTTGAAGAACTGCACTCAAAACTATGTTATTGGTTGCAGAAAAAGTCTGAGTAACCTCAAATATCTCACGTGCCTAAGGCACCGACATTAGCTGACTCCAACCGGCTCCAGGTGAGCTGTAGTTAGTGCCTGCATAATTGCCACCACCGTCTATCCAGTGATACTTTGGACCATATTCAACTTGGTAATTGGTACCAGTACTGGTATCTCGAACAGTTTCTTGACCGCGTATGTAATTTGAAAAATTATTTGCTGCGTGATCTTGGGAGGCTTGTCTACTCCAATACCCTGAAGAAATTCGGTCATTAGCAGCTTGCTGGGCCCAGTAGCCAGATGTAATTCTGTTATTAGCAGCTTGTATATTGGCGTAATTCGCTTGAATTTGCTGATCTCTTACTCGGGCTGCAGCTGCATAATTGCGAGATACTGCAGCTGTGTTAGCCAAGGATTTAGCCTGCCACTCTGGCTTGATTTTAAATGATTTGAGCATATGCATAATTACATCTAGGCCCTGCTGATCATAAGCTGCAGGACTGATTTCACCAGCAATCAAAGTTACCCACCACATACCACCACCGTTGGCAGCGTTGGCTTTGGTCGAGGCGACGAAATAGCCAACAGCTGGAATACTGCCATACATGCCAGAAATTTTCATCGAATGTGCTTCACTGCGGGTTGAAGCACCAGTGTTGTAAGCGCTAGCAATTTCTGGACGATCGTGTTCTTGCACCACTTGAATATCAGTGAGAACCTTTTTAAGCTTCTCGCGAGCGTACTTTTCTACAAACTTTCGCGCTGGTATGTAGTCGTGCACTAGTGTGCCGTTGTACGATTTACCCGGCGTGAACCCTGTCCAATTTAGAGTAGAGCTAGGCAGAGTGTATGGGCAGATTTCACCATCTCCGATAAAGGCCCGGCAGGAATTATCTGGAGCCACTGCCACTACCCAGGGGCGAGTATCAATAGGTCCGGCTCTAAAAAGTCCGCCTTTTATGTCCCAACCTGCGGGCACTTCTACTGAAAAAGCATTCTCATTTGGATCGTCAAAGGTTTTATAGGTAACAGCACTTAAATCTGAAGCCGGCGCAGCAGTGCTTGGTTGGGTGGTTGTAGTTTCAGCTGGAGTCGCGGCAGAGCCCGCGCTATTCTTAGTTGCAGCGGCAATGGCACTGGTGTCGAATTTAAGACTACTAATGATTTTGACAAATATGTCAGACGACACAGCAGATGCGCCAACCGGAGACTTTGCAACACAGATTTTTCCGCCCGTTCCATTTGCCATTGGATAAATCTCAATTGCCGCTACAGCCTTTTCACTGCTGCTGACATATGAAGAACGCATAGCGGTGCCCATAATTTCTGGTTTGGACCACTTTTCTTGAGGGGCCAGACTGCTGAGAAACGAGCTAAAGAAGCCAGAAGAGCTATCTAACTTTTCTGGAGTATAGAAAGGCAATATTGCTAAGCTTGCGCCGCTAGAGTTTTTCGCCTCGATTTTTCCGTTTTTAGGATCTGTTGATACTGTCCAGCCATCTGGGTGCTGCAAACTGAAAAGTGAAGATGGTGCTATATATGCTTGCCACTGCCCAGCGTTACTGCCAGAGGCTGAGGGTTTACTTGCTGATGTTACTGTCGGCGGTGCCCCGGTGCCACCTTTAGATTGCACATACTGCAATGCTTGCATGGTTCTTTGCCGCATTGCCGGATCAAGAGTTTGTAGATCCAAAACAGTCTTTAGGTTGGCAATACTTTCGGAATCTTTGTTTAGTTCAGATTGCACATTGGCCATGCGAATGAGTACTTCAGCCTGTGATGGTTTGATGCTCGCCGCCTGCTTTAAGTATGTTTCGGCTTTTTCTAATTCAGCAATCTTTGCTCCTTCTGAATTAGTCATGTGTGAGTAGGCTTGATGGGCGCCACCAAGATTGTAGAGAAGTTCAGCATCGTATGGGTAAATTGCGATAGCTTTATGCAAAAGCTCGAACCCTTGATTGTGCTGGCCGCTCTGCAATAATGAATTGCCTTGTGTACTCAACTGGCAAGCCTGTTGCCAGGCCTCTTTGCTGCCAGTACCGGGAAAGTCGCCAGCAATAGCAGTAGTGATACTAGAGACTGCAGCTAGTGAAAGTAAGCTTGTGAAAGCAACATGTCTGACCGATTTCATTTGACGCTTACCTATAGATAGAACGAGAACTAGATATCGCGATGGCTAATGAGCTACAGCAGCAGCTTCACCGAAAACTTTCGTAAAATGCTTGTGCAGCGGCTCATACATCGCGGGTTGTGAGCGAAATCCGATATAGGTATCGGGTCTCAAAAGATAGAGCGACTCTGAGCTTGCACCATAAACTTGATGCGCTGTCAGTTCTGGGTCTAGATAGACCGTGCCAGCGAAGTTGAGTGAGGCGGGAACCTTCGAATCTGCAACTATCAGATAGACGTTGACCAAACTACCGTATTGTTCTTTCACCATTTTGGCAATTTGTTCGACATTGCGATAACCTTCCTCGGTAGGTTTGCCATCAAACAATAACAAACTGTGCTTGGTTCCTCGCAAAGCTTCGTACAAGCGAATCTGTTCACCTGCTTCATCTGTTAAAACTACATCTGGTGCGTGGTCGCCGGGCAATGAAGCCCGAGCAAACTCCATCCAGCTTGGCAATGAGGGCCTTTCACTGCTCGCACTCGGAGTAAGCTGCACGTCGTGCATATCACGATATTCACCAACAATTGGGCTACTTCTATAGTTGACGGCAAGCATGGTGCCAACCTTACGCAATCTTTGAACAAAAACTTCCTGCTGGCTGAGAAAACTCATCATATGATTGCGAATTTGCTTAGCAACAGGATTTCTCAGAAAGGCTAGTTTCGTCGCCATATCTGTTCCTTTGATAAGCTCTTGTCCTACAGGGTGACGTTCTTCTTGGTAGGAGTTCAACAGATTGTCTGGCGCATTTGCTTGAATAACCAGTGCCAATTTCCAGGCTAAATTATAGGCATCTTGCATGCCTGTATTCATACCCTGCCCGCCAACCGGGCTGTGAATGTGAGCGGCATCACCGGCCACAAAAGTGTGCCCAACTCGATAAGTCGATACGCTTCGTCTATGAATTCTAAACCAAGCCAGCCAATGAGTTTTGAGTATTTTGACATCGCCAGGACCACGCTTGTCTAGAAGGTCTTGCATAAAGCTCAGAGTTGGTGCATCACCGCTGACGGTGCTCTCGGCCACGTTAGCCATTGTACGAAATCTATGCTTGCCCATGGGGAAGAAGACCAAAGCGCCGTCTTCGTGGAAATAGGTCGACACCTCGTCCTCGGCAATTCCTGATTGAATGTCAACGTCGGCCAAGACAAACTGCTCAGCATACTCGCTGCCTTCGAAAGGAAGTTGGAGTAACTTCCTGACGATACTGTGTGCACCATCACAACCTACTACCCATTGGAATTCATCAGTTTCAGTCTCTCCATCTAAATGTCTTAAGGAGGCAGTGACGATACTGCTCGGCTCGCTCAAATTGACCAGTTCAACTCCGCGTTCGATAATTCCACCCATAGAGATAAACTGAGCAGTGAGAATACGCTCAATGTCACACTGAGGAAGCATAAGAATAAATGGATAGGGTGAGTCGATTTCAGCAGTGCTGACTCTGGCCAGTCTGGTCTTTCCTGTATGCATCGAAAAGCCGCCGACAATATTGCCTTCAGCAATTAGTTTTTCAGCAAGCCCCATAGTTTCGAACATTTCGAGGCTTCTGGCATGGATGGCAAGTGCCTTCGATTTGTCGCCAGGTTCAGGTAGCTTGTCAATCACTCGGCACGAAATACCGCGTCGTATAAGCTCTAATGCCAGCGTCAGGCCCGTCGGGCCAGCTCCCACGACAAGAACAGGCGCAATTTGCGAGTGCTGACCCATGAAAAACACCTCTGGCGGGAGACAGTATTTTATCGTCTTGATTGGGAATTTTCCCATTGCCAGATTTTTTATTGAACACTAGCATGCCGCACCTTGCTGGAATTAAGTTTGAGGTTTGGCGAAAATGGATTTATGGGCAACAGTCTTACTTATCACCGTGATGACCGGCTTAATGGGCTGGTCGATTGTGCCTTTCACAACTGCTGTCACTTGGTACTGCGACTGGCAAGATGGAAACGATATCAACTGGGGCTTAGACACAGCCTTCACCGTGGCCGTCCCTTTCGCCTGGCTATTTTCGATCTTCGAAATTCTAATGCTCTACGCTATGTGAGGCTAACGCAACTATTTCGCTTGGCCGGTATCTGACGGATTATCTGCGTACTTGCTGAAAATGTCGAATAACAAGCGCTTCTGCGTTGACCATTTGAGATTTCGTTTGGAGAGAACTCTTTGAATAATGGTTCCTAAAATTATTACTCTGAAGAGATCAATAATTTCAGGATCTTCAATTTTGAGTTGCTTAGCCAGTCTTGATCGAGTTGCTGTAGAAGTAAAGATACTATTGAATGTTGATAACATTTTGCCGTCTGCTTCTCGATAAGCATCAACATGCATGAAGAGAATCTTTGCCCACATCTCCTCACTTTGTTCGCAGCCAGCAATGATTTCGTTTAAGCCTTCTTCAAACGAAGTTGATTGTGGTTCAGTTGCGACTTGTGGGCTTCCTCCTCCCACTGCGTGGTACTTTAGGATTGCCTCAAAAAGACCAAGCTTGTTAGGAAAGTAATGATATAGAGTGCCTGGCGAAATTCTCAAAGCTCTAGCTAAATCGCGCATACTTAGAGAGGCATAGCCCTTCTTTGCCATGAGTTCAAAACTTTCTTTTACCAATTGCTTTCGATACTCATCATGATCAACTATTTTGGGCAAGTCCGTTCACCTAAGAGTTCTCGTGGATGCCTATTATAACAAACGGTTGAGTTATAGAATTAGTAGATTAACGGCAGTAGAGCTGGCGCATGCGATTGCGATCATTTGCACTGAGGTCGGTGGCATTGCTCGAGGCAAAGTACATCACATCATTTGTACTTGAACTGTGACCAAGGCCAAGACTGTGACCGATTTCGTGCAGTGCTGTTGTGTAAAACTCGTCTTTGTCGAATGATTTGTCACCAAGCTTGATGAGCAGAAATATTCTAGATGTTCGTTCTCCGGAACTGTTTCTGCCACCGACCGTAACACCACTGGCGAAGCTGTGCACTAATTTTGATCTGTCGTCGGTCCATTCACAAGAGAGGTCGCTGTCTGTCGGTATGGAGACAAATCTAAATTTAAGAGCACCACCACTGGCATCTGCCCAAGAATTGAAAGCCTGCTCAACGAGCTTAGCGTAATCAGGGCCGTCTTTTGGACGTGCTCCGCCAGCAGTCCAGACAATCTTACTGCGCCAAATATCTGGAACACACACTTTAATTGGCATCCGTTCTGGCGTATAGGCCCGATAATCTCGTTCACCCTCGTTTGCTTTTCCAGCCTCCTGCGCTCTGATATTTTTAAAATCTGTGGAATAGTATTTGATTTCGTCTTTAATTGTGTTCACGTCAGCGGCTTTGGGAAAACGCTCAACATACTTTTGTCGCGATGCCTGCAAACCTTCAAGATCTCCTGCCAAAGTCTGGCACCACATCAAGCTTTTGAGGTATTCTGCATTTCCGGGAACGTCAGCAACCAGCGACTTGTATTGGATGAGGCCGTTCTTGTAGTCTTTCGCTTTGGTTAGAGCCCAAGCGTACGAGTCTCTCTTCTCTTTGTCATTTGGAGCTGCCATGGCCTCGGTCCGATAGATCTCCAATGACTGTGTGTTAACACCTGACTTAGTAGTACTGGCCATTTTCAAAGTCAGCGACTTTCTCAATTCTTCAATGGTGGCTAAAGCAGCTGCGTCGCGAGCAAACCGCTTCTTAATATCATCAACCATGGCTATGGCTCTTTTCATATCGCCGCAGTCGGCATAGGCTTGGCTTAGTTGTATCCAAGCATCCGACATAGATGGGTCGAGCACCACGGCTTTCTGAAAGCATTTCCATGCTTCTTGATAGCGCTTCAGTTCTGAGAAAGACAAACCTAGATCGTACTGAATAATTGCATCGTTTGGATCTAACGCTGCTGCTTGCCAGAGCAGTTCAGCACTTCTCTGTGCATTGGCTGCGCCTTTTAGATTGACGGCTTGATTGGTAAGCTGGCTAGCCCGGACCTTTCGATCATAATCTGCATCAGCATAGGCAGGAAGGATACTGATAAAGGTTAGAGCAGTAATAGCTGCTATGGTGTTTGTCTTGTCAGTCATCAGTCGTCATTAAATAGTTCTGGTTCTATAACTTTATCGCAATCAGGATCGCGTGGTTTGTATTCAGAACGCTCAACCGGTTTTGACATTTGGTTGCCTCTAATTGAAAACTATTGTATGACCCCATATTCAAAATTCCCCTATACATTTGCGTTTAACTGATAAACGCAAATTGGTGATAAATCCGCACAACTAACGAACCATTCGGTTGGTTGAAGCCGGTGCGGTAGCCGTAAAGCCTCATTCTAAGAATTAAGGTGGGCTTTTAACCTGCACCCCTTTACATCTTCTAGAATTAGCTATACATTCTAATCTTCCATTTTGAAATAATTACAGTATTCAGCTTTAATCAAACGGCTTCCGGCAACCTTTACTAACAACCCCCACCCCCTTTTGAAATCTCCATGGGAGAGTCGTCATGCTTTCTTATCTCAGCGTTAAGCTAAGAGAACTTGTTTCACGCAATCGGTCGAAGAACCAATCGTTTACCTATCGAAGAGCGATTAACTATTTCCCAAGCCAATCTTTGTCGCCAAAAACGAAGACATCGCTGGCAATATCGCAACGCCTTCCACTGCTGCCTCAGCTAATCAGCATTGAAGCGCAGAAGTTGTCTGGATGCGTCAAAACAGAATCAAGCAAATTCAAGTCACGCTCAGCCATGTTGCTCTACAAAGGTCAGGTCATTGCCAGCGTTTATGGCAGCAAGAAGAATCCACAACAGCTGTTTGGTTCTGATGCTTACACTATGATTCTCAATGAGCTAGGCTCAGTTCACGTTGAGCTTTCAAGCTATATTTTGCAAGACGAAGTGGTACTATCTGCGGCATCAATGTTTCACGGTCAGGTCTTTCATCCACAGAAGAGTGAAAACGCCGTCGCTGCACTTTCTGAGTGCTTAGATTTTATCGATAGCTTTGCTGGCCCAGCTTCGATCGCCGTGGTTGATAAGGATGGCAACGCCATTTGTTTGCTTTATGTCTTTGGCAACGGATTGCTAGGCATTAATTCACTCAATACCTCAGTCAGCGAAAAAGACATCAACTCACTTTGGCAGTATCTGAAGAAGCATCCTGATTCTCAGATTATGGCTAATTCGATCATCGCGGACAATGTCTCTATTTTGAATCTGACTTTCAGTCTCATGGGTCAGAATCGCAAGCACTCTGTGCCCTGCAAAACGGTGTTCGATCCCGAAGTTGCTAACCTTGTTTCGAAGTACTCATTTAAGCCAACAGATAGCGCTCAAGGTGTTCAAGTAGACCGCTTCATTTCTACCACTGACAAGATAGCGAAGAAACCCAAAGTCGCCCTCGGCTACGCTACCTCATATGACATTCACCACACGAGTTAGTGCTAAGAGCGAAGCTTGGCTCTCCAGGCATTAATAGAAGCCCCCATATAGCTTCCGGATAAAGCTAATAGCAATGAAAAGCCAATGGCCAAGAGGGTGAAACCGACTTTGTCGGCTCCGTACTGCGACCAATCGTAAATTGAATCGCTAAGAGGCGAAGGTTGAATGGGGAAAAGGCTGTTGGTGCTCGCGCTCATTGTCTTGAGAAAAGAGCCCAAAGCTGTAAAGCTTAGACCCAGCAGAAGCGGAGCTTGAGTACAGGCCGAGAGTAAGGCACATGCCGCTCGAGAGCTACTCTTGCTGCCCAGTGACAAAGCCAGACTCTGTCCAAAAATGGTGAGGAAGAGCACACCAGCTGCAATACTCGATGATTCAAAAGTGGGTGTGCTGTAAGGCCCAGTCGAATGATAATCACCTGAGCCAATAGCTATAAGAATAAAGCTTGTCAGTGCCGCTGGCAGTAAAAGCGTTCCAATAATCGATTGCGCCAATTTCGCTGGGCCGAATGTCTTTGGCAATGCTTCTCTGCACCAGCTAGCAATAGTCGCCAAAAATAACGTGAAGGCCACACCGAGCGTGCTTACTGCAATACCTAAACTGGCGCCAAGATAGTCAATTGAGCAGAGCAGTAACGCGCCTCCGACCAAGAAAGAAGATAATCCGACAAGGGAACGCCTTACTTTCTTATTGGCAATTAGTAGGGAATACCAGAAGACAAACGACGCGCCAATGGCCACAATAACACCAGTAAGGTGGCTATCTATCAGGCTGCGCATAAATATATTGGGGTCAACTCCGTGAAACAAAGAAGCTGTTTCAGAAGAGAAAAGGGTGGCCACAATAAAATTGAAGAAAATTACAAGAATGGCAAGAACTGCCCCTAGTATCGCAAGCATGGAACTGCCTAACTTGTTGAGCTTAGATGGTTCGGAGACAAGGGATTTTTGTCCTGCAGCCACGCAGGCATTTAACCAGACTGATTCTTTGGTCTCTGGATTAGCCACTAACTGGGCTAACGGTCTCAAATCTCTGGGCAAATTTTTGATGTGCTGAATGCTATGGGGCATATCTTGCGCCTTCTCGTCGTCGGAGCAATGCAAGCTAACGTCTGGCTGGGGGCAAAAAACCTTCCAAGCAAACTTGTGTTTTGAAGTAGTTTCGTTATCTGCTTTTGAGCCGGGTTCGTTCATTTAATACACTAAAGCACCAGTGTATTCATTATGCCCAATCAGACAATGTTGCGCTTCGTTTTTGTAACTGAGAGCATTACTCGTAACCAAACTCGCTAAACAGCCAGCGCTTGTGCTCGACGTTCTGCGATTCGAGATCTTCGCGGGTAAGCAGACCGCGCATAAAAGCCTCGAAAATGAGCCTAGTGCGCGGATTGTATATTTCGAGCCCCGTGCTCTCTTTTAGGTACGAATCTTCACCTTTGAGAAGCTTATTGAGAAGGTTGGATAGTCGATTCTGAGCGCCTCGGTAAGATATATGCTCCTTTTGCGCAATGGCCTTGTCTGTCAGGCCAATGGCTATGTCCATAAGGGTTTCGAACTCGAGATCGCTAATAGCGCTGCTTTTATCGCGTAGACGGTGGCGCACCTCTTCAACTGTAGAGGTGACGTATGGCAGATCTTCGACTATCACAGACTCAATTGCTTGAGCTAGAGTGCCATCGTTTTCACTTTTCAGAATATAGCCGTGAATTGCTTCATCCGGTACGATCTTTCCTAGTTCGCGAATATATGCCTCATGGTGATATTGAGACCAGAATAGAATCTTTAGTGTCGGAAGTTCTTTCCAAATCTCTGCTGCTGCCTTAATACCATTCAGGGTTGGCATGGCAACATCCATTAAAACGAAATCGGGCCGAATACTCTTGGCTTTGCGTACGGCTTCTGTGCCGTCTGAAGCTTCTTCTAGTTGATCTATTGGAATATTGTGTTTTTCTAGTACTTGCCTTAGAAGCTCGCAGCCGTGCTGACGCAGGGTTAATAGATCTTCGGCAATGAGAAGCTTGATACCATTTTTTTGCAGCTCAGTTATGGTCATTTGCTATTACCCAATATTTCTTACTAGCTCGATCTTTACGACCGTTCCCTTCTCTGAATTATCCTGATTGTTGCCTTTATTCGCCTGCCAACTTATTTTGGCACCAATTAGATCTGCTCTCAAGCGCATGTATCTTAACCCGCGAGATTCGCCACGCTCTTTTTCGGCAAAGCCAATGCCATCATCGGCAATGCTTAAAATGATTCGATTATTTTGTCCTTCAATTGTGTTTCCTGCAGTGGTGTGTCCTTCAATGGTGACACGAACAGTTTTCGCATTGGCATGTTTGACTACATTATTCAGAGCTTCTTGGGTCAGGCGAAAGAGAAGCAACTCTTCTGTTTTTGTTAGAGTCTCTAATTCTCTATCTTCAATCGACTTGATGAAACGACCTTGAATATGCGCCTTCTGACAGCTGTCTCTAGTCAGCTGATCTAAGGCAGAGCAGAGCCCAAGATTCTCGAGCACTGACGGAAAAAGACTTTCCATTACATCGCGAATGTGTTTGCCGGCCGTGTCTAAAGAACTCTCGATAGCTGAGATACTTTCCTTAGTTGGAGGCTCTGAATCAGGTAAAGCGACCACTTTCGATTTGATCAGTTTCAGCTCGTTCAATACCTGATCGTGCAGGTCAGAAGCCAGTATACGGCGGTCGGCTTCGTCTTGCTTGAGGAGAGATAAGCGAGTTTCATTTAGTTCAGAGTTCTTAATTGCTAGTTCAAAGTATCGACTAGTTTGCTGCGCCTCAGCACTCTTAAACGCCCTTGCCATTAATCCAAGAGCAAAGCCAATTGTGCTTGCAGTTAAGCTAGCGAGAACACTGCTAGAACCAATTATTTGACTGCTAAGCCAGGCTAGCAGCAGGCCTAGCGCCGTTACCTGCAAAAATACAATTGCCAAATAATTTGACTTGATTCGCAGAGCTGCCTCAAAAGAGAGAAAGCTTGTTGCCACTGCAACTGGTACTAGCCACCACAAGTCGCTCGCGCAGGCCGTTGCCTTAAATGCCAACGAATTTGCAAGATGTTGGTCGAAACTCGGTAAGACATGAGCGGTTAGAATCGAAATAACGGCTGCTAAAATGGGCAAGACTAATCTCAAAAGATCAGTAAGCGAGCGGGCTGTAGGCTGCTCTTTTGCCTTCATTTTTTGACTGTCTTGACCGCGTCTATTTTCTCAATGTAAAACTTAGCAAGCCAATATTCCACAGAATTTACAACTCCATGTTTACTGACAAATGTGAGCTTGTCTCGTGCTGCAGATGTGTCTCCTCGGCTATAAGCATCAAGACCAAGAAAAGCCTGACACTGAGCCAAATCGTAGGTGCTATCCTCGGCATGCTCAAGCAGTTTCTCCTGACTCTCTTTGCCTACAAAAAACTTCAAAACAGAGTAGGGCCAGAAAAGATGATTTAATTTTTTCAGACTAATCTCACTGAGAGAACTGGCTTGAGCAGATTGTTTCGACAACTTGTAAGCCAGCACGGTTAAGGTGGCGGCATGTCCTGCGAAATCGGATTTCCACTGAGTACGGTCAAGCCAGTTCTGAGTATTTTTCGCTTGCATTGCCGGATTGTCGAGCATCAAGTAGGCGCCAGCTCTGTTGACCACAGCGTACTTGTCATCGTGATTCAATGCTAAAGCGCGATCAAAATCAGCTATTGCTTGCTGCGGTTTAAAACTGCGAAAATAGACAACGCCACGAACAGTGTATGCCAGCGCATTCTTGCCATCAATCTTGATTGCCTGGTTTAGATCGCTAATAGCGGCGTCGTACTTTTTCAATTCACTGTAGGCGGTGCCACGGTCGATAAAGGCAGTGGCAGAGCTAGAAGCCTTTAGAGCCTGTGTAAATTCGTCAACCGCTAATTTGTATTGTTCTCTACCGAGAAAATCTTTTCCGACGGCATAATGTCTGTCATACTCAGCAGAAGCTTGAGCCGTTGGCATCAAAGCTGTGATGCAGATTGCTACCGACAGAACACTGTTGAGAATCTTCATGGTTTTTCCCTAGACGCCACATGCCAATTTTAGACCTCCTAGACCAAAAGAAGCTTTATTGTGAATCTTATTTTTAAAGCTATATGTTACTGCTACTTTACAAGCGCGCCGTGGTTATCTGACACCTGCTTCATAACCGTGGTTATGGGTATGAAATTTATGGCGTTTATTATTTCTGGGGGCTGCTGTGCAGGGTGGTTGGTCTAATGCAGATAGTGATTGGCAGCTAAAGCGGCTCCAGCATGATTCGGTGAAAACTGTAGAAAAGTCAGTGCAGTCAATGCGCAGCGTTCTACAGGAAGACATTATTGCCCACGGCCAAGAATACGAGAAGATGTTCGGTAAGTCTTCAGCGCAGTATAACGAGTATCTCAACATGGTTATGGAGAAGCTCGAACAGCTGGGAGTTGCTCCAAAGCAAGTTATCGAGTGGCTCAATCAGACTGCATCGGATGGTGCTGTTCCTGTAAGTCAGTATGGGACCGATCGAGATTCACAGTCAGAGACGATACCTCAGATTAGAGCTGAGCCAATACCTTTTGACCAACAATTGCAGCCTCAAGTAGATTTTGATAGCTTTGCCCGCCTTGAAGCAGCGGCTTCTCAAGCTTTAGCGGTTGGCATATCGCCGTCTACAACGTTGCCTTTCTCAGCTTTTCCAGCGGCGCAAGTTCCCGCTCCGGTGCCAACCCCTACTTCTTTTCCCTCGTCACAGTTTGATCCCGGTCAGGCTCCTAGTCAAGTTTCGGCACAGCCTCCAGCGCCAATAGCTCAGCCAGCATTTCAATCTTCATTACTGAGCAACTCAGCTGCATGGGGCTCACCAACACCTGGTCAGACTCCTGCCAAACCCAGTGCCGTGGCTGAAGCTTGGGGCTTGGGAAATTCTGCTGAGCCTGAGGTGCAGAATGCTTCGAACATCTCTGCTTGGGGCGAAACAAAAGAATCTCTGCCGGAATCTAAAGCTGCCAGTGTGGCTTCAAGCTGGGGCACTCCAGAACCGACCAATAGTTTGAAGTCTGCGCTCGGAATGGCAGCCTCTCCGGTAGTTCAAAATTCTAATAGCAAAGCCGCACCAGCCCTCACGGACGAAATGAATTACGAGACCACTTGGTCGGCAATGCCAGCGGCATCTACACCGGCACCAGTTGCGGCTCCCACATCAGCGGAATCGGCTTGGAATGCGGCTCCTGCTCCAGCACCGGCACAAGTTGCTGTGCCACCTGCACCAGTCGAATCGGCTTGGAATACGGCTCCTGCACAGGCACCGGCACCAGTAGCTTCTGCACCTGCTCCAGCGGAATCGCCTTGGAATTCTGCTCCTGCTCCTGCTCCTGCTCCAGTTGCTGCTTCGACTGCACCAATCGAATCGGCCTGGAATGCTGCTCCTTCTCCAATTGCATCCGCTGTGCCGGAAAACAATAGTGCATCAGTGTCGCCAATAGCCGTGCCAGTTACAGCCCCTAGTAATGGTTCGGGGCAAGGTTTCACCCAATGGGGAGCCCCAACCAGCGTCACGCCACCGCCAACACCTGCCGTCAATAATCCCGAATCTCCTTGGGTGGCAGCTGCTGCGCCGACTACAATCAGACAGCCTGTCAATAGTGATGCACCACAGTCATCTGGTTGGGCGGTTCCGAGCGGAGTGGCAGTGGCCGCCACCGTAGCGCCCGCAGTTTCCCCGAGTGTCGACGCCTGGTCGACGCCTAGCTCGGCAGCTTCATCGTTCGCTTTGCCAGCACCAGTAGCTCCCGAACCAGCGCCTAATCCCGTTGCTGCGCCTGCGCCAGTGGCGACGGTACAGCCGACGCCAGCACCAGGATGGCCATCCAGTGCCGCTTCGGCAGTATCTTCCTCTGAATCATCATGGAATACGCCCTCTCCTGCCCCGGCTTCGGTGGCAATCGCCCCAGAACACGAGTCACCTTGGACGGCTGCAGCTCACTCAATAGCCGCTGAAACGCAATGGGCAGCGCCCGAATTCCCCATACCTTCCCCCACACTTGGACCGGCATTAACACCGCCAACTATTACTGCTGGCCCGATGATGGCACCGATAGTTCCCACCTCACCCTTGATGCAGGCGCAGGTTTCGCCTATTGCGGCGGCCCCTATAATGGCTCCGGCTCCCGTTTCCACTCCATTCCCTGCACAGGCTCCTATATCTGTACCTGTATCTGCTCCTGTATCTACTCCTACTCCTGTTCCGGCTCCGGCATTGGCTCAAATGCCTGTGCAAGCTCCACAACCAGTGCAAGTGCCTAGGCCATTGGCCGCTGCAGCACCAGTAGTGGCCGCACCATCACCTTGGGCGACTGTTCAAGGGGTTCAGACAGCTGCTCCTAGCCAGCCGGTTCTGCCGATGCAAGCAGTAGCGCCAGTGGTCTCAGTCGCACCAGTGATACCAGTGGCAACTCAAATGCCAGTAGCGAATCCGGGCCAGGTTAACAGGCCAAGTTTCGGTGGTTGGCCTGCAGGGCCAGTGCCAAATCCGTACGCCACACAAGATGCCATGCAGAATCCTATACAACAACCACAACAACCAATTCAGCAACAACCTATACAACAACCTATACAACAGGCAATTCAACAGCCTTTTCAGCAGCAACCACAGCAAATGCAGCCGACCGCAATGCCTGGCGCTCAAGGCTGGCCTCAGCAGCCAATGCAAGTTGCTAATGCCGGTGCAGCACCGCAGTTTCCCAATGCGGGCTATGGTAACGGTAGCAACGGATCCAATGGTAGCAACGGTGGCAATGGCCAGAGACCAGAAGAACGCGAAGAACCTAGCTATGATCCAGCCACAGCCTGGGATTAAGAAAGATTTTCTAAGGCAACAACATTGCCATCTTTTCTACAAATTGTTCTGGTGGCAAATAGCCGGAAAAACTTGTTACGAGTTTTCCATTATCATCTAAAACTAAAATCGTTGGATAACCATCTATTTTAAATGCTTTGAGATCAGTAGTAGTGGCTCGAGCATTGAGCTTGAGCCAGACAAAGCGAGTAGACAATTCAGATATCACACCAGGATTTTGAAACGTTTCTTGGTCTAGTCTTTTGCACCAGTGGCAGTTATCGGTGAAGACATCAACCACAATTAGCTTGTGTTTCAGTTTAGCTGCAGCTTTTGCTGTGCTTATGTCTTGCAACCATGGCAGCGCCGGTTTGTTGGTAGCGATTCTGCCGACAGGCTTACCTGTTGGTTTAGCGATGCAATTGGCACCACTGAATGCCCCTATCAGGGAAATGAGAATACAGACTACAAGTTGATTGCGCATCTAGTCAGCTACTTGGTTTTCACAAGTATGCCTAGCCGATTTTGCACCGTCACTAATTGACTGAAAACCTGGATGGTTAGAAATGGAACAGTGATCATCGCTTTCTACCCAGGCTTTGAGAGTATCTAAGCGACGCCGAATGTCTTTGAGAATGGATGATCCAGCTACTTCTTTGGCAAACGGAAGCCAAACTTTTGGCTCACTGTAGGTGTTCAACTTAACCTCAGTGCGTTCACCATTGCCAAGCGGAGTCAGTACCCAAGAGCCCTCGAAGGCTTTAAGCTTCTCGGAAGATAACAAAGCAAAATCAATGCGCTTGTAAGGTGTTTCAACTTCTTTATAAGTGCAATGCGCATTACCTATCACTGGCAGTTCGCTGAAATGTTCATCCATGACGGCAACCCCATCGTGGCTAGAAACAACTTTACGGCGATGCGGCTCTTCCATACGCGAATGTTGAATCGCTTCAAAAACGGCTTTAGGCGAGGCGTCAATAATGACGCTAGATTCGACACCACGATGTGACTTCGGTGCTGCAGAAGCGGGACTCTCAAAATTGTTGCTTGATAAGGCAAGAAATAAGGCACCAAGTAGCAACTTTTTTAGCGGTGTTGTCATGTTAGTAATTCTGAGAAAGTAATGCCTATTTGCGCGTCATGAAGAAGCGCCAAAATCGTATGTTCCAATTCGTCTCTATTATTGCTCATTGTCATGATTACTGACCGTTGACAATATTTAGGAGTTTTTAAAATTATAGATGTCAGCATATACGCAGCATATAGCTGATCGTTTACAGCTGGGCCGAGCTGTCAAGCGCGCCTATTTTGGCCACTCTTTCTTGGGCGAGAGTAATACTATAATGGTGACGATAATTCAGAATCTTGCGCGTTGAGGATAATTCATGAACCGGCTAAACATACTTTCGAGAGCTAACTCTTTGAAAGTCATCGCAATTTCAGCCTGGTCGTGGGTAGTAGGGTACGCCCTGCCAACCTTGGCTCAGAAGCAACCACAAGGCCAGGTTGTCGCCGCAGAGATAAAAGGAATGCCAACTCATGAAAACAGTAGTTTTCTTGAAGCTGTGTTTACGGGCATCAACTATATAACTGCTATTGCTCTCGCTGGCGTTCTGATATTTGGCTTAATATGGTTATTGCAGCGCCGCAACGTTGTTGATGACACAGAAGGGGATGAAGCAACTACAGCTGAATCCGGGACCACTTCATCTGATGCCACCACGGATAGTACTGGCACTCCGTCTGCCGAAGCGACGAAAGAAGCAACTGCTGGAGACGACGCAAAAGCTGCCAGTTCTGAAGAAGTAAAAGAGGACGATAAAGCCAAGGCTGAAGACAAGCCCGCTGAATAACGTTCCAAAACCAGCTTATCTATTTTAGTCTTCACTCGCGCTAGCAAGCTTTGCCTGAGCTATTGCACCAGCTGAGTTTGGATCCGTGAATCGCATTGAAATTGCCACCATTTCACCGTTGTCAGTGGGGATAGTGGTAATGCGAAGTTCGACTTCGTCTTCTTCTACTCGTGTTGTGAATTTTTTGTCTTGCGGTTTCACTAGTTCTTGCGGATTAAGACCAGCAATTACTTTGTAAGACCCAACCAAAGCTCCATGTATTTCAAGAGGCAGCATACAGTCGGCTAAGAGTTCTCCATGAAGGAAGTATCTTAGCGAAACACCACTAGCATCTGGTTCTAAATGAATATCAGAACAGCGTTTTTGTGTGGCCTTACCAATAATTTCATGAGCTAGCAACATAACCGAAGCATTCTGCGCTTCTTTCATGCGATTTATGTCTGTTTCTTCTTCGCTGCCACCAAGCTCAGACTCAACCACGTCTTCTAAAAGTCTTCTATTAGCATTAGCGTTTAGGGCGCCAAGACTCGATTCGACCAAATGACTGGTGACATTGGCCACGGCTGCTTCCATAGCGCTTTCAGCTTTAGCAACTTGATCTCTAGCTGCCACCGCGGCTAGGTCTGCCGAAATTGGCAGTGGATCAGAAACAGGTAGTGGAGCTGAAACTGATTTTGTCGGCGCTGCCACAATTGAACCAATTACCTGGTCTACCACTCTTTCTAAAACTGAGGGCGGTTCAGGTTTTACTTCTAATGAAACTGGTGCTGTTTCTTGGACTGCACTGGCGACTACCGCAGCAGGCACTACTAGTGGTGCCTCGACAACTACCGGTGCTTCAACTATTACCGGTGCCTCGACAACTACCGGTGCTTCAACTATTACCGGTGCCTCGACAACTACCGGTGCTTCAACTATTACCGGTGCCTCAACAACTACTGGTGCTTCAACAACTGCTGGTGTTTCAATTACAGGATCAGCTTGTGGCGCTGTGCCATTGTGTTCATCGAAATCGTCATCATCATCGTCATCGCCGAAGAGCGATTGCAAGTGCTTTTTGGCGGGCACACGAGGCGCCGGTTTCTTATCTAATGAAAGAGCCTGCGGGACCGAACTGGGTTGGACAGACAGACTGGTCTGCCCTTCGGCCAAGCTGGGCTGCTCGTCAGCATTTACTTGTAAACTCTCCAGTGCGTTAGCCTGAGCAATAACACTGGCGGGAATAGTAAATTCTTCGCTCAGTGACTCAGCAAAATGGGTTTCGACTCTCGCCACATTTAGCGGCTCAGCTGATGTCTCAGGTGGTGCCTCGGCAACTTGTTCTGCTTTAGAATTTTCTAGTTTAGATTGTTCTGCTTCAAGCGCTTGAACCTCAGACGATGCTTCTTCTGCGGGCGATTCATACAAAAGCTTCATACAGAATTCAAATTCATCAGCCGTGCAGACAAGTTGTTTCAGGTGTCCACTGCGCAGCTCTACTCTAAGTGAGTCCAGAGCAATTAAGTCATCTGGATTGACCATAGCAATCGTAAATTGGGTACCGCTGTTTGCTACCGGAATTAGTTTGAACTTTGTTTTGGTTTCCATGGAAACCATGTCAGCTATTTCGCGAGTAGGGGCATTCTTGGAAAGAGAAATAAAATTGACGCCAAACTGAAGCTCAAGTGAATCTTTGAGCTGGTGGTAAGTAACCAAACCCAGGCGATCCAAAATTAATGTCAACCGATCGCCGGACCTGGATTGCTCTTCCATGGCACTGGCGAGCTCTTCAGCGGTAATTATGCCGATGTCGACCAGAAGGTCGCCAATCTCGTTACCACTGGCGGACATCGATTCTCCTGGCGAAATTGTTGTGGGGTTCATCTGTACGGGATTCTAATGGAAGGTGACCGCCTGTTCAACCAAGATAGATCAAACAGGTCTTATTATTTGTTTGCCCTAACAAAAATGCTGCTAAACCTGAGCTTTATTGTATTTGCTCAAAATGTTATGGCTTTGCCATCTGCTTTGGCACAATTTCGATTAATGGCTTTGCTGAAGTTTGGTCGGTGACAATATCAGCCACCGAGTAATGGCAACGCTCGTGGGCTCCGACAAAGTCGACGTTAACATCTCCCATTCCGGCAGCTAGTGCTCTGTAAGCATCTTTGGCAGCTGTGGGGTCAAAGCGTCCTAATATTGCTGTGGCATATAGCCTACCGGCAGGGCTGCCGTTGGCTATGATCCACTCAAGGTCATCTCGAGCTGGGGCACCGAGCTTAATTGCCAAATTTAAAGAAGTGGCATTTTTGCCATTTTTCAGGCTAGCGTCTTCTAGCTGTTTGGCCGATGCTAAGGCCGTGAGCGCCGCATTCATGTTACGACTTGGCGGCTTCTCGTTTTCCAGGCTTGAAGTTTTTGCTCCAGACTCTGTAGAGCTTGGCACGGCTGATGGCGGCAAGCCCGTGCCAGTTAGTGACGGGTCCATTTGGGCGCTTACAAATGGCATAAAGCAAAGCGACAAAGCCATAAGGCCTGAGGCAAAATAAAAGTTGCGTTCAAGATTCATGTTTTGTCGCTTTGCCTCAGCAAATGTTTAGCCTGAGCGTAATCGCTTATTTCAAGCCTAGAAGTTCAACTTCAAAGATCAAAGTAGCGTTAGGAGGAATAGCTCCGGGAGCGCCTCTTTGGCCATAACCTAGGTTTGGTGGAATAGTCAATTTGCGTTTGCCGCCAATTTTCATTGTTGCTACGCCTTCGTCCCAGCCTTTGATCACTCGGCCTGCGCCGATTGGGAATTCAAATGGTTGGTTGCGATCGACTGAGCTATCAAATTTACTACCGTCAGTTAGCCAGCCAGTGTAGTGCACTACAACAGTTTGACCGTTTTTAGGCATAGCACCTTGGCCAACCACGATGTCTTCAATAACAAGACCTGTAGGGGTTGTTGTTCCAGCTTGTGTCATGGAATTTGCTCCGATTGTATTAACGTTACTTGTGTTATCGGCACTACTAGTAGTGGCGATATTGCTCGCTCCAGCGCTTGCATCCACAGGGGTAGATGCATTTGAGCAGGAGGTTGTTGACAGGCTAGTTAGGCCTACCAGGGTAAGGGCAAGAAAGGTTGATGATGGCGCTAGTTTACGCATTTAAGTCCTCAAAGTGAGACCACGCCAAAGTTATAGCAGACCCAAGCGATATTGCCATTAGAGGAGATTTTCGTAGTCACCCCATTTACGCCGTAGCAAGATAGTTAGATGATCTCAAGAGTTAATAATAGTAGTTAGGTCTCATGCCCAAATTCACCGACAGCGCTGATGTAACCAGTAAAGCCCAAGGGGCTGACATCAGCGACGTGCTTTTGCAGTCTCTTGCTGTCACTAATGACAAATCTGCCAATAGCCAGTTGGATAAACCTTTGAGCGGATTGACCAAAGCCGCAGTGATTGCCGAAGGTACCCTAACCGGTATGGTGAACCATGGTCTGTCCGAGGCAATTAACAATCCCGCCCGCTTTGGCACAGAGATTCTGGGCGCTACCGCCTTAACCTTGGCTATGAAAGGACCCGCCTGGGTGAAAGTGCCAGCACTTGGAGTAGCCGCTGTCGGTACTGTTGTCTTCGCGGCGCATGCTGCCGATGCCACGAGCACCGCAATTGCTGTCTCTAAAGATATGACTAGTCGCAATCTCGATGAAAGCAAGGCTAAAATTAGCGAAAGTCTCGGCCCATTGGCATTCGATGCTGTAATGATGGTCGGAGCTGGTCATGTTGGTTCGCGCCTAGCGGCCAATTTACCGAAAGCATTCCCTACACATTTAGCCGATGCGCTACCGAAGCTTTCCTTCGAAATGGGCCCGCAGCTAGCGTTTGAAGGTGGTTCAATGGGTGGAATGGCCCTTGGTGGCCCCCGCCTACGTTTCAATACTCCTCATGAAGCACCTGGCCTCAAACCTATGGCAGAGAACGTTATGGCCATGACCAAGCATGGTGATGGCGGCTCAGCTAATAGAGAAATCTTGAAAGAGGGCTATAAGATTCTTAATTTCCGGGGCACCCGGGGTGAAGATGTCCAATTGGTAGATAAATTGCCAGCCCTCAAGCCTATTGAATTGCTTCACGGCGACCATTCGATTTCAAGAATTAGCGCTAATGGCAAAGTCGTGGTCGCATTCCCTAGTGGCGAAGCCCGTATGCTAGACCTGGGCATGCCAATCAAACGAGTGACCGTAAGTGAGTATGCTGCCGGACAAAAACAGTATCGCCTTAACGAAACTGTTCTAGCCAATATGGAAGTGAACAATGTCAATCACGAAGTGAAGGCCCTCCTGGGCAATGGTGATCGCCTTCATATGGTCGACAATATTAAAGACGGCTTTATCAACTTCAATCATAAAGATGGCGTGCAAACTTGGATTGAACATTCTGGCCGCATGGTTTTCAAACTTCCGAACGGGCACATGAGTGAAGCAACCATACCTAGTAAGTTGGCTCATATAAGACTGACTGAGCGGCCTGATGGTAGCAAGCAATTCCAATTCTTGGATCCCGAAGGCGCACTTCTTGTACACAAGGTTGAACTACCGGCGTACACGGCTAAGGCCAAGACGCTTGACGAAATTCCTCAGTGGCAGCAACTCAATAACTATCTAGCCGGTCGCCCAGAGAGCAACCCTAGACCATTTGAAATGAACCGGGTAGAGCCTGACGCCGGCGGTATGGCTCATGGCCAACAAGGACATCAAGAGAGCTTCCCTGTATGGAATCCCCGCTTTAGACCAACCACCACTGGCCGCATTTTCGACGAGCAAATTGCAGGCGTTGATAGACGAGTAATGCGGGGAAATGATCTCGATACTCCAGCTGACATGGCTTTGGCTCAGCAAAATCACGGCTGGATGGTTAAGCGTTATCTCGACGGTTTAGACAAGCGCGATGATTTCTTCGGCAACTAAGTTTAGTTTTTTGCACTAACCAACTGCATCTTTTAAGGCGCTATGAGCCGCTAAATATTTGGTCGTGACAGTGAGAACTTTGGCTTCATGCGTGAGCCTGTCGTGCGTGTCTTGCAACTCTAAAAGAGCTTGTTGATCTTCGGGCACACCATACATGGTGCCAGCTACCCAGTAAGACAAATTAAGTGGATCTGATGGTAAGTCTTTTGGTACTTCAACACTTTTATTGGTGAGCTTGCTACTCAAATGCAGAATGTCTTTGATTGATTCGAGCACTTGCTTAGTAACCGGTTCGAGATCTTGATCAGCAGGCTCGTCATCAAGCCATTCCACTTCACCTTGCAGGTAAGGTAAATCTTCAATGGTGCGTAAGACCTTAAATCGTCTGCGGCCTTCAGTCATGATGTTCAAGCGACCATCAGGTAGCTTCTCACATTCAATTATTTCAGCTGACGAACCGATGGTAGCTGCCTGCGAACTATGAGGGTCGAAGAGGAGAACGCCAAAGAGCTTATCTCCTTCCATTATGGTAGAAACCATTTGCCGATAACGCGGCTCAAATATGTGCAATGGCAGAGGCGATCCAGGAAAAAGCACCACATCAGGAAGTGGGAACAATGGCAAAATTTGCTTACTCTCAGCCACTCGATACTCCGATGCTACTGTCCTCGCAACTAAAATGCGGCTTCTGTGCGGTTGTTTGATCTCTAAGGTCTCTGGGCGCCAGGTTGCACTGGTCTAGTAGGTGTATAAGAACAACAGCCGGGAGCACATTGATCTGGTGCTGGCCCGTAGCAACCGATGGCCTTCTTCTCAGCCACGTTATTTGATTCTAGCCGCTCTTGCACAAGATCGGCCATCATTCTTGCGAACTTAGGATTTGTCCCCGCTGTGCTGGTTCGCACAAACTGCATCTGAAGCTCCTGGGCGAGCTCTTTTGCCTCAGTATCGAGGTCGTAAAGAATCTCCATATGGTCTGAGATAAAGCCAATTGGGTGCACCAAAACTTGCTTCACCCCACTGGCGCTTAAGGCGCGCATGTGGTCGAGTATATCTGGCTCTAACCAAGGCTGTGTCGGTGGGCCACTACGGCTCTGATAGACTAATTTGAAATTAGAGATGGACAAAGCTCTGGCAGTAAGTTCGCAGGTATCAGACAGCTGTTTAACGTAGTCACAATTATCTGCCATGGCCATGGGAATGCTGTGAGCAGTGAAGGCGACATGAATGTCGTTATTATCTGGCATTGAAAGCTGCTCAAGGCCAGCCTTAACCGCTTCAATGTTGGCTTCTACAAAAAGTGGGTGATTGTAGAACACTCGCAACTTATCGAACTGTATATCGCCAGCATCAGCTTCAACCTGCGCTTTTTCGATGTCTTCTCGATACTGACGACAACCTGAGTAAGAGCTATAGGCCGAGGTGACAAAGACCAGGGCACGCTTAATGCCGTCAGCCTTCATCTGCCTAATGGTATCAGCCAGCATCGGGTGCCAATTGCGGTTGCCCCAGTAAACCGGCAGCTTGATTGAGCGCTTATCTAGCTCTTGCTTTAGGCAATCAATCAAGCTGCGATTCTGACCATTGATAGGGCTGACACCATCGAAGCGCTCATAGTGGTGAGCAACCTCTAGCATACGAGACTGCGGAACGTTTTTGCCCCGCAGAACATTTTCCAGAAAAGGCATCACATCTGCCATTCCCTCTGGGCCACCGAATGAAAGAAAGAGAATGGCATCGTAATTGTTCATTATTTGACCTTAACTGAAAACATGTATTAGCCCACAGCCCTACTTGAAAGTAGGTCGAGCACTTCACCTTCTGCGGGGAAGCGTCCCAATTGAGCCTTCGAGAAAATCAATTCACCGTCTACTTCTATTTCGAAAACCCCACCACTGGATTGATGAATCTTGGTGGAATAGCCGAGGAATCTAGTGATATCGGCTGCCAAACTGACAGCTCTAGATTTGTATCCTCAAGAACCACAGAATGTGATTGACACTGCAGGTTTGTTTTCAGTCATTTTAGTCTCCTAGTGTATATAAGCGGGCGAAAATTCGGTTTCAAAGATCGTCGTTTATCTGTGCTTTATGCGATAAATGGTAGATACAAAAAAGCCGATTTTCCCCATAATTTTAGCTCAGAAAAATCACATAAACATGAACAGAGTACTAAGCCGCACCTACACAGCCCTGATTGCCGCCGTGACGTTGCCCTGGACTGCTTCTTTGGCTCCCGCATCAGGTGCAAATGGGGCTGAGCTACAATTCGATTGTAAAGTTAAACCGCTGAATGCAATCAATGACAAGTTGCCAATGTTGAACAGCAACTGCCCCGAGGTAGTCTCTGGCCCAGGTATTTTGGTTTCGACAATGGGCGGCACAGGCACAGATATACCAGAAAACCATCTGAACTATCGCTTCAAAGGTGATTTCGCTATCTTCTTGCATCACATCAATAAACAAACTGATGCCGACGCTAAGAAAACGCTCTACGTAACTTGGGTTGCCTATAATCCACTCAATCAGCCAGTTACCATCAAGGTTAACGAGCAAGCATCTTATTTAAGCCAACCAGATGCACCTTTTGTTGAGCGAGTACCGCTAGCTATTGACGATGAAAACAAGCTCTATTCTGGCCCCGGCGACCGACTCACCGCCGATTATATACATGGGCAAGCCACAGTAGAGCCACCTTTCCAAGTTACTGTTCCGCCTCATAAATTTGCAGTGGTGCGTCATGTCGATGTGCCAGTTGCAGATTTGAAATTTCATCACAACGGCCGCTCGTTCTTTGCTCGTGGCAATATCGATGGTACCTTGCAAATGGCTACAATTGCCACTTTCTCAGAAAGTGGAGCGCCAGATCTTAGTAAATTAGAGAGCATGCTGAAAGATTCGCTTATGGCGAGACCAAGAGAGTATGAGAAGCTCAGGCCGACCCCAAATGACTTTGTTGGAAGATTCATATACGGCCGAGTAGCAGGCGTGCAACAAGGAGTGCACCTTGATGCCACGCACAACATGGTGCTGGATAAGAGCGCTGGTGCCTGCCGACGCTATGCCATAAGTTCACTTACCAAAGGAACTTTCGGCACCGGTGAAATTCAAAGCGCTAAGCTGCTCAGGCGTTATGACGATACCGCCTATAGTGCTCATGGAAATTACTGCGTTGATTACAAAGTGACTTTCAACGTGCGCAATAGAGACTATATTAAACGCAAAATTTATGTCACCTTAGACTGCCCATTGAAGACTGACCTTAACGAAGTGAAGTATGCAGAACAGCCAGAGAAGGCAGTTTTCTATCGTGGCTCTGTAAAGCTTTCAACTGATAGCTATAAGCGTTTCTATCATCTTGTTTTGCACAAAGGTCAAAAGCTTGAACCTTTAGATAGTTTTGAAATCGAGCCAGGCGAAAAGAAAACATTTACAGTCGAGCTGCTCTATCCGCCTGATGCTACTCCACCGCAGCTGTTGTCTGTGTATAGCCCACAATCGGAAGAGTTGAAAGTAGACCTTCGTCCGGTGCTAGACTCAAAGTGAAATTAAGGTTTTAAATGTACTATTTTGTGCCTATGCTCAAGCTGGCTTCTCAATTACAAGGTGCCTTGCTAGAAGGTATTGCGAAATAGAATCCGCCTGTTCCATGTTGTCGCCGTACTTTGCTACCTTAATCAAAAACTCGAGCTCGCTGTCAGCTTTATGCTCTAGCGTCGCAACGTCGAAGCTATTAGATTGCAAAAGTTGTTGAGCCTGATCAAGGTCACTTTGGCTGACATTTATAAATGAATAGCGCACAGCAGGTGATTTAACCACGTTCAAAGTAAAGAGGCCCAGAACAGGCAAAATCGAGTAGGCCGCAGCCATACCAAGAAAGAATGCCACTCCTTCTGAATTCAAATTGGATTGGCCGACTATTGCTTTCAAGCCCTCAATCCAAGGTATTGAGAGAAGGCTCACCGAAACGAAGAGTAGTAAATGCAGAAATGGTTGAGCTGTTAGCAAGCATGAACGAAATGTTCTGGTCTCTACTTTTTGCTTAAGTACCACCTGCAAGCAAAAGAATAGTGGAAGTACCGTACCAACACTCAATTTCAAGTAGGCCAGCATGGTTCTGCCACCCTCAACAGCTGGACTGGTCGGAAAAGGAAACATGCCGGACCAGAAATTTAATGCACTAAAAGTGCTGAAGAGAATACCTGTAAGAAGAAAGCACAAACCATAAATTCTAAATTGAGCGAGTTGAACAGATCTACTCTTCGACCACATAACTTGATTCGGTGAAATAGCAATTGGGCGCGGCCGTTTGCATACTATCCATGAGTACTTGGTAAAGACATAAGCAATTGTGCCGATATTCAAAATCGAAAAAAGTGTCGGAAAATATAGAGATAGCAGCCAATGAAAATCCACTGTCTAAAACCCACCTTGTGCCAAAACCCCGGCGTGGGCAGCTAGTTCGCTCTGCTGCATAATCTCAGCCAGTCTATGAGCCCGAATTTGATTGCCGGACTCAATAGCGATCTCGTCTGAAGCTACAAGGCTAAACTGCATATTTATGCCGCTTATGGTTGAAAAATGTCATTAACCGGTAAAATTCTACCAGTTATTACAATTGTACAGAAGTGAATTATTGGCTAAGCTCTTTTGTGCTTAGCGTTGATTTAAATAAATACCTATCTCTTCGCGCTGCCACCATTGGCCTGAAGAAGCAAGCATTTCGGGGGTTGCGAATTTGTACTTGTAGAGTTTCACTCTTAGATACTTTGGTGGTGCTCCGGCAAAGGGGTTTGTTTTGATCAGTCCTAAAACGCTCTTATCACCCTGGGCAAGACAACTTAAGAAGTGAACAAACCAACGATCTGGGCCAGCCCCGCTTTCGGCCCTGAGAGCGGCAAACCACATCTGCCAGTCTAATCGCGGCATGTAGGGCGCAACTATTGGCGGTGCGCGGTGAATGTCACCTACTTTGTAATTAAACTCATAGGCCTTGTATTCGATACCATCGACACTTCCCTCAACAATCAGTTCTGGTCGATTTCGTGTCATAACGGCAAACAGACCATAGGTCGATGATATACCGAAGTTTTGACAGAGGCTATACGATATAGCGAGTGGCGCAGGCAGGCTATTGTAGACCTCACGACCAAATACAGTGAGGCTAATGCTGACAATACTGGCAAAGACAATCACCGAGAAAGCCGCTGCAGATATTACATTTTCTACAATGCGAATTAGTCGGTGTCTATTTTCTCTAGCATTGACATTTACTTTTAGTAGTAGCTGTCTCAGACCATTCAACTTGAAGAAGCGAAACAGCCACTGAACTTCTGAGTCGGCAATTAGAGGCAAACAGATCACCACACTTAGAAAATTGAAAAAGCCATAGTTACCAGTCAAGGCAATAACTAATTGCAAAACAGTAAATAGAGCAGCAGCGACAATTCTCGCTCTGGCTCCAAAGAAGATGAAGAACGGAACAATTAGTTCGATAGCCAGGGCTGCAGCGCAAGCTATTTTACTTAATAAGAGCGGTGCAGCGTTACAGAAAATTGCTAGAGGAGTTGGCAGTGGCTGGGTTTCAAAATGATAGGTCAAAGCCGTTAGAGAAAGCCAACTAGAATCACTAGCAACCTCACTCATAACTTTGACATACCCAGACGAAAACATTAAACGAAAAGTTAGCCACATAAGGGCAACAATGGCAATCCTATTGGTTTTCTCGCTGAATGAAAAATAGCGGCTGCGACCAAGGAAAATCGAAATGAAGCCAGTTTCATGCAGTAGCGTGTCCCATTGAAAAGACAAGAATTCTTGGCCCACGACAACTATATAGAGATAAGCAACATAGAGAAGAAAGAGAACTATTGGCTCGGCTATGCTAAAGAAGAGCAAGAGTGAAAACAGGCATCCACAGCACGTGGCGAGAAGAAAAAGGTTGTAGTCGGCCACTGGCGCAATGCCTGATACTGAATATAAACCTTCAGCCTGCGGCAATAGAAGAGCAAAGGCGCAGAGATACACTAACGCCAAGAGGCGCAGATAGAGAGCTATGGTCATGTTCCGTGGCGACTTTAAGAATGCCAAAGACAATCCCGCCTACTTGATCTACTTGATCTACTTGGTCTACAAAAACCACAACGACTACAAAGTCTACAGTAGCACTATTGTTTTCGACCGTTACTTGGCAAAATTTCAGCGGTGGCTAATGTAGCTACTTCGCGGGGCAAGAGCCTTGCCATTGCCTCTTCGCTGCCAACAATAATTAGTTTGTCTGTGGCTCGGCCCCAAACTAGATAGCAAAAGTATTGAAACTTCCAATCACTTAACTTCTCGACCTCGTCAAACAAATCGATGAGAATCACCACTTTTGCAGTTAAGGCTCGAAACTGAAACAGAGATGTTTCAAGTATTGCTTTAGATTTTGCTTTCACCGGTTGCTGACAAACTTTTACTCCGTTAGCAAATTTGAAGCGATGACTCTTCTCATTATTGGCGCTAAGAATGGCTATATCATTGGGGTGATACTTGCCTCCATCAAGTAGATTGTCGACAACGAATTGCACAGTTTCAGCCTGCTCGTCGGCTGTACTTACTTCATAGAGTTCCGTACTTTCGTTGCTAGCAAGAAGGTCAATATTAGGCTTGAGACTAGTTTTCAACTCAATTGTGGTAGCCGCGTGAGGGACAATGCTTAGGCGATTGAAGACAAGCAGCTGCGGGTCATAGCAGAAGACAAACTCCCCGTTGACCTGATCTTTTAGACAGTGCATTAGGGCGCGCCAAAGACTAGCGCCGAAGCTATGACCTTCATCGACGACAATGGCGTCAAATTTTAGGTCGCGATACAAATTGGTCGCCTCAATCAACAGCTCCGGAAAAATTTCATTGAATACTCGTGTGCTGATAGATTTTGGTGGGTTTAGATTGGCCGTCTGTGCAGCTGAATGGCAAAGAGCGTGAAAAGTTGAAATTGTCAGTGCACAGCCAGCTTGTGCGGCAGTGGTACTCTGCATCGGGCTAAAGTGATGTTGCTCCTTTTGTTCAAGTTCAGCCAAGTACTGCTGATGCTGATAGCGCAACTGAGCCGCAAGGAGTCTTGAGTGAGTAACCAATAGAACTTTTTTGCCAGCCTGAGCAAGAGCCAATGCAACCTCGCTTGCTATCGCCGTCTTTCCAGTGCCAGTTCCACCAATAATATTGATAGTGTTTGTTTTCGTTAATGCGCTCAGAACTTTCTCCACCTGTCGTGGAATTTCGCTCTCAGCAGAGACTTTTGAAGATACTGTCCACTCGCCAGTTACCGGACCGCTGGCAACGAATGAATTCTGCTGCAAAAGCATAGCCTGGCACAGCCCTGAACTCTTAAAAATTGCCAGTTGCTGACGCACTATTTGCTCAACAAGATTGCGTACATTTGGTGCTTGCAAGCGAGCCTTAAGTCTGATTGTCGATTGCTTTACTTCAGCTGGTGAGAGCTTCAATTTAACGGCGATGGTGGTGTTAGAGCCGACCCCACTATTTGAACTAAATCTGGAACTAACACTGACTTGGCCGTGGAAGCCGAAGAGAATTTGCGAGATTTCGAAAAGTCGTTTTCCCTCATCAGTTATAGTTAGAGATTGCTTTAGGCCATCGAGCAAGCCAGTGCAAATTGGAGCAAAAGCCAGATGCTTAAGCAGACTTATAGTGAGACTATCGCATTGTACTTTCTCTAAAATTTCGGCTAACGAAACTGGTTTAGCGCTGCCGTAAATTGTAGCGAGCATGCGTTCAAGCGCTGCTAACTCTTGAACTTGAGCTAGATTCTTGATTATCAGCGTTGGTTGAAATGGTGCTTCGGCTGCAAAAGGCTGAGGGGTTACCGTGCTAGTTATTTCCATTTTTCTCTCTCCCAGTCGTTAAACTGATACTAAGAGAGTGAGCGGCCTTAAGCACTGTGCAATCGCACAGTGGCTACAATTTAGCTAACACAATTTAGCTAACACCATTTGGAATATCGATCTAATTCTTAGACTTAGATTTTTTCTTGTTGAGCGCGGCTTCGGCATTGATCATTTGTTCCATGGTCAATTCGCCTGTTGTATTTTTTGCGCTAGTTGAGTCAGCGGCTGCACTTGGTGCTACATCTGCAGCTTTTACAGGAGTTTCTGCAGGAGTTTCCACGGCGATTGGTTTGGCTTCAGGGGCTGGTGAACTGGCCCGCTTTTCTAAATCATTGGCTTCTTCACTCTTGCCGGCCTTACTGAGAAAGGCACCATATGATTTTATGAACTCAGACTGTACGTCTTTGAAGCCTGCTTTATCTTTGTCAGATTGATCTAAATTGGCCTGAAGGCCTGTGTAAATAGATGCAGCATCTGGTTTTCCAGCAGCAGCGGAAACATTGGCCCATTGTAATTTTGCTTTTAAAGTGGCGATATCGAGGGCGCCATGTTGACGTTCTTTGATTTGGGCCACTTGCTGAAAGTAGGGCAAGGCTTCTTTAGGGTTGCCATTATCGTTGTACAGAGCGCCGAGCTTGGCCAAAGTATCTAGTCGATCAAAACTGCCAGAGCCCTGCTTCTTCGTGATATAGACAAGGGCATTCTTGAAGCAAGCTTCTGATTCTGAAACGTGTTTTTGCTTTGCATAAATTTCACCCATCAATGTCAACATAGTCGGCATCATCGGGTCGTCGTAGCCCCAAATGGAGTTGCGTGTGTTAATCGCTTCACGCAGTACTGCTTCCGCGCCTTTTAAATCTTGCGGCTTAGCAGCCATCTTTGCTTTAGCTTGCTCAAATTGCTTGAGAGCTTGAGCGCCAAGTGCTTGTGCTTTCTTTGGGTCAACAGTGACGGTCCCTAACGCATCAACTGACATAGCCGAATTGGTTCCACCGACTTGACCTGGTGTCGCCGCTGGTGCCTCACCTGTGCTGCCATTACCACTACTATTTCCGTTGCCAGGAAATTTACTATTAATTGAACGATATGGGTTAGTAAGCATATTAACTGTGTTGCCACTGGGTACTCCCTTCGGCATAGCCATTAAACCGCCATATTCCATCATTGCTTGGGCTTTTGCCTGCTCGGGTAAGGCCATTTGGCTCAGTAAAAGCAAAGAGGAGAGGGCAAAGGTAGCCCCTGGCTTCTTGAAACGCATTACTTAAATCCCCGTAAAAACTCAACCTGTGGCCCCGAACAATAACTATATGCCAATTTTCCTACTGCGTTAACAGAGCAAGGGAGTTAACCTCAAGCTATATTGCTAAGGGGTAGAAAATGAGTTCTTGTGGAAAATGATATTAGTCGGTTAGACAATAACTTAGGTAGCCATTGTGTCTAGTAACTATAAATCAGTGCGGGTCGGCGAGCTTCTTGTAGATGCTCAGATTATCAGTTCGTCCGAAATGACAGAGGCTATTCAAGTCTCTAAGCGCCTCGGGGTGCCAATTGGTCGGGTGCTGATGATGAGCGGAAGTGTGCGCCAAGATGAGCTGGCGGCCTCATTGCAGGTACAGCCATTAATCCGCGAAGGGCAAATTCCTTATGACGCTGCCATTAGCGCCCTGCGCCGAGTGCATCAATTGCGAATGAGCATTGCTGATGCTTTTGCCCAAGAAGATTTGCGGCCTGACATTGAAGACAATCCAGAGTATTTAGGCGAGTTGTTGCTCGATTCTAACCTTGTTGCCCCTGAGGACATGGAGCGTGCCATTCAGACCAGCATGACTTCAGGTATTCCTTTAGGAAGTGCTTTGGTTTTGCAAGGGATACTCTCTCCAGCTCTGTTTCCATCGTTGCAACGCATCCAAAAGCAGTTAATTGAAGGGGCGCTGACCCGAGAAGAAGGTATTAAAGAAGTTCAAGATACTTTTGTACTTTGGCTCAAGGCTGAAGAGTCGAAGGACAAAGCCGGTAGTTTTTCCTTGCAAGGAAAAGACACTATTGCCGCTGAAGATTCTTATGTGGCGCCAAAACCCGAGCCCGTTAGAAACAATGGCAACCATACTCCTGCGGCGACCAGTAGCAATATCAGTAGTAGTGAGGCCCCGGCTACTGTGGCTGCAGCCAAACCTGCTGAAAGCGTTGCTGATACTAGGCTTGTAGATTTACTTAAGAGTGCTGGGGTATTCAGCCAGGCTGATGTACAGCGCAACTACGAAGCGATGCTAAAAGATCCAATACGATCAGGCCGATTCTATGTTGAGCTTGGTCTGATTGACGAAGAAGACATGAAGAGAGCCGTTCGCAGTCACGCCTTGATGACAAGGGGAAGCCTCACTAAAGAAGAGGCAATTTTCGCCCTCAATAGTTCTAGAACCACCGAGTTTGAAAAGCAGATCAATGGCACTGACAGCGTGAAAGTGCAGCGCTACATGGATAAGCAATGGCGTGGCAAAGCGACTAAAGTAATTGGCGGCGCCTTGTTTGGCGCACTCGTTGCTGGCCTGACGTTCACCAATCGCGGCAAAAAGTAGAGTGCTAATTTATTTGGTTAGTTGCTTACTGGCTTAAGTTTATTGGTCTTTGCTTGTAAGCCGGCCACGAAAACTTTTTCCACTTTTAGACTAGTGCGGTCAAAGAAGACCAAATCGGCAGCTTTGCCTATCTCAATAGACCCTAGGTAATGGTCCATGTTAATGGCCTTGGCTGGGTTGAGGCTAGCCATTTTTATGGCCTCGGCAAAGCTGCAAATATTCCAACTAACCATGTTTTGTACAGCCTGATCAAGGCTTATGGAAGAGCCCACTAAGTCTCCCCCTGATGTGCCAATGGCCGCTCTGTCTGTCACAAGAATGGTTTTGGCCACTCCTTTTATGGCAAATATGAGAGCACATGCGGCTTTGTCAAGGTGAAGGCCGTCGGCAATCAAGCAGCAACTTGTACTTTTGGAGAGCAAAGCCGCTCCCACGGCTCCCAATTTTCGGTGATGCAACGGGGGAAGGGCGTTAAATGTGTGGGTCATCATTGAGGCGCCTTGTTCAAATGCCTTGTTGGCCTCTTCAAAAGTGGCGTTGGAATGGCCCAGAGCAACTACAATATTGTTCTTTTTGAGAAGCTCAATAGCCTTTCCATCAGGGTCTCCTTCACAGGCAGCAGTGAAAAGAGCTACCGTTGAGTCGAGCAATGGGGTAATGGTTTCACTAGTGAATGGTCGTATCCATTCTTTGGGGTGTACACCTGGTCTTTCTGGAGATAAGCATGGTCCTTCTAAATGTATGCCGATCATGCGCGACAAAGGCTCCTGCTCTGGCTGATCTTTTTCATCCTTCAGATTTTTCTCTTGTCCAAAGGGCAAGGTCCGGCAGACACCTTGGCTCTTGAGAAAGGCAATGTTTTTAACTAAGTGGTCAACATCTGCAGTTATGAGAGTGGGCAGAAATGCAGTGACACCGCAGCCTAGAAGCTCTCGCCTCAAGGCGCGCACTTCAGCAACACCATAGGTGTCTTTGCTTAGACTTTGCCAAAAGTCACAATCTGGTCCGCCGTTCATTTGTAAATCAATAAGGCCGGGAGTAACGTAGCAACCCGAGGCATCAATTGATTTGAAAGCCGCTTCCTGTCCAAGATTGCTCGGTAGCTGGTCACCGATGTGTAGAATATTGCCGTCTTTGATCCAGAGCTTGGTGGGCCGCTCTTGCTCTGGGGTTACTAGATATCCATTCTCTATGACCAGCTTGCTCATGACTTCCTTGTTGTTGTATATCTAGCTAAGATCTCAAGTATGATGACTACGGTGGTTGAAAATACTTATTATCCTTGTACGGTCACTTTTTTTTAAATAAGAGAAGTAATCCTTACTAAAGCCTATCTAAACGATACAATTTAAAGACTATGGCCGATTCAAATCCAACAACATCATCAAGTTCCCTTCCGTCATCGACAAGCCATGACCAAGGTTCGTTCACACTTAAGTTGATCGAACTACAAGAAGCATTGGTGCAATCACAAGAAAAGAACCTGATGCTGTCTGCTCAGCTCAGAGAGTTAGAGCGCATGAGTCGCGACGGCGAAGATTTGAAATCTGAATTGATCAATCAAAGCCTACTTCTTACTGACAAGAGCCGCGAAAATAAGCAACTACATCAAGAGCTTGGTCGCATAACTGGGCTATTAGAGCAGAAGTTGCAAGAGACTGAAGAATTACGAGCCGCAGTGACTGAGCTTGGCCATCAACTAAAAACTCGTGAAGCTGAGCGCGATTTACTTGCTGTTATGCTCAATGAAGCTGAAAATGCTCAACGCAGACAGCAGGCTGACGACAGCTATGGTCAGCAACAGCAGGGAGCCAAAGGCGACACTCCTGGTTGGCTTAAGGCCTTCAAGGGCAAAAGCCCTTAGAGCATTTTCTTTAGCGCTTTTTAGAAGTACATAAGCAATTATTTTGGATGCAAAAGTGGAAACTATTTCAACTGAACTACTCGCTGGTAACAGACGAGCATTAGCTCGTGCCATTTCAGTAGTAGAGAATGGTGGGGAAGAAGCGGCGCAATTAGTGCAGGCGCTTTATCAACATTCGGGCAAAGCACACATTATTGGAGTGACTGGCTCACCAGGCGTGGGCAAGTCGACACTAGTAGACGCCCTCATTACTGAGTGTCGCAAAGAAGACCTAAAAGTAGCTGTTTTAGCAGTTGATCCATCAAGCCCATTTACTGGTGGAGCGATTCTTGGTGATCGCATTCGCATGCAGGGACACACTTTAGATCGCAATGTTTTCATTCGCTCAATGGCCAATCGTGGCCACCAAGGCGGGGTTTCGCTGGCTACTTACGATGCTATTCGCATGCTAGAAGCCTCGGGCTACCAAGTAATTATTATCGAAACTGTTGGCGTGGGCCAATCTGAGTTAGCTATCGCTCAGCATGCGGACACGACAATATTAGTTTTGATGCCAGGTTCTGGAGATGACATTCAGGCGATTAAGTCTGGCATCATGGAAATCGGCGATATTTTTGTCGTCAATAAAGGCGATTTACCTGGTGCCCATAAGTCAGCCAGTGAGATTACTGCTTCTTTAGAGCTAAATCATTTTCAGACTTCTTGGCGCCCTCCAGTGATTTTATCGATAGCCGAGACTGGTCAGGGCATTGATGAATTGTGGCAAGCGGCAAAGGCCCACAAACAGTTTCTGATTGATGAAAATCTGCTTGATCAAAGACGTAGCCTAAGAATTCGCGCAGAGCTTTCGGAGATAGTGGCTGATATTGCTCGCCGAAATCTAGAAAATTCAATGGATAGCGATCATGTGCGCACTATTTTGAGCAAGATTGTTGGCCGCGAAGTTGACCCTCATACTGCCGCCCGTGACCTCTTACCGACACTGTTGGCAGGGTCTATATAGCCTCTATATGCAGTGCATGAACAACTCTGATACCACCGGTGATGTGAGTATCTAAGTCTAGATAAAAATGCCAATTCTCTGAATAGTTTCATATTCCCGCAATACGTCTGGTACTGGGAAAGCCTACACTTCCTTACTGATATGTCATCAAGTTCTAGTGCGATCGCATATACACCCACTATCTCAAGCGGCTTGACGTGCGGGTAGCTGCACAATAGGATGGTATCGGTGAACTTCACATTTGTTTAGCTGTCACCGTTCTCATATATAACTCGGTTGCAACTTCCCTTTCTTGGGCGGATATCTGTCGCATGTCTAAAATTGCCATTATTAGTCAACCTGATCAAGGCGTCTTAATTGATGTCGGTGGTTGCTCAAGCCTGAAAGAGGCTCTTGAACATCTCAGCTCGACTTTGCAGTCTTCCAATCAGTTTTGGAAAGGCAACAAAGTCATTCTTGGTCTTGGTTCAATCGAACTAACTGTGGCTCAAGCAGCACAAGTGCTGGCTCTGGCTAAGGGTGTGGGCGTTTTTCCTGAAGAAGTTTATTCAAAGAACGAAAAAACTAGAACCGCTTTCCTTGAAAATAGTGTCAAAGTCACATCTACTTTGCCCATGTCTTTGCCGAAAGTAAATGTCGACATCCCAGCAAGTGGAATTCCTTTTGCTGAAGCCGACGCTGAGAGTCAGAAAGCAGCTGTGCAACTCGACGTCACTATGATCGAGATGGAGCACGACACAGTCGAAGACACACCGTTGCCCGAGGCAACTGCTGAAGTCAACAAAGACGGTTCAACTGTGGTACTACCGCAGGTGCTCTACGTCAAACAGACATTACGTTCGGGCCAAGTTGTTTCACACAAAGGTGACCTCGTCATTGTTGGCGACGTTAATCCCGGTGCTGAAATCATGGCTGAAGGCGACATTACAGTCTGGGGCAGCTTGAGAGGAATCGCTCATGCTGGTATCGGCGGTAACACTGAAGCCGAAATTAGAGCTCTAAATCTTCAACCAATTCAAATTCGTATTGCTCATGCAATTGCTCGCGCTCCTGACCGCCCGCGCATCACCTATGCAAACGGCACTGGTCCTGAGATTGCCCGCATTGTTGAAGGCAAGATTCGCATTCAAAAGAACAAAATTGACTAGTCAAAATTACAGATTAACCAACAAGTTTTCATTCGTTATCACAAAGCCATACGAGGACACTAAATGAGCGGACGAGTAATCGTAATCACCTCCGGCAAGGGTGGTGTTGGCAAGACAACAGCATCTGCCAACATTGGCGTCGCTCTTGCTTCCACAGGGGTGAGCGTTGCACTGGTTGACATGGACATAGGACTGCGCAACCTAGATATCTTGATGGGCCTCGAAAATCGCGTTGTCTATAATCTAGTCGACGTTGTTGAAGAGCGCTGCAAGCTGCGGCAAGCACTTGTTAAAGACAAGAAGCTGCCTAACTTGAGCTTACTTCCGGCTGCCCAGACAAGAGACAAATCAGCAGTCAATGCAGAGCAGATGAAAGCTCTATGCAACGAACTGAAGAGCATGTATGACTTCGTTCTTGTTGATAGCCCTGCCGGTATCGAGCAAGGTTTCCAGAACGCCGTCGCTGGTGCTGACGAAGCAATCGTAATCACCACTCCTGAAATGTCAGCAGTGCGTGACGCAGACCGCATCATCGGCCTATTAGAAGCCCGCAAAGACGAAATCAAAGAATATCGCTTGGTGCTCAACCGTTACAGACCAACCATGGTTGCCAACAACGACATGATGAGTGTCGATGATGTTCTTGAAATTCTTTCAGTGAAGCTTTTGGGTGTTGTACCTGAAGATGAAGACATCATCATCTCGACCAACAAAGGCGAACCAATTTCGGGCACAGATAACATCAGAGCTGGCCTTGCATATCGCAATATCGCCCGTCGCATCCGCGGCGAGGATGTAGCGATCATGGATCTTGAATCCAAGAACACTACTTGGATCAACAAGATTGTCAGTTTCTTTAATCCCACTGTCCGGGTTTAAGGGAGGTCACCATGCAACTACAACTATTCAGCTGGATCTTCCCACCGAAGACTGATGATGTTCGCGCCACAGCCAAAGACAGAATGCGTAGTATGCTCACGCATGACCGTCTAGAGCTACCGGCCGGACGCCTAGAAACACTAGAAGAAGAACTCATGGCAGTGGTTGGCCGCTACTTTGAGCTCGATAAAGACACAACTCACTTCGATCTGCAACAATATGAGCGTCGGGCCAGCTTAATCGCTAACTTCCGATTGCTTCGCTCCAAGTGCTAGTGTAAAAAAAATAAGTGACGTCTAGAGTCGCAGCATCAACACTAATCCCGTCCTCCTTGAGGAGCCTTTTCAATGTCGTTAGCGGCATAGACTTTTGGCTGCTCGGAGCGACGGGATTTTTGATCGCTGTTGGCCTTAGCGTTCTGCACCTCTCGCAACATACCCAAGGCTATTTCGATAAACAGGTTCAGTATATGTATGCTGGCCTGTTTCTCATGGTAATTGTCAGTCGCATTCCCCACAAGTTGTGGACGAATAAGTGGATGGTTACCTTGATGTATGTGGTCAATATTGCCCTGCTTGTAGCCGTTATGATCAAAGGACACTCAGCTCAAGGGGCGCAGCGCTGGCTCGCCCTCGGCCCAATCACCTTGCAGCCGTCAGAATTGGCAAAGCTAGTAGTTATTTTTTCACTGTCATCGTGGCTGAAGAATCACCGTATAAATTCGTTCTTTGATATTTTCAAAATTCTCGGCATTCTCTTATTGCCAGCCATACTTGTATTTAAACAGCCTGACTTAGGTACTTCGCTTACTTTTGGCGCAGTTTTTCTCGGGCTTTCTTATTGGTCTGGCGCCACAATTGTCGACATTCTAGTACTGATCAGCCCCCTAATTTCGCTCATCTTAAATGCCGTAAACCTTGACTGGTGGTACATCTTTTTGGCTGTCCTGGCCGGTGTACTGCTAATTTTCTGGCGTACATTTGATTGGAAAATTTGGATTCGTCTACTTATGATTGTGGTGGTCATGGGCGCAAACTACGGATGCGGTCATGCCAGACCGCATCTCTGGGGTTTGCTCAAAGAATATCAGCAGAAAAGACTGACTAGTTTTGTCAATCCATATGATGACCCGCGGGGATCCGGCTATCACATTTTGCAAAGCCTCATTGCTATCGGCTCTGGTGGCATCAACGGTGCTGGTTTAGGCAAGGGCAACCAAGCTCAGGGTGCCTTCATCCCTGAGAGACATACTGACTTTATTTTTGCTGTAATTGGTGAAGAGTTAGGCTTTAGAATTTGCGTTCTCATTGTCATTGCCTATGGCATCATTTGCTTACGCGCCCTATTTATTGCCCACCAAGCTAGAAGCAATCCAAACCGTGGCGACCCCGCTGGGGCAGCTATGGCCATTGGTCTTATGTGCATGTTTCTCTTTCACGCCTTTATCAATATTGGCATGACCATTGGCTGTATGCCTGTGGCCGGTGTGCCGCTGCCATTTCTTAGTTATGGCGGCACGGCATTGATTGTCGACTTAATTGCCATCGGCCTCTTACAGTCGATTTATTATCACAACCCAAAAGAAGTAAAAGACATCTGGGGCTAAGTGCTAGTTAGTCAAAACATCGACACAGAGCTGGTACTTAGCGATCCATTTCCATTGGTCGTTGTCAAAAATGTCTTACCCCTTGAGCTTTTAGCTGATATTCAAAGGGCTTTACCGCCGCTTGAGGTCATGCTTCAAGGAAAGCCATTTACCAGCAATCAACGCTTCAATTACTCAGCGGCCGATGTGGCAGCCAATAGTGATATTGCAGCAGTAGTCAAAGATTTGGTTTCAGAGCATCTCGGCCAAGCATTTCTCAATGACATCATTCGCCTGTTCCATAAGCAAATTCTCGTGCACTATCCCAATTTCGAAGAGCGTTTTGGACCGATTTCTGCCCTCAAAGCCGGTATTCGCGGGCAAGATAATGATGCACTCTGCAATGTCTTTCTTGATTCGCAGATTGCATTCAACACACCGGTAGAAATTGGTGGCACCACAGTCAGGGGGCCACACTTAGACGACCCGCGCAAGCTCTTTGTCGGTCTATTCTATTTGCGTCTAGACGGCGATCAGTCAAGGGGGGCTGACTTAGAGATCTATCGCTCAAAGGTCAATCCAGCAAACCTAGATATCACTCGCACAGCCAGCATTGCCGACATGGAATTAGTCGAAACGGTTAAGTACGAGGCCAATACTTTAGTGCTATTTCTCAATACGCCAAAGTCGTTTCACGGTGTAAAGCCTAGATCAAGAACCCCGTATCACCGGGTTTTTCTCAATCTACTGGGCGAAATGCCAGAACCATTATTTGAAATCGAAGCAAATCGCGACCGCCTCTATGGCTCAAAAATAGCGACCAACTATGACTAGCAGTCTAACCATCTTTGATCAGATAACTAGCAAAGATATTGTCAACAAGCCATTTCCGCACGCTGTGGTGCTTAATGCTTTGCCTCAGGCACTAGTTGAACAGTTGATTACTTCAAGGCCTACTGTAGGTCAGGTAGCTGCCGCCTATAGCCATGCCGAGCGGCCAGCCGGCCAAATCTTCGCTAAGCCAGGAGAGAAGATACACTTGCGCTCTGCTCAGATTTTGAGCGATCAGTTTGCATCAGATTCATGGAAAAACTTGGTGAAGCAGTGTCTTCAAGCCAGCGAACTAAAAAAGTTATTGACTGCTTTCGCGCCGGCTATTACCACTGAATATCCGCACCTAGAGAGCGAATGGGGAAAAATCTCAAACTGGGAAATTGGGCAAAGATACGTCGATACGGCCGCTGATTTTGTTTTGCTAGCCGATGTTCAACTCTCTTACCACGCGCCCTCACCGTCGCGCATGGTGGCTGAGAGAGGTCCGCACCTCAAGATCACTAACAAACTTTTGGTCTGCCACTATTTCTTGAGAATTCCAGAAGACACTGCCCTTGGCGGCGATCTATTGCTATATGAATTGCTAGATAATGCGGCGCTTCAATATGGCAAAGATCAACAAGTGCTTAACACAGAAAGTTTGAAGCTTAGTCGCTGCATTGAATACAGGGCTAATACGGCCGTGGCTTTTCTCAATACATCGCGCTCTGTGCAAACATTTGCCGAGCATGGTGGTACTGACTATCCGAGTCTGTATATGAATATTGTTTTGGAATTTGCCGAGCCTCTTTTTTCACTCTAAGGCTTATTCTTATGGCTTTTAAACATATTCAATAGCCTGCCAGTGAGCTGACTGATTGAGCCTGTGCTATTAATCAACTTATGAGGCGGTACAAAATCTAGATCAATTGCCATTCGCTCAGGCAATGTCATTGCCACACCTTCTGATGAAGCCATAAGTTGCTTTGATAGTGATGGCCTAATATGACCGCAATTTACTTGCTCTTGTACTTGTTTGAGGGTAATGAAGTCATCGTTTATTGCCTGCTTCAAGTAGGACAACCAAATCGCTTCCTCAGGACTGTGGTTGCTTAGCCATGGCTGCTGAGTCATGTCGGTGAAATGAACTAAAGAAGTAATACCTGGCTCATAGAGATCAAGACTATTCCAATTAACTGGAATTTCAGCCCGATAACCTGGAGCCGCTTTCATGTCGTGCAGCAGATCGGAGTAACTCATGCTGCCATCGTCGAGTAACTTGATTAAGTCGTGAATGCGCCATCCTAGTTTCTCGCAGTGCAATAGCATTACTGCAAATTGCGACTGTCTCTGATAGTCGTTGTCAGCCTTGGTACAGAGCAAAGTGCTTGGGCCAAAATCTAGTTGCCAAAGTTGACTAATATCATCGGTGACAAGCATGTCACTATCAAGATAGATTGCTTTTCCCGAAAACTCTTTGAGTTGAGGAATGAGAAAACGCTGAAAACTAAAAGGAGTTCTCGCCTGGCATTCAGGGCGTTTTGGCCGGGGAATCTCGATATTAGCTTGATAAAGAAAATGGCACTTCGTTGTGATGCTGCTATGTCTAGCAATCGAGTATTCAAGCACCTTGGCTGGAAGCCACTCGCTGGCGCTAGCACCAACGAAAATTGCAATCGGACATTCCACACCCAAGGGTGCCAGTTTAATGTCGTGCTGTCGAATGATCGAAGCGAATTGACTAAACTGCGAATCAAAACTTAGCTGACCGTTGGCGAACTTAGTCGTAGCCTGCAGGTCGCCAAATGCCTTGTCGTAAGTCGTTCCACCATCAACACCCAGGGTGAAAACTTCTTTTGCACCAGCTTGAGCTAGAAGTGCAACTGCGGCCTCTGAGCTAAAGTTTGAGACCACTACTGGTTGGTGCTGGCCATGTCTAGTTCCACCAGTATCTAAGTCGTACCAGAGTAGACGCTCTTCACTGGCCAGCTTTGCCAACACCGGAAAATCAGCGAGATATTGATCAAGACTTTTAGTGCCAGCCTTAAATTGACAGTGAGGAAACCAAGGCAAGACAACATATTTGGCATTTCTGTCAAGCAACCAATCAAGGTCTGCCACTACCTCTATATCAATTATGTGCGACACATCAACGGCAAGCTCTCGAAGCGCATGATTAAGCGATAATGTTCTGTACTGAGTTAAATCATAGTTTTTGTGTTGCGAGAAAGTAGGGCCTTTGCCCAGCACCAGCCAAGGAAAGCTGTCAGCGAGATTTCTCTGATGAAAGAAGTCAATGAAATTCTTCACAATTTTCTTGCTCTCATGGTCAACCATATTCAATGGTCGAGGATGCTAAACTGCCCTTAATAGTAAACGTAATGAGACAAGGCATGGCTTCACAACTTGGCAGTCTATCAGCTATAGAGGCATTAGTTTAGCCATGCCTAGAGTATCAATTTGCTTACCGGTATACAACGGCGCTTCCTACCTAGAGGATGCCATAGAGAGTGCTCTCAGTCAGACTTTTGAAGACTTCGAACTGATAATAATCGACGATAATTCTTCTGATCAGTCTGGCCAAATAATTGAAGACTGGGCCAAACAAGATAAGCGTATCGTTAGAGCTGTTAACGAAAGCAACGTCGGTCTTTTTGCCAACTATAATCTGTGCTTACACAAAGCCCAAGGCGAATACATCAAACCTTTTGCCCAAGATGATTTGCTTCACCCCTCTCTACTTGAGAAAAGTGTAGAGGTACTCTCAACCAAGCCAGAAGTTAGTTTAGTTAGTTGTCACCGCCGATCGATAGACGCAGCCGGGCAGCTTTTGCGTGCCGATGATCTACTCTCGTCAGCCGATGCTTTTCCCGGTGATCAAGTTGTAGACGGCAAGCTCGTTGTACGAAAATGTTTATTTCCGCTGGTCAACTACATTGGTGAGCCGAGCACAGTAATGTTTCGCCGCGAGAGTATTGGCAGTGGCTTTGACGAGACCCTGCACCATATTGGCGATCTCGAATACTGGCTTAGGCTGTTGCTTGACGGTAATTATTATCATATCTCAGAAATTCTCTGTAATTTTAGACGCCACGAAAATGCGGCAACCTTGGCCAATGCCAAAGGTCTCTTGGGTGGTGTCGACCTCATTAGAGTTGCCAAAAAGTTTGCCCCGATTATTGAGAGTTTTGGCCAGACAGAGCATGTTTTTCTCAAGCAATCGATCGGTGCATACGCTAGCTATCTGCAGTCTTTAGTAGATTACGGCACACTTAATCCGGCTGTTCTTAGATCGGGGCAAGACCTAAAAGACGCTAACTTAGATTCGTCACTTGTTCCGCTTCAGTCTTTAATTGATTTTCGCGAACTGGCTTTCCAGGCTCTTATACAAGTAGCCGACCTGGTGGGAGAACCAAAAGTTAGTTTGGAGAAATCGCGAATAATTTCGAAAAATCAGTTTCTAATTAAGTCGCTAGAATCAGAAGTAAGATTGCTAGTGGAAAGCCCATCATGGCGCAACACTCGCTATTTAAGAGAGGTTAGCCGAGTTCTTTCACTGAGCGAAGAGCTCGACATAACCACAATCGATTTTGATAAGTCAGGCGACATTGTGCAGCAACAAAAACTGTACATCGAATACTTGAAGAAAATGATTGAGCGCATTAAAAACAGCCGCTCATGGAAAATTACTAGATCTATGAGAGCGAAATAGTAACTTTTGGCTTTCTCTCAAAACTGCTCTTGATCCATGCCTTTCCACCAAGCAATCGTGGCCCAGACAGCTAAGGCTAATCCCACTATGAGCATTGGCACAAGAAAAGGTCGCAGGTAGCAGGCGAAATATGCGCCCAAAACCATCGAAAGTAAGCTGACGGCATACTTGAAGATGCTCAGCTCGTAGTTGCGAAGGGTTACCTTTTTAGAAAAGAACATGAGGAAGTAGTACATAGGTATCGATTAACCCCGTTTTCAATGGCTACTTCAATAATGAATGATCAATAAAACTCAGAGAAGATATCCTCACATGTTGTAACATTCCAAGGCATTAACCTTGGAGATATAAGAGATGCCGACTAAGGAATCGACTTTGGCCAAAACCGTGCCGACGGTTGAAATGGGCTATACGGTTATTAACCAAGCACTTCTCGATTGGGTCACCGAAGCGGCTGCGCTCTGCCAACCAGATCGAATCTATTGGTGCGACGGTAGCCAAGAAGAATACGACCGTCTATGCGAAGAGATGGTTGAATCCGGCACTTTTATCAAACTCGATTCCAAGTTGCGCCCAGGCAGTTATCTCGCCCGCTCTGAGCCGTCTGATGTGGCCCGCGTCGAAGACCGTACCTTTGTTTGCACAACTGTCAAAGAAGACTGCGGCCCTAACAACAACTGGATGGAGCCAGAGACCGCCAGAATCATTCTCAAAGACTTTTTCAAAGGCTCAATGCGCGGCCGCACTATGTACGTCATTCCCTTCAGCATGGGCCCACTTGGCTCACCGCTGTCGCAAATTGGCGTTGAGATTACCGATTCACCTTACGTAGCTGTCAACATGCGCATTATGACTCGCATGGGCAAGGCAGTCATCGATGTTCTAGGTGAATTCGGTTCATTCATTCCTTGCTTCCATAGCGTCGGTCATCCACTTTCTCCTGGTGAAAAAGATGTGGCATGGCCCTGTGATCCAGAGCACAAATATATCTGCCACTTCCCAGAGACAAAAGAAATTTGGTCTTATGGTTCAGGTTATGGTGGCAACGCCTTGCTAGGCAAGAAGTGCTTAGCTTTACGCATCGCTTCTAATATTGGCAAGACTGACGGTTGGTTAGCTGAACACATGCTGATTATGGGAGTGAAAACTCCTCAAGGTGAAAAAACCTACGTGGCAGCGGCCTTCCCGAGTGCTTGTGGCAAAACCAATTTCGCCATGCTCATTCCACCAAAGAATTTCAATGGTTGGGAAGTAACCACAATTGGTGATGACATTGCTTGGATCAGACCGGGCAAAGATGGCAAACTCTACGCAATCAACCCTGAAGCTGGATATTTTGGTGTGGCTCCAGGAACATCGGCCAAGACTAATGCCAATGCGATTGCTACCTTGAGCAAGAATTGCATTTTCACTAACGTCGCTCTAACACCAGAGGGTGACGTTTGGTGGGAAGGTCTGACCGACACAGCACCGGCCGAATTAATTGATTGGCAAGGTAGACCCTGGACACCAGACTGCGGCCGTAAGGCAGCTCATCCAAATAGCCGCTTTACTGTTTCTGCTCAGCAGTGTCCTTCACTCGACGACCAATGGGACAATCCTGAAGGCGTGCCAATTAGTTCGTTTGTCTTTGGTGGCAGACGGGCTTCGGTGATACCACTCGTAGTGCAAGCTTTCAACTGGAGCTTTGGCGTTTACATGGCTGCCACTCTAGGTTCAGAAACTACTGCAGCTGCCGCTGGAGTAGTGGGCGAAGTGCGTCGTGATCCGATGGCGATGTTGCCTTTCTGCGGCTATCACATGGGTGATTATTTCGATCACTGGCTACAAATCGGGCATAGAGTGGAAAATCCACCACGGATTTTCTGTGTTAACTGGTTCCGCACCGATAGTGAAGGCAAAATGATCTGGCCAGGATTCGGCGAGAACATGCGCGTTCTTAAGTGGATAGCTGGCCGTGTTCAAGGCACCGCAGGATCTGCTCAGACAGTTCTTGGCTGGATGCCACGCTACAAAGACATCGACTGGACCGGGCTTGACTCTATGACCAAAGAGCAGTTTGAAGAGTTGATGACGATAGATACTGCCTTATGGCAACAAGAGCTTGATTCGCATGGTGAGTTCTTCGCCAAGCTAAAAGAGCGCATGCCAGAAGAACTAGTTTTGATCAAACAAATGCTGACTCTAAGTTTGGCTAGGCTATAAAGCCAAATAATCCAAATACTTATTCAGTCAAAAACTTCATCACGATGGCATCAGCTTTTTTTCGAGCTGGTGTCATCTCTGGTGTCAGCATGCGTGAAGTTAAGCTATTCATTTCGACCTGCACCTGACCTGGCGCCCGGATAATTTTGCTGAGATCAAGAGAATGATCTACTAGTGCAGTAAGTGCAGCAGGCTTCTGTGCTGCAGCGACAGCTCCATGTCTAATCATAGATTCATTGATAGAGGGAATCGTGCTTATGCCAAAGCTCTTAAGATGGCCAGCTTTCAAGGCGTCAACAACGTGCTCACCTTGAGGGTTGCTACCAACTAGCTCACCGTCAACGAAAGCCATTTTAAATTTATTAGGCTGAACTACGACTTCGGCGCCTTCATTGGTGATACCAGTGAAAGGCTGCAATCGTTTGATCTTAGTGAACCAGGTAACACTCTCGCCCTGTTCCTGTAAGACTTGTCTAAAGGCCTTGCCCATGTAAGGGCTATCTTCAATTAATAGTATTCCTTCCCTTTGATTAGGAAGAAACCGACCAATCTGCCCGCGGGCAGCGTAAGCAATACCAATTGCTGCAGCGGCGCCACCAACAACCAAAGCTGTCTTGCCAGGATTCTCGTAAGCATCCTCAAACAGATTTGATACCGCCGATGAGATCGAACCGTCGCTCTTCTCTGCTTTATCAGAATGGTCTTTGTTAGTGTCGCGTTCTTGAGGCATATGTAGGTTGTACCGCTTTCCAAGTGCTCTGTCACTATGGTAATTACGCAACCAGCGTTAATATCCTCGGTAAGCAGCGCCTCGGGCAACAGCTTTAACACCAGGGACATTTTGCAGTGAACCATAACGATCAACTGCATAACGAATACCTGCCACCATATTGTCGACTGGGTCGAGAATATTCTTGTGGCCGGGAATTGCGTAAGCATTGAAAGTTGGTCCGATAGTCTGCATCAAACCCTTAGATGGTGTACCTTTTGCGGCATTAGAATCCCAATTGTTTACTGCATTAGGATTCCAGGCGCTTTCTTTTTGCACGATCAAATTGACCGCGCGCAAGTTAGCTTCAGTTACAGGCACACCAGCAAGTTGCAGCGCTTCAGTAATCTTGTCGGCTTTGTCGCCTTCAGGAATTTTGCCAGCTACTTGTTGCTCAGTGCTCTGGCGGTTTGTAGCAATATCAAAGAGTTTTTGGCCAGCATTTGAAAGTGCTTTACCTTCATCGCTAGTCAGATCTGAGGCCGTTACATCGTTTGGTGCCTTGCCACTAAGCATGGCGGCAGCGATATCACCAGGCTTATCACCAACCTTGGTTTTCATTTGATCCATCAATATAGATGCCACGCCCTCTTGAGCGTCTTTCGGCAAGAGAGTTTTCATCTCATCTTTAGTAGGCTCTCCGCCTTCTTTCATTTTCTGAGCCATGCCTTTGAGCTTGGCCAAAAATTCTGGATTTTTCAGTTTCTCAGCAAAGCCTTTAGGTAGCTTGCCTTCCTTTATTAGTTTTTCAATTAAAGCAGGGTCTGGTGGATCGCCTAAACCTTCAAGGAAAGCACTGAGTTGATTGCCGGAGAAACCATAGCGTCCAACACGGTAGTGCCCGTCCGGAACGCGACGGACAGTCTCATAGGCATTATCGCGGTCTGGCTTCCATAGACCTGCTACAGCTTCTTTTACGCCCATTTCTTTGTCAGTTTCATTGAGCTGACGAGGAACATCACGAGTACCAAACGACCCCATACGGTCGGTGGCAGCCATAGGCATGTCGACGCCGTTGCTTCCTTTAAAGCGATTAGTTTCTTCAATGGCTTGTTTAGTTTCGGGCGTCAGGTCAGGCAAGTCTTTAGCTGGCTTGAGGTTTTGACTCGCTTCTAACTCAGCCGAGATAATGTTGTCTTGGTCATTGATCGGCACGCCATCAACGGCCAGAGGATTTGTCGCCTTAATGCGCTCGGAAAGATACTTCACTAATTCGTCTGCAGCAAGGCTCTGTGCGTCAGTGGGATTAATCTGACCGGGAGCGCGCTCAATTTGTACTTTGATTTCTTTAGAGTTGAGTTTTTCAGGATCGCCGTTCATTTCGATGCGGCCATCGGCTTTTACAACGAAGTGTGGCTGTGCTTTTGGTGGCTTGTCGAGATCTTGCAGCTCAACATTGATTTTTGGGACGCTTTTATCAATTGCTGGGCTGGCATCAAGGCGCTCGGTAGGAGTGATCTTAGAGTTGTCGGTTATCAGCCCACGGGAAGCTAGTTCGCTCGGAGCTTTGAGAAAATCTAGTTGCTTGACGGCCGCAGGTGCCGGAGCAACGGGTGTGACCTCAAGTTTGCCGCCTGTATCAGCGCCGGCAGCTGGTGCTGCGGCGACAGACGATTCTGGACTACTGAGCAAATGCGAGGCTTGTAATCCAAGCGCACTAGCATGACCTACACGGTGGGGTTGGATGGCCTTGTCACCAGCACCACTATCGCTTCCTGATTTTGCCGGGGTCGTCATATCTGCAGTTTCCTAGTCTTTGGTATCGGCTTATTTTTCTCTATTATGTATGATGCGGCAATGGGGAAATCACGTAGAAAAGTCTATAGAAAGTTCTGCGTAAATTCCCCAGAGACATGGCGCCCGTCTTGTGTGAGTATAGTTTTTACCCCACGTGAGCGAGTCTTCAGAACCTTGCTGCGAACTTAAGCCAATAAGTCGCCAGCTACTGCATTGAAAACAGCGGAGTTTATGACAGAAGAGATTTTGCAGCCAGCCCCACCTTTTGACCAGGCCAGTGCCATTCTCAAAGTTCGTTTAGCAGAAGACGGCTGGAATAGCCGCGATCCGCATCGTATTGTTAAAGCGTACTCAATTGCTAGCCGCTGGCGAAACCGCGCCGAATTTATTAACGGCCATGATGCCATTATTCAATTTCTCACTCGCAAGTTTGACAAAGAAATAGACTATCGACTGATTAAAGAGCTATGGGCCTTTACAGGGGCAAACATAGCTGTGCGTTTTGCTTATGAATGGCACGACGATAGTGGCAATTGGTTTCGCTCTTACGGTAACGAGAATTGGCACTTTAATGCTGATGGTCGGATGGCCGAGCGCCATGCCTCGATCAATGACTTGCCTATTCTTGAAAGCGAGCGCAAGTATCACTGGCCCTTGGGGCGGCGCCCTGACGACCACCCGAGCCTGAGCGATTTAGGCCTTTGATTCCGAATCAAATGAGACCAACCTAAAACAATAGACCACTTTTTTTGTTCCCAAATTAGCCTTGGGCCAGAACAGTACTTGAACTGTTTCGCTCTACAGCTGGCAAACCAGTGCCTGCCCTAGTATCAGTACATCAAGTGCTGTTACAAGGATAAAGCCAGCGATGTACTGCCCCCCAGATACTAATCAAAAGAGTCACTCGAGTCAGCAAGACCAGCTTGCTGTGAAAGAAAAGAGTCTGTTTAGCAGGCTCTACCTTTATACAAATGAACGCTTTCCTATTGCTCAATATGGTCTCATCACATCTCTCTTTGCCCTCAGTGGCCTGAGCTTATCAAGTGCACTGCGTTCAGGCCACGCTCAGTTCAGCCTGGCGCAGTACGCAGTGGCTGCTGTAACTACATTTATCTTGTTTTACCAACTTCGGGTGGCAGACGAGTTTAAAGACCATGTCGATGATTGCCGCTATGCACCAGAGCGGCCTGTGCCCCGCGGTCTAGTCAGTCTGCGAGAGCTAGGTTCGTCTGCCTGCCTGCTGGGTCTTTTGCAATTGGCACTTACAACGGCTATTAAGCCCGGTCTCTGGCCTTATCTATTTGCCATCTGGTTCTATTTTGCCTTGATGTCAAAAGAGTTTTTCGTTGGCAGTTGGCTGCGCCAGCACCCCATCAGCTACATGCTCAGTCATATGTTTATTTTGGTCTTTAGCGATTTATTTATTACGGCTGTAGATTTCGTCGGCAGCAACAAAGGGCCAGCATTACTGTTGCTATTTTTCTTAACTGGAAGCTTCTTCAACGGCATGGTAATTGAATTTGGCCGAAAAATAAAAGCACCAGAATGTGAGCGAGAAGGCCTCGAAAGTTACTCTCGCGCTCTCGGCCTTAAACCTGCGGTGCTAGCACTAACAGCCTCAATGATCGCTGCCCAAGCCTGCTTAACCTTGGCCCTGCCTCACTCACATAGTTTTGCTGCTTTGATTTTTAGCGCTATCGATTGCTTTGCTTTGGTTGTCTTTCACAAATTTATGACCAACCCAAACCAGAGCAATCAAAAACGTCTAGATGCTATGTCGGGCCTGCTTGTCGCTGCGTCATATTCAATAGTTTCACTTATTTCTTGGATGTAGAAAATGATACTCACAATAGATCAATTACTAAAATTATCGGGCCAAGAGCTACTCAAAATAGCTGGTGGCAAGGGCAGCCATTTAATTGAAATGGTGCGCCATCAACTACCAGTTCCGCCCTTTTATATAGTTACTCATCAAGAGCTAGAGTTAGCCTACCATCGTCATTGGGGCGTCTCAATTAATGCTGATATAGAGAGCGATTTAAGCAATCTTGCTGAGCGTATTCGCCAATCGGCTCAGTCTTCTCAACTAGAAACTTGCAATTCGAGACTCTACCAAAATCACAATCGAAACATTAGCTTGGCAGTGCGCTCTTCGGCGAGCGATGAAGACGGGGCTACATCATTTTCATTTGCCGGTCAACTAAGCTCTTTTCTCAATGTGCCACAAGATCAAGTATTAGAAAGGGTCTTTCAAGTATTCGCATCCGGCTTCGAACGTCGGGTGCTGGCCTACCGCAAACTCAACCGACTTGGTGATGTGAAGATACCATCTGTGGTTGTGCAGCAAATGGTGCCTGCTGATTGCGCCGGAGTAATTTTCTCCCATGACCCAGTGCAGCAAAAAGAAACAGACTGTGCTGTGGTGGCGGTAACTCGCGGCTTAGCCGACAAACTAGTAGACGGCGAAATCGATGGTACCACCGTTTATCTAAACCGTAGAACGGGGCAAAGCAACGAGCCCTGTGAGCTTTTGACAAGTGAGCACAACCAGAAATTGTTGCAGCTACTTGAGCGTTGTGAGGCAATCTTTTCTGGCCCCCAAGACATTGAATTTGCCATCGCTGAAAATAGTATTTATCTGCTGCAAGCAAGAGCGATAACCACAGTCAAGCAAAAAGAACTGTTTGCCCTTACTCGTGTCTTTGACGGCAGTAATATTCAAGAAAGCTATCCTGGCACCACCACACCACTGACATTCTCATTTATAAATAGCGCCTATCAAGAAGTTTACAAGAGCTTCTGTCGTCTAATGGGTGTGGAGGAGAAAGCAATTCAGGCCGAAAGCGATCTCTTCTGCACCATGCTTTCGTATATTGACGGTCGAGTCTATTACAACCTCGCTTCATGGTATCGCCTTCTCGCTTTGCTACCAGCTTATAAGACCAACCGTTCTTTTATGGAAGGCATGATGGGTCTCAGTCAATCGGCAAATGAACTGAGCGAGTTTGAAAAGAGTGCAGATACGAAAGCCACTGTTGCTGAGCACTTCAACACAGTTAAGGCTGCAGTTTGCATTGGTGCAAATTACTTGCGCCTGCCAGTTCAGATCAATGAATTTAATACTCGACTTGAAGTGGCTTTGGTCGATTGCGACGTAAATGCCCTTAGTCTCGATCAACTTTATAGTCATTATCGCAGTCTTCAAGCCAAGCTCTTGAGTAATTGGCAAGCTCCAGTAACTAACGATTTCTTTGCTATGGTCTCATTCGGTGTTTTGAAAAAGTTAGCCGATCAAGAAGACAGTCAATACATCTACAACTTACTACTTCAAGATCATGGCGGCATTATCAGCGCCGCGCCACCACAGATCATTACTCAAATTGCCAAACTAGTTGCCGACGATAAACCATTGTGTCAAGCCATGATCGCGCGCAACCAAGCCCTCAGTTTACAGTTGCTCAAAAGTCACTCAGAAGCTGAGGCGCTGTATACAAATTACATCGAGAAATTCGGAGACCGCAGTATCGGCGAACTTAAACTAGAAGTGAAATCGGTCAAAGATGACCCTTCGGTGTTACTTAACACTATCGGTAGTCTGGCTCTAGCTCAGTCAAACAAGACTGAACCCCTAGCAAAGATGGCTAGTAAAAGCTTGGATAAATCCAGCAACAGTTTAGCAAAGCGACTATTGATCAATGCTGTGGCCGGTCAGACCAAGCAAGCTCTAGCTCAAAGGGAGAACTTGAGGTTCGCCCGCACTAGAGTATTTGGGCGGGTGCGACAAATTGTTCAAGCCATGGGCCGACGTTTGACAGAACTCAATTGCATCGACTGTATGGAAGACGTCTTCTACCTAACCATTGATGAGCTGCTTGGATATATTGATGGCACGGCAGTGTCTACAAACCTACGGGGCTTAATCAGACTACGCCAAGAAGAGCATGCCGACATTGGCGCTCGTTCAGCTGCCGCGCAAGAGAGACTAGTTCTAGTGGGACCGGCCGGCTTAAAGCGCTCTAGTCTGGCTGCACCAACTGTGCAACCTTCCAATTCTCTGCAGCTAAAAGGTCTTGGCGCTTCGGCGGGAATAGTTATAGGTCGGGCCCGAGTAATTCGCAACCCCGAAGTGGAAATGCTCGAGCCCGGTGAAATACTAGTGGCCGACCGCACCGATCCTGGTTGGATAGTGCATTTTGCCAGCTGCAAAGCCATCGTCGTCGCTCACGGCAGTCTACTTTCTCACACGGCTATTGTCGCCCGCGAGCTCTCAATTGCTGCAGTTGTGTCTTGCCACGGAGCCTTAGAGTCGATACAAAGTGGCGACCTAATCGAAGTAAACGGCAGCACTGGTACTGTCTCGATAGTGTCTCGTTCGGCAAAATGTGAGGAAGCAAATGCAATTTCTGCCTAAGACTAAATTCAATCAGAATCTCATTCGTTATTCTCAGTGTTGGGAAGACACTGACTTGGTCCTTAAAACAATGTCTACAGAAGAAGGCGACACGGTGCTCTCAATTGCCTCTGCTGGCGACAATACGCTCTCACTATTAACAAATAACCCAAAAAAAATTATCGCCGTTGATTTCTGCCAGGCACAACTAGCGGTAGTGGCACTGAAAATGGCCGCCTTTAAGTTATTGACCTACGACGAATTATTAGCTTTTCTTGGCGTTAGATATTGTTCTAGAGAAAATAGATTTGTCACTTACAAGCTACTGCGAGATCTGTTGAGTGTGGAGTTTCGTCAATATTTTGATGAAAGGCCAGGGATAGTCATGGCCGGAATAATTACAAGCGGCAAGCTGGAGAGCTATTTTTCAATCTTCCGTCGCATAATACTGCCCCTTGTGCATAGCAGAAAGACCATTGACGCCCTCTTTGAGATGCGCACACAGATTGAGAAGCAAGAATTTTTTGAGCGCCGCTGGAATACAGCCTGGTATCAATTGGCATTCAAGCTTTTCTTTGGTAGAGGCACAATGGCTCTAATCGGTCGGGAAGCTAGCTTTTTCAAAGAGGCCACTGGCTCACTATCTAACTTTCTCGCTTTGGCAGCAAAAGCAGCCTTAACCGAAGGTGAGCCTAGCAGCAATCACTATTTGTATTACATTCTAAAAGGTGAGTACGGCCAAGTACTACCTCACTATTTACGACCTGAAAATTTCGAAGTGATTCGTGCCAACTTAGACAAAATTGTATTAGTTGAAGGCAGCCTGCAAAAAGTTCTGGATGAACTGCCGCAGAGCAGTATCAATGCTTTCAACTTATCTGATGTCTTTGAGTACATGACTGAGAGCAACTGCCAAGTTCTTGGCCACAGCATCAGCCGTGTGGCTAAGAAAGGAGCCCGCATTGTTTACTGGAATATGGCTGTAGATCGCTTGGCTAGCCAATACGACCACAACCTTTTAGCTAGTCTCAATCTTGGTCAGAGTCTGGCAGCAAATAGCACCACATTTTTTTATAAGCGCTTTTGTCTAGATATTGCCTCTGCAGGTGCTGGCTAATGGCAATCTCTTCAATCTTTAGTGCAGCGGCAGCTTCGGTTCTGATTCTCTCAGTATTAGCTTTATTGCTTTGGCTGCTGTCTAAATTTACCAAGCCTTCAGAAAGCTCACGCAAACTTGTTCATATGATCATGGGCTTAGCTTGCTTGAGTTTTCCCTGGCTCTTCAACTCACCCACCCCAGTGATAGTTCTATCAATAGTAATCTCGATTTTACTGAGTGGCCTCAAGCTCTCGCAGCAATCAAAGCTTTACCCTGTGCTCTTCTCAGTCGGTCGGCGGTCAATCGGAGAAGTTTGTTTTCCTCTTGGAGTCTCGCTCACTTTTGTTTTGTGCAACGGAGTAGTTGCCCATTACATTGCACCGGTAGCAATACTAGCCTTAGCTGATTCGCTATCAGCCCTAATCGGTATGAAATTTGGTTCTAAGTTCTACAAAGTAGTAAATGGCAGCAAAACACTCGAAGGCTCTCTGGCTTTCTTTGTTACGGCCTCACTGACTGCCTTCATCACCCTTAGTTTGCTTTCTACAGCCAATTTGCCCCACATAATCATGGTGGCATTGATAGCAGCGGTAGCAGCTACAGCCTTCGAGGGCATGTCTTGGGGCGGGCTCGATAACTTGTTTGTACCAGTAGGAACACTGCTTGTACTGGCTCAGGTTGACGGCCAATCTGAAATTCAACTGACACACACTTTGACAATCTTTGTCGGCGTCTTTCTCTTGATTCTTGCTCTCAAGCGCTTATCAACCCTCGAAGGGGGAGCGGCTCTTGCAGTAGTTGGCTACATGTATGTTTGCTACATGCTCGGCGGCCTGGCCTGGTTATTACTACCTGTTGTTTTCTATGCCAGCTATCGTCGCCTTATGCCTAAGCGCTTTGCCAAGATTGTCTCTACTCATTCTATTTTCGGCGTTCTATCAGTGGCATCGGTTGGCATCTTCTGGCTTTTGGCTAGTCACAAAAGCGACATCTATATCTATCCCTATGCCACGGCTCTGGCCACCCATGGCGCCATTATTGCCTCCGCCCACATTCACTTAAATGCATTCGATGATTGCGCCAATTGGGACAAACTAAAAATCTATTCTATCGCTTGCTCGGTGCTCAAAAGTTGGTCAGTGATATTCATCCCCTTAGTGTTCATAACCGATTTATCGGCCGATCACATTGTGCAAATATTTCTGGCCCCAATTTGGATTTTCGTTGCCACTGCCCTATTTGTCACCACTACTAAAGTTGGTCCAAATTTTCGCAATAGTTCAAGCCGCTGGGTTAAGCAAGGTGCTTGTGCCGCTATTGGATCGGCACTAGCTCTAGTCAGCACCCTTTAATTCAAAAAGTCGAGGACGGTCATGAAGACGCAAATATCAAACAATCTAATATCGCACGAAAAAATTATTACAGACAATGCTTCTGCTTCGCTTTATTTTGGGGCTAGCTATGCTGCATTGGGCAATGTTGAAATTATTGCCAACGAAAGTAATGCCAATGGACGCAACGCAGCCAGCCACCTTCTCAACCATGCAGTCAAAATTGCTCGCGCTAGTGGCCAGCCTAAACTAATAGCACCACTCAACGGTGACACCTGGCACGCTTACCGCACCATAATCGAAAGTTCTGATCAACCCAAATTCTTTCTAGAGCCTGATTCGCCTCTTTCAGCAAAGCTCTTGTTAGATACGAATTTTGAACTAATTGCCCAATATTCATCTTCACTAATAGATCTAACTGCCTCTATAGGAGCTATCAGCGCTGCCGTTGGTAAGCGCGAAAAGGCAATCGAAAGCGGGTTTGAAATCAGACACCTTAACTCAAATAACTTCAATGAAGAACTGAAAGATATTTTTAGCCTGTCTCTTTCTGCCTTCAGAAACAATTTTCTCTATCAAGCAATTTCGTTTAAGAATTTTGCCGAGCTTTATCAGCCCATCAAAGCCTACCTCGAAGATCGGTTAATCTGGCTGGCTTATAACCAATCTCAGCTAGTTGGCTTACTTTTCGCCATTCCCGACCCCCTAAATCAAGGGCAGATTATTTTGAAAAGTGTTGCTGTTCATCCGCAGTTTGAAGGCCTAGGTATAGCCAGTTATTTGCTCGGTCGTGCCCACAGCGAAGCCATAAAGCTAGGATTCACCCATTCAATTCAAGCCCTCTACAAAGATGAAAACCGCTCTGCAGCACTCACAGCTGGTCTAGTCGCTAAAGTGATTAGACGCTACGGCATATTCGCTTTAGATCTCACCGCATAAGCAAGAAGAAAGGCCTTCCATGAACATTGTCACTATTCTCGAAAAGCTAGCACATAGCCATTCTCAAAGATTGGCCTTGATAGAAGACTGCCCTGAACGCAAAGGTTTGACCTTTGCTCAGCTCAATGAGCAGGTAGCGAGTGTCGCTGACCGGCTAGAGCAAAGTGGCATAAAGAGCGGTGATGTAATTCTGCTCTATGTGCCCATGAGTATCAAACTCTATGAACTCCTCTTGGGCATAAATCGAATCGGTGCAGTGGTGCTATTTATCGATCCGTCATACGGTGCCAAAGAGCTTAAGCACTGCATAAACTTGACCAAGCCAAAGGCTATTGTCGTCGCTGATCAGCTTTTAGTCATGGCACGAGCAGTGGCACCATTATTTGGCATCACTAAAGTTTTGCCTGCCAACCAACTAACTGCCCTCCCTCTTGCAGGTACTGCCGCTATGAAAGCACAGCCCATTGCTGCAGTGGCCGATGATGCTCCCGCGCTAATCACTTTTACCAGCGGCAGCTCAGGCTTGCCCAAAGGTATTGTGCGCAGTCATGGTTTTCTAAACGCTCAATGTGAACTGCTTGCCGATGAACTTGCAATTGGTAATTGCCAGACTGAGATGACGACTCTTCCAATTTTTGTTTTAGCCAACCTCGCTCGCGGTGTTACCACAATTTTGCCGGTTAGCCCAAAGAGAAGCATCTTTATGTTTTCGCAGCAAGCTCACTCTCGGTTCAATAGAAAGCTCACGTCCCAGCTACTGGAGCACATGCCAGAGCGAATTCTCGCTGCACCAGCATTTCTTATGCAACTGGCAAGTGCTCTCAAAGAACAAAACATCAAGTGTCATTTCGTCAGTGAAATTCTCACAGGAGGTGGCCCAGTCTTTCCACCACTTATTGATTTACTGCGCGAAATATTTCCCCAATCAAAGCTGACGACGGTTTATGGCTCAACTGAAGCCGAGCCCATTGCTCACCTTGATGTAACAAATCAAAATTCTAGTACGCTCAATAAAATAGCGATGGGAGGTGGCTTACCCCAAGGCAAAGTATCACCGCAAGTGGAGCTGGCAGTTTTGCCTGGTGTCATAAAATCAGAATATACAGACTCAGAATTTGACAAGCAAAAGGGCTCTGCGAACATCATTGGCGAAATTGTGGTGGCAGGAGACCATGTTGTAAAAGGCTATGTTGCAGGAATTGGTGATTGGGTCAACAAAATCAAAGTTGGTCAACGCATTTTTCACCGCACCGGTGATGCTGGCTATTTGGACGCAGAAGGCAACCTCTTTTTAGTTGGCAGAGCCTCTATGAAAGTAAGCGTACCTAACGGTGTGGTCTATCCCCTAGCGGTAGAAGCCAGCGCCATGGCAAGTGGCGTAATCGATAGTTGTGCTTACCTGGTGGTGCGAAAGCAAAGAGTGCTTGTGGTAAAGCTCAATAAGACTGCTCAAAAAAACAGTTCAGAACAATTGCTCGGAAGCCTAGCCTTTGCCAGCATCGATAGACTGGTTGTTCGAGCCAATCTGCCGATGGACAAGCGCCACAGTTCAAAAATTCTCTACAGCAAATTAAAAAGTAGTCTTTGAATTAAGTATCTGATTTTGGAACGTGATTAGAAATCATGCTTTCTTCTGAACGTTCAAAGGCTTCTAGTTGTGATGCTGGCACATTGATGCCGGTCAGTTTGTTGCCATAACCAAGAGTCACCATGCGGTCTTGAACAGCAAAGATATCTTCTATATATCGAGCGAGAGCACGCCCCTGTGGAACAATCTGCTCAACTGTGGCGCTGAGAAAATAATCAGCAATAACTCCGCCGGCAACGTTGGCGTTGCGTTCAGTGCCCCATTTTGTAGCGAAACGCAGGGTAAGCGGAGCGCCTGGCTTAGCCATTAGGCTCAGCTTACGACTAAAACCTTGACTATTTAGGTCGATTTCGCCAAGAAGCTGATTAAATGAGTCAGGACCGTTTGGCAATTGCCCTTGCATGCGCCCAGCAGCCACCCCTAGTTCTTGAGCCAAAAGCTCCACCAGTGAGGCAAAAGCGGCGACGCCCTGCAAATCGATTGTCTTACCAGTTCCATCAAATGTCATAACTTGTTCCATCTATTACTATGAACGCAGTGTTAAACAAACCAAATGATGCCAGTTAAGTGCGAATTCTTCAAGTACAGTAGTTTTCATGCAAGCGCAAAATATACCCGACAAAGTTAAGCCAGTCGCCCTCACCCGTGAATGGGCGGAAATGATCAAGCTTGAGCACACAGTTTTTGCTCTGCCGTTTGCTCTTTCTGGGCTGGTATTGGCCACCCCCACCTTACCCAGTTGGAGCACTGTGGCCTTCACCGTCCTAGCATTCATCGGTGCACGCTCTGCAGCTATGACACTCAATCGTCTTATTGACGCCCGCATCGATGCAATTAATCCGCGCACCAAAGACCGTTCGATACCAGCTGGACGAATCAAACCAGTGACAGCTGTTCTCTTCACTATCGCCTCATTCGCATTGATGTTGGCTGCTGCGAGCCAACTGCCATTGATTTGTCTACAACTATCTCCAATAGCCGTTTTCTGGTTGAGCTTTTACTCTTTCACCAAACGCTTCACCTGGCTCTGTCACATAGTTCTAGGTATTGCTCTGGGTGGAGCGGCGTTAGGTGGATGGGTGGCTGCCAGCGGCACAATTCAAGGAGCGGCACCATGGCTTTTGGCATTTGCTGTTGCCACTTGGGTAGCAGGTTTCGATATAATTTACGCTTGCCAAGATGCTCAGTTCGACAGCGAAAATAAGCTTCACAGCATTCCGGCTCGATTCGGTTTAACCAAGGCATTGAATATATCTATCGGGCTACATGTTTTTACAGTAGCTGGCTTGGTCGCCCTCGGATTTTTCGTTCAACCACCGGCTGGTGTTTTCTACTTTACAGGTGTAGCCCTGGTTACAGCGATGCTTGTCTATGAGCACAGCCTGGTTAAACCAAGCGATCTGTCTAAAGTAAACGCCGCCTTTTTCACCACCAATGGTATCGTCTCGATTGTGACCTTTCTAACGATTTTGCTTGATCGACTGCTTTAGCTTGTCGGTGGTGCTAAAAAAACGTAACAGTTCTTACCGGTAAATAGAAGAATTTGCTCATCAAAACCGCTTGTGTTTTGGTAAAGGTTGACGCACCCTTCGACCTGCCGCAATTTGATTAATCGCCTGAGACTCAAGCCCTATGGGGTATTGACCTACGAACAAGGCTAATTATTAATTTATTGACTGCTTAGGCATAGAAGTCAATAATAATTTTCACCATAACTCAGCACTTGAAAATATCGCTGAATGGGTTCATTCTATGGGTTGTCAAAATTTAAATGGCCCCGATGAGGTAACAATGTTCATCCAAACAGTACTGCAGAACATCGGCTGGTTTTTAGGCGCATGCGCCACCGTTTCATTTATCGAGCATCAAGTACATGCTCGCTTAATGCACCAAAAGAATTTCTTGAGCAAATACACCTCTAGTTTCAAGCGTGTTTATGAAGCTCACGCCATCGTTCACCATGCACACTACTCTAAGATTTTTACTGATGAGCCGGTCGCTCCAGGCGAAGACAAAGAAATTCGTCTCACCGTTCACAAAGCACCAATCAAGACTTTGCCCCTAATCTTGTTGATTAGTTTGGTATCGGTTCCAGGCGCTTTGATATTCGCTTTCGTTGTAGTGATGCACCACTGGATCTGGAATAAGATTCACTTGGAGATGCACAAGCCTGAACAACGTGGTTTCAGTAAATGGCCTGCCTATAAGTTCTTGGCACGTCACCACTATTTGCACCATGTCTATCCAAACAAAAACTACAATGTCGTTTTCCCGTTTGCTGACTATGTGACAGGAACCAATGTCCGCGCAAACAAATCTGAATTGCTAGAAATGTACGAACATGACTTGCTTCCTCTCAAGCCAGCTGAACTAGCTTCTCTCAAAGAAGCTGCAGCTCTAGAGAAGCAAGAGAAACAAGCGAAACAAGAGAAGCAGCTTGCTAGCCTCCGTAGCTAACTAGCGGACAAACCAAAACCATTAAAAGCTCTGGGCAATTGCCCGGAGCTTTTTTTTCTTGCAGTCAATACGTTACACTAGTGCTTCCCTCGCGGTTTCAGCCAATGAGCAAATTGCCCGCACTAGCACTTCTTTCTCTTCTCTGGTTCCAGCTCCCAGTAGCTCTAGCTAGCAACGGCGAAATCGTTGAAACACAGTCTGGTGATCGCACCGAAGCGAAAATGTTTCGGCGGCCAACTATTAGCGGCAAACCAAAACTAGGATTGGCCTTAGGAGGCGGTGGCGCTCGTGGTGCTGCCGAAGTGGGTGTTCTAAAAATCTTAGAGAAAGAAGGCCTTCATTTCGACTATGTTACAGGCACCAGTATTGGCTCTGTCATAGGTGGTTTCTACTGTCTTGGGGCCACGGCCACGCAAATGGAAGACGAATTCAAAAGCGGCGAAGTGATGCGTAATTTTATGGCCGTGCCACTAGCTTTTAGACTCCTTGTTGCCCCAGTTTTTCTATTACTCAGACCTTTCAGCCACAACAAATATGATGGCCTATATGGTGGCGACAAATTTCGCAAATATTTAGTGGGCAAGCTCACCACTGATGATGTCTTGATCGAGAACATGAAAATTCCCTTTGCTGCCATTGCCCTAAACGTGGTCGATGGCAGACCCTATATGATTCGCAAAGGGCACTTGGGTTATGCCATGCAAGCAAGCTGTGCTGTTCCCGCCCTGCGCAAGCCAGTTGAGATAGATGGCATGCTGTTTTGTGATGGCGGCGTTTCGTGCAATTTGCCTGTGAAGCAATGCCGCGACATGGGCGCAGATTTTGTTATAGCCGTTAATATTGACGAGCCTTTTGAGCCGGTGCCACTGAAGACATTCAAAAAACCAGGAAGCATGACTAAACGTCTAGTTTCATGGGCTTTATTTGACATCGATGAGCCCCAAGGAGCCTTGGCAGACGTTACTATTCATCCAAATACGGCCGGAATAGGTCTTATATCAACTCGCCGCTCTGACGCCGTGCGAGGCATCAAAGCAGGCGAAGAAGCTGCAATTGCAGCCATGCCTAAAATAAGGCAGAAGCTCAAAGAACTTGGAATTGAACTCACGCCTCAAGTGGCACCAGTGGCAGTGCAACAAGACTAATATTGCTTGTTGGTTTAAGGCTATTTTTGGTTTTTACCTTGCTGGTCGCTATCGTCTAACAGACACATCGCTTTTTGCAAAAGCCCGATCACACACTGGTCTACGATTCTGTAGTAGATCATATTGCCGCTACGTCGTGTGGCAACAATCCCTCTATCGGCAAGCCTCTGCAATTGGTTTGAAATTGCCTGTGGAGTCATCTCAATGGCCGCGGCTAGGTCGCACACACACATTTCTTCTACACGCGACAATGTATGCAAAAGCCTAAGCCTTGTATCGCTTGCCAGGACCTTGAATAAGTCTTCCAGAGCTGAGGCCTGGCTAGCACTAATAGGCTGCTGCTCTGGCATTGTGAGATGCACAGGGCAGCAAGTTGTAGCTACTTTTATGTGACTATACTGAGATTTCATACTTCCACATTACACTATTACACTATTTTGTGAAATAGTTGTATAGATTATTTTATCTGGCTTAAAATTGCGTCGAGCAGACAAGTAATTGGCAGAAGGAAAGAAGAGAAGGAATAACCGTGGACGAAAAGCAGCATTGGGAAAGTGTCTACGAATCAAAGAATGCGGACGCCGTAAGTTGGTACCAGCCTCACTTAGTGAAGTCACTACAGCTGATTCAAAATGCTGAAACCAATAGAGAAGCACAAATTATTGATGTGGGCGGCGGGGAATCGAGCCTTGTAGACGATCTAATTGATGATGGCTACAGAAATATTTGTGTCTTAGACATTTCGGAAAAAGCCCTTGATGTTTGCAGAATCAGACTTGGCGAGAAAGCGGCAAAAGTAAACTGGTTAGCAGCGAACATTTCAAGTGCCGAATTACCTAGTAAATTTTTCGATGTTTGGCATGATCGAGCTGTTTTTCATTTTCTTACTTCTGAAGAGCAACGTATCAACTATGTGCTCCAAGTATCAAAAGCCGTAAAGTCTGGTGGTCATGTAATTGTCGCCACTTTTGGACCCCAGGGGCCAGAAAAATGCAGCGGCCTAACCACCATGCGCTATGATGCAGACTCTCTACACGACCAGTTCGGAACACGTTTTCGCTTAGTAGAAAGCGCCACAGAATTGCACGTTACTCCCTTTGGTACAACCCAGCAATTTCTATATTGCTATTGCAAACTTGAGAACTAGCATTCCAGGCCAAACATCTGAAAGACCAAGGTGCTGGCATTTTGAGAGATTTGGTAAAACTACTACACCCTTGTCACTAATACTATAAAATTGCTCCATTGCAGAGTAAGAGGCTTACCTAACCGTGCCCGATATCTGGAGCTGGATGACTGCTGGCTTTATGCCCCATGGAGTTTGCCTGCGGTGGGATGGACCACTGCTGTTCGCATTCGTCATAGGCAATCTGGGCATAGCCTTAGCCTATTTTCTCATCCCCATAGCTTTGCGCTACTTCATTGGTAAACGCCGAGACTTGCCATATGCCTATATGTTCAAGCTCTTTGCTGCTTTCATTCTCTCTTGCGGCCTGACTCACATCGCCAAAGTGCTCACACTATACCAACCAGTTTATTGGGTGGAAGCTGGTTTAGACCTGTTAACCGCAGCAGTTTCACTGGTCACTGCCGGCCTGTTGTTTCCTCTAATTCCGCTAGCGCTGCAACTGCGAAGCCCGAAAGACCTTGAGATTGCTAACCAAAAATTGCAGCAGTTAACAGAACAGCTGCAAAAAGCAAAAGACTCATTAGAAACTCAGGTTGACGAACGCACAGCAGAATTGCTAACCGCCACGGTGAAAGCGCAAGAGGCGGAAGCATATTTTCGCGAACTCTTTGGCCTCCTCCCTCAACCAGCTTGGACAGCCAGAGGAGACGGTTATATTGAGTTCTACAACGAGCGGTGGTACGAATACACTGGCAGCACACCAGGGCAAATGCAGGGCTTTGATTGGGAATCAGTTCACGATCCAGTTCTTTTGCCGAAGATAAAAGAAAAATGGAGTGAGGCTCTTAGAACCGGCACACCGTTTGAAATGAAATTTCCCCTCAAGGCAGCTAACGGAGAATTTCAGTGGTTCCTGACTCGCGCTCACCCAATTCGCAACGAAGAAGGTCTGGTAGTTCGCTGGGTGGGAATTAACACCAATATTCAGCCCGAGATTGATCAGTCAGCTGCGCTGGAGAAAAAAGTTGAAGAGCGCACCATTGAGCTGCTTGCTGTTAAAGATTTTGCCGAACAAGCCCTAGAGACTAAATCACGTTTTCTATCTACGATGAGTCACGAAGTGCGCACCCCTATGGCAGGAGTCATTGGTGTCGTTGAACTAATGAGTGTTCAAGCCAAAGACGATGAGATGCGTGAACTTTCAAAACTTGCTCTAGAATCTTGCAAGCGGCTATTGCAGATTCTTAACGATCTTTTGGATGCATCTAAGCTACAGGCTGGAGCACTGAGAATTGAAAACCGCAGATTTTCGATACGGGCGCTGATAGCCGATCTTACGCAGCTAGCGAAGGCGGAGACAGACAAGAAAAATATTGCAATTTCACACACGGTTGAAGCAAGCGTACCCGAACAAGTTTGCGGAGATGAACTGAGAGTGCGGCAAATTTTGCAAAATCTTCTCTCAAATGCCATAAAATTTACAGCAGAAGGCAGCATCAAAATATCTGTTGAGGTCACTCAACAAACTAGCGATGTCACTACTCTCAAATTATCAATCGTCGATACTGGTGTTGGGATTAACGATGCGCACAAGGCAGATTTATTCGAACCATTTGTACAAGCTGAAGATTCAACCGCCCGAATTTATGGCGGCACCGGGCTGGGACTGCACATTTGTCGAACTCTGACCGAACTCATGAATGGCGAAATTGGCTTCTACAGCGAGGCTGGCAAAGGTTCAACTTTCTGGTGCTGTATCCCTTTTAGAGAAATGCAATGCCCCGCGGAATAATATTGTTTGTCGAAGATGACCCCACCCTACAGATGGTAGGCAAACTGTCTATAAAGCACCTTGGCTATGATTGTGAGGTTTTGAATACGGGCGAGAAAGTGGTGGAACATCCCACTGAAAATGTCATCCTTATTTTTATGGACATCGGTCTTCCTGGCATTGATGGGCGGGAAGCAACTAAGCTGATAAGAGCAGCAGAGCTGAGAGAGAATAGGAAGCCTGTGCCTATAATTGCCCTCACTGGCCATGCTATCAGAGCGCAATGTTTAGAAGTAGGTATGGATGATTTTCTGCAGAAGCCAGCACTAATAGAAGACCTTGACCTGATGATAAAAAAGTGGGTCTCGGCAGAAACGCAAACCTGAAAAAAACTCTTATACCACCAAATTAAAGCAAGACACTTCACCGTCCACGGTGCCTAAATAAACTTTGTCTTTGTTAATCAGCGGTGGTGCTTCTATTTGCTTATGCAAGAAGCGTTGAAAACGCAAGCTGCCATTGGCAGTGTCAAAGCCTTGCATCCAGCCATCCTTGCTGACACTTATAACACTAGCGCCAATTGTTTCTAAGGCGGCACCGGGAGAACCTTTCAGTGGTGCTTTCCATTTGAGGGTGCCTGAGTATTTCTCACAGCAATAAAGCCACTTATTCTCACTGGCGAACATAACTGAAGTGAAGACGATCACGCCGCTTTTGAGAATCGGGCTAAAGGTGGGATACTCCCAAATAAGTCGTCCGGTCTCAGCTTCGAGGGCAAAACAAACACCGCCCTGGGTGCCAACATAGACAGTATCAACAGAGGCTGTTGGTGTGCTTACTATGCGACCATCGGCTACATACTTCCAATTTAGCTTTCCGCTGTGGGCGGCGATTGAATAGACATGCCCGCCACGGGTACCAAAGTAAAGAGAGTCGCCGTGGGCCCGCGGTGCCGCCACAATGGCATCGAGCGCACTGAAGTGCCAGAGCCGTCGCCCCATGCGAATATCTAGGGCTGTTACTTGCCCAGTACGGTCGCAAACAATTACTTGATTTCCAGCCATGACAGGGCTAGCAAGCACTGGGGCCGGTCCCTCCCAGCTCCATATCACTGAGCCTGTAACAGAGTCAATTGCTTGGGTTTTGCCTGCGCTGTCACTCACCACCAGGCGTCCATCTAAATAAATTGGAGAAGTCAAAATCGGCGCGTCAGAATCGAATTTGAAAGACTCTGAACCAGTTTCGGCTTGTAAGGCGTAAAGGCGACCATCTGTAGAACCAACATAAATGGTTTTTTCGTCGCGGCTGATCACAGGGTTAGCAGCCCAGCCTATTGGTCCATGGGTTGGGAAAGTCCAAAGGGCTGGCTCATTCTGATTTACTTTTATCTGATTGGCTTCCAGCTTGTCTGAGACAGCCGGAGGAGCATCGGATTTTGCCGCTGGCGAAGAAGCCGAAGAAGCAGCAGGGGCTGAACTAGGCGTGTCGCGAATAAACGAAGGCACGCCAGTAATGAAAACTTCTTCGCCGCGCTCACCTTTTTTTATGAGCGGCTGATCGCGGTTTTTTACTGACTGTTTATCGGTGCTTTTATTTGATGGCGCCTGCGGTGCCTGGTCGCTTGCAATTTTACCCGTTGGATTACCTGGTGGTAGCACCGTAGGCTCAACTTGCACAGTATTAGAAGAATTTTTCTGCGCATTTAAGCGAGCTTTTTCTTGCTCAAGGCTCGCCTCTAGCTCTTCATCAGTAGGCTCTGCTGCTTCAATGTTTTCGCGTTTTGCTGAAGAGCGCGGTGACAAGCCCATGCGAGCCACGCGCATTTCAAAAATCAAATCATCGACGATACCTAAGACATCAGTCATCGATTTATAGCGGTCATCTGGCTGTTTTGCCATCATGCGTTTGACCACACGATCAAGCACATCTGGAATTTCAGGATTGAGTCGTTTGGCAGAAGGCACGGGTGCATTGGTGTGCTTCATCGCCATCTCAATCATGCCTTGAGCGCGAAAGGGAAGCTGCCCGGTGCACATTTCAAAGAATAGAATGCCCATCGAATAAATATCAGAGCGGTGGTCTTGCTGTTCACCGCGACAAAGCTCTGGTGACATATAGGCAGGTGTGCCCATTCCCTTGGTGGCTGAATTGAGATAGACCCGCCCGACTAATAGCCGAGCTAGTCCGAAGTCTCCGATCTTTAAGTCACCTTCGTTGGTGATAAAAATATTGTCTGCTTTGACGTCTTGATGAACTACGCCTCTTTTATGAGCGAAAGACAACCCTGATGCTAGCTGTTTCATCCAATTGAGACAGTGCTCTAATGGCAGAGGCCCCTGCGCGACGCGGGCAGCCAAATTGCCACCTGGCAAATACTCCATTGCCACAAAGTGGTGCTCTCTGCCGTTGCGAGGTTCGGCGCCGATATCAAAAACCGTGACGATATTTGGATGATCGAGCTGGGCAGCAAGCCTAGCTTCTTCCCTGAAAACATCTACATTTTTCTTATCTGCCATTAGACTGGGCAAAAGCATTTTGATGGCAACATCGCGCAAAAGCAGCTCATCGCGGCAGTGATAAACCACGCCCATGCCACCCACGCCAATCTCCTCGAGCACCGAATAGTGGCCGTCTTCGAGTTTATCGCCGCGTGTGAATATTTTGGGGGGCACTCTGGTCTGAAATCTCCTGGCAGGTACTATTTTATTATCTTCTGGTAATCTCGAGGTTGTAAGAAGGCGCTAAAATGACAACGTCAACCTCGGGAACTTACGATGAGTCAACCTGCATTAAACCAGTTTAACAGCACTTGCCCTCCGACCGGTGACCCCACTGGTGAAGTAACTTTCGATGCCTCGGTACAGTCACCGGTAAATGCATCAGTCACAGCTACTGTAGCCCAGGGGCAACTTGTTCTAGAGCAAGAAGCACAAGCTATTTTACTGGCTAAGAGCAGGCTTGGTCCTAGTTTTGACAAGGCTTTAGAGCTATTGCTTGGCTGTAGCGGCAAAGTAGTAGTTACGGGTATGGGTAAGTCTGGCCATATTGGCTGCAAAATCGCCGCAACCTTTGCCTCTACTGGCACTCCAGCCTTTTTCGTTCATCCGGCCGAGCTGCGCCACGGCGATTTTGGCATGTTAGACGAGCGCGACCTAGTTATTGCCCTTTCTAGCTCAGGCGAGACACAAGAAATTAAATTGGTGCTCGAACCAATTAAGCGTCTCGGTCTGAAACTAATAGCTTTGACCGGCAACTTGGCTTCAACTTTAGCCAAGTACTCAGATGTTGCCATAGATGTTTCTGTTGAGAAAGAAGCATGCCCACTCAATCTTGCCCCTACGACCTCCACAACAGTTGCTTTGGCAATGGGTGATGCACTAGCTATGGTGCTCATGTCTGAGAAAGGTATAGAAGCCGAAGACTTTGCCAAAAGCCATCCCGGTGGCAACTTGGGCCAAAAACTAATTACTGTTGAAGGCATTATGCGCTATGGCTTTGACGTGCCAATTGTTTCACTAGATGCCACACACGAAATGGTTGTAGAAGAAATTGGCAAGAAAAAACTTGGCTTTACAGCCGTGTGCGAAGACGACGGCAAATTAAGAGGGATAATCACCGACGGTGACTTACGTCGCTCGCTCTCGAAGTATCGCGAACAGGTCTTTGATAAAAAAGCCCGCGACCTCATGACCGGTGGCCCAAAAACTATTGCCTCCCATTCACTTGCGGTGGAAGCACTGCGCATGATGGAGAAGCACTCGATATCAGATATTCTGATTGTTGACGGCAATATGAGACCGGTTGGTTTGATTGACCTGAAAGACTTGCTGCGCGCTGGGATTATTTAGTTAGACCACTCTGCCGGCGAAACTCCTGCTGCTCAGCTTCGCGGCGAGCTATGATTGTTGCACTGTCGTCGCATAGATTCGGGTCGCGAAAGGGCACCTGTGAGCTTTTGCCAAGGCGCCTCAGCTCTTCACCTTCAATGGCAAAGATGCAGGTTCCTGCGTCTAAAAGGTCTTGGGCGAGGCTAACACTACTTGTTTTTACGGCAATAGTGCCACCATTTTTGCGACCAAGTCCTGTGGTGCGAAAGACCTTGAAGCCTAATGAAATTAGAGCACCCCGAACCGCCGGAGCGCAAGCATAGGTCAAGAGAACACTGTTGTCAGCCATGGCATCGAAGTAGTGCTGAAATAGATCGACACTCCACAGCTCTGGTACTTTTTTGGGTGAAAAGGGATCGTGGAAAATCACATCGTACGGTTTAGAATCTTTATCTCTTGCAAGTAAAAACGAACGCAAATCACAAACACTGATATTAAAATTCAGCTGCTCTAAGCTTTGCTTTGGAAGAGCCGCAAAACAAGGCTGGGCTAACACCTGGGGCACCATTGCAATAACTTCGTCGTCGAGTTCCACAGCGTCGACTTGCAATTTGAATTGAGCAGATGAGGCAAATTCATTTGCCAATGCCAAACTATTATAGCCCAGACCAAAACAACTATCGAGCACATTCAACGAAGTATTTTTGTCTCTAGCTATGGCTAGAAACTGCATGGTAGGCTGTACATAGTTAGTGACTGCCTCGGTGAAGGCACCAGCTTTATTATGATACAACTCATTTAAGCTGGTTTCATGCAAAGAGAGCGAGCCATCGTCGGTAGTGGCAAGAGTGAAGTTAGGCATTAGTCTTTGGCTCGAGTTCAAGATTAAGCACAATCTTGCCAATATTTTGGTCTGCTTCCATCAAAGCGTGTGCTGCTGCGGCTTGTTCTAATGGAAAAACCTTTTCAATAATAGGTTTTATAGCACCACTAACAAAGTAAGGAACAATGTTTTTCTCAAATGCTCTGGTTACTTTGGCTTTTTCATCATTGCTGCGCGAACGCAACGATGTGCCTTTCAGTGTGATGCGTTTGGTCAGCAGTGAAGCTAAATTCAGTTCGCATTTTGCACCAGCAAGCAGACCCACTACCATGATCCGGCCGAGGCGGCGGACGCATTTGAGATCTTCTTCTACATAGTTGCCACCAACTAACTCTAAGACCACATCAACACCCAACGGCTCTATGCCATTGACTGCTTCTGCAAATTGCCCGCCTTCAATTGTAAGCACATGATCAAAAAGGGCCTTGATACGATCAGCTTTTGCTTGCTGCCGCACAGTTCCAATGACTTTCACCTGCATGGCCTTTGCAATCTGCGAGGCCGCTATACCCACACCACTAGCAGCAGCGCTGACCAAAAGGGTTTCCGCGGAAGTTAAGCCAGCTTGCAGACTGATGGCGTCGTAGGCGGTTATATAGGCCTCAGGGATGGCTGCAGCTTCAACATAAGAAAGATTTGAGGGGAGGTGCATCACTGTGGCGCTTTCCACCGCAACGAACTCTTGGTAGGTTCCAGCTGGCGCCAAGCCAAACACTCTGTCTCCGCTCTTGAAGCCACTAACATCGGCTCCTACAGCTTCTACGACTCCGGCATATTCAAGACCTAAGACATCTTGAACGACGTCGGCTGGAGCTGGATACTTACCCTTTCTTTGTAACGTATCGGCTCTGTTAATCGCTGTTGCTTTGATAGCTACAAGTATTTGGCTGGCCGAGAAAGGTGGCTGAGAACGAGTCTGTAACTGCAATACCTCGGGGCCGCCTGCGGCGGTAACAACGATCGATCTCAATATATTTACCTTCCACTAACAAGTTTAAATACTGAACATAACAATAGCCGTTTATTGTCTCAACAAAGGTCGACAAGTGGTGGAAGCACTTGTATTCTTATTAGTTGTGAAGGCAAATATGATTGAAACTGAGAAATCGCAACGAGATACTTTTGACCCAGACGAGCGTCTGGCACTAGATCCCGAGCATATTCGCAACAAGCCGAAGAAAGATGTTTGGGATAAATTAGGGGCAGTCGCTCCGATTATCTCGGGCGCTCTTATCTTCGTAATGGGCGGCTGGTTCACCTATACGTATAACCAACAGCAGCTGCATCTTCAAGAGATTCAGACTATTGAGAAATTCATTCCCCACCTTATGGGTAATGACCAGAGCAAGAGGGCCGCTATTCTTGCCATTTCGTCGCTCACCAATGCCGAGCTCGCGACCAAATTTGCCGGTATCTTCTCAAGTCCAGGAACTGTTTCAGCCTTACAGTCACTAGCAGAAAATGGCACACAGAAAGACAAGAACATCGCCACAGATGCTCTGGCTAGAGCTTTAGAGAACCTGGCCGCGCGCGAGAGCCGCTTGAACGAAATAGAAACAGCCTTCCACAAGGCTGCCACAGGTAGTTCCGTTAACGCCGGCAGAGGGGAACCCCTCGATCAAATTGAAGAAGCCCAGAAGCTTGAACGCTTAGCTATAACTTTGCGCGAACGTGGACACTTAGGTGCTTCTGAATCGCTTCTAAAACAGGCTGTGAATGTCAGATTGCGTGCCACAGGTGACAGCAGAGACGTTGTCAACACATTAAGGAAGCTGTCTGACGTGCAAATGGCCCAAGGCAATAACGTCGAAGCCGAAGAGACTAACAAGAAAGTGACAACACTTGAAAGTAAGCTCAATCCGCCAGCCTCGCCGCCACCAGCGGCTAAACCTGTGGAAGAGGCTAAAGTAGAAAAACCTGCGGCTGTACCAGAATCGCCAGCTCCTGCGGCTGTGCCAGCTGAAGTTAAGACAGAAGCAGAATCTAACTAATAGATTTAGCTAGTCGCTGATATATTCGCCCCAATACTCGGTGCGCTCTTTCCAGTCGCAACCGGCATTTCCACAAATCAGTGTGACCTTAGAGCCCTTAGTCTCTAGGTTAGAATCACCAGCACCGTCCCAGACAGACTCAGTCATCTCAACAAACTTTTCAAATGATTTGACTGGCTTTTTGCAGGTAGGGCAAGTCATTTTGCCGTTGGCAATGGCTGTTTTGATGGTTGAAAGTGACACGGCTATCCTCATGTTTAAGCGAGACAATTGTACCTGAAGATAACGATGGCTATCAAAGCAGTATCAGACCGGGCAAGCTTGCTTTTAATTTGGCATATATTGCATCGGTGTTGAGTTGAGGAGAAAGGGTCAGGGTATTCAATTTTTTCAATGATTTTATTGTCTCAACTGATGCTGGAGTAAGTTTATTGCAATCCTTAAGGTTCAAAACCATTAGCTGTTTCATGCCTGCAAGATTGGAAAAATCGCTGTCAGTAATTTCACAGCCCTTAAGATGCAGAACAGTAAGATTTGGTAAGGCAGCAAGTTTACGCAGATCGGCAGCAGTAAGAAGACAATAGTTAAGCCAAAGTTGCTCATTATTTGCCCCCAGAGCTTCAATCAAAGGGCTGACATTTTTCATACCTTCAACATCAAGAACATGAATGTGTGAGATCAGAGGGCTTTTAGCAAGAGCCTCTCCACTTATTTGACAGCGACTGATGTTGAGAGTCTTTAAATTGACTAGCGGCTCTAATATTGGCAGGTCACTATCAGCCAATTCGCAGGAGGCAAGCTCTAAGCCTTGTAGGTTAGTCAACAATGCTATGTTTTTGATGAGCTCAGCGCTGCGGCTTGTGCCTTTTGCTAAGCGTAGATCAAATAAATCTGTTGCTTGAAAATAGCTGAGCAGCTGAGGAAAGTCGCCTACCAATTCATTGGCCTCGAAGCGCACTGCGGCACCAGCAGGAACTTGCTGTAGTCCTTGGGCGGGTGCCTTAATAATGTCCCTGTCTGCACTATTTTTGTTATGAATCTCTGCTTTCTTAGGGCTAAAAATCACAGTGCCAATTGAGAATTGTTGAGGAAACTGAAATTCTATTCCGCTCTCACCATCAGGTAATTGTCTCGACCTAGCGAAAGGCTGAAACTTCGCTTTTAAAAATTTCTGAACATCAACTTTTTCATCTTGCTCTAAATCAATCAAATCTTTGGAAGTCGATTGCCCCACTGAGCCAGTCAATTCATTGCCATAGTTTTCCATTTCAGGAGCTGCAGCCAAAGCATCTTTCATCACTTCAGGCTTTGTGGCTGTCTTTGTATTCTTGGCTGAAGGATTTGCAATAGGAGAATTTTGTACGGCAAGATTCGGTGCTTTTTTTGCTGCCAAATTTCTAGTCATGGCAAACAGCATGGTAATGGCTAAACCAATGGCAATAAAAGCGAAAGCTACCATAACTGTCAACTTTAGATTGAGCCTCTTTTGCTCGACAGTTTGCGTACCCGAGACAGTACCAGAGGCCGTAACAGTCTCAGTTTGCTCAAGCTGATCGTCAAGAACTTCTTCAGCTTCTGCTTCACCTAGTGCTACTGCTAGTGGTGCCTGATCAATTTTGATTTGCAGATTCTGCAACTCATTTTCCACCTCAGCTAAAGATTGGAAGCGTTGATCTGGTGACTTTGCCAGCATCTTATCTATAATTTTTTCAAGCTTTGGCGGAAACTGCAGTTCCGCTGATATGGAATTTAAAAGCGGTGGCACTGCAGACTGGTGCAGCATAGTGGTTTCGATGGCGTTGCGACCACGAAAAGGAGTCTTGCCAGTTAGAGCCTTGAACAGTGCTACACCCACTGAATACATGTCAGAGCGAGCATCTAGTCTGCGCCCCTCACATTGTTCTGGGCTCATATATAACGGACTACCAAATACCTCACCAGGTTTGGTCAGGCCTTGAATTGTGTGTCCTTCATCATCTATTAGCTTGGCAATGCCAAAATCTACAATTTTGACCTGAAACTGTTGTGTCTTCGGGTCAGTCAGCAACATTATGTTGCCTGGTTTTATATCACGATGGACGATTCCACGCGAATGAGCATAAGCAAGGCCTGAGCAAACTTGGCGGAAGATGTGAAGAGCCTGCGCTAAGGTTACGACCTTGTGCTCTTTCAAATAGTCAGACAGTGACACTCCAACGAGAAAGTCCATCGTATAAAATGGTCGCCCGTTTTCTGTTTGGTTCATGTCGTAGATTTTGACTACGTTTCGATGATCTAGTCTGGCAATTGCTTGTGCTTCATTGCGAAAGCGCTGCCAGGTAGATTCTGATAATTGGCTCGTTTTAAGAATCTTTAGCGCAAAAGTTCTATTCATCTGAGCATGTTCTACTTTGTAGACAATGCCCATTCCGCCCTCGCCTAAGAAATCGAGGACACGATAAGTGCCGTCAATAATAGTGCCATTGTTTAGGCTTTTTGAATGGTTGGCCATTGCGCTATAAACACTTTTGCTTGACTGTGCTATTTATACTCTACATGCACCAATAAACATGTATTGATAAAGAGGAATCCGCGAACTTGTCCAAAATTTTCTCAGAGAGAGTGATTCGCACCAGCACCAATTGTATTTTTAATGACATTTTCAAAGCTACCATTGTTCTAGCCTTGGGCGGTTGCCTATCGTCCTTTGCGGTCTTGGCGAAGAATGCCGATCAGCCTGCCAAAGCTTCAAAGGCAGTCTCTAAGAACGATTATTGCGAACTGAGTTTTCCTAGTGGCCCGCCAGTAGCTGAGATTTTATGGAATATGGGCCGCGAGGACGCTGGCAAAGTTAAAGGGCGAGTCTTGGCGACAGGTAAAATAAAGGTCCCGAAAAGCCTCAATCTTGAAGTGATTTTGACCATAGAAGCACTTGAGCAAATGCGCAGCATTGAGCAGCTGGCAGCACTGCCCGTGATTAACATGATTGCCTCGAAGCTAGACTTCACTGATGCCCATATGCAGCATCTGAAAAACTTCAAAGGACTCACTTACCTTAATCTAGATGGCACACTGGTGAGCGATAAGTGCCTTCCTCAGGTTGGTAATTTTGCTTGTTTAATGTCGCTTCGATTGAGCGGAACCGATGTCGTGGGCACTAATTTGGACGCTTTGAATAAGCTTCGATATCTCTCAGTTCTTAATCTCCACGGCACAAATTTAAAGCCTGGTAGCCTCGCCAAGCTAAAGCCCATCCTTGGACAAATGCGTGAACTCGACCTCAGCGCTGTCAACCTAAGCAAAGTTGATGTCGCAGTTTTGCCAGCCGCCAAAGAGCTTAAGAGCTTAGACGTGCGCGGCAACAAGGCCTTCGACGACTCATGCATAGCCTATCTGGCCAATATGAAGAGTCTAAAATCGCTCAATATCACAGATACTGCTGTTACTGAGAAGAGTCTGGAGCAGCTATCAAAATTGCCAAGGCTAAAGTCTGTTATTGTGCGAGCACGAACTTTCTGGAAATCTGGTCTGCCCAAAGAAACAGAAGGAAGATTGAGAGTTGTCGATTCGGCCTCGAAGAGCAACGCTACACTTGACGTTTTTAAGCCTCTGCACTAGGCCTGGCACTAGAAGAATTAAGTAACAAAGTGACAAGCCAAGTAGGCTGTTAAGCCAAGCAATATTTTTAACTCGCTATGATCAGTTGATGGCAGGAGTACAAATGAATTCAACAGGTCAGAAATTAGGTCATGGCGATCGGCGCTTTGAAACAACAATGGCTGTAAAAGTGGCCACATACGATATTGACTACGCGAATCATGTCTCTAATATCGTTTATTTTCGCTGGCTAGAAGATTTGCGACTGCAGCTATTAGAAGAGAACTTTCCGCTGGAAGACCTAATGGCCGAAGGTTTCATGCCCATTTTGGCTTCTTCTTCAATTGAGTATAAGCGCGCAATCAAACTATTTGACAAGCCTATTGGCCACATGTGGATTGAAAAGCTTGGTGCGGCTAGCATGCAATTTATGGGTGAGTTTAGAGTTGACGGCATACTCACCACTAAGGCCAGCCATATTGGTTTATTCGTTGACGCTGTTACGCAAAAACCAGTGAAGCTGCCAAAACAGATTGTTTTAAAGTTTGAGAATTACAACAAGTAGGTAACAGTAATGTCCATAGCTCAAGAACCCACCACTATTCTAGTAACAGGTGCGACCTCAGGTATTGGCAAGGCCATAGCATTAGGCTTCGCCAAGAACAATCTGTCAATTGCTATTAATGGCTTTGGCAAAGACGAAGAAATTGCTTCAGTGTTGGCTGAACTCAAAGCCAATGGTGCCAAAGAAGCCATTCATATTCCCTCAGATATGAGCGTCACTGCCGATATCGAACGTTTGATCAAGACCACCCAAGAGAAACTTGGTAGCCTCGATGTTTTAATCAATAATGCTGGTATCCAATACACTGCAAATGTTGAAGATTTTCCTGCTGAGAAATGGGATCAGATCATCTCAATCAATCTCTCTTCTGCTTTTCATACAACCAGACTGGCTCTACCGCTGATGAAAGAACGCAATTTCGGCCGCATTATCAACATTGCTTCGGTGCACGGACTGGTTGCCTCAGTGCAAAAAGCAGCCTACGTGGCGGCGAAACATGGCATTATCGGCCTGACAAAAGTAGTTGCCTTAGAATGCGCACAACAAAACATTACGGCTAATTCTGTCTGCCCAGGCTGGGTACTAACTCCTTTGGTTGAGGCTCAAGTTGACGCCATTGCCGCCAAAGATGGTATCAGTCACGATCAAGCAGTAGAGAAGTTACTGTCAGAAAAACAACCAAGTTTGCGCTTTGTCGCACTAGATGAACTGGCCGCACTTTGCCTGTTCTTAGCTTCATCAAGTGCTGCTTCTATAACTGGTGCATCAATGCCAATTGATGGCGGCTGGACTGCCCGCTAGAAAATATTTCAAATCTAAATACCTGATCAATTGCAGTCATTGGAATTCCGTATGAAAAAATTTGCTATCTCTCTTCTTGCTCTATCGACTCTTCTACCATTATCGCTAATTTCGCCTCTGCCAATTGCTGAGGCTGCCCCTCAAGCCAGACATGCTGCCGATTGCGTCAGCGCCTGTAAAAGCTGGCTGGGCCGTGCCGACTTAAGCCATTCACGAGTCGGCGTAGAAGTTATGGAACTTCCCAGTGGCAAAGTAATTTTCGAGAGTGCTGGAAGCCGACGCTCAACACCGGCATCAACAGCCAAGGTAATGACGACATCATGCATTTACGACGCCCTTGGACCTAACTATGTTTACCATACTAGATTAACTACAAATGGCACAGTGTCTGGCACCGTTCTCAAAGGAGATCTCATTCTTGAAACGAGTCAAGATCCAAGCTTGACTCGAAGCGATCTCATGAATTTAGTTCGTGATGCCGGTATCACATTGGTCGAAGGAAAGATTTTGGTTTCGTGTCCGCCAGAAGGGCACGATAATTATGCAGTTAGCTGGCTGGCAGAAGACTTCGGTCAAGACTGGATGCCAGTTTCATCGAATTTAGTTATCGACAGAAACATTGCTTTCATTAGCGGTTTGCCAAAGCAGCTGCGAGTCGCAGATAGCCGCGGCAGCGGTTTAGCAATACTCGATACATTATTGCAGTCGGGTATTGGTTCAGCCTGGTTGTCGCTTGATGCCTCGAGCAACATTGTCACCATAAGTCGAGGCACCGCTTACGGTAGCAATGGCAAAATTGACAATTCTATTAAGAGAGATGGCCCCTATGTAGTGGCCAACCCAGATGCCTACAATACTGCTATCTATCAATCGATTTTGAACGATCAACATGTCAAAACTTCGATGCAGGCAATGATCACAAATGATAGTGCCAAAGATAGTGCTAGTGAGCCTCGCACAGTACTTGCCGATCATAGTTCGAAGCCCCTTTCGCAAATTATCCGACTGTGTCTGCATGAAAGTGATAATTTGTATGCTCAACAGCTCTTGCGTACCATTGCTCTTAATGACTTAATCAAAGTAAGAGCAGGTAAGCCAGCGGGCAAGAGCAGTCGAATAGAAACTAGAACTTTAGAAGAAAGAGGGTTGCTAAAAATTGGCGAATGGCTCTCATCTATAGGTGTGCCGGGGCGCGAAGTGGTGCTATTTGATGGTTGTGGCCTCTCGCGCAAAGACTGCATCACTCCCCATGCCCTCAATTTAGTTTTAAAGCATATGGCAGCTGAAGCAGCTAGTGCTCCTTATTTAGACCTCCTACGAGCCACTGGAGAAGGCAGCAGTTCTTATCGTTTTAAGACCGGAGCCATGGATACTGTACGGGCTATCAGCGGCATCCTGGTGAACAACTACAATCAAACAGAAGCTGTCACCATCATGATCAATGGACATACGCCATCGGTCAAAGAGCTGAGAATTGCTCTTTCTGATTTGATTGAAAGGCTGAAAAATGCCCCTATTAGCAGAGCTGAAACCAAATCCGCCACCAAGCCAGGCGAAAAGTCAGGTGAAAAGTCAGGTGAAAAGCCAGCTGCGAGTCAAGCAATTGCAGCACCGGTGACGCCAAGACACCACCGTCGCCAACATTAGAAGTTAGTGCACGTGGTGGCTAACAGAATTGAGATTAGCGGCTAATATAGTATGTTTCTCTGGGCTTTCTTGTTCTTCGTAGACTGCTTTGATGCGTTTCTTCAAGGCAATGAGAGTGCGAGGCAATTCGCCTTTAACTCCTTCCCGAACGATCCACTGTGGCACAAAGAAACCAGGATCAATATACATGCTGTAAGTAAGCTCTGTCTTAGCGCCACCATCAGCAGGGCTCATATCCCAAAATCCGCGAAAATCTTTTAGTGTGCCGGCAATGCGCTTGAACTCAATACGGCCACCACGCTCAGTCTGCTGATAACGTGATTCAACGGTATAGGCAAGCTGGGGTAAAAATGGAATTGGCGCGGTATCGAGCGTCATTTTCAAAACAGATAGATTGGCTTGATCCGTGACGACTTCTACACCTTTAACTCGCGGTGCAATACGGCCACGAAATTCAAATGGATTAACCATGATTGGCCAAACCTTATCTGGTGGCTGATCAATAATTATTCGGCCAGTGACAAACTTCTGCGAGCCTACGCCCTTAAGACCAACCACGACCTCGCCGCGGTTTAGTTTTTCCATCGTAGACTTTTCTTCGGCCTGTGCCTTCTCTTCAGATGGGCTAGCTAGAGCCGGCACCGCCAGTGAAGTCATATTGAGGCTGAGGGCAATGAGTGTACAAAGTGTATAGAGCTTGCAAGCATTTACTTGCTTAGCAACTCGCTTAAAACTTAGAAAGGGCATTATCTCTCCAGAACTCTAGTCTGCAGCGAATTCGAAATTCTGAAAATTCGGAAAAGGTGCATGGCTGACCTTATAGTCGTCTAAAAGATATAAGCCGTCAAGAGGGCAGTAACCACAACGCATATATCTTTGCAAGCTCCAAGAAGTGCACCATGACAAGAACAAATGCTATTCGATAGATATCAAGTACTAGATCTAGCTGGAAAGTTTTATCTATTCGGTTGAAAAATTATTCATTCTTGAACTGTTATCGGATCAAAATGCATCACCATATTTGGTGCCTTATGGTTGGCACCGGCGAAACTTTCGGTACTTTATGCCAGATGAGAATTCTCCAATTTTGCTATTTTGAAAGGAAGTTTTTGTCGGTATGTTAAGAGAATCTGGCCTTGACTACCGAGCTAGGGTTATAATAGCTGCGAATTCGCCGTAACTCGGCGCCTGTAGCGCTTCAAGTATTCAAGAGGACACGTAATGCCTACCTTTGATAAAAATCAACAGCCACTTTTTGCAAGGGAAGGTTTGTTCAGACAAAAATTGAATCAACTACGCACCGGCGAGAACAACAATCCGCGCACACCGCCAGATGCTTCAACTCGCTATAAAGAATTAGAACAAGGTAGCTACTTATCCAATGCCAAAAGCAGTCTTGATAAAGTTGACCCTACCGAAAAAGAGCGTGCTGACCTTCTAGACCAGTCCACAGAGCTCTACAACCGCACAGCCATCACACGCATTATTCGTGATGAATTGAAGCGCTCCAAGCGTTACAAACATAATCTTAGTTTGCTTGTTGTAAGCATCGACGAGTTCGATGGCGTCAGCAAGAAACATGGCGCCACGACTGCTGAGTCAATAATCAAAGGCGTTGCCACATTCTTAATGTCAATCATTAGAGACGTTGATATTCCAGCTCGATTTGATAATGGAGTGTTTCTCGTTCTCTGCCCTGATACCGAACCTAAGGGTGTCAGTGTTTTGGCTGAGCGTATTCGCAGCAAGATTATGCTGACCCGAGTTTCAGACGTCGGTCAGAACTGGCATGTTACCGTAAGCCAAGGTATCGCTGGTTTTCCTGGTGCCGCTGTTAAAGGCGAAGAGCTTATACAAAACGCGCTTATTGCTGCTAACACCGCTCAAAAGAATGGTGGCAATCAGACTGTAATGGCTGATTAATCTAAACCAAGACTAAATTTAGAAGCTTAGGCTACCAGTTGTAAGATTTGAGGACCGTTTCTAGGTCCTCTTTCTTTTTGCCGCTAGCCTGCAGCTGCAAAGCCAGAGTGCACTGCTCTTCACTCAGCCTTTTGCTTTTAAGGTAGCCATAGGCATCCGAAGCGCCAGCTGGTTTGGCTCCAGCCAAGAAACCACAAGCAGATAAAAACTCTTCGAAGGTTACTTCAGCACCAACTGTATTTTGTTGATCAGTTTGCAGCAATGCTTGTGACAGGCTGATCTCCGTGGCTTTGACTTTAGCTAAAGCCTGACTAGCATCTTGAGGGGCAATGGTGCCGTTGGTTACCATCTCTTGCAAAATCAGTGCTTGATTCAGCTCTACATCGGTCAAAAGGTTCATGCGAATAAGCATGCGGCCAAGGGGAATTTCTTCACTTATGCCTCTATCTAAGGCGCTCAGTAAGGCTTTTTGTGACACCATTCCTGATAAGAGCAGCAACTCACCTAAGCGAATCGGTCTTATTTTGCGAGCTGTAAGTGCAGACGAAATCAGCCCATCATCAGGAATTGACTTTTTAGAGCCACTTTCAGAGCAACTCATAATATCTTTTATGCAGTCAACTGCTTGCTCTCTAGTGAGCTTATGGTCGCGCAATAATGATTGAGCAATCAAACCTACGAACGCTACTCTCTCAGTGACGAAACCGCGTAAGGCTAGAACACGGGCCAATTGCAGACCAGTAGTGAAAGAAACACTAAGTCCGGTCTCTAAGGCTTTATCATCGATGGCACCGGCTGATATCAATAGCTCACCCAGGCGGTTAGCAGAATTAAAATATTCGCTCTTAATGCCAAGTTTATTCAAGGCTGCATTGAGATTCAGATTCTCAGTGGCTACTAGCTTCAGAGCTGCTATAGCTACCTCTTCAGTAATCAGCTGGTCGCGAACCAATGACTGCAAACCAAGTGCTTGCCTAAAGCTCTCTTCGCTCAAAAAACTTGAGGCAATTAAAACCCGACCAACTGGTACTCCGGTTTTCAATGCCACAGGCATGGCGTCTGCTAACTGAGAGAGAGAGACCAGCTCAGACTGAACTAATAGGTCGCCGACCAATACTTGAGAAGCTCTTTTTTGCATTCTAAAAGTCTACCTCACTGTCTTGCTTTTGCTCTCAATTCGCTTCAAGCGCACCGCAATTTTGTCAGCTTCAGAGGCTCGACCACTTTGCTTGAGGAAGGCCTTATAGTGAATTAAATAGGGGCTGATTTTCGAGTCATCTTCACTGTTAAGCGCTTCAATTGTGGCAATAGCTCGGCGAAAGAGAATCTCGGCCTGCCTCGAATTACCATGCCAACTATATAACCAGGCAAGGTCTGGTAAGAAAACAGCAAAGCGTTCTGAATAGGCACCAGCAAAACCTTCTTGGTAGCGCATGGCCAGCTCATAGAGACGCTCAGATTCAAAGGCATTGCCTCTTTTGTGTTCTAACAAAGAAAGGCCGGCAAGGCTATTGACCAAGCCTGGGTCCATATTGGCATTGGCTTCGGCAATGCTCACGGCTTCCTCAAACGAAGCCTTCGCTTCACTAAGAGAGCCAGCCTTCAAATAAAGTCGGGCCTCATGGTCCTTTTTCCACCATTTTTCTAGGCTACTGTTGACTTCAGATTCGCTGCTCTCGCCAAACTTTGTATCAATCGCAAAAGCCGGACTAATGGCCCACAAGGTCAAGATGAAACCTACGGCTATGAGCACGCGCGCTTGCAACTATTTACCTGTCTCTTTGCCTTTGTCTTCGATTTTTGCTTGCTTTTTGGCTTGCAGTTTTACCAATCTCTCTTCGAAAGGAGCAGCTTCAGCGGCTCGACCGCTAGATTTGAGCGTATCAATTACATACTGAAGAATAGTAGGGAAGTTAGCGTGCTCTTCGCCCACATGGCTCTTTGTCTTCTGCGCCAATCGTGCTTCCATCGCTGCTACGTGTGCAGAAGGATTAGCTAAAACACGGGCTTTCAAATTATCAGCATTGCCCTCTTCGTAAGCAACAGGAGCGTTCTTAATTTGAGGCGCACCAATCTTAGTGGCACTATTATTAGGAACACTGTTGGCCGGCACAACAGTTCTAAACTCTTTATTGCTTTCCATATTTTCTTCTAACTTGGCGAGAAGGCCTCTGAGCTTGTCTATTCGATCAAGAAGCTCGGCGTCAATTGCGGTAGAAGCAATGTCATCGATGGCAAGAAACTCAGCAATATTGGCTTTGCCTGGATTAACTCCCTCTTTGTCGAGGTGACGCAAAATGGTAAGTAGCCCCATGCGCTCTTCTTTGCGCAAACCATCTTTTAGTTCGTAACCCTGTATATCAACTTTTCCGTCTGAACCTTGAGCCTTTACTGCCGCCAAAGTGACGTTCTGCAAGGCGGTGTTAAGTGCTTCGCCAAGCAAAGATAGGCTTGAGCGTGAGATAGAAACAACACGATTTTCTTTCGACTGTCCGTGGTCAACAAAGGTTACTTGAGCCAATTTATACTCAACTGGCGCAGCCTCCAAAGCCTGATCTGCTAACTTAAGAGCTTCCAGCTTGAGCAAGCGTTCACTGAGAGTGCTATCTAGGGCTGTAGAAATAAAGATCTGATCGTCGCGCAATACAGTGTTGACCTTATTACGCTTGGCGTATTGTCCCTCACTCAGATAGCTGGCTACACGTTTTGATGGATCAAGAATCGAATCTTCTTTTACCACCAAAGACTTCAATAGTTCGTCTTTAGATATCGAACCAGAAGCAAAAGCTTTTACGTCGCCAGCTGTTACTGCGACTTGTTTAAATGTACTCAGTGACGATGAATTGTAGAAATAGACAACAACCCGTGGAACTTCACCGGGTGCTAACTCCATCAATGTTCTGGCAATTAGTAAGGCTTCAATCTTACAATCACTAAGATTGGCTTTGGGATTCTTATACGTAGCAACTTCTATTTCGTCCTGCCCTACTCGGGCGTTCATACGAATGTTGGGCGAGAGAATCTTGGCCTTCTCTAAAGCATCAACTGCCTCGATGTCAGAGGGCAGTGCAAAAGCGGCTTGCTGCGCCAAGAGAAGCAAGGAGAACGCCAGACTAGAGGCTAATATACCTTTGGTTTTACCGACGTTAATCACTGTTCCTCCGACCATAGATAGGATAAACCTATTATAGAGGAAGGCCCTAAATAGTGAATATTGCGCCTATTCTAGGTTAAAACCTAAGCTGCGTCCAAGTTTGAACCACATTGAGTCTTTAATGCGATCTACTCGGGCTTGAGTTTTAATCAACAGATCGCGGCTCTGTTCGTGGACACCCTGCTCAGTTTCTAAAGCCTCTTGCAACTGGCTCACCTGAATTTTCAGGTCACCGACAAGAAGTGCTTTGTTGAATAGCTCAGGCATATACTTTAATTGATCAGCATTGGCGGCAAGCTCAAGATCACGGGTGCGTAAGTCAAAGTCGCGGTCTTTGATTTGTTTACGCAGCTGTACTAATTCTTTGCGCTGTATATCGATCATTTGTTGCAGTCTTGAATCTGCTTCGTAATCATCTTCTTCTATGATGCTACGAAGCATCACAGGTGATGACATTGAATTGCTTACCTGTTCATCACGAATTGCTTGGGCTGGTGAAAAATCAAAAATATCAATATTGGCTGCAATGTCTATTGCTGTGCGAGCGACAAGAGTTGCTGGTTCTTCTTCAGCATCTTGGATGAGCGGAAACTCAATCAAGTTAGAAGGTTCTGCATCAACATCTTTTTCGATTTCATCGCCGAATATTTTGTTCAGTAGTTTCTCAAGATGTTGGACATCAGTACTGATCTTGAGAGATTCGCTAGGCAGAACATCTGCTTCAGACGGAGACTTAGAAGTGGAGAAACTTTGCATGTATACCCTTATCTGACTTGACAACCGCATATGGTGAACTCAGGACCTAAATGTTATCTCAGCTTCCCAAAATTGTACACAGTTAATCTTGCGAATTAACGTAGACAGTTTTATGGCGAAGAGATATAGAACCAGATGCAGTGTGGCGCAAGATTCAATATATTTGCTTGTTTTAGAACTTCTTACTTGGCAAGTGTGCCACTGAGAACAGTGACAGCTTTCTTCGGCTCAAAATATTTATTCATGGCAGCGTCGACTTTTTCTTTGGTCAGACCAATGTAGTGATTGGAAATATTGTCGAGTTCACTGGTACCAAGTCCGAGGAATTCAAATTCTGTCAGAACGCGGGCGATGCCAAGAGAAGACGACAGGCCTACTTTGAAGGAGCCAAGAGCACGGCCACTTTCTTTAGCCAAATCATCCTTGCTGATACCTTTTTGTAGGTAGTCAGACAAAGTGACATCGACGAGTTGTAATGCCCGTTCAACGTTCTTAGGATTGGCCGAAAGAGAAACAGACCAAGGAGCGCCACCAAATGCAGTATCTGCAAATGTTGAATAGATGCCATAGGTCAAGCCGGCCTTGTCACGAACAACTTGTCCGAGTCTTGATGTAATCGTGTCTTGGCCAAGGGCAGCGTTAGCAATGCGGGCGGCATAGAAATCATCAGCAGATCTCTTAACGGTGCAAGGATGGGCCATAACAATATCTACGCTAGCTTTTTCGGGAAGCTCTATTTCGATTCTCTGCGCTTTTGCTGGCAATGGGCAGTCAGGCAGAATGATTGCTGATGGCTCTTCGCCTTGCCAGTCACTGAATTGCTTCTCGACTAGCTTGAGAGCCTTATCGAGGTCAATGTCGCCAACCAAGGTCAAAATCGTAGCTTTAGGACTGAATAGCTTCTTATGAACTGAGTGCAGACTTTGAGTTTGCACTGCTTCGAGTTCTTTCAACTGATCGTCAAAATCTTTGTCATAGAAAAGGTGGTCTTTGTTGTATAGCGCTTGTCTAAGCTTATTCCAGGCCATAGAGCGAGTATTCATTTTCGACTCTACAACGCGGGCGCGCCATTCAATTTTGGTTTTATCAAGCTCTTCTTGATCGAGCAATGGGTTACGTATCACGTCACTCAATAGCTCTAAATAATGAGGTAGATCTGACACCACTAAATGGGTGCCAAGACCAACTCTGTAATTATCTACGAAAAATTCAAGCGCTCCAGGTATACCCATTTCTTCAAGGTTTTCAGCAATCTTGAGCTTGTCGTACGATTGCGAACCACGAGGAAGGAGGTCTCCAATAATTTCAGAGAGCGAACCTGGTTCTGCCTGACTGAAATAACGACCGGCTTTAATATTGACCGCCAAGCCAACCGATTCTGTGCCTGGATTGCGCATCAGAATCACAGTCATGCCATTAGAAAGAACCACTTTCTTCACTTGCTCACTGTAGTTGCTTGCAGGCTGCGGCTTGAATTCAACTGTTACAGGAGTGGTCTTGATGTCGAGAAATTCTTTTACTTCTGCAGCGCTATAAAGAGCCGTTGATTTTTCACCACTAGCTGCCGCGCTTGCCCCTTCACCACTCTCTGAATCTGTTTCTGTATCTGAATCTAGGACTGAGTCTATATCTGAGTCACCATCTTCCTCGCGGGGAATAAAATAACCAATTGTGCGATTGCTTCTGACAAAGTAGGTCTTCGCCGTGCGCATAATGTCTTCTTTGGTGACCGCATCAAAGCGATCATCATAATTCATAAGCCAATGCCAGTCAGCCTTCGATTCAGCTTCGCCAAGCATGAAAGCTAAGCTAGACGGATCGGCTTTAGCTAAGATGGTGCCTTTTAGATTTGAACTCTTGATGCGGCTCAAATCAATGTCGCTAACTGGCTCGCGGGCCAATCTATCTAGCTCATCGAGTAGCTCAAGTTCGACCTTAACTGGGTCAACCCCAGGATTAACAGTCGCTCCAACAATCATCAAACCTGGATCTTTCAAATCATCGTGGCGTGCGAACACTTCTGCCGCCATTGAAGTATCAATCAAGCGTTTGTAGAGTCTTGAACTGCGTTCAAAAGAACTTCCAAGCAAATGGCGAATGGCAGCTAGCGGATAATTATCATCGTGGGTTGCTTCTGGCACATGGAAGCCAATCCAAACACGAGGCATATCGCCTGCGCGAGTAACTTCGAAGCGGCGTTCACCCTCTTGTGGTGGCTCAGTGGTATAGACTTCAGGAATCGCATGTGGTGCGGTGGGAATGCTGCCAAAGTGTTTGTTAATCAGCCCTAGAGCATGATCGGTGGAGAAATCACCAAGGGCGATAACTGTGGCATTATTTGGCCAATAGAAAGTGTTATAGAAGTCACGCAAACGCGACATTGGTACGCCTTCAACATCAGAGCGCCAACCGATTGTTGGATGATGGTAAGGATGCTCGCGGAAAGCGATGGCATAGAGTTCTTTTTCTAGTGCTTCTTCTGGATGATTTTCGCCGCGCTCTAGTTCGTTGCGGACAACAGACATTTCAGAATCGTGATCTTCTTGTCTCAAGCGCAAGTTGCGCATACGATCAGCTTCTAGTTCAACGCACATTTCAAGGAAGTCACTAGGCACCACTTCATAATAGCTGGTACGATCGAACCATGTGGTGGCATTCCAATAGGCACCAATCTGAGTAAGGAGGTCGTCAATGCCGTTACCTTTTTCGGCATTGTGGTTCTCTGTTCCCTTAAAAAGCATGTGCTCTAAAAAGTGAGTTGAGCCGGTGTTGCCAACAGCTTCGTTGCGAGAGCCAACCCGATATACAACAAGCAGGGTAGCTACAGGAGCGCTGTGATTTTCGGCAATTAAGACTCTGAGACCGTTTTCTAGCTTGAATTCACTCACGCCCTTGACTTCGGACACCTTCTGCGGGTTTGATGAGCCTTCTGCTTTCTTGACGGTGTTTACCATTGCTTCGGTCCTTATATGTAACTCGATAAAGATACCGCGAAATAAACATAAAGGCTGGTAACTAGATAAAATTGTAAGATGGTCTCAATGAAGATAACCATTGTCAGTTCAAGAGAAAAGCAAATTGCCCTTATAGCGGCCTTTTGGCTTACAAGCCAGCCGCTATTGGCACAAACTGCGCCTAAGTTTGACGGCGTCAAATGGGCAAAGGCCACAAAAGCTGGCTCTAATGCTTTCATAAATTCCGATTTTGGCGCGGCCGAGCGAAATTTTAAAGAAGCCCTTGAGGAAGTCAAGCTGGCACCGGCCAATGATATTAGAATTGCCGAAAGTTTCAACAATCTCGGTGTTCTCTATGTCAGCAGAGGTCTGCCGGCAAAAGCAGAGCCATATTTTGAAAAAGCGGCCAAAGTGCGTGAAGCTGCACTCGGTAGCTCTGATAAAGACGTAATTGCTGGTCAAAGTAAGTTGGCACAGTTTTATATCACTGTCGGTAAACGCGATAAGGCTTTAGCCATCGTCAATAAAATTGCCGACTACGGAGACTATGAGTCAAAGCAGCTGACAGAGATTTCGGCAGCATTTAAAAAGCTCAGTCAGTACTATCATAATCACCGCAAATTAGAAGATGCTGAAATTGCAGTGAAGCAGGCAGAAGAGAAAACACTGAGCGAGATGAAAGCTCAGGCTGTAGAAACCGCTGTTATGTTAGATGCAGTAGGTAACGCCGTAAAAGACAATAGCAAGTTGGCTGAGCGTTTATTTAAGTCAGCACTCACACTTCGCGAACGCACTTTAACCAGCGAACATGCCGCTCTAGCATCGTCTCTCGAAAATCTGGGAAAGCTATATATGGCTGACGGTCGCAGCGCTCAGGCAGAGCCACTTCTGCGCCGCGCTTATGAAATATCGCTAGCCACCCTCGGCCCCGATAGGCAAGAGACCCAAAAGCGGTTAGATAATTTGGCACAAGTCTGTACCCTTCTAAATAAGAATAGCGAAGCCGAGAGCCTCTATCGCAAAATTCTTGATTCGCAAGAAAAAGGTGCGAAGAAAAACTCGCCAGATTTACTGGCTAACTTCGCCTCGCTATTGGTTAAAGAAGGTCGCGCCAGTGAGGCTTTGCCATACTATGCCCGGGCACTAAAAATACAAGAATCACTAAACGGTCCGCAGCATGCTTCGCTAGCCACGCTGTTAGACAGTTATGCCTATGCTTTGAACAAATGCAATCGCGGCGCCGAGGCACAAAAGTGCATTGCTCGAGCCAAATCAATTCGAGGTTAAAGAGAAAACATTGTCGCTAAAAATAAATCTAGCAATTAGCCTGCTTGCATATTTGATCAACGCCAGTTATTCGCCAGCCTTAGCCATAGACAGTCGCCAAGCTGAAATAACCAGTATTGAATTGCAGCTAAAAAAAGACATTGACGCAGACAAGACCTCTGAACTCGAACCGGTTAAGCGTCAGCTAGATGCCCTCATTGCCACCAAGGGTGAAGCGCAATTATATTTGCTGCGAGCTGACGTTAAGTACCGCATGTACGATTTGAAAGGCGCCTTGAGCGACTACGATCAGGCCATAAGCCTACAACCCAAGTCAACAAAAGCCTACATGCAACGGGGCACCGCTAACTGTGTGGGTGAAAATTATGAGGCTGCTCTTAACGACTTTAACACTGCTATTTCATTAGGCGAAACCTCGGCTGATGCCTATCGCAATCGCGCCGGAGCAGAAGAGCAGCTTGGCAAAAAAGAAGAAGCCATCGCCGACCTGACTAAAGCTTTGAGCTTAGAGAAAGACAAAGAGCGGCAGTGGCAAGAGAAACTGATGCGCGGCCGTTGCTATTTTGCTACCAAGCAATTCGAACAAGCAATAAAAGACACCTCGGCAGTTATTGCCGTTGCCCAATTGCCCGAGGACGCTGCAGTCGACGCCTACAAAGTTCGTGGCAGCTCACTGTTTTTCAGCGCTAAGTATCCAGAGGCGGTTACCGATTTAACAGCAGCCTTAAAAGGCCTAGATGGCAAATCGAAAGCAGGCTGTTTGGTACTGCGCAGTATGAGCTACCTTAAGCTAAACGACAAGGCCAAGGCAGAAGCCGATATGGAAGAAGCAAAATCCCTCGGATTTCCGCAGCGGAAGACCCAATAGGGTAGAGGGAAAGCGTACTTTTACCATTGCTCGGCGGGCTAATGCACTCTAATATCAAATAGTGAGCAAATTAGCAGAACTAAAAGCAACCGCCGAACTGGGCTTAATGGCCGCAGAACGCTGCGCGCCGGCCGCTACCACAGCCTCAAAGCTATTTGTAGAAGAAGCCTTAGAGCAAATCTTTAAGAAGCCATTAGCCTTAAAAGAGGCATTGCCCCGTCTAAATGAGGCCTTAGCTGGTCGTCATCAAACTGGCGAAGTTATCGATCATCTGCCGACAATCATCGAAAGTGTCGGCAAAAGCGACCGACTGGCCGGTATGAAAGTAACCAGAATGCTAGGATCTGGCGCCCATGAACTTGTACTTGCCACTGACTCTAAAGCCGCCTTAAAACTTGGGGTGGATAATTTACCACGGCCAATTGCCAATAGATTATTTGATGCCCCAGTGTTAGAGCATGGCAAGCTCGAAAACGGTGTTCGATATTACATGCAACCAGTAGGAGAAACCGCCGGAGTAACCGATAAACATGTTGTATCAGTAGTGGGTAAAATTCGCTCTAATGGTTTTGTTGAAGACGACATGTGGGGCTTTAGTGGCACCAGAAAAGACCAGGTCGCCCTCTTTGGCAAGAGCCAAAAGCCGCTCCTAATTGACCAGGGTGGCGCTATTCCTCGCTATGGCATGACCTATAAAAATGGCGAATTGCTGCCCCATGAAATACAGCAAGCCAATCTAACTGAGATTGGCGAGTTTCTCGCTGAGCGCCGCATCCCTCTGATTAGACATTCCGCCACCAGACCGCTCAACCCGCTACAGATGGACGGCCGCAGCTTCAGTACTAAAATGGACGACTGGCAGCTCACCGACGGCGTAAAAGACTATATGAAGATGATCGACCGCAGCCCGACCATGTGGGGAAGTTGGACCGATGGTGAAGTAGTTCATGCTCTTCGATCCCTTACACTAGGTAAATGAGTAATCAACGTTTCAAAAACCTAGCTGTTCTGACACTAGCGGCGTTTAGCTGTGCCATTTCCAGTGCGGCTTCATTTCTGCCATGCCAGGCAACGCCTAAAACAGTGTGGCAATTAGATCAGTATTCGGACAATCTTGGAGATTGCCAGGTTTTTGTCTTTCATGACGGCGTTAAGGTTGTCTGCAAAAAACTTAAATGCGAAGTGCTCACAGCTGCACCTGATTGGAAAGTACATTGTTATAGAAGCGATGAAAAAATTGAATGGGTAGATGATCTGTCAAATTTTGGCGGAGACAGCATGTCCAATCCTTTTGCCAGAATAAGAAAGATTAGGCAATTTAAGCTCGCCGAAATTGGTACAGGCAGCTTAAAAGGGCTCAATTACACCAAATATAAAACCAAAGTTTCAGACAAAGACCTGCTCTATCTTGCCAGCGAGATTGATGTGGCACCAGAAATTGGCGATTTTTTATCACGACTGTATGTCACGCCAATTTCAAGCAAAATACCAATCTATCGTTGCCTAGATCGCAGCAAAGATTCAAAGCTGCCAGAGACCAAAATCGGCATCATTAATGTCGGCGCGAATGGCGACCTGAGAACCGGTCTGATCGATAAATTAAAGACAACGGGCTGGAAAAAAATTGCTTATAGCAGCCCAGCGTTTAAGGCTCCTTCTGGATACAAGCGCGCTAAGGAACTTTATCAGGCTACCTATTCTCAGAGCAAGAAAGGCGAATTCAGCGAAATCTTTGATGAAATCGGCTATAAGTCAGATGTACGAGCCTTGAAAAATGGGGCCAAAACAAAATGAATTTCTTCACTAAGATAACACTGTTGCTTCTAGTTGGCTTTTTGATAGCTTGCTGCGGCATTGAATGCCAAGCCAAAGCAAAGACTGCTGCTTGGCTGCTCGAACAGAACGAGGAAGATTTTGGCGACTGCAGTATTTACCTTTGGCATGATGGTATCAAGGTGGTTAGCAGAAAGCTCGATTGCGAGCTGTTATGCAAAGCTCCTGATTGGAAAGTGCATTGTTATAGTAATGACCAAAAGTCTGAATGGATTGGCGAGCTGCCACAGTTCAGTGGCTTGGTAATGGCTAATCCTTTTGCCCAACCAGACGTGACTAAGACATTGGCCATAAAAGCAGTTGGCAGCGGCGATCTAAATGGTCTGAAATACACAAAATATCGCACTCAGTTTTCGGCAAAAGACTTAATTTATACGGCCAATGATTTAGACGTAGACCCAAAAGTTGCTGAATTTATGGCGCGCATGTATGTGGTTCCTCTTACGAAGCAGATTCCTTTATCTAGAATTACAGACAAGGGCCAGGGCCGCAAACTCGCAAAAAGAAAACAAGTCACCCTAAGCAATAGCTCCGCAAGCGATCTTAGAGGTGGTGTTGTGACCAAATTAGTGACTAAGTCTTGGAAGCCGATACGGTATAACCCTGTCGATTACGCCACACCCAAAGGCTACAAACGAATGAAAGATATTATCCAAGTATCTTATTCGGCAAACCGAAAAGCAGAAGTAGACTCCATGTTAGACCAGATTGGCTTCAAGTCTAAGCCGAAACCATAGAAACGAGATAGACAAGCCCAAATGACAAACAAGCAAATTGCCTTTTCTTGCGCAGTATTAGCTATCACCCTCATGCTAGTAGAACCAGTCCATGCCCAAAGTGCCCGCGATACCCAGCTGCAACAGATTCGCATGAGCATACCTTTACTGGATGCCAAAATCATGACTGCACCAAGTGCTGAGGCCTATTTCACCAGGGGTTTCGCCAATTATGCCGTGGGCAAAAACGATGCAGCCGAAGCTGATTTTGCCAAAGCTGAAACACTAAAATACACGGCCAAACCTTTTGAATTTTATGAGCTGCGCGGAAGCAACTTTTTGGTTCTGAAAAAGAATGAAGAGGCAGTTGTTCAGCTAACTAAAGCTCTTGCACTGAAACCGGCAGATACCCCGTGTCTAATTAATAGAGCCTCAGCAAACTTTGAGCTGGGTCACTATAAGGAGGCCCTGGTCGACGCCCAGAAGGCGGCAAAGCTTGATACTAAAAGTTCTGCCGCGCAGCAACTTATAGGCACCTGTTACCTGAAAACAGGCCAGTTCCAGAACGCGTTGCTGTATCTCAACCAAGCTGTTGCCAATCAGCCCAAAAACTTTGAGGCTTTGCAGTTCCGCGGCCTTACCTATGAAAAGCTAGGCAAAAAAGAATTGGCCGAGAAAGACTTTGCCGAAGCTATCGACAAAGGCTATGCGCCGGGTAAATCGTTCGAAGAAGTGAATTAGAGCGCAGTCAAAATGCGTACTAACCTATCTATTCCTCTTCGAAATGCGGCAAGGGGAATACGTTCATCTTTGCCATGCATCGTGGCCAAATGGTCAGCATCAACCTCAATAGGTTCAAAGCCATAGCTGTGAATACCAAGCTCGCGGAACCAATGTGAATCGGTAAACCAAGGCACCACTACTGGTACTACCGGCGCGCTAGCTCCTTCAGCTCTGTTAGCTTCTTTGATAGCACGAAACATGTCATTATCGTAAGGTGATGGGTCGCCTTTCTCCCACTCAATTACTTTGACATCGATACTAGAGTCCCCGATTGTCTTCTTCACTTCTTCTACAAACTGCTCGGGCGTAACTCCAGGCAGCAAGCGACAATCAAGCTCAGCGTATGCTTGAGCAGGAATGACATTGGTCTTGTAACCAGCCTTAAGTACAGTAATTGATACTGTATTGCGCAACATTGAATACTTGAGCTTATCAACTGATAAGGTCTCTTCAGTTTCTTTGGACGGTGCTTTTGCTGTCTTCTCAATGTCGGCATAAAGTTCCTTCAAAGGGCTCGCTTCAAAAGGAGCAATAGATTGGAAGAACTCTTTGGCAGCAGGAAGGAGAGTCATCTTAGGTGGGTTTTCAGCAATCATTGCCAGCGCCTTTATCAAACGATTGTTCGCAGAATTGCTCATTGGCATGGAGGCATGACCAGCTAGACCATTGGCTGTAAGTGAGAGCCAGAGCACCGATTTCTCTGCGTAATCAACGCCCCAATATTTTGCTTTTCCGTCAGTGTTGCCGGTTTTGTTATAGCTCTCTATTGAGTAACCTTCGTTGAGCAAATATTCAGCGTCTTTAACTAGCTCTTTCTTATTTTTGGCGAACCATTCGGCCCCATAGGTGCCACCAACCTCTTCGTCGGGTGTGGCAATAAAAATAATATCTCGGTCTAAGACCTTACCTGATTTCTTGATAGCAAGCATGGCGGCTAATTCCATAATGCCCATGCCTTTCATGTCGAGAGTACCGCGACCCCAGAGTTCGCCGTCATGAATTTCAGCTGCAAAGGGAGGATACTTCCAATCACTAGCCTGAGCAGGCACCACATCAATATGGCTGAGGAGAATCACTGCCTTTTTCTTGCCCGTGCCCTTTAAGCGACCAATAACAATGGCGCGATCTTTTGCCGAATCAAATACTTGGGCATCAATGCCATTTTCTTTCAGCACTGATTGGAGATAGAGAGCGCCTAGTTTTTCATTACCTGGAGGGTTGGTAGTATCAATTTTAATGTAGTTGCTAAGTAGTTTGACGGCCTCGTCGTACTGACTATCCGAGATCTCAAACAATTTATTTGGCTCTGCTGCAGCCAAGGCAGTATTTGCACTAGTGACAGTGTTTGCTAAGCCCATATTAATTGCTAAGGTGAGCGACAAGCAGGCAGTGGCGAACTTTCTGTAGCTTAAAGACACTTTCTTACTCCAAGATATTTTGCGTTGCAAAGTGCAAATTGCGCCCTTTTAGCAGGCGAATTGCTTGCAAGTTAAGTTTACCTGAGTCTAAGTCTGTGGCGCTAAGCCTTGCAATTTGACAGAATGGCTAGCGAAAGAAAGTCTCGCCGTTTGAACGACTGAGATTTTCGAAATGGGGTTTTAAAGGATTATATAAATGATTAAGACTATTATGGCCGTCACCGTTGCCCTGGCTCTTTCAGCCGTTGCCATGCCTTCGTATGCTGATGACACAACTGTCACCACAACTACAACTACGACTGCTGAAACCGACAAAACTGTTACTCCACCAAAAACAAAAAAATCTATTGTTAAGACAGTTACCACTGACACCAAAAAAGGTGCTGAAGGCGCTGTCAAAGGCGTAGAAACAGTGGGCAAAGACATCGGCAAGGGAACTGTCAAGGGCGTCGAAGCACTTGGCAATGGTGCTAAAAAAGGCGCCACTGGCTTGGTCAAAGGCACTGAAGCCGTGATCAAGGGTGCTGGCAGAGGCATGGCCAAAATGGGTGAAGGCGCTAAAGCTGGCGTTGAGAAAATGACCGGCCATGACAAGAAAAAAGCTGCTCCAGCTGCCGCCGCTGATGCTACAGCGCCAGCCTCTGATGCTGCCAAATAATAGTTAGTCAAAAAGAAAGCTGGGAATCAAGAGAACATGCACATGAGAACAAGCAATAGATTGGCCAAGAGCTTAGCTCTCGCATTAACTTCCTCGCTTTCAATTTCGGCACTGATGGCGGTGCCGCTGCAACTGGCCAATCCAGTTATGGCGGCACCGCTTGCCTCACCTGCCTCTAAGAGTGTCATTAAGACAAGCCCGGCTCAATTTGTTTCGCGCGACGAAGGTCTCGGAATCGAAGAATACAGACTTCCGAGCAATGGTCTTTCTATCTTGCTATGTGAAAGACATGCCACCCCGGTAGTGACCGTCAACATGGTCTTTCGCGTTGGTTCACGAAACGAAGCAGTGGGTTATACCGGCTCAACACATTTTCTTGAACATATGATGTTCAAAGGCACAGACATCCACGATCCGCTTAAGCAGACTGGTCTAGATGATGTGCTTAAAAAAGTCGGTGGTATCAATAACGCCACCACTTCTTATGACCGCACCAATTATTTTGAATTAGTGCCCAAGCAAGCGATTAATCTTTGCCTTGAGCTTGAAGCCGATCGTATGCGCCATTTGCTTCTTAGAGAAAGTGATCGTAAAGCTGAAATGACAGTGGTGCGTAACGAGCTTGAGCGCGGCGAAGATGATCCGTCACAGCTTTTAGAAATGAATACTTTTGCCACGGCTTTTCGCGAACACCCTTATCACCACCCGGTGATTGGCTGGCGCTCAGACGTCGAAGGAGTGCCCACAGAGCGACTGCGGCAGTTCTACAATGATTTTTACTATCCCAACAATGCCACTCTTGTAGTAATTGGTGATTTTGATAAAGCCGCCACACTCAAAGAAATTGAAAACAAATTTGGTACCATCGCCAAATCTCCCAAAGCTTTTCCTGCGGTTTACACAACTGAGCCACCCCAAGAAGGCGAGCGCAGATTTACAGTCAGTCGCGGCAAAGAACTTGCTCGTGTAATGGTGGCTTACCACACACCCAAAGGAATAGATCGCGCGACTTACCCGCTCGATATTTTGCAATCAGTCTTAGGTGGCAGCAGAAAATCATCGCGACTCTACAAGCGCTTAATTGAAACTGGCCTGGCATCAGACTGTTATGCCGCCAATTACACTCTAAAAGATCCTGGCTTATTTATCATTTCGGCTACAGTTCAACCGGGAATCGATCCTAAACTGGTTGAAGCCGCCATCCAAGAAGAAATAACCAAGCTCACTGAAAAGCCAGTGACGGCAGAAGAACTTCGCTTAGCGCGCTCATCAATATCTAAACGATTTCGCCTTAGTCTGTCTGACCCCATGGGTCTTGCTCAGTCAATAACCGAAGGCATTGCCGTTGGCAGCTGGAAGTGGTGGGCTAGCTATCCTCGTGATGTGCAGACAGCAACGGCACAAGAAGGTTTAGACAATGCCAAGAAATTCTTTGTTGATAAGAACAAAACTGTAGGTTACTACCTGCCCACCGATTTCAAAATTGATGCAGCAGCGGTTGCCCAAATCAAACCAGCTCAGGCCACTGAGATTAGCCCTCCTTCGCCCGATGCCACAGCTTCAAGCACTGACGCCAATAAGTCCATTGGTTCGGCTGACTCGTCATCTGCGGCTGCCGACAAGGCTAAGACATGGCAAGAAAGAGTGGAGCGCTTCCGCATGCCAAACGGTATGACCGTGCTCTTAGCTCGAGTGACAGAAGGGGCCGGTAGTGGAAAGCGTGCTGAAAATGTTATCAGGGGTACTGTTGCTGTTTCGGGCAAAATAAGAGCTGGTGATTATTACAGTGAGATTGGCAAATCGGCAGTACCCGACATCACTGCCGAGCTTTTGAGCTACGGCACTAAGAAATTTTCTAAAGAACAAATCTCCACTCAGATGGAAGAGATGGGCGTCTCCCTCGATTTTTCAAACGGTACATTCTTCCACGAGTTTGAATCGGAAGTTGCCGCAGAAGACCTACCCAAGCTCCTGAGCTTGGTTGGCAGTGAGATGCGTCAGCCCAAATTCCAACAAGCAGATTTAGACTTAGTCTTGAAACTGAGCCAAGCCGCCATCAAAGAAAAAATGACAGACACTGGTGAAGTGGCCTGGAATGCTCTGGTGCGATCACTCTACAAACCAGGCTGTGTCTACTATGCACCTGAATTGAGCAAACAATTAGAAGAGCTTTCTTCAATAAAGCTTAGCGATATAGAGAACTATCACCAGAAATTCTATAGCCCAGGCAACACTGTCCTGGCCGTAATCGGCGATATCGATCCTGTAGCAGTGAAGAAGTTGCTGGAAGCCGAGTTCGGCGATTGGAAGGGCGAAAGCGCTCCACCCATCAAGGTTGATGCCAGTGGCCTCATCGACAGAGCAAAAGAGAAAGATAGCCAGCGCATTTTGACATCAGAATTGGCTGACAAAGCCAATGTTGACATTGCTATGGGCAAGCCAGTCTCTCTCTCGCTCAAGTCTGATGACTATTTAGCGGCCATGGTGGCCAACGCTGTGCTCGGTTATGACAGCTTTGCCTGCCGTTTGGCGCCGGTTAGAGACAAACTGGGCTTGACCTACTCAATCTCTTCGCACATTACTGAGCCTCATTATCCCTACTCACCTTGGTCGATTGACCTATCAGTCAATCCAGCCAATGTCGGCCAATCTCTAGCGGTAGTAAAGAAAATCGTGGCTGATTTTAATAAGAATGGGGTGACCAGCAAAGAGCTAGCCACCGAACAAGACCACCTAGCCGGCGTTTACCTGGTTGGCTTGCGCAGCATACGGTCAATTGCCAAAAAATTGACTGATTATGAGCAGCTCTCTTTGCCAGTGTCATATATGGATACCTTTGGTAAAAGGGTGAAGAACATCACACTCAAAGACGTCAATGAGGCAGCCGGGCACTATTTCAGACTAGACGACGCAGTTACATCAGTCTGTGGCTCCCTGGCAAAGCCAGAAGCAGGTGCCAAGCCTGATACTCAAAAATAGGTTTCAGACACCCTTAAGTGGGAACAATTCAATTACTTAGAGATCTGGGGCGATGAGCGACAAGAAAAAGATATTTACCACTGGGAAATTTGAGGTCGACGGCAAGTGGGCTTCTGTTCGCGAGACCAAATTTACGAAGATGGTTCTGGAAACTCGCTTCGACCGACAGAAATTCAAAGAAACCAAGCAAAAAGAAATGCTAGATCGGCAGAGAAAGCCGATGAGCGACGAAGAACTTGAAGAGCTTGAGCGCAAATCTCTCAAGGACCTCGTTACAGACCTCTATAACCAGCGCACTTTCTTACGCAAATTAGAATATGAGATGCGTCGCGCCAAACGCTACAAGCGACCTTTGTCGCTAATGATTTTGACAATCGACAATATTAGCCAGCTGCAAAGGCAATATGGTCAGATGATTGTGGATGAAGTGATGAGAGCAGCGGCCCGCATCACCGGCATTTGCATTAGAGACGTAGATGTTTCTGGCATTGTTGAAGTAGCCAAAATTGGCATCATTTTCCCGGAAACATATTCATCAAGAGCGATGATTGTGGCAGAACGTATCCGCGAGCGCATGAAGCAAGAGCCTATCAACAGTGAGATGAGGCACTTAAGAGTGACCACTTCAATTGGAGTCGTCTCTTTTCCCACCCATGCCCGCGACGAAATTGATTTACTACAAAGGGCAATCGAATTTTTAGCGAAAGCTGAAGAAGAAGGCGGAGACCGAGTTCATAACGGCTAGTTCTGTTCTACTTAGGTTCTGTTCTACTTAAGTTCTGTTCTACTTAAGTTCTGTTCTACGCGAGTTCTCTCTTACTCTAGTTCTTTCATGGTCTTTTCTTCGGCAGAAGAAGGCTTGATTGCTGGAGCCAACGGGGGCTCTTGTTGCGTTTGCGTTGCGGAACTAGAACCAGAATTCGCCCCAGAATTAGAACCTGAATTAGATCCTAAATTAGAACCCGAATTAGATGCACCGCTATTAAGATTGGCAGCGGCAGGAGTTGGAGCGCTTACCGGATCGGCTTTCTTGGCTACGTCAGACTTTTCGGCTCTGTCTTTTTTGCCGATTGGATAACTGTTGTAGAGCTTGCCATCAAAGTAAACTTTGAACTCACAGCTACCGTCGCTGCGAACACTGGCACCACCAGTAATATCAATCTTTTTTCCTTCTCGGGACGGCAGTGGTGGCACAAACTCATCTACCACGGCTGTCTCTTTTGTCCAGAGAACTTTGTCGCCGGCTTTGCTATCGACCAAGTCGACTTTCATGGTCAAGGCATTAATGGCACCATCAGTAGGGTTCCACACCTGGCCAGAAATATGCGGCATGCCTCCCTGCAAGTCAACTGTGACAGTTTTCAGAGTAACTGTAGGTACAGTGTTGCTTGGATCAACAGATTTAGCTTGTTGCAAATAACCATATCCGGTATCAAGCTCGCCGGAATCAAGCAGTTCTTTGCCCCGCTTATTAAGTAGAGCTGCCAGTTTACGCTTTATTGAATCGTCTCTGGTAGAGAAGCGTTGAGCCTTACGCAATTGGTCAATTGCTAATTCATATTGACCGGTGCGCTCATAAATATCAGCTGCCATTTCATAGTTGCGCGAGTTGTCGGCAATAGCATTGAGTTTACTCAAATACATCAATGCTTCTTTGTCTTTCTTCTCTGAAACTAGTTTTTCAGCCAGTCTTTGATAGATAGTGGAAAGGCGAGCATCAGACTCGCTAAAGCGCGAGCCTTCTTTTAAGTCTTTCACTTCTTCCCAAAGATTCAAGGCTTTTTCTAAATGACCATCGCGTAATTCTTGGTCACCCCAGAGAGCATCTAAATCGGCAAGCTCTGCTTTTTTACCAGGAATATTTGCTAGAGCCAGTGGCCTAAGCAATTCGCAAGCCTTGTCGTAGCGTGAGTGCACTCGATAATAGTTAGCTAGTTGCGAAGCCAGATCTGGATCTTCAACTATTCCCTTACCCATCAACTGCGCCTTGGCTATGCAGTCTTTGGCTTTATCGATTTGATCAACACCAACATAGGCGCGAGCAAGAGCCAGCATAATTTTAGGATTGTCTTTCGATGTTGTTGCAGCTTTATTTAAGGTCTCAACAGCAAAAGCGTATTGGCCATTATCTAGTTCTTTCAGACCTTTACCAAGAAGACGATCTTCTTCTGGTGCTTTGGTCAAAAAGAAGATGGTGGCACCAGCAAAAATAAGTACAGTTGTCAGACCAAAAAGCACTCCACCAGTCAGTGGCAATCCGCTCTTGAGGCTAAGGCTCATATTGCTTGATCGACGCTTAGCCCCAGGCGCTAAGTTAGACTTGTCTATCGAGTCGTTTTTCTTTTTTGTACGACGACGATTGTCATCAGCTTGATCGCTGTCTTCACCATCAAAATCAGTCACCACATCTTTGCGCGAAACGTCATAACGCACTTGAGCAAACGGCTCTGTAGCAGGTGGTGTGTAATCAGGATCAGCATAATCTCTGCTCACTTGAGGTTGCAAGTTATGCTGAGAGACGGCTCTTTTACCAGCTTCAGCAGATGCTGAATCAGATAACGGAGCCGTCTCTGCAATTTCTTCTTCGACATAGAACTCTTGTCCACAAGAGACACAGTTCTGATACTGAGAAGGATGATAGGTACCACAATTTGGACAGCGCATAAGTTGATATCCGTGTTCCTGATTTTGTCAGGTTAGATCATACACCCTGCCCAATGGCAACTATTTGATTTCGACCTTAGCGCCAGCGGCTTCGATCTTCTTCTTCATATCTTCAGCTTCTTCCTTCTTAACTTTCTCTTTCAAAGTCTTAGGAGCTGAGTCAACCAAGTCTTTGGCTTCTTTCAAGCCTAGGCCGGTTACTTCACGAACGATTTTCAGAACTTCGATTTTCTTGTCGCCAACACCGGCCAAGATAACGTCGAATTCTGTCTTCTCTTCAACAGCAGCAGCGCCGCCGCCGCCAGCTGCTGGGGCAAAAGCCATAGGAGCAGCAGCAGTTACGCCGAAAGTTTCTTCCATTTGTTTCTTAAGGTCAGCAGCCTCAAGAAGGGTCAAGTTGCCGATTACTTCGATAAGTTCAGCGGTTGACATTTTAGTAGCCATTTTAAAAATCTCTCCTTAATACAGTTGTATGCGGCTTAAGCTCAGCTTAGGCAGCTTCGTCTTTCTTCTTTGCGACCTCTTCTACGAGGACTGCAATGTCTCTAATCACTGCGTTCAAGATGCCAGCAATATTTCTGGCTCCAGAATCAAGACCACCCATAATGGATGAGAGCAATTGCTCTTTCGATGGTAGTTCGGCCAGCCCTTTCACTTCTTCAATTGAAAGAGATTGACCATCCAGCACTCCGCCTTTGACGGAACCCTTTTTAATTGTCTTGATGAAATCAACGACAGCTTTAGCAGGGGCTGCTGGATCATCGTATCCAACCACTACGGTTGTTGGTCCCTTAGCGAGCTCGGCGATTGCTTTGAACTCAGTCTTATCAGTAGCAATTTTCACCAAAGTGTTTTTTGCTACGCGACATTTTGCCCCTTGTTTGTCAAGAGAACGTCTGAACTGAGTCAACTCAGCCACCGTGTACCCATTCAGGTCAGCGACGATAGCGACCTTGCCGTTAACGAAGATAGATTCGAGGTCTTTGACCACCCCGGCCTTAAATTCTCTTGTTGGCATTTAGATCTCCTGGAGTCGCCTCCATTTAGATAACGGATGCTAAGTACGCTCATGGCATCTGTAAAAGTCTTCCAAAAAGAAAACCCGACAAATGCCGGGATCACAAGGACGAGAGAAGCTCTCGCAAACGACTGTTTTAACAAAGTCGAATTTGTGACCTCAAGTCGGCGACCCTCAATTAGAGGATTCATTAAACTCCCGCCATTGCTTTTGGGAGTACCATACTGTCTGCGGCCTTAGTTAATAGCATTTAACAGTTTAAGCTGATAGATGCAGGCCAAATTCTCGCGTTATATTGAGCTCTCGTCAAGAAAACTCATTTTGATGTAACAATTCAAGGGAAAATATCTCAAAATTTGGCCTCTGGGAGCGCTGTTCTATGGAAATCTTTGAAAAGCACGTATTTGTCTGCACCTCGGGCAAAGTCTGTTCCATAGATGGTGGAGAAGAAGTCTGCTCAGCCTTGCGCCAAGAAGTCATTGCCAAAGGTCTGAAAGGGCGCGTACGCATTAACAAAGCCGGCTGCTTTGACCAATGCGGCAATGGACCAGTAGTGGTTGTCTATCCCGAGAGCACCTGGTATGCCCATGTCAGCCCAGAAGACGCTGAGCAGATAGTGAATGAGCATTTGCTTGGCGGAAAGCCTGTGGAACGCTTGCTCTACGATGGCCGCGGCCGTACAGATCGAAGTTAAGTTGCACGGCCTAACTTGCAGGAGCCGACTTGCAGGTGCTGACTTGCCATAAGGCATGGCCTCGTCACAAAACAGTTAGAAGCTGTTGTTACTTTATCTGTACCCCCACCACAGATAGGCGATAAATGAGCAACCCATTTAATATCGAGCTAGGTCCCAATTTTTCCCAACGAGATAGAGTGGCAGCCAATGTCGAACTTAGTATTTTCAGCGCAGTAATAAATGCCGAGATGGGTCTCTTCAAAAAAGCTTGGTCAGGCTGGCCAGCTGATTCTGAACAAGCGCCCCGCGCTGGCCGTTCGGATGCCGCATCGCAGGCTCTTCTTGATGCTGGAATGAAAATCGCTTTCGGCGATTTATACAGACAGCGCTAACAGCCACTATTTCGGTTTTTAAAACAGAAAGTTTTTTGTGCAAAAAAATTTCTGTTCTGAAGATGCAAAAAAACTACTAGGCAAGCCCATCTAAAAGTTTGCTTTATGAGGCTAGACAATTTTTGCGCCTGACAATGCATTACCGGAGATGTGCATAACCGCATATACGATTGAATTTCCCAATGAGCAGGCTGTGGTTCACGCGCTTGGCTATTGGAGCAGATATAGATCGCAGCCACTAAAGCTGCATTGGAAATTACCAAGAGATATTCAAAGTATTTTCAACGGGGGACTTCCATTAGATTTCTGCTCGGATATACTAATTGCATAACCGGTGAGCACCCACCAATAAATAAGTTGAGTGCTTTGAGCCGAGGGGTTAAGTGGAAACATCAGGTCTGCGCAGACCGGAAATTGTAGCGATAACCCGCTAGCTGTGGATTCTGACTTGAAGCAGCAAGAAATATCGAGCCTACGCAAT